>NZ_CDBO01000001.1 GCF_000819885.1 Aeromonas fluvialis
TTACGGGGCATTTGCTAAAAAAAGAACCCCGCATAGCGGGGTTCTCATATTCGGAGGCGATCAACCGATATTGCAGGGTTTCAGCTTCCAGATACGATCCACATAGTCTTGGATGGAGCGGTCTGAGTTGAACTTGCCCATGGTGGCCGAGTTGATGATAGCCTTCTTCGCCCACAGTGCCGGATCCCGATACCAGGTATCGATCAGCTTGTGTGCTTCGGAGTAGGAGGCAAAATCGGCCAGCGTCAGGTAGGGATCCCCCCCTTCCAGCAAGGAGCGCTTGATGGCGGAAAGCTCGCCCGGACGACCCGGCGTGAAGTAGTCGGTATCAAACCAGTCCAGCACGGCTTTGAGCTCGGAGTCGGCATAGTAGAAGTCGTACGGGTTGTAACCGCGCGCCTTCAGCGACTTCACCTCGTCCACGTTCAGACCGAAGATGGCACAGTTTTCGGCACCCGCCTCTTCAGCGATCTCGATGTTGGCTCCATCCAGCGTCCCGATGGTGATCGCACCGTTGAGCGCCATCTTCATGTTGCCGGTACCGGAGGCTTCATAACCTGCCGTGGAGATCTGCTCGGAGACATCTGCCGCCGGGATCAGCTTTTCGGCCAGGCTCACGCGGTAGTTCGGCATGAACACCACTTTCAACTTGCCCTGGATGCGGGCGTCATTGTTCACCCGATCCGCCAGTTTGTTGATGGCGTAAATGATGTCTTTGGCCAGCTTGTAACCGGGCGCAGCCTTGGAGCCGAAAATGAACACCCGCGGATGCATGTCATAGTCCGGGTTGGCCAGCAGGCGACGATACAGCGCCATGATGTGGATAAGGTTCAGCTGCTGGCGCTTGTACTCGTGCAGACGCTTGATCTGGATGTCAAAGATCGCCTCGGCGCTGACATCAATACCGGTCTCTGCCTTGATAACCTTGACCAGTTTCTCCTTGTTATGACGCTTGATGGTCATAAACTGCTGCTGAAACGCCTTATCATCTGCAAACTTCGCCACCCCACGCAGTTTGTCCAGTTGCAGCGGCCACTCTTTGCCAACCACTTCGGTATACAGCCCGGCCAGCTCTGGGTTACAAGCCAACAGCCAGCGACGCGGTGTCACCCCGTTGGTGACATTGCACAGCTTCTGAGGCCACAGCTCGCCATACTCGGGGAAGAGGTCCTCTTTCACCAGTTTGGAGTGGATCTCGGCTACGCCGTTCACTTTGGAAGAACCGATGACACACAGGTTGCCCATCCGTACCTTGCGCACCGCCCCCTCTTCGATGATGGAGAGCTTGGCCTTGATGGCATCGTTACCCGGCCACTTGGGCTCCACCAGCTCGCCCAGGAAACGGGCGTTGATTTCGTAAATGATTTCCAGATGGCGCGGCAGCACCTTCTCGAACAGGCTGACCGACCACTTCTCCAGTGCTTCAGGCAGCAAAGTGTGGTTGGTGTAGGAGAACACCTGATAGCAGATGGCCCAAGCGGCCTCCCAGTTCAGATCTTCCTCGTCCACCAGTACCCGCATCAGTTCGGGGATAGCCACCGCCGGATGCGTATCGTTGAGCTGAATAGCAATTTGCGCGGCAAAGTTGCTGAAATCGGCGCCATGCACCCGCTTGTAGCGGCGCATGATGTCCTTGATAGAGCAGGCGCAGAAGAAGTACTGCTGGATCAGACGCAGCTCTTTGCCCGCATCGGTATCATCGTTCGGATAGAGCACCTTGGAGATAGTTTCTGCCTGGGCTTTTTCAGCCTGAGAGTCGATGTAACCACCGGCGTTGAATACGTCCCAGTCGAAAAACTCGGAGGCGCGGGATTCCCACAGACGCAGGATGTTGACAGTGTGGCCGCCAAATCCGACGACAGGGATATCCCAAGGCACCCCTTTGATCTTGCGACCGGCATGCCATACTTTTTTCAGGCCACCCTTGTCACCGAATACCGTCTCCACATAGCCGTAGAGCGGGATCTCTTGAACGGATTCCGGACGGCAAATTTCCCAAGGGTTACCGTATTCACGCCAGGAGTCCGGACGCTCGATCTGGCGGCCATCCTGGATCTCCTGACGGAACAGACCGTGTTCGTAATGGAGTCCATAGCCGACCGCCGGATAGTTGAGGGTTGCCAGCGAGTCGATAAAGCAGGCAGCCAGACGGCCCAAACCGCCATTACCAAGGGCCATGTCAGGCTCTTGCTCGCAAAGATCAGTCAGCTCCAGACCGAGCTCACCCAACGCTTCTTCACAAGCCTTGTACAGAGAGAGGTTGTGCAGGTTGTTGGAGGTCAATCGTCCCATCAGGAATTCAGCAGAGAGATAGTGAATTGCACGAGTATCTTTCTTGAAGTGAGTCTGCTGAGTGCGGGTCAGGCGCTCGTACACCTGTTCATTGACGGCCGCAGCAGTGGCTTTCCACCACGCTTCGGGGGAGGCTTTCTGTTCGCTTGTTCCCAAGGTAGAACGCAGGTGACGCACGATACTCGCCTTGAGCTGATCTTTATCCAGTTGGAGATCCTGGTCTGTCTTCTTCTTGGTAGCCATAAACCATATTCCTTCGTTACAAATAAAATTGTTATCCCGCTTGCGGGACCGGCGCTGCTGTTATCTAAAAATATTTACCGACATGAGAATACTAACAAAAGCGGCAGAATTAAAAATTAACGCAAGTCACACTTTAACTGATAAGAACAGCCTGAAAAGCTTGAAAACCCTTTCCTTTAACAGATTACGGAAAAACAAAAAAACCTTTATTATCAAGGCCTTAATTAAAACATGAAAATATTATGGCATGAATAGGTTTTCAGAGATTGCCAAACCTTGAAAATCCCTGAAAATAGACAGCAAGAAGGCGCATTGAAACCGATTTCAATGCGCCTGAAAAATTACAGTATAAATATGAAGCAATCATTGCACCCTCAAAAATGTGCCTTAAACTGATTGCTCAATGGATCGTAATGGTACCCAATCTGATCCAAACGCCCTGCCAACTGTTCTTCACTCATATCGTAATAGGCCAGCAACTCCTCCAACCCGTCACACTCAAGCCTCAGCTTCTCATTGATGATACCCAACAAGATGTTGGCATCCAGACGCTGCAAAGTACTGATATCCATAGCGGCACCTCCTATTAATGACCTGTATAACCATGGGCGGTTACGCAAGGTTTGTCCATAGTACGAAAAGCATCCATCCCGTTTTATATTAAATAACGTTTGAAAACATAACCTTACTAATCATACATGCCAACAGCATCACATTTCTCAGCAAAAACACCTTGTCACTGCCTCAGGATCACAATACTGTATGCATATACAGCTTGGATATTCATACAGGAAACCGTATATGAACCAGCCCCTGCACTCACTGCCCTTTGCGATGAATCGTGTCATGAGCAAACCCTGGCCAACCAGAACCGCCTGCAAAGCGAAGTCAACTCATTATGGTGTGACTATCCAGTCTGATGATCAGTTTCTAAGCGAATTAACCAAGCTGGGTGACTATCAAACCGGCTGGATCTTGTTGATCGCCCCGCCGGGACGCCCCACAGTAAGCCGTCTGAAAGAGCAAGGTATCGATCCCAAGAGAGTGCTGGTGGTACACAGCCCCAAAATCAAGAACTGGCAGCAAACCCTAGAACGCAGTCTGGGAAATGGTCACTGCGCCGCAGTGTTTACCTGGCTACCCGAGCAGATCGAGCTGGATCACGTCAAACTGCAGCGACTGGGGCAGCAATCTGGCGTACTCACCCGCTTCTTTGGCGCGAAACAGGCTAACCTCGGCACACCTCTGCTGGCCTATGCAGAGCAAGATATCTATCTCAATCATTAAGACAAAAAGCGAACGCTCATACAGGCTCCCCCGCTGGTCATAGCGATGGGGCAAGCAATCGAGCGATCACCCCAATGGGAAAGTGCTGGCCGACGCTATCCAGTTGCCGAAGATGACGCCCATCAGGGCGGTCATTCATCGAGATATTATCGGCGTGGTATCCAGCATCACGGTCAGCCGTGGCCCGACAGGGAAATACTATGCGTCCATCCTTTGCGAGGATGGCAGCGAGGCGCCCGCCAAGCCCACCTTCATCACGGAGGTGACGGGCTGTGATATGGGGCTGACCCACTACCTCATTGAGTCGAGCGGCAAAAAGATTGCCAATCCACGCCACCTTATCAACGCCAGTCGCAATCTGCGGCGAAAGCAAAAGGCCCTGTCTCGCAAGAAAAAAGGCAGTGCCAACCGTGGTAAGGCAAGGCGGCAACTGGCAGCGCTGCACGAACGGGTAGCCGATGCCCGCGTTGATTTTCAGCACAAACTCTCCCACACGATGGTTGACGATAGCCAAGCGATCATCGTGGAGACCTTGAAATCAGCGAACATGATGAAAAACCACAAGCTGGCCCGCGCCTGCGTATTCCCACGCATGGCGATGCTGGCTGGCATGGTTTCATCATGAAGCTGGAGTACAAGGCACAAGCGGCGGGTCGCCACCTAATCAAACTCGATCAGTGGTTTGCCAGCTCGAAACTGTGCAGTGATTGCGGTCACAAGATGCCGGAAATGCCACTTCACCAGCGGCAGTGGGCATGTCCGGCGTGTGGTTCGGAGCATGACCGCGACATCAACGCGGCCATGAATATCCAGCAGCAAGGCATATTGGCATTAAAGGCGGCGGGGAGCAGTCACCTGAGACAGAAGCAGAAAGTGAAACCTGAACTGGCCAATCATATAGTCCTAGCATGAAAACCAGCGAGGTTTATTGCCCACAAGAAAACCCGTTTGAGCACTATGACGAGAGTGCAAGTCATTGCATTCATTCGGCCTGATAACGACAATTTTCTTATCGGTGTGACCCTCTCCTTGAAATACCGAGTAACAAGGGGTATAACCACGCGTTTTATCAGGTGTATTAAGTGAGCGGTATGATGCAAACCCCCTTTTGGCAGACCAAAAGTCTGCAGCAGATGACTGAGTCCGAATGGGAATCCCTCTGCGATGGTTGCGGAAAATGCTGCCTCAACAAGCTGATTGATGAGGATACCGACGAGCTGGTATTCACCAATGTCGCCTGCAATCTGCTCAACACCAAGACCTGTCAGTGCTCTGATTACGCCAATCGTTTCAAAAAAGAGCCTGACTGTCTGCAGATCACCCATGACAAGATCGCGGAATATGACTGGCTCCCCTCAACCTGCGCCTATCGCCTGCTGGCTGAAGGTGACGCCCTGCCAGAGTGGCACCCTCTGCTGACTGGCAGTCGCTCCGCGATGCATCAGGCCGGTCAATCCGTCCGTGGCAAGGTCATTCACGAGCATCAGGCGGGTGAATGGATTGATCACATCATCACCTGGGCCAGCTGACACGCTCAATCCGCTATTTTCCAAAGATAGGGCTGCACATTGTGCGGCCCTTGTCATTTCTGCAAACAGGGTTGGTATCCTGGGTGGCTAAAGCTCCACCCATATCTGACAGGTTCAATCTGTGCCATAACCCTGGTGAACTACTCGCAGCTAAAGCAGCGAGCTTCCAAGGGAGCAACCAGTAGCCGCGCCCTTTTCTTTTTTGACGCTTCGTTGGGAGCTGCTGGTTGAGCTTTTGGCTCGGCCAGTCTTACATTTCCCTCCACGTCCAATATCAGCGGCAGCCGTTAACACATCCGCCGCTGATAACTCCGTTCCAGAGTCCAAAATTAACGCAATAGCCCGCTTTTTTATTACCAGAGATGCGTTGTGATCTGCATTGTCAGTATTGCCACACTTGCCGCACACAAAAAGACTTTGTGATTTGCGGTTAGCGAGGTGAATGTTGCCGCAAACGGCACATTCCTGACTGGTGTAAGCAGCGGATATTTTAAAAAACGCCTTGCCTGACTGGTAAGCTTTGTACTTGGTGAAACTTTCCAGTATGTGCCAACCAGAATGCAAGATGGCCTTGTTTAACCCTGCCTTCTGCTTGGCTTTATTTGACAAAAAACGCCCATGCTCATCTTGCTTGGCTTTTGGCCGTCGCGTCATTTGCGCCGTGCGTAGCGCCTCGAATACGAAAATTTTGGCAGGGCTATTAACCAGCGCCCTGCTTGTTTGATGATTAAAATCGCGGCGAATATTGCCTTTTTTGCCGTGATAACCAGAAATCCGGCGCTTGGTTCTGGTGCGGCGGCTAGATCCCTTCTGCTGCCTTGCCAGCTTGCGTTGTAGTCGCTGGAGATAGCGGTCTGCCTTGCTCATGTGGCGTTTCTGGCTGGCCGAGAAGTCGAAACTCAATTCCCCCGCTTGCGCCGGAATGGCAACGCCTCGGTCGATCCCGATGGTGTGTTGCTCAAGAAACTCACGGAGTGAGCCTTGCAGGAAAGCGAGGTGTTCGGCGTTACTGGACAAAGATATTCCTGATTACCCATTACC
>NZ_CDBO01000002.1 GCF_000819885.1 Aeromonas fluvialis
ATCTTGACGAACACCGCTGAGCACCAGTTCGGTGGCAGAAAAAGTCCCCGGCATCATTCATAACCGCTTGATTGCTTTGGACAAGCCTCGTGTAGAGGATGAGGTATTTCACATCCAGACGCTGAACAACTACGTGAACCGGTGGTGTGGGTGGATGCAAACGTTTCATGGTGTAGGAACAGAATACCTGGAGAACTATCTGGCTTGGTTCCGTGTAGTCAGTCAGGAGCCAAACACCGCCGGCTCATGGTTGCTGGTTGGTGTCAATCGACTCACCAACACGTAACGGGAACAGCGCCCTCTTTACCCCTATGAGTTAAAACGCGATTTGCCTTTGCACCTGCTGCATCCATGGTTCATCATCAATCTTTTGCCAAGGGAGGTGCGCCATGTTTCTATTCGAGGTCACAGGAGCTGCGGGTGAGAAGGCCAGCATTCGTGTGCAGGCGCTGGATTGGGCGCAAGCCGGACCAGTGACCTTCCAGTGCGATGACGATCAGCTGGCGGTCGTGCTTCTGAGCGGTTGTCGTTGTGATGCGGTGGGCTTTTTCAATCTGCTGGCGGGGTGCAAGCCCCTCTATATCGAGCAGTGGCTCAGTTATCTGCAGGAGAGCGGCCGTATTGGCAAGTGGAGCCACCAGACCGAGAGTCCCGCCGATGGGGAGTATCTGGCCAGAGCCGGTCTGGATCACGATGAGCTCAACACCCTGCTTGGCCAGGTCTATCAGGTGGCGGGGTTCAATCGCCTGCAAATCAATCGTTACCTCAAGAATCGCCACAACCCCACCACGCTGGCGACCCGTTATGATCAAAAAGAGCTGGAACGCTATCGCCAGCTCAATGACATCATTCTGACCCTGTTGAAGCTGAAGCATCCTCAGTAAAGAGCCCCAGCTGGCTGATATCCGGTCGCAGCGGTTGCGGCCGGGCGATCAGATAGCCCTGTAAGCCATCCACGTACATCCCTTGCAGCAGCTGTTTCTGGCCAAGCTGTTCCACCCCCTCTGCAATCACCTGACACCCCATCCGGTGTGACACATCCACGATCATCCGCACAAACTGCTGGTTGGTCTGATCTTGCTCCAGCCCGGTGATAAGGGCGGGGTCCAGCTTGATGTAGTCGGGCTTTAGCTCGCGAAACAGGGTGAAGGAGCCGATCCCCTTGCCGAAGTTGGCGATGGCCGAGCGGCTGCCGTTGCGGCGCAGTAGCTCAAACACCCGCTTGGCGCCGGTCAGATTGCGCTCCAGGTGCTCCTCGTCGAGCTCGAACACCAGATTGGCACTGGTGTTGGGGTCTTTAAGCAACTGACGGTCAAGCCAGATCAGGAAGGCGCTGTTTTGCAGCAGGTTGGGGGAGAGGTTGATCCCCCAGCGATTCTGGTTGGTACCAAAGGCTCGGTACTGACGCATGATGTGGGTAATGACCAACTGTTCCAGTCGCATCACCATATCCAGCCGTTGCGCCATGGCAAACAGAGTGTCGGTGGGCAGGGCGGTACCGTCGTTGCCACTGAAGCGGGTGTAGATCTCGTTGTAGGCCAGCATGCTGCGGTGCAGCGGCTGGATCGGCTGATAGGTAAAACAGAGCCGCTCTTGCGCCAGTACCTCGGTCAGCACCTCGCGCCAGTGGTGCTGCCCCTGCAGGTCGGAGACGCTGTCATCTTGCTGGATAGCCCAGCCGTTGATGGTTTCGGTTTGGGCGCGAGCCAGTGCCAGATCCGCTCTGGCCAGCACGGCTTCGATTTTCTGACCGCTGCTGAGTTTGGTCAGCCCGGAGTATCCAGTACTCTCCAGCTCGTGCTGATCCTGATAGTGATCGAAGGCCATTTTTAAATCCTGTCCCAGCAGGTGGGGGGGGATATTGGCCACTGGCTGCACCAGCACGGCGAAATCGGCGCCGGAGATGCGATATACCTGATTGCCCGGGAAACGGCTCACCACCCGCTTGATGAGGTCCGCCATATCCTTGATATAGGCATCGCCGGACTGGAAACCGCGCTGAGCATTGATCTTGCCAAGCTCGGTGGCACGGATCAGCACCAGAGTGGCGGTCTGGGTGTCCTGATCCCGCTGCAGCAGTTCGGTCAGATCACGGCGAAACGCATGACGGTTGAGCAGTTTGGTCAGCTCGTCAGTGGTGGCCAGATTGTTCAATTCGGTCAGCTGGCGATGGGCACTCTGCTCAGCACTCTCAAACTGATCCAGCAGCTTTTGCAGCTCCTCCCGGGAGGCGGGCTCATCGAGCAGCGAGGGTTCACGGCTCCTGATCGCCTTGACCCAGGTGAGCTCCTGATGCTGGTGCAGGCCATCCATGGTGCGGATGGCCAGCATCAACAGCAGGATCATGCCGAGCAGTGTGGTGGTCAGAATAATGGCCAAAGTGAGCGGTGTGCTCTGCAGGGCCAGCCAAACTGCTTGCAGGAGCAGCAGGGGTATGGTCACTATGGTGGCGATGAGAAACAGGGAACGTCCGAGCTTGTGAACCATCTTGTCATCCTTGAAGTGGCTGCTTTATGGGGGAATTTTAACCAAGCTGGCGGAGCAAATCATGCTATTCCTCGCAACTCGGTTAAAAGGGTCAATTGGGATCGGTTAAATGTGAGTGAAACCACTTTCACAGTTACCGAAACAGGCGAAAATGAGTTGAAAATAGATCAAACAAGGCAGAGGTAAATCATGTTGTTAGAGCCCGAAAATAGTGCCAAAGCACGACAATTATTGAACCAGAGTATGGCACTGGTGCTGGCGGGAGGGCGTGGCAGTCGCCTGAAACAGTTGACCGACAACCGTGCCAAGCCTGCCGTCCATTTCGGTGGCAAATTCCGGATCATTGATTTTGTGCTCTCTAACTGTATCAACTCGGGGATCCGCCGCGTTGGTGTGGTCACCCAGTACAAGTCCCACAGTCTACTGCGCCACCTGCAATCTGGCTGGTCTTTCCTGCGTTACCAGATGAACGAGTTCATCGACTTGCTACCTGCCCAGCAAAGAGTGGATGAGGTGCACTGGTATCGCGGCACCGCCGATGCCATCTATCAGAATGTCGACATCATCCGTGATTACGGTCCCAAATACATAGTGGTGCTGGCGGGAGATCACATCTACAAGATGGACTACGCCGCCATGCTGCTCGATCACGTGCGTCTCGGCGCCAAGGTGACGGTCGCCTGCATCGAGGTGCCAAGAGCCGAGGCATCCGCTTTCGGGGTGATGGACATCGACGAGCAGCGCAAGATCCGCGCCTTCGTTGAGAAACCGGCCAATCCACCTGCCATGCCGGGTTGCGAGGATCGTTCGCTGGCCTCCATGGGGATCTACATCTTCGAGGCGGAGTACCTCTATCAACTGCTGGAGGAGGACATTCTTAACCAAGACTCCAAACATGACTTCGGGATGGATGTGATCCCCCGCATCGTGGAAGAGGGGCTAGCGTTTGCACACCCCTTCAGCATGTCCTGTGTCGGCGCCCGCGAGGGGCAAAAACCCTACTGGCGTGACGTGGGAACCTTGGATTCGTTCTGGGAAGCGAACATGGATCTCGCCTCCGTGTTGCCCGAACTCGATATCTATGATCAGAACTGGCCCATCTGGACCAGCCAGCCCCTGACGCCACCGGCCAAGTTTGTGCAGGACCGCAATGGTCAGCACGGCATGACCATCAACTCCATGTTCTCGGGCGGCACCATCGTCAGCGGATCGTTCGTGCTCAACTCGGTGCTCTTTACCAATGTGCGTGTGCACTCCTTCTGCACCCTGGATCAGGCCATTATCTTCCCAGGGGTCGAGATCGGCGCCGGTTGCCGTCTGCGCCGGGTGGTGGTGGATAAAGGGTGTGTCCTGCCCGATGGGCTGGTGGTGGGCGAGAATGCCGATGAGGATAGCCGCCGCTTCTACCGCTCCGAGCAGGGGATTGTGCTGGTGACCAAGGAGATGCTGGACAAGCTGGTTTGAGGAGGATCCTTGAAACTGTGTCAGACGCTGTAATGCAAAGGGAGCCATTATGGCTCCCTTTTTCATGCTGGTGCGCCGAGCATGGCGCTATCCGGTCACTGTGGTGGTGACAGGATGACTTGGAGGTATAAGACGAAGAGGACCGCTATCTATTACACGCGATTAAAGTGCCAGTGCGGCGTGGATCAGAGCACCTTGAACGGGATGACCAGACGGCCCGGCTCTACCTTGAGGGCTTCGACCTTGTCCTTGATCCTGGCTTCGTTCTTGCGGCTGCTGTCGAGGCGGTAGACCGGGGTTTGCGACAGGAACAGGGAGAGCGACTGATTGAAAGTGGGCAGCAGCGGGGTGAGGGCTGCGCCGATATCGGCGGGCTCGGTCTTCACCGAGAGCAGTTCAAGGTCGCGCAGATAGATGGCACCCTGGTCGGCCACATAATCCGGGCGGGCGCTCAAGGCAAAGCGGATCTTCATCTGCTGGCTGCCAAGGGGGCTGCTCACCTGCAGATCGCCAGCGGCGTCCAGCTCGATGCGATCCGGCTGCTTGCGGCCGATACGGCTCTGCATCTCATCCAGACGGATCTTGCTCGACATGATACCGGGGATCCCCAGCTGTTTTTCAAAAGAGACCTGATCTTTGAGGTACTGGTTGATTTGCGCCTCGCTGACGTTGTACTGGGTCAGGGAGCAGGCTCCCAGCAGCAGGGCGAGGGGGAGTAACAACAGCTGTTTCAACATGATGGATTCCGCTTGGGCAATTATGATGGCGCTATCTTACGCGATAATGGGCGTGGAATGAGAGCTTCATACCGTGGGAAATCACGGACTTGCTGCATTCCCGATTGTTTTTTGGCAACTGCCGGGTTCATCATCGACGGGTGGGCAGAATTGGGCTGAGCTGTTGGCTGCGGGCGTGGGTCTACGCCTGAGCAGAGAGAAGAGCACAGAGAAGAACACAGAGAACGAGGAGATCGCAATGGTTCGGATGAGCAAGGTTGGTCGCAGGGCGCTGCTGTGGCTTGGCTGCATGATGGGACTCTGGAGCTCGTCGCTGTGGGCCGAGGTGAAAGTGATCCCGGTCTTCGAGGCGCAGGCGGCGGTGCAGACCCTCAAGGAGATCTACCCCCAGCTGGGGGTGAGTGCCATGGGTAACCAACTGGTGCTGAGCGGGACGCCAGCCCAGTTGCAGGAGGCTGAAGCCACGCTGGCGCAGATCAACCAGCCACCGCAAAGTCTGCTTATCGAGTGGCGGGTGGATGGGGCCGCCAGCGGTCAGCAACTGGGGGGCTCAATCAGTCGCGACGAGGCCAAAAGGCAGTGGCTGCTCGATGGCAATGCCGAGCAGTATCAGCGCAGCCAGAACGACAGCTGGCAGGTGCGTGGGCTTTCGGGTCGTCCCGTGTTGCTGCAGATGGGCTCCTATCAGCCGGTGACCTTCTATCAGTGGAACGGGGGCGCCGTGGTGGGGATGATGCCGCTGGTGAATGGCCTCTATGCCACGGCCACCTTGATTGGCGATCGGGTGCAGATTGCGCTCAGCAGCGAACAGGCGAGGCTGAACCAGGGCACTATCAGCACTGGGCAGAGTGCCACCGAAGTGAGCGGTGCCCCAGGACAGTGGCTGACGGTGGGGGAGCTCTCGACCAACTCTGCAGATCAGGGGAGCAGCCTCGGCACCCAGTTACAGGGCGCACGAGGCAGCCAGAGTGAGCGCCAGACCCTGCAGATCCGTGTCACCCGTCAATAAGCCATTAACTCCTATTTTGTCATGCTCTACCTGACTGGGGGCTTCAGCCTGCAGGTGAACATGCAATCAACTGAGCGGGTGGGGTAGGAACCAGAGCAAAAACAGGCGGCTTAAAACAGGTTTACGCGACAACTATCTTGAAAAACGCCGGGCGGAGTTGCGCAGTGCCAAGGGTGATGGGAGAACGAGATTAGCATGGGGCAATCAACAGCAGAGACGAAAAAGCCCAGCTCGAAAGCTGGGCTTTAGAATGTGGCTCCCTCGACAGGACTTGAACCTGTGACATACGGATTAACAGTCCGCCGTTCTACCGACTGAACTACGAGGGAATTGGCTCCTCCTACTGGACTTGAACCAGTGACATACGGATTAACAGTCCGCCGTTCTACCGACTGAACTAAGGAGGAATTGCCTGTCTCGTTAAGACGGGGCGAATAGTAATGACCGGAGTGACAGGTGTCAACCCGCGAACTTCCCGAAAACCAGATTTTCGGACTGTTTGCCCAAAAGTTGCGCTTTGCGGTTTATTTTCAGCACAATCAGTCCCTTGCCATCACCTTGGCCAACTGATGCCGGGGACATTGGTTCGGTTCGCATCAACCTGATGATGCCAGCATGATGTCAGGAACGTGCAGGCAACCAGATAAGGCTCAAATGATAATCTTTGCTGCTAAAAGGGGGAGACTAGGAGTCAAGATCGGCGATTTTGCGGCAAAGAGGCCAAATAATCGATGAGCATGTGTTTCATTGATCCTGCCCATCGAAAAAATGGCCGGTCTGGAGTAAGGTTACACAGGATACCATCGCCGCGTCGACAGCTCTGCCGGCCCTTGATGATGATCGGGCGCCGGATTCTCTCCGGCCTTTATCTCCCTCTTCCGGTATTACGATATACATGCACAAGCAAACCTCTTTAAATAGCGTGAAGCTCGCCATAGCCTTACGCCAGTCCTGTATTGATGAACCCTACAGCATGGCCCGCTTTGGCCGTGACCTCATTGCCGGTGTAACGGTGGGCATCATTGCCATCCCGCTCGCCATGGCGCTGGCCATCGCCAGCGGTGTGCCGCCGCAACACGGTCTCTATACCGCCATCATCGCCGGTATTGTGATCGCCGTGACCGGTGGCTCCCGTTACTCTATCTCCGGCCCGACCGCCGCCTTTGTGGTGATCCTCTACCCGGTTGCCCAGCAGTTCGGGGTCGGCGGTCTGTTGATGGCGACGCTCATCTCCGGCCTCTTTCTGTTGGTCATGGGATTGGGTCGACTGGGGCGCCTTATCGAGTACATTCCCCCGTCAGTGACGCTCGGCTTTACCGGCGGTATCGCCATCGTGATCGCCACCTTGCAGATCAAGGACTTCTTTGGCCTAAGCGTGCCCGAGATGCCGGAAACCTATCTGGGCAAGGTCGAGGCGCTGGCCGCCGCCCTGCCAAGCTGGCAGTGGGGTGATACCCTGGTGGGGGTCGCAACACTGGCCGTGCTGCTGCTCTGGCCGCGGCTGCGGTTGCCGGTGCCCGGCCACCTGCCCGCGGTGCTGGTCGGGGTGGGTCTGGGTTTTGGCCTCCATTACTTCGGGGTGGATGTGGCCACCATCGGCAGCAAGTTCAGCTATACCCTGGCCGATGGCACTCAAGGGATGGGGATCCCACCCATCGCCCCGACACTGGTGATGCCCTGGGCCTTGCCCGGCCCCGATGGTATACCCGTTGAATGGAACCTCGCGGCCCTTGAGCGGTTGCTGCCTGCCGCCTTCTCCATGGCGATGCTGGGGGCGATCGAATCGCTGCTCTGCGCCGTGGTGCTGGATGGCATGACAGGTCGCAAGCACAGCTCCAACGCCGAGCTGGTGGGGCAGGGGCTTGGCAACATCTTCGCCCCCTTCTTTGGCGGCATTACCGCGACCGCCGCCATCGCACGCTCTGCCGCTAACGTGCGTGCGGGAGCGACATCGCCTGTTTCCGGCATCATCCATGCCCTGGTGGTGCTGGCCGCCATTCTGGTGCTGGCGCCCTGGTTATCCTGGCTGCCGCTCTCGGCCATGGCCGCTTTGTTGCTTATCGTCGCCTGGAACATGAGTGAAGCGCACAAGGTGGTGGAGCTGATCCGCCGCGCCCCCAAATCCGATGTGCTGGTGCTGCTGGTCTGCCTGTCACTCACCGTCATCTTCGACATGGTTATCGCCATCACCTTCGGGGTGATCCTGGCCTCCCTGCTCTTTATGCGCGAAATCGCCAAGATGACCAGACTGCACGATTTGGCCGAGCATAAGCGCTATGCCCATGAGGTGCCGGACAACGCGCTGCTCTACAAGATCAATGGCCCCTTGTTCTTTGCCGCGGCCGAGCGCGTTTTTACAGAACTGGCAGCCCAGGTCAAGGGGCACCAACTGCTGGTATTGCAGATGGAGGCGGTCTCCATACTGGATGCAGGGGGGCTCTCCGCTTTTCTGCTGTTTGAAAAGCAAATGGCCAAGGCGGGAGTACAGTTGCGAGTGGCCGAATTGCAGTTCCAGCCGCTCAAGACCCTGGCCCGCGCCAAGGTGCGTGCAGTGCCCGGCAAGCTGGAGTTTTACAGCTCGCTGGAAGAAGCTCTAAAAGGTGAACATTTGCATGAAGCGGCGGTAAATTGATTGAAAGGGATACAAAAAGGCATTTTTTTGGACGCTTTGTTCGGTTGTTGAGCAAAAAAACGCACAAAGTAAAAAATTGCATTGACCAAAAGTCATCGTATCCCTTACATTATGCCCCGTCGCTGCGGCATGGTCTGCCCGCGAATGTGCAGCTCAAGCACATAAAGCAGTGAGCAAAAATTTGGTGAGGTGTCCGAGTGGCTGAAGGAGCACGCCTGGAAAGTGTGTATACGGCAACGTATCGAGGGTTCGAATCCCTCCCTCACCGCCAAATATAACCCGTTGATTTATCAACGGGTTTTTTCATTTCTACGCTTACGTGATTTTTTCCCCTGGATCAACTGGGTGGAACAATCATCCATCTGTGTAAATTCCTCTGCTTCTACCGCGCACGGCTCCCGCACTCCAACATCGAATGTTACCGCACCGACCTTGATAGTCGCAGCCGGTTAGCAAGATGCAAAAGGGGGGTAACAAACGGTGCGAGAGGGTCATCACTTGTGCTGATCTGCCGGCGATTGCAAGGACATCATAGATGCGTGCCGGTATTGGTGCAGCAGTTTAAGAAAGTCATCCGGCTCCCGATCCAGGCTGTTTATCGGGATTAGCAGGTCATATCCGAGCAAGTAGCGCATCCGTGTCATGCGCTGTGCGAGCATGGCCAGTGCGCCGTCATAGCGTATTCCCTCGGGGGTGCAAAATGCACTCTCTTCCAGTAAATCGATGCCCTGCAGGGGGTCACTTCCCCGAACGGGTTGACCATGGGGTTGTTCGTTTTGCATGGCCAGCAGCAGCAAGGGCCGTTGCTCTGTCAGTAGATGCACGGCCAGTCTGGGGGTGATTAACCTCAGAAACTCGTCATACCGTTTGATCTTGAAGCCTATGTAAGGTAATGGCTGGAGATCCCACCCGACATGGACCCTGGGTTGATCGATGCGCTGGATGTTGTGCCACTTCAGTGCCCAACCGCCATATTTATGGTGATAGTGGAGGGCGTGCTGGCAGAGGGAGAGGCTGATCGGGGGCTCATTGAGCTTGAGCCAACCTATCAATGTCATCATCAGGCCACTGAGCAGCAATACATAGGCTGGAATGGGTGGGCTTGCCACAAACAACCAGAGCAGTAATAGCATCAGGCTGGTGATAAGCCCCCCGGCCCAGATCAGGGTCAAGCCATTGCGGCGGACCAGAGGCTTGATATGTCGTGTTTCCATTAAACCTCCTTGTCCTGTTGAGGATGGCGAGCGTTCCGATACTACCCGTTTGTGAGCAAGTATAAGCGTCGCGTTTTTGCGCTGACCCGTAAAGCACATGGCAGTCAGAGACGGGCTCGGGTATAGTCCTGCGCCAATGCGTGATCCTGTTTTGCTTACCCGTTGTGACCCTGCTGGTGACGAGGGCGAGCCCGTGTAAGGAGTGTTATGAAGTTCAGTCCCCTGCTCGATGAGATGATGAAGGCCCTGCAGGTGTTGCCGGGGGTGGGGCCCAAATCGGCACAACGGATGGCCTTTACCCTGCTCGAGCGCGAGCGCAGCGGCGGTCTGCGGTTGGCTCAGTTGCTTGGTCGGGCGCTGACCGAGATTGGTCACTGCAGCCACTGTCGTACCTTTACCGAGAACGATCGCTGCGATATTTGCGCCAATCCCAAGCGTGAAGAGAACGGCCTGCTCTGCGTGGTGGAGAGTCCGGCGGATGTGGCCGCCATCGAGCAGACCGGCCAGTTTTCCGGTCGCTACTTCGTGCTGATGGGACATCTTTCCCCGCTTGATGGAATCGGCCCGGAGGAGCTGGGGCTCGATATTCTCGAGCGCCGTTTGAAGGAAGAGCACATTAGCGAGTTGATCCTCGCCACCAATCCCACCATCGAGGGGGATGCCACGGCCTGGTATATCGCCGACATGGCCCGTCATGCCGGGGTAGAGGTGAGCCGCATCGCCCACGGCGTGCCGGTGGGTGGCGAGCTGGAGCTGGTGGATGGCACCACGCTCTCCCACTCCCTGATGGGGCGCCAGCGTCTCAAGTAACGGGGCGGCGGCAAGTCGCAACACACTGAACATAAAGTCGGCGGTCACACGCCAGCAGGGGGTGAATGAGCAGGATTGCACATTCGCCCCCTTGATATTTGGATCGCTGTCCCCATCTAGGTTGGGTGTATGTTCAACCCGATGTTTCTGAGGATAGGTCCATGACCCAAAGTGTTCATGCCGAAACCCACGGCTTTCAAACTGAAGTCAAACAACTGCTTAGCCTGATGGCTCACAGCCTCTACTCCAACAAAGAAGTATTCCTGCGCGAGCTGATCTCCAACGCCTCCGATGCGGCGGACAAGTTGCGCTTCAAGGCGCTTTCCGATGCCTCTTTGTTCGAAAACGACGGCCAGTTGCGTGTGCGCCTGGTGGTGGATAAAGAGAAGCGTACCCTGACCATCTCTGATAACGGGATCGGTATGACCCGTGATCAGGTGATCGAGCACCTGGGTACCATCGCGAAATCCGGCACCGCAGAATTCTTCAAAAACCTCTCCGGCGATCAGGGTAAGGATTCCCAGCTGATCGGTCAGTTCGGGGTCGGTTTCTACTCCGCCTTTATCGTGGCCGACAAGGTGACTGTGGTTTCCCGCGCCGCAGGTACGGCTCCGGAGCAGGGTGTGCAGTGGGAGTCGGAAGGGGAAGGCTCCTTCACCGTGGCTGATGTGACCAAAGAGGGTCGCGGCACAGACGTTATCCTGCACCTGCGTGCCGAAGAGGACGAGTTCCTCGACGACTGGCGTCTGCGCTCCGTGGTGGGCAAATATTCCGATCACATCAGTGTACCGGTCGAGATGTTCAAAGAGGGTACGCCGGATCGTGAAGAGGATGGCGAAACGATCAAAGGCACCCCGGGCGAGTGGGAGCAGGTCAACCGCGCGACCGCGCTCTGGACCCGCAACCCGAAAGATATCAAGGACGAGGAGTATCAGGAGTTCTACAAGCACGTCGCCCACGACTTTGAAGATCCGCTGCTTTGGGGTCACAACCGGGTGGAAGGGGCGCAGGAGTACACCAGCCTGCTCTACGTGCCGGCCCGCGCGCCGTTCGATCTCTATAACCGCGAGCAGAAGCACGGTCTGAAGCTCTACGTGCAGCGCGTCTTCATCATGGACGACGCCGAGCAGTTTATGCCGACCTATCTGCGCTTCGTCAAAGGGGTGCTGGACTCTGGCGATCTGCCGCTCAACGTCAGCCGCGAGATCCTGCAAGACAACAAGGTGACCGTCTCCTTGCGCAAGGCCTGCTCCAAGCGGGTGCTGACCATGCTCGCCAAGCTGGCGAAAGACGATGCCGAGAAGTATGCCAAGTTCTGGAGCGAGTTCGGCAATGTGCTCAAAGAGGGCCCGGCCGAGGATCACGCTAACCGCGAAGAGATCGCCAAGCTGCTGCGTTTTGCCAGCACTGCCGGCGAGGGCGAAGCCCAGACCGTCTCTCTCGAGGATTACGTGGGCCGCATGAAGGAAGGCCAGCAGAAGATCTACTACATCACCGCTGACTCTTATGCTGCCGCCAAGAACAGCCCGCACCTCGAGATCTTCCGCAAGAAGGGCGTCGAAGTGCTGCTGATGTGGGAGCGTGTGGATGAGTGGCTGATGAGCCACCTGACCGAGTTCGACGGCAAGCAGCTTATCTCCGTCACCCGTGGCGAACTGGATCTCGGCGATCTGGAAGACGAGGCCTCCAAGCAGGCCCAGGAAGAGGCTGAAAAAGCCAACGCCGGTCTGGTGGAGCGGGTCAAGCAGAGCCTGGGTGAGGCGGTGAAAGAGGTGCGCGTGACCCACCGTCTGACCGATTCCCCGTCTTGCATCGTTACCGACGCCTACGGCATGAGCACCCAGATGATCAAGCTGATGCGCGCGGCTGGCCAGCCGGTACCGGAGCAGAAGTACATTCTGGAGCTCAACCCCGACCACTCGCTGGTGAAGAAGCTCGACACCATCGAGGATGAGGCGCTGTTTGGCGAGTGGGTTGCTCTGCTGCACGAACAGGCCCAGCTGGCCGAGCAGGGCGGGCTGAACGATCCGGCGAGCTTTGTCTCCCGCATCAACCGCCTGTTGCTGCAAGCCTAAGCGGCAAAGCCGATAACAAAAAGCCCACTGCATGCAGTGGGCTTTTTTGATCCCGCCGAGTGAGAACGGCGAAAACAGCGGCAAGGGAGGCGGCCAGCGCCTCTCTATTTGCGGTATTCGTTATTGTAGTTCTGGATGAGACGCCGGGTCACTTCATGCTGGGGATCGGCAAACACCTTGAGGGTCTTGCCGCGCTCCACCACCCGCCCTTCGTGCATGACCAGCACCTCGTCGCTGATATGGCTGACGATACCCAGATCGTTTGCCACCAGCACATAGCTCAGCCCCATGCTCTCCTGCATCTCCAGCAGCAGGTTGATGATCTGGGAGCGGACCGAGATATCCAGGGTGGAGAGCGCCTCATCGGCCACCACGATCTTGGGGTTGAGGATCAGTGCCCGCGCCAGCGCCACCCGCTGTTGCTGACCGGAGGAGAGCATCTGCGGGTAGAAGAGGGCGTGATCCGGCAACATCCCCACCATGCGCAGGGTCTGTACCACCTTCTCGCGGCGCTCCTCCTCGGTCATCTCGGTGTTGAGACGCAGCGGGGTCTCCAGGATCTGGCCGACCCGGATCTTGCGGTTGAGCGAGGTATTGGGATCCTGAAAAATCATCCGTAGCAGTTTGCAGCGAGTCTGGTAATCACCATGCACCATCAGCTGGCCGTCGATGGCGATGTCGCCGCTGGTGGGCTCGATCATCCCGGCCAGAATACGGGCAAGGGTGCTCTTGCCGGAGCCTGCCTCGCCGACGATGGCGAGGGTCTGACCCACTTCGAGATCGAACGAGAGGGGCTTGATCGCCTCCACCGCCTGACGACGGAACAGACCGGTGCGGTTCTGGTAGGTTTTGCTAAGGCCTCTGACCTGCAACAGGGATGGCTCGATCACAAGCGGGGCTCCTTCATGGGGGCATTAACGGTCATCATTTTTTCGGTTCCTCCATGTTCAGCGGGAAGTGACAGCTGAACTGATGGCCCTTGATCTTGTTCATCAGCGGGGTCTGCACGCACTGCTTCTGGGCGTAGGGGCAACGTGGCCCCAGTCGGCAGCCGATGGGCAGGTGTTGCAGCGGCGGTATGACGCCGGGCAGGGTTTCAAGCCGCGACTTGTGGCGTACCAGCTTGTCAAAGTCGGGGATCGATTTGAGCAGGGCATCGGTATAGGGGTGATGCGGGGTCTCGAGGATCTGCTCCCGGGTGCCTACCTCCACCATCTGGCCGCAATACATCACGTTGATGGTGTCGGTCAGGTTGGCGATGGCGGCGATGTCGTTACTGATGATCAGGATGGTGGTGTTGCCGAGCTTGTTCATCTTGTCCAGCAGTCGCAGGATCTGCGAATGGGTGGTGGACTCCATGGCGCTGGTGGGCTCGTCGGCCACCAGCAGGCGCGGCTGGTTGGCAATCGCCATGGCGATCATCACCTTCTGGCACATGCCATCGGACAGCTCGTGGGGATAGGCGCGCATCACCTTGCGGTGATCCTTGACCCCGACCCTGTGCAGCAGGGCGATAGCCTTCTTCTTGCGCCACTGGAAGCGCTGCCAGAACTGCCCCTCGAACGAGTCGGTCGGGATCGCCTCTTCTAACTGGGTGCCTATCTCCTCGGAAGGGTCGAGGCAACTGATGGGATCCTGGAAGATCATGGCAATCTCGCGCCCCATGATGCGACGCCGCTCCTTGGGGGCCATGGTCAGCAAGTCCATGTCATTGAAGCGCATCCGGTCGGCACGCACCGTCCAGTTGTCCTTCTGGATACCGACGATCACCTTGGCCACCAGACTCTTGCCGGAGCCGGATTCCCCCACCAGACCGCGGATCTCCCCCTCGGCCACGGTCAGGCTCACCTTGTCCACCGCCTTGACCTTGCCCTGCGGGGTGTCGATCTCGATGGTGAGATTGCGTATATCGAGCAATGGCATCAGTTATTCCCCGCGGCAAGGGTGCCTTCACCTACCAGCGAATAGTCGATGGGCACGCAACATAATGGTGTACTGACACCGATGGCGACATTGCAAATATCTAGCAGGGTCATCAGCATCAGTCATTCCCCTCTTTGAGTGCTTCACGAATGCCTTCGCCGACTAAATTGGTGGCTAGCACGCTGAACAGGATGGCCATACCCGGCAGGGTGACGGTCCAGGGGGCGAGATAGATAAGGTCGCTCGAATCGGCCAGCATAGTGCCCCACTCAGGTTGGGGAGACTGGGCGCCGAGGCCAAGAAAACCGACCGCCGAGATATCGAGGATGGCCGCCGACAAGGTGCGGGTGGTCTGGGCCACCAGGGTCTCGACGATGTTGGGCAGTATGGCGAGGCGCATGATCCGGAAGGGGGGCGAGCCGTCAAGCCGGCTGGCGATGATGTACTCCTTCTGCATCTCGGCATGCACTGCGTTGTAAGTGGCCCGGATAAAGGGGGGGATCAACGCCAGGGTAATGGCGATAAGGGTATTGCCAAGGCCCGGCCCCAGAATGGCCACCATGATGATGGCCATCAGCAGGGAGGGGATGGAGAGCAGGGTATCGAGCAGGTGGTGCAGCACGCTCGATTTGAGCCCCTTGCTCATGCCGCCGAGGATACCGATGGCAGAGCCCACCACCATGGCGATCACCACCACGACAAGGGCACAGCCGAAGGTGAGACGTGCCCCCACCACCAGCCGGGAAAGCATGTCACGCCCCAAATCATCGGTGCCAAGGAAGTAGTCGATATTGCCGGTCGCCGCCCAGGAGGGGGCCAACAGCAGCCTGTCGGTGTGCTGTTCATCAATACCGTAGGGAACGACCAGCGGCCCCACCAGCGTGATAAGCAGCAACAGCAAAAAACACCAGAACCCCGCCATCGCCAGCGGATTGCGGCTGTATGAGGCCCACGTCTGCTCAAGGGGCGAGAGGATCTTGAGTTCGGGGTAAATGTTCGATTTATCTTGCATAGAGTACCTGGCTCCTGGTCACGCCATGAGCGCGTTCAATCCTGTTTGGCATAGAGCTCTTTGCGCCGTGCCGGATAGATAAGGGTGGTCAGCAACTCGGTGCTGACGCTGATCAGAATAACGAAACTGGCGACCACCAGGGTGGCGCCGCGGATGGCCGCGTAATCCTGCAGGGCGATGCTGCTGATGAGCCAGCGGCCGATCCCGTGCCACTCGAACACCACCTCGGTGATCATGGCGGAGGTGAGCACGCTGCCCAGTTGCAAACCCAGCAGCGGCAGCACCGGCGGCAGGGCGTTCTTGAGACCATGGCGCCAGACGATCTGTGCCTTGGACAGGCCCCGGCTCGCCGCTGCCTTGATGTAATTCTGCTTCATCACGTCGATGAGGGAGCTGCGCACATGACGGATCACCTCGGTGGTGGGCACTACCGCCAGTACCAGCGACGGGAGAATGAGATGACGCAGGGCATCATGCAGCGCCGCTTGCCGCCAGGGCTCGTTGCTGAGCAACACATCGATCAGGGCAATACCGGTAATGGATGGCACGTCGTAGAGCAGGCTGAGCTGTCCTGATGACGGTAACCAGCCAAGATCCAGCGAAAAGAGCATCACCACCAGCAGCGCCAGCCAGAATACCGGCACCGCATAGCCGATAAGGCCGGCGGTCATGATAGAGATATCGAGCGTCTTGCCCTGGGAGAGGGCGGCCAGGGTGCCAAGCGGAATGCCCACCAGCAGCGAGATGGCAAACGCCGCCAGACAGAGGATCAGCGTCGCCGGAAAGTAGTGGCGGATCTCGTCCAGTACCGGCAGCCCGGAGACGCTGGAGATCCCCAGATCTCCCGCCATGATCCGGCGCAGAAAATCGGGGTAACCGCGCCAGAAACTCAGTTCGTGAGCAAGCAGCCGATACTCCAGCAGATAGGCGACCAGGGTCAGCGCCAGCAGGGTAATGAGCAGCAGGTTGATGCGGCGCAATATGTATAGAAGCATGCTTACTCCCGGTGGGCCTGATTGAAGGAGGTGCCGCCAAAGGGCATCAGTGTCAGTCCCTCGATATCGCTGCGGGTGACCTGGGTGCGCAGGGCATGGGCCAGCGGAATGAGCGGTAACTGTTCATTAAGCAGGGTTTGCGCGTAATAGTAGTTGCGCAGCCGGAACGAGAGCTGGGGGGTGGTGACCGCATCATCCAGCAGTTGATCGAAGGCCGGACTGCACCAGCGGCTGTAGTTGTTGCCCCGCTCCACCGCAGAGCAGCTCAGCAACTGACGAAAGAAGTTATCCGGGTCTGCATTGTCGGCTATCCAGCCGGAGAGCAGACTGTCGTACTGCCCATTGAGCAGGCGTTTTTCAATGACGGGCCACTCCTGTTGCACAATCTTGAGTTTGATCCCCACCTTGGCCAGATCACTGCGGATCAGCTGGGCGGTCTTGACCGCATCCGGGTTGTAGGGGCGGGCGTCCGGTTGCACCAGCACCTGCATCTCAAATCCTTGTTCGAGCCCCGCCTCCTTGAGCAGCTGGCGGGCCCGTTTCGGGTCCGGCTTGCGCTCGGGCAGACTGGGGTTGTAACCCCAGGAGAGGGGGGGCAGCAGGCTGTTGGCGGGCAGTCCGGTATCGAAATAGACCGCCTGCAGCAGGTTATCGATATTGATGGCGTTGGCAATGGCCTGGCGCACCTTGATGTTGTTGAACGGCGGCTTGCGGGTATTGAGGGCTAAAAACGCGACGTTCATCCCCGACTGGACCGAGAGGCGCAAATCGGGATGCTGTTTGATCACCGAGAGCTGGCTGGCGACCGGGGTGCTCATCACGTCGCATTCGCCGGTCAGCAGCTTGGCCAGCCGCTTGGCGGATTTGGGGGTGATGTCGTAGACCAGTTGTTCAATCTTGGCCGGCCCGTTCCAGTAGCCGGGATGACGCAGATAGCGAATGAACTCGTTGTGACGATACTCCGTGAAGCTGAACGGTCCGGTGCCGATGGGGCGGCTATCCAGCAGAGCGGGTGTGCCCGCCTTAAGCAACTGGTCGGCATATTCGGCCGAGAGGATCACCGCATAGTCGCTGGCCAGGGTGGCGAGGAAGGAGGCATTGGGCTGGTTCAACTCAAAGACGACGGAGTGCGGCCCCTTTTGGTAGACCTTCTTGATCAGCTGCTCTTGCCCCAGACTGAAGAAGTAGGGGTACTCGCCGCCGGAGACCTGATGATAGGGGTGCTGTTTATCGAGCTGGCGGGCATAGGTGAAGACCACATCATCGGCATTGAAGGGACGGCTCGGTGTGAACCAGGGTGTATGGTGAAAGCTCACCCCTTCGCGCAGGGTCAGGGTGTAGGTGAGGCCATCCTCGCTGATCTGCCACTTGCTGGCCAGCGCCGGCTCCAGTGCCAGGGTATTAGGGTTGACATCCAGCAAGCGATCATAGAGCTGACGGGCACTGGCATCCAGCGTTACCCGGGAGTTGGAAACATGGGGATTGAAGGAGAGGGGGGATCCCTCCGCGCAATAGATGAGCCCGGTTTGGGAGGCCTCGGGTTGCTTCTGGCAGCCGGTGACCAGCACCAGCAGACCCAGTAGCAAGGGTGTGAGCATTCTCATTGTTGAACCATGTTCTTATAGGGGGTTTGTATGCACGTTTTGATATCAATGTGCCAGCACGAAAGCGGGCATGTTGCGGGCGTCGTCTTCAACCGCATTTCTTCACTCTTGTTCTGCATCGTTATCGCTATCCAGCAGTTGATATTTGCGCAGCATGCCACGGAACTGATGGTAGCTTAAGGCCAGCAGTTGAGCGGCTTTGCGCTGATTATACTGGGATTGCTGCATCGCCTGCTTGAGTAAATTAATCTCGACTTCCGCCACCGTCTGCTTGAGATCGAGCGGCAGGGCGAGGGGCGACACAGATTGTACCTCGCTTCGACTCTCCTGCGCAGATACAGTGGCCTGTGGTCGCCAGGGGGAATCAAACGGATTGATCACCAGCTCAACCAGCGGCAGCTGGGGATTACCCTGACGGTAGATGCTGCGCTCCACCACGTTTTTCAGCTCCCGCACGTTGCCCGGCCAGTGGTACTCCTGCAGCAGTTGGGTCGCCTTGCGCGAGAAACCGGCAAACAGCGGATAGCCCAGCTCCCGGGTCATGCTGTGGGCGAAGTGCTCCGCCAGCATCAGGATATCTTCCCGCCGCTCCCGCAAGGGGGGGAGGGTGATCACATCAAAAGCGAGCCGGTCGAGCAGATCGTGGCGAAACTGCCCCCTGTCTGCCAGCGCAGGGAGATCTTCGTTGGTGGCGCAGACCAGCCGCACATCCACCTTGAGGGGCTTGGCCCCACCCACCCGTTCGAACTCGCCATACTCGATGACCCGCAGCAGCTTCTCCTGCACCCGGGCGCTGGTGGTGGCCAGCTCGTCAAGGAACAGGGTGCCGCCATCGGCCCGCTCGAAGCGGCCCTGATGGCGCTTGGCCGCGCCGGTAAAGGAGCCCGCCTCGTGACCGAACAGCTCGGTCTCCAGCAGGCTTTCGCTCAAGGTGGCGCAGTTGATGGTGACAAAGCTTTGATCCCAGCGCGCCGAGAGATAATGTAGGCGGTGGGCGATCAGCTCCTTGCCCGTGCCCCGTTCACCGATGATCAGTACGGGTTTGCGCAGCGGGGCGAGCCGCGAGGCTTGCTCAATGATCTCGAGAAATGCGTTGGATTCCCCCAGCAGGCTTTCCGTGGCAGTGGTCATAGTGATCCCTGTCAGTTGTAAAAACTGGTCAATCTTACCAAAAGTTGGTGAATCTTATCATCACTTGCACCAGGCATCTTGTAATTTGGTCTTTCAGCCCCATATAAATCAACAAGTTAAATTTCATTCCAGATTGGCACACAAGTTGCCATTGTCAATGGAGAAACAACGCCATGCCAACAACAGGAGTGCAACCATGAGTATTTTTTCCCGTCTGGCCGACATCATCAATTCCAACCTGACGTCCCTGCTCGACAAGGCCGAAGATCCCCAGAAGATGGTGCGCCTGATCATCCAGGAGATGGAAGATGAGCTGGTCAAGGAGCGTTCCAATCTGGCCCGTTTCCTCGCCAGCCAGAAAGAGATTGGCCGTCAGGTCACCCGCCTTCAGGAGCGGGTCGACGAGTGGCAAGCCAAGGCCGAGCTGGCCCTGACCAAGGGGCGTGAAGATCTGGCCCGCGCAGCCCTTATCGAGAAGAAGAAACAGACCGAGTTGTCAGAGACCCTCTACCGCGAACAGCAAGCGGTCGACAGCGGCATCGAGAAGCTGGGTGAAGAGATCCGCCAGCTCGAAGCCAAGCTGGAAGATGCCCGCGCCCGTCAAAAGGCGATGGCGATCCGCACCGAAGCGGCCAGCAGTCGTCTCAACGTGCAGAGCCAGGTGGCCCGTGGCGAGAGTCAGGCGGTGGTGAGCAAGTTCGAGCGGATGGAGCGTCGCATCGACGAAATGGAAGCCCGCGCAGATCTGGGTCAGTCCGACAAGGCACTGGCGCAGCAGTTCGCCGAACTGGAAGTGGACGATCAGATCAGCAAAGAGTTGGAAGCAATGCGCCAGAAGCTGGGTCAGGGCGACAGTAAAAGTGAAGGTAAACAGGGGGAGTAACAGATGGAAGATCTGCTGGGTGTATTGATGGTTCCCATGGTGGTCTTCATGGTGGTGGTGGCCCCCATCTGGCTGGTGCTGCATTACCGGGCCAAGGGGCGCATTGGCGCCGGTCTTGCCGATAGCGAGCGCGAACAGCTGCAAGGGCTGCTGGCTCGTGCCGAGAAGATGCAGGAGCGAGTAGGCGCGCTGGAGTCGATCCTGGATGCCGAGGTGCCTGGTTGGAGAAACAAGGTATGACGGTTTTCAATGAGAGATGCCATGACCGTGGCGGAAAGCCGGAGCGGGTCGGCACAGTATTGGAGTCGACTCTGGATGCGGAAGTACCCGGTTGGAGGAACAAGGTATGAGCAATGTCAGTCGTGACGGACGTAACCTCTATCGCGATCCCCAGCGCGGCAAGATAGCCGGGGTTTGTGCCGGTTTGGCAGAGTACTTCGGGGTGGAGACCTGGATCGTGCGGCTGTTGGCCATCAGTGGCCTTATCTTCGCCGGTTTCATCACCTTCACCGCCTATATCGCCGCCTGGTTCTTGCTCGACAAAAAGCCGGTCACCCTCTATTCGCAAGAGGATGCCGACTTTACCGAGGTGCGGATGAAAGCGCGCAGCTGGCAGGCGGGGGTAACTCCTCATCAGGCGCTGGGCCGTATTGCGCAGGAACTTGACGCGCTGGAGCCCAGAGTTCAGCGGATCGAAAAGCTGGTGACCTCCAAGGAGTTCACCCTGCAGCGGGAATTCAGCAAGCTGTAGTAGCCATCGTCAGTATCCATCGTTGATGGTGGAGCCTCCTGTGATGCTCCATCATTGACGCCACTCAGGCAGATTGACCATTCCGATGCGGATAGCCAGTTTGCCTTGTTGTACGGCCGATCACGCCAGATGCAACCACCAAGGGAGAACGGATCAAGCCTTGATACTCAATAAACTGGAACAGAAGTTGACTCGCCTGCAACACAAGGCGAACGACGTGGTGAACCGGGTGCGGGATCGCCATATCCGGCTGGCGGTGACCGGCCTCTCGCGCAGCGGCAAGACCGCCTTTATCACGGCGCTGGTCAACCAGCTGG
The DNA here is from genome assembly GCF_000819885.1 of Aeromonas fluvialis. Classification (GTDB taxonomy): domain Bacteria; phylum Pseudomonadota; class Gammaproteobacteria; order Enterobacterales; family Aeromonadaceae; genus Aeromonas; species Aeromonas fluvialis. Next base: position 21,045 of record NZ_CDBO01000002.1, read on the forward strand.
AGCACGCGGCCATCGACGGCCGTTTGCCGTTGTGGGATGCCCTGCGTCAGGGGCGCATTCTCGGCGCGCGCCGGGTGCCGCAGCTCAACGCCCACATTCCCACCTTTGCCTACGAGCGTGGCCTCGACTCCCTGTTTGGCGATCCGCCCGCCTGGCCCGAGCCTACCCGCGGCGTGGCCGAGGTGCGTCTCGAAATCCGCTATCGCACCCGCCACCCCCTGCGCAAGCATCTGGGGGAGATCTCCACCCTCTATGTGGATCTGGTGGACTACCCCGGGGAGTGGCTGCTCGACTTGCCGCTCCTTGAGATGAGCTACGAGCAGTGGAGCGAACAGGTGCGCGAGCAGCTGCGTCGCCCCGAGCTGCAAGGGCTGGCCGCCAGTTGGCTGACCCCCGAGTGGCAGGCCACCCAGCCGTTTGTCGAGCGGCCGGTGGCTGAGCTGGCCGAGCGCTACACCGCCTATCTGCACGCCTGCAAACAGGAGTTGGGATTGCACCTCATTCAGCCCGGCCGCTTCGTCTTGCCGGGGGAGTATGCCGGTGCCCCCATGCTGCAGTTCGTGCCCTGGGTGTGGGATATGCCCAGCGGTGAGCTTGCCGATGGGACCCTCTACGCCACCCTCAAGCAGCGCTTCGAGCAGTACAAACAGCATCTGGTGCAGGGCTTTTATGAGCAGCACTTTGCCGGCTTTGATCGCCAGATCGTGCTGGTGGACTGCCTGCAGCCGCTCAACGCTGGCGCGGCCAGCTTTGGCGACATGCAGCAGGCCATCGCCCGCATCATGGAGAGCTTTGCCTACGGCAAGAGCAACTGGTGGCGGCGGCTCTTTTCGCCCCGTATCGACAAGCTGCTCTTTGTGGCGAGCAAGGCCGATCACGTTACCCCCGAACAGCATGCGCCCATGGTCTCCCTGCTCCAGCATCTGGTGCGCAGTGGCCGCGGCCAGGCCCGTTTTGAGGGGATCGCCACCGAGTGTCTGGCGCTCGCCGCCATCAAGGCGACGGAAGTTGGCAAGGGGGTGGCCAATGGCCGCGAGTTCCCCGCCATCCGTGGCACCAGCCTGAGCGGTGAGCCGCTGCTGCTCTTCCCCGGGGAGGTGCCGCCCCATATTCCCCCCGCACAGTGGTGGAACAGTCAGGGTTTTGATTTTCAGGCGTTTCGCCCCATGCCCATGAGCCCCCATCAGGCGCTGCCCCATATCCGGCTCGATGCGGCGCTGGAGTTTCTGCTCGGGGATCACCTCGAATAACGGTGTGCGGCCCGGGGTTGTTTCCGTCGCCGCACTCAGGAGTACAATGCGATGAACGATCAGATAAAAGAGCGGCCCCCGCTGCAGGGCAAGGTGATCCTTGAGCCTGCCTTGACGGCGGCCAGTGACGAGCGACCGCCCGCGCCGGCCCAGCGGCTGGAGGAGGCGAGTTTCGAGCGCCTCGACGAGCTGGACGATTTCACCGAGGTGGAGAGCGCCCTCGTCAGCACACCGCGACGCCGCCATCGGCTCTTGGCCTGGGGGCTGGGGGCGGTCGGTCTGCTCTCGTTGGGCCAGTATGGCGCCTTTCTTTACGGTCAATTCCTCACCACCCCGCTCTGGGGCAGCGCCTGGCTGGCGGCCTCGGCGCTGGTGGCGGCGGGGACCGCCAGCGTGGTGGGGCGCGAGTGGCTGCGGCTGCGCACCCTCAAGCGGCGTCAGGATGTGCGCTCGCGAGCAGAAGATCTGCTTGCTCATCAGCGAGTCGGGCAGGGGCAGGCCTTTTGCGAAGGGTTGGCGGTCAAAAGTGGCGACAAGGGGCGCGAGGGGTATCAAACCTGGCTGGCCCAGCTCGACGAGAGCCACAGCGATCGAGAGGTGCTGACCCTTTACAGCCAGCTGGTGCTCGGCGAGCGTGACAAGCTGGCGCAGGCGCGGGTGGCCAAATGGTCGGGGGAGGCCGCGGTACTGGTGGCGCTGAGCCCGCTCGCCACCGTCGACATGATGCTGATGTTGTGGCGCAACCTGCGGATGATCGAGGATATCGCCGATGTCTACGCCATCGAGCTCGGCTACTGGAGCCGCATTCGTCTCATCCGTCAGGTGTTTCGCAACATGCTCTACGCCGGTGCCACCGAGCTGGTGACCGAGGTGGGGATGGATCTGCTGGGGGCCGAGCTCACCGCCAAGCTCTCTGCCCGCGCGGCGCAAGGGGTGGGGGCGGGGCTGCTCACCGCTCGCCTTGGCCTGCGCACCATAGAGGCGTGCCGCCCGCTGCCCTGGTGTGCGGACGAGAAACCCAAACTGGGAGAGCTGCGCAAGCGGCTGATCGGCCAGCTGGCGGGGTATCTCAACAAACCCTGATCGCCCTATCTGCACCTTGCTGCGATGACCCATGCCCCTGTTGTGCTCGCCAAGCCGCAGGGGCATGGTTTTAATCGGCAGATCATTGAGTTGGCAGCAGTGTCCGGTTTTGGCGAGGCGCCCGTTTACGGTTAAGCTGGCAGTCAATCTTACCAATCACACCAATAGTACCAATCGGCAAGGATGCCCGATGAACTTTACCTTTCGCCAGATCCGTTATTTTGTGGCCGTGGCCGACAGCTTTTCAGTGAGTCGTGCCGCCGCCGAGCTGCATATCTCCCAGTCGGCGGTCACCAGCGCCATTCGTGAGCTGGAGACCGAGCTCGGCGCCCCGCTATTCGAGCGCAATCCGCGCGGTGTCACCCTCACCACCCAAGGTCACCAGTTTTTGCTTCACGCCCGCCGCATTCTCGGCGCCATGACCGAGGCGAGCCACTCGCTCAAAGCGGTGGCCCAGCAGGATCAGGGGCGACTCACCATTGGCGTGACCACCCTGGTGGCGGGTTACTACCTGTCGGAGGCACTCGGCCGCTTTCGCCGCGCCTTTCCGGCGGTACAGATCGAGGTGAAGGAGGATGAACAGCCTTTTCTGGAGCACCAGATCGTCAACGGCGAGGTGGATGTGGGGATCCTGATGACTAACCGCACCATCCGGCAAGAGGCGTTTGATACCGAGTTGTTGACCCGCTCGCCACTGCGGCTCTGGCTGGCCGCCAACCACCCGCTCTGCGGCGAGTCGACCCTCTCGCTCACCGCGCTGGGGGAGGAGCCGATGATCTCGCTGACCGCCGATCAGCTGGATCAGATCATCGGGGGCGGCCTGCGCCGTTACGGTATCTCCCCTCGCATCGTGCTGCGCACCGCATCGGTCGAGGCGGTGCGCAGTCTGGTGGCGAGCCAGCTCGGGGTCGCCCTGCTGCCCGATTTTGCCTATCGCCCCTGGTCGCTGGAGCAGGAGCGGGTCGAGGCGCGCCCCATCAAGGAGCCCATTCCCGCCATCGACATCGGGCTGGTATGGCGCCGAGGTTCACGTCTGGATTGGACGGCGCGGGAATTTATCGATATTGCGCGGGATCAGAGCCGGTTGCGGGCCCGTCAGGCGCTCCCTCGCTAGCCATCTCTTGCGGGGTAGCCACCAAAAATCAGATTCATCTGCACTCGATATCGATTTAGCTGATACCTGAGCTACCAAAAATTGAAATATTCATCGTATTGCCACTCCCCTAAGCTCATTACTGGTTAACAGGATGTTAACGCCCATGGCGGCGTTCCTTCACCTGATGCAAGTCAACACAATGCAAGGAGTGCATGATGAAATTGACCCCTCTGATGCTGGCTCTTGTGCCGGCGCTGCTGGCAGGCCAGACCCAGGCTGCCCCGACCGAGCTCGGCAAGGGTGAAGGCCAGCTCAATATCGTGGCCTGGGCTGGCTACGTTGAGCGTGGCGAGACCGACAAGAACTACGACTGGGTGACCGGCTTCGAGAAAGAGACCGGCTGCAAGGTGAGCGTCAAGACGGCGGCCACCTCGGACGAGATGGTGGCGCTAATGAACGAGGGGGGCTTCGATCTGGTGACCGCCTCCGGCGATGCCAGTCTGCGTCTGATTGCCGGTGGCAAGGTGCAGGCGCTCAATCTGGCGCTCATCCCGAGCTACAGCAAGATTGATCCCCGGCTGCAAAATGCCCCCTGGCACACGGTGGATGGCAAGCACTACGGCGTGCCCTATCAGTGGGGCGGCAATATCCTGATGTACAACACCAAGGTGTTCCCCAAGGCGCCGGACTCCTGGAACGTGGTGTTCGAGGAGCAGACCCTGGCGGATGGCAAGTCCAACAAGGGGCGGGTGCAGGCCTTTGACGGCCCGATCCACATCGCCGATGCGGCCCTCTATCTGATGACCCATCAGCCCGATCTTGGCATCAAGGATCCTTACGAGCTGAACGAGGATCAGTACAAGGCCTCTCTCGATCTGCTGCGCAAGCAGCGCCAGCTGGTGGGACGCTACTGGCATGATGCCTTCGTTCAGATCGATGACTTCAAGAACGAAGGGGTGGTCGCGTCAGGCTCCTGGCCGTTCCAGGCCAATGCCCTGATCGCCGACAAGCAGCCCATCGCCACCACTGTGCCGAAAGAGGGAGTGACCGGTTGGGCCGATACCAGCATGGTGCACAGCGATGCCAAGAACCTCACCTGCGCTTACAAGTGGCTGGAGCACTCCCTGAGCAACAAGCTGCAGGGGGATCTCGCCGCCTGGTTTGGCTCGGTGCCTGTGGTGCCTGCCGCCTGCGAGGGCAATGCCCTGCTGGGCCCGACCGGGTGCAAAACCAACGGTATCGACAACTTCGATCGGGTTCGCTTCTGGCGCACTCCGGTCTCCCAGTGCAAGAGCCAGGGAACTTGCGTGCCCTATTACCGCTGGGTTTCCGACTATATCGCCATTCTGGGCGGCCGCTAAGGCGGGGTGAGCAGCGCCTCCTCTGCGTAACCGCCGAGACCGGATAATCAAGCGGGCTGGACAGGAGTCCGGCCCATCCCAGCACAGACAAGGACGCTCCATGAACGCCGTACAATTTGACCGGGTCAGTCGCCACTATGGCGAGGTGAAGGCGGTCGATGACATCTCTTTCCAGATCCCCTCCGGGGAATTCTTTACCCTGCTGGGGCCGAGCGGTTCCGGCAAGACCACCTGCCTGCGGATGATCGCGGGCTTCGAGTACCCGAGTGACGGAGAGATCCGCCTGTTTGGCGAACCCTGCTCCACCGTGCCGCCCTATGATCGCAACCTCAACACCGTGTTTCAGGACTACGCCCTGTTTCCCAACATGGATGTGCGCGACAACATCGGCTATGGCCTGATGCTCAAGGGGGTGGCCAAGGCACAGCGCTACCGCAAGGTGGACGAGATGCTGGAACTGGTGCGACTGCCCGGGGTCGGCAAGCGCCGCCCAAGCCAGCTCTCCGGCGGCCAGCGCCAGCGCATCGCCATCGCCCGGGCGCTTATCAACCAGCCACGCATCCTGCTGCTGGATGAGCCGCTGGGTGCCCTCGATCTCAAGCTGCGCGAGCAGATGCAGCTTGAGCTCAAGGCGCTGCAACGCCAGCTGGGCATCACCTTTATCTTCGTCACCCACGATCAGCAGGAGGCGCTCTCCATGAGCGACCGGATCTGCATCTTCAGTCAGGGCAAGATCGAGCAGATTGCCGCCCCCGATACCATCTACGACGCTCCGGCGACGCCGTTTGTGGCCCGCTTCGTTGGCACCGTCAATCTGTTCGAAGGGGAGCAGGCCAGACGGCTGTGCGGCGACGGCAGCCAGATGATGGTGCGCCCGGAGCGGATCCGGCTCGGTGAGGCGGGTGCGCCGGGCTGGTCGGGGGAGATCCGTGAGGTGGAGTATCTGGGGCCCTTCGTTCGTTATCGGGTCAGCCTCGGGGAGCAGCTCGAGATCATCGTTAACCACCCCAATGAGGGACAGGCCCGTCTGGCGCGTGGCAGCAGGGTCAGCCTCAGCTGGCCGGAGCAGGCCATCCATCGCCTGAGTGCCACCCATCAAGGGGCGCAGCCATGAGTGCCCCTCACAGTGCGAGTCTTGCCATGAACCATCAGCCCGAACCTGCCCGTTTCAGGCCGCTGCGGCGCCTCTCGACCCTGCTCTATGGTCGGCCCGGCCTGCTGCTGGCGATCCTGCTGGGGCCGCCGCTGCTGTGGCTCGGCATCATCTATGTCGGCTCCTTGCTGATGCTGCTCTCCAACTCCCTGTTCGGGCTGGACGAGTTCAGCGGTCAGGTGCGCCACGAGCTGGGGCTGCAAAATTTCGTCGCCCTGCTACGGCCGGAGAATCTGGATGTGATCGGCCGCACCGTCGGCATGTCGCTGCTGGTGACCCTGGCCTGCGCCCTGCTCGGTTTTCCGGTTGCCTACTACATGGCACGCTACACCAGTGGCAAGACCCGGGCGCTGTTCTATGTGGGGATCATGCTGCCGCTCTGGTCCAGCTATCTGGTGCGGGTCTACGCCTGGAAGCTGATTTTGGCCAAGGAGGGGGTAGTAAGCTGGCTGGCGGACAGCATGGGGCTGGAGTGGCTGCTCGATGCCATCCTCTCCTTGCCGGTGATAGGTGGCCCGTCGCTCTCCTTCTCGCGACTAGGCACCTTTATCGTGTTCGTCTATGTCTGGCTGCCCTTCATGATCCTGCCCATTCAGGCGGCGGTGGAGCGTATACCGCGATCCCTGCTGGAGGCGAGCAGCGATCTGGGGGCGACACCCGCCCAGACCTTTCGCAACCTGATCCTGCCGCTGGCGTTGCCCGGTGTGGTGGCGGGCTCCATTTTCACCTTCTCGCTGACCCTCGGTGATTACATCATCCCCGGCATCATCGGCAACTCGACCATGTATATCGGTCAGGTGGTCTACATGCAGCAGGGGACGGCGGGCAACTTGCCCTTTGCCGCCGCCTTCTCGCTGGTGCCGATCCTTATCATCGCCATCTATCTGGCGATTGCGAAACGGTTAGGAGCCTTTGATGCGCTTTGACTCTATCGCTTTGAACCGGCAGCAAGGAGGCCGTCATGTCAGCTAGCTCAGTGATCAGTCAGGGAGCGCGCCCTTCGGGCCTGCTCAAGTACGCCGCCATCGGTGGGCTTCTATTCCTGCACTTTCCCATTCTGTTTATCTTCCTCTACGCCTTCACCAGCGAGAGCAAGAGTTACCAGTTTCCGCCCCCCGGGCTCACCCTCAAGTGGTTCGAGGTGACCCTCAATCGCCCCGATGTGTGGCGTGCCATCCAGCTGTCGCTGGAGGTCGCGGGGCTGGCGACGTTGGCAGCCATGATCCTCGGCACCTTGGCGGCAGGGGCCATTGCCCGCAGCCGCTTCTTCGGTCAGGAGGTGGTATCGCTCCTGCTGGTGCTGCCCATCGCGCTGCCCGGTATCGTCACCGGTATCGCGCTGCGCTCGGCCTACGGCTTGATGGAGATCCCGTTCAGCTTCTGGACCATCGTTATCGGCCACGCCACCTTCTGTGTGGTGGTGGTCTACAACAATGCGCTGGCCCGTTTTCGCCGCACCAACCAGAGTCTCATCGAGGCGTCGATGGATCTCGGGGCCGACGGCTTCCAGACCCTGCGCTACGTGATCCTGCCCAATCTGGCCACGGCGCTGCTGGCGGGGGGCATGCTGGCCTTTGCCCTGAGTTTTGACGAAGTGATCGTCACCACCTTTACGGCGGGCCAGCAGACCACCCTGCCCATCTGGATGTATCAGGAGCTGATCCGTCCCCGTGACAGGCCGGTCACCAACGTGGTGGCCCTCATCATAGTGGCCTTCACCACCATCCCCATTTTGCTTGCCTACTACCTCACTCGCGACACCCATGATGTCGCTGGCAGTGGCAAATGATGACTCAACGCGTGCGCAAGGATGCAACCATGAAACTCTCTACCCAACTCTTGATTGATGGCCAGTTTGTGACCGGCGAGGGGCAGGCCGAACCCATTCTCAACCCGGCCAACGGCGAACAGATCGCCGCCGTGCCCGAAGCCTCGTTCGAACAGGTGAACCGGGCGGTGAACGGTGCCCAGCGTGCCTTCGCCCAGTGGAGCCGCACTACCCCTGCCCAGCGCAGCAACCTGCTGCTGCGTCTGGCGGATCTCGTCGAGCGCCACGCCGAGGAGTTTGCGGCGCTGGAATCCCTCAACTGCGGCAAACCCTATCTGGCGGTGCTCAATGACGAGCTGCCCGCGGTGGTGGACTGCTTCCGCTTCTTTGCCGGGGCGGCCCGCTGCCTGCAAGGGCCGCTGGCGGGAGAGTATCTCGAGGGGCACACCAGCATGATCCGCCGCGATCCCATAGGTGTTGTGGGCAGTATCGCCCCCTGGAACTACCCGCTGATGATGGCGGCCTGGAAGATGGCGCCGGTGCTGGCGGCGGGCAATACGGTGGTGCTCAAACCCTCCGAGCAGACCCCGCTCACTGCTTTACGCCTTGCCGAACTGGCCAGCGAGATCTTCCCCCGCGGCGTTATCAACGTCATCTGCGGCCGGGGCGAGAGCGTGGGGGCGCCGCTGGTGGAGCACCCGCTGGTGCGGATGGTGTCGCTCACCGGCGACATCGCCACCGGCCAGAAGATCCTGCAGAGCGCTGCCCGCACCATGAAGCGCACCCACCTTGAACTGGGGGGCAAGGCGCCGGTGATCATCTTCGACGATGCGGATCTGGAGGCCGTGGTGGCGGGCATTCGCACCTTCGGTTTCTACAACGCAGGCCAGGACTGCACCGCCGCCTGCCGTATCTATGCCCAGGGCAAGATCTACGACAAGTTCGTCGCCGCCATGACCGATGCGGTGGCCTCCATCAAGGTGGGCAGCCAGTACGAGGAGGGGGTCGAGATGGGGCCGCTCATCTCGGACAGACAGCGCAACCGGGTCGCCAGCTTTGTCGAGCGGGCCCAGAGCAGCGGTCATGTGGAGGTGACGGCGGGGGGCAAGATCCGCCCCGGCAACGGCTTCTTTTTCGAGCCGACCCTGATCGCCCATGCCCGTCAGGAAGATGAGATCGTGCGCCGCGAGGTGTTTGGCCCCGTGGTGTCGGTGACCCGTTTCAGCGATGCCGAGCAGGTGGTGCAGTGGGCCAACGACTCGGACTATGGTCTCGCCTCGTCGGTCTGGACCCGGGATTTGAGCCTGGCCAGCAAGGTGGCCAGCCACCTGCAATATGGCTGCACCTGGATCAACACCCACTTCATGCTCACCTCAGAGATGCCCCACGGTGGCATGAAAATGTCGGGCTACGGCAAGGATCTCTCCCTCTATGCGCTGGAGGATTACACTGTGCCGCGCCATATCATGGTCAAGCTGTAGTGGGGATTGGTTAGCTGGTTGTCACAATTTATTTACAACTGTTTCAGGCAGCCGACTCATGGGTCGGCTGCTTTTTTTGTTGCCATTTCGTTAAAGTGAAACAGTGATGAAACGGCAAGGTGCCTTGATGTGGCGCCAGAGGATGGAACCGCTATGGCAACCTGTTATACCGCACACCAGCCGGATGCTGACGGGGTGATCCACTACAGCAACGAGGAGCATGGCACCTGGCAGATCCTGATCGAGCGCCAGTTCGCCGCCCTCGATGGCAAGGGGTGTGACGAGTATCTGACCGGTCTCGACAGGCTGGCGCTGCCCCGTGATCGCATCCCCCAGCTGGCCGAGATCAACGCCGTCTTGCAGCCAGCGACCGGCTGGTCGGTGGCGGCGGTGCCTGCGCTCATCTCGTTCGATCGCTTCTTCGCCCTGCTGGCCAACCGCCAGTTTCCGGTTGCGACCTTTATCCGGCGCCGGGACGAGCTCGACTACCTGCAAGAGCCCGATATCTTTCACGAGATCTTCGGCCACTGCGCCATGCTGACCAATCCGGCATTTGCCCACTTCACCCACCTCTACGGTCAGTTGGGGCTGCAGGCGAGCAAGGAGCAGCGAGTTTTTCTGGCGCGGCTCTACTGGTTCACCGTGGAGTTTGGCCTCTTGGCGACGCCGGACGGGCTGCGTATCTACGGTGGCGGTATTCTCTCCTCCATCGGTGAGACAGCTTATGCCCTTTCCGGTCAGCCGCTGCTACAACCTTTCGATCTGCTGAGCGTGCTGCGCACTCCCTATCGTATCGACATCATGCAGCCCACCTATTTTGTGTTGCCGAGTCTCGATCATCTCTATCAGTTGACCGGTGAGGAGATCATGGCAGCTCTGGCCGATGCCAGTCGGCTTGGCCTCTATCCGCCGCGCTTTGAGGTTGCCGCCGGCAAACAGGCGAGCTGACCAAAAGCAAACAACCCAATTTCATATTCATTAATCCAAGCAGGAGTAACCCATGTCCGAACTGGCCAGCCAGCAGTGTGAAGCGTGCCGCGCCGATGCCCCCAAGGTGAGCGATGAGGAGCTGCGCGAGTTGATGCAGCTTATCCCCGACTGGCAGCCGCTGGTGGTGGAGGGGGCGCTGCAACTGCGGCGGGAATTTACGTTTCGCAACTTCAAGGAGGCGCTAGCCTTTACCAACCGCCTGGGCGAGCTGGCGGAAGCGGAGTTCCATCATCCGGCCATCCTGACCGAGTGGGGAAAGGTGACCGTCAGCTGGTGGACGCACAAGATTGGCGGTTTGCATCGCAACGACTTCATCATGGCGGCGCGCACCGATCAGTTGCTCCGGTAATCGCCCCACAGACCAGCGTCATCGGTTGACCCGGGCCTGCCTGCGAAAGCGGGGCGGGCCCGCATTTTTATGGGCTGGCGCTCGCACTGGGGGGATCGAGACTGTATTATCCGCTCATTCATAGAGTTAGCTAGGAAGTGTGTCCCGAATGCGTCTTGAAGTCAGCTGTGAAGACCGCCTGGGCCTGACCCGGGAACTGCTCGACCGCTTGGTGGAGCACAATATCGATCTGCGCGGCATCGAAATCGATACCTCAGGCATCATCTATCTCAACTTTCCCGAGCTGGAGTTCAGCGATTTTCAGCACCTGATGCCGGAGATCCGCCGCATTCCCGGCGTCTACGACGTCAAGACCATCCCCTACATGCCCTCCGAGCGAGAGCACCACGAAATCGAAGCGTTGCTCAAGGCGCTGCCGGATCTGGTCTTCTCCCTCGACAACAAGGGCAAGGTGACCCAGGCCAACCAGTCGGCCCTGACCACCCTCAGCTTGCCGGTGGAAGAGGTGCGCGGCGTCGCGCTCGGTTCGCTGGTCAAGGGCTTCTCTTTCACCCGCTGGCTGGAAGCGAGCGAGATCAAGCCGCAGACCTGCAAGCTCAGTTTCAATGGCGAAGAGTATCTGGCGGATCTGATGCCGCTGTTCGTGGCGGAAGCCCGTGGCAAACAGGCGCTGGCTGGCGCTGTGGTGGTGCTCAAATCTGCCCGCCGGGTCGGCATGCATTTCAGTGCCCTGCATGCGGTGGAAGTGGGGGGCTTTGAGCATCTGCAGGCCGAGAGCCCCAAGATGAAAGAGGTGCTGTCCCAGGCGCGCAAACTGGCGATGCAGGATGCGCCGCTCCTCATCGTCGGCGAGACCGGCACCGGCAAGGAGCTGTTGGCCCGCGCCTGTCACGGTGCCAGCCTGCGCTCCAGTCACCCCTTTATGGCCCTCAACTGCGCCGCCATGCCCGATAACGTGGCCGAGAGCGAGCTGTTTGGTTATGCCCCCGGCGCCTTCGGCAACAACACCGAGGGTAAGCGCGGCGTGCTGGAGCTGGCCAGTGGCGGCACCCTGATGCTGGACGAGATCGGTGACATGTCCCCCCATCTGCAAACCAAGTTCCTGCGGGTATTGCAGGACGGTGTGTTCCGCCGGGTGGGCGACGAGCAGGAGGTCAAGGTCAACGTCCGTTTCATCTGCACCACCCAGAAGCAGTTGCTGGATCTGGTGCATGAGGGCAGGTTTCGGGAAGATCTCTACTACCGCCTCAACGTACTGAGTCTGGCGCTACCGCCGCTGCGCGAGCGCAAGGCGGACATCATGGTGCTGGCCCAGCAGTTTGTCTCCCGCTTTGCCAGCGAGTTGCAGCGGCCCCGCCCGCGCTTTACCCGCAACATGGCCGACTACCTGACCGCTTATCGCTGGCCGGGCAACGTGCGCCAGCTGCGCAACTGTCTCTACCGCGCCATGACCCTGCTGGAAGGGGATGAGCTGGGGCCCGAGCAGATCGACCTGCCGGTGGCGGCCGATACCATGCCGCAGATCGACGAGTGGTTTGAGGGAAATCTCGACGATGCGGTGAAGCGCTTCGAGAGCCAGCTGCTGGCCCGGCTCTATCCCGCCTTCCCGTCGACGCGCCAGCTGGCCAAACGCCTTGGGGTGTCGCATACCGCCATCGCCAACAAGCTGCGAGAATACGGCATCAGCAAGAAGTAAGTGGTGCCGATGCTGACCCACAGATAGCCCGTCATCAGAGGGAGGCATCATGCCTCCCTCACTCTTTAACCCTATCCCCCGCGGTTTGGGCCTCAAATACTCTAAATGAACCTTTGATGCCTTTTGGGGTTGGCGACATTATTTACCCGTGTCGGCCTCGCTGTGCTTGCGCAAGCGGATATTGATCATCTCCACCACCAGCGAGAAGGCCATGGCGAAGTAGATGTAGCCCTTCGGTATGTGCAGATCCATCCCCTCCGCCATCAGGGCAAAGCCCACCAGGGTGAGGAAAGAGAGGGCCAGCATCTTGATGGTGGGGTGGTCATCGACGAAATCGCCGATGGACTTGGCGGCAAACATCATGATGAAGACGGCGATCATGATGGCCAGCACCATCACCGGCACGTGATCGGCCATGCCGACCGCGGTGATCACCGAGTCGAGGCTGAACACGATGTCCAGAATAGCGATCTGGATCAGGGTGCTGATAAAGCCCGAGGCCGCTTTGCTGACGCTCTGTGGCTCGGCCACCCCTTCCAGGGTGACGTGGATCTCGTGGGCACTCTTGCCGATGAGGAACAGGCCCCCCAGCAGCAGGATCAGATCGCGGCCGGAGATGGCTTCACCCAGCACGGTGAAGAGCGGATCGGTGAGGCGCATCACCCAGGCCAGCGAGAGCAGCAGCAGGATCCGGGTACCCATGGCGAGCCCCAAACCCAGAATGCGCGCTTTTTGACGCTGTTCCTCCGGCAGGCGACCGACCAGGATGGAGATAAAGATGATGTTGTCGATACCCAGCACGATCTCGAGCAGGGTAAGGGTGGCGAGTGCGACCCAGGCAGAGGGATCAAGAACCCATTCCAGCATGATTGAACCTTGGTTGAAAATTGGTTGGAAAATTGAAACTGCGCATTTTAGCAGGGGGCGCCACTGCTTGTCCCAGAGGGGGGAAAAGATAAAAATGGTAGCCATCGCAAGGGAGGCAGGCATGTTTCGATTAGGGTTCATCATTAATCCGGTCGCCGGGATTGGCGGCGCAGTGGGGCTCAAGGGCAGTGACGGTGTGGTGGCCGAGGCGCTGGCCCGTGGTGCCGTGCCCAAGGCGCAGGAGCGGGCGCGGCAAGCCTTGTTGCCACTGTGCGAGCTGAGCGTCCCGTTCGAACTGCTGACGGTGGCCGGAGAGATGGGGGAGACGGTAGCCCGATCTTTGGGATTGCCCTGTCGGGTCATCTATCAACCGGCCGGGGAGAGCACCTCGGCTGACGATACCCGCCATGCGGCCGAGCTGATGCGCGAAGCCGGGGTCGATCTGCTGCTGTTTGCCGGTGGTGATGGTACGGCGCGGGATATCTGCGCCGCGGTGGGGGAGTCCTGCCATGTGCTCGGCATTCCGGCGGGGTGCAAGATCCACTCCGGCGTCTACGGAGTGACGCCCGCCGCCAGCGGGCGGGTGGTGGCGCGGATGATCGCAGGGGAACTGCTCAGTCTGATCGATGCCGAGGTGCGCGACATCGACGAGGAGGCGTTTCGCGCGGGCAAGGTGCGGGCCCGCCACTACGGCCAGCTGAAGGTGCCCGGTGATCTGCAGTACGTGCAGGCGGTCAAACAGGGGGGCAAGGAGTCCGAAGAGCTGGTGCTGGCCGATCTCGCCGCCGGCGTGGTGGAGCAGATGGAGCCCGATACCCTCTATCTGATGGGCTCCGGCAGCACGGTGGCCGCCTGCATGGCAGAGCTCGGTCTGGAAAATACCTTGCTCGGTGTGGATCTGGTGGAAAATGGCCGGCTTATCGGGCAGGATCTCAGCGCCGCCGAGATCCTGACCTGGATCCGCGGCCGTCGCTGCCGTCTGATCATTACCCTGATAGGCGGTCAGGGACATCTGTTCGGGCGCGGAAATCAGCAATTGAGTCCAGAGGTGATTCGGTGTGTCGGACTGGAAAATATCCTGGTGCTGGCGACCAAGAGCAAGTTGGCCGTGCTTGAGGGCCGACCGCTGTTGGTGGATACCGATGATCCCAAACTGAACCGTGCGTTGCGTGGTTATCTGCGGATCACCACGGGATACAAGGATCAGGTCATCTACCCGGTGGCCAACCCGGAATAGGACATCAAGGAAGCCGCTGGCCTGGCGCCAGAGAGCCGCAATCAACCGGATTGCGGTTCCATACCCCCGAATTATTTTGCCGGCAACCCCGGAAATGAGGCTGCGTTACATGACGATTCACGATTTTGAGCACAAGGTGTTGGGACTGATCGACGACATGGTTGCCACCGCAACAGACGATGAGTTGTTTGCCGGAGGATACTTGCGGGGGCATATCTCGCTGGCGGTGGCCCGGGCCGAGCTGGAAGGCAAGACCCTGGTGCGGGACGTCAAGAGCTATGTGCTGCGCAGTCTCAACGAGGCCATCTTGCAGGGGGAGCTCTCCGAAGAGGACGAGAAATTGGTACAGGCAATGTGGATTCGTTTGCAGCAGCAGGCAGAAGCTTGATCGGAAACACACTTCAAACAGAAGTTTGAGTTAATTCTTCCCTGAAGTTAGTGAAAGGTTAATAATAAGTTTCGCCTTTTGTTTCAGGGATTAAACTATGGCCCCTTCATCACGCATTGCCAATAAACTGCCGCTCGAGATGCTCTATCACTGGGAGCGGCAGTGTCCTGATCGAACCTATCTGCGTCAAACCATCAACCGAGAATATGTCGACTTCACCTGGGGTGACGTGGCCGATGAGGCGCGGCGGATGGTGACGGCCTTGCGTCACCTCGGCCTGGTTGCTGGTGACAAGGTGGCGCTGCTCTCCAAGAACTGCGCCCAGTGGTTTATCGCCGATCTGGCCATGCAGATGGGGCAGTATGTGAGTGTGCCCATCTATCCCACCGCCAACGTCGACACCATCGAATATGTGTTGCGCCACAGCGAGGCCAAGGCGATCTTCGTTGGCAAGCTGGATGACTGGAAGAGCCAAGAGGCCGGTGTGCCCGCCGATCTGCTGCGCATCGCCTTCCCCTATGACACCATGCCGGCCGGCCACCAGTGGGACGATCTGCTCGAGGCGCATGAGCCCATCCCTGACAGTCCGGTGCAGGCGCCAGACGCCCTGCTCAGTCTGGTCTACACCTCCGGCAGTACCGGCAAGCCGAAAGGGGCCATGCTGAGCGTCGAGCGCTATGCCTGGTCATGCGAGAAGCTGGTGGAGACGGTGAGCCTGAGCCAGGCCGATCGGGGCTTCTCCTACCTGCCGCTGGCCCATATTACCGAGCGGGTCTACATCTACGGCGGCAGCCTCTATGGTGGCGCTATCATCGCCTTTCCCGAATCCCTCGACACCTTTATCGAAGATGTCAAACGCTGCCGTCCCACCGTCTTTATCTCGGTGCCACGGCTGTGGGCCATGTTCCGCATCAAGATCCACGAGAAGCTGCCCCAGAACAAACTGGCGTTGCTGCTCAAGATCCCGCTTATCTCCGGCCTTATCAAACGCAAGCTGCAAAAGGGGTTGGGACTGGATCAGGCCCGGGTACTCGGCTGCGGCTCCGCGCCTGTCTCCCCTGCGCTGCTTGAGTGGTATCTGAGCATCGGCCTCAAGGTGACTGAAGCCTGGGGCATGACCGAGAACCACGCCTACTCCACCATCAACTACCCGTTCCGCGCTGACAAGATCGGCACCGTCGGCAAGGCGGGGATTGGGGTGACCATCAAGATCTCCGACGAGGGTGAGATCCTCTGCCGCTGCGAAGGGATGATGCTGGGTTACTACAAGGATCCCGAGCACAGCGCCGAGGCCATCGATGCCGAGGGGTGGCTCCATACCGGCGACATGGGCAAGCTGGACAAGGAGGGTTATCTCACCATCACCGGCCGGATGAAGGATGTGTTCAAGACCGCCAAGGGCAAGTATGTGGCGCCTGTGCCCATCGAGGGACTGCTGGGGCAGGAGCCCATTATCGAACAGCTCTGCGTGATTGGTTATGGCATGCCCCAGCCCATTGCGCTGGTGCAGCTGGCCGAGAGTGCCATGAAGGGCAATCGGGAGGAGGTCAACGCCAGGCTGGAAGCAGCACGGGTACGGGTCAACGATCGGCTGGAGTCACATGCCAAAATTCGCGGCATTCTGGTGGTGAAGACCCCCTGGAATATCGAGAACGGTGTACTGACCCCCACCATGAAGATCAAGCGTCACCTGCTGGAGCAAAAGTATGCCCATGTGGGGGATCGCTGGCCCTCATCCCAAGTGGTGGTGTGGGAGGAGTAACGCCCCGACGCTGCACCAGGTAACAGCAAACAAGCGCGGCCCGTTATGGGCCGCGCTTGTTTTTGGCGCCGTGTTGGCCGAAGGTGTCAGGTCGCCATGTTGGCGCGAATACGGCCAAACAGGCTCTGCAGACAGGGTTGATCCTTGTCGGCCGCACGCACGGCCCCGTACATGTGGCGGCGCACCCCCTCCCCGAGCGGGCGCGCCTCCAGCAACCCCTGACGGACGAACGCCTCGCAGGCCCAGCGCGGCAGAGCGGCAACGCCAAGGCCAGCGGCGGCCATTTGCAGCATCACCGAGGTGTTGTCCACCGGCTTGCAGCGGGCGGGCTCGACGCAAGCCGGTTGCAAAAACCGGCTGAACACGTCCATGCGTGTCCGCTCCACCGGGTAGACCAGTAGCACCTCGGGGCGCAGATCCGCCGCCGCGATGGCCCGTCGTTGGCAGAGGGGGTGATCCGGCGCCATGACCAGCACCAGCTCATAGGCAAACAGGCGCTCAAAGTGGAGATCG
The DNA here is from genome assembly GCF_000819885.1 of Aeromonas fluvialis. GTDB lineage: Bacteria > Pseudomonadota > Gammaproteobacteria > Enterobacterales > Aeromonadaceae > Aeromonas > Aeromonas fluvialis. Next base: position 38,039 of record NZ_CDBO01000002.1, read on the forward strand.
CCGCGCGCCTGCACGTCCGAGGTGAGCAGCAGATCGAGCTGGCCACCGAGCAGGGCGCTGATGGCATCAAAGCCCGGCACCGACTCCACCTCCAGATCCACCCCGGGCCACTGGCGGCGAAAATCGGGCATGAGTGGCAGCAGCCACTGGATGCAGCTGTGGCAATCGAGCGCCAGATGCAATCTGCCCGCATCGCCGCTTTGCAGGGCCTGCAGCTGTTTTTCGCTCTGGGCCAGGGCCGGCAGCACCTGACGAGCGAGCCCCAGCAGCAGGTTGCCCGCGGCCGTCAGCACCAGCGGGCGACTCTTTCTCAGGTAAAGCTCCAGATTGAGGCGGGTCTCCAGCTCTTTGAGCTGGTGGGAGAGGGCGGATTGGGTCAGGTTGAGGGTGAGCGCCGCCCCAGCCAGCGACCCCTGCTCGGCCAGTGCGCTGAGAGTTTTCAGGTGTTTGATCTCTATCCCTGACGTGCTGGGCTGTGCCATCAGCTGGCTCCTTGTGTTATCCCGTGTGGCTCTGCTCTTGAGCTCGGCCGTGGCATGGCCGGACGGCGCCTCTTGATCTCGCGGCTCTATCCTCGCTGGTTAATGGGCTGCCAGTCAGTTGCGGATCCTTTGAGCGCCAGTTGAAGAGGATTCAATAGCCAAGGCCACCTTATCTTGTCATTTTGGATGTGTAAACATCCGGACGGCTAAATCATCCGGTGTCCCATCAGATAAACGAGCATAAGGAAATGGACCTATGACCCTAGCACACACCCTGGGTTTTCCCCGTATCGGCGCCAAGCGCGAGTTGAAATTTGCCCTCGAACCCTACTGGCGTGGCGAGACCAGCCAGGCTGAGCTGGTTGCCGTGGGCAAGCAGCTGCGTGAGCGTCACTGGCAGGTGCAGCAGGCCGCCGGGGTCACACTGCTGCCGGTGGGGGATTTTGCCTGGTACGATCAGGTGCTGGGTACCAGTCTACTGGTGGATGCCGTCCCCGAGCGCCACCGTCATCTCGTGGATGGCAAGAGCGAGACCGATCTCGATACCCTGTTCCGGGTCGCCCGTGGCCGAGCGCCGACCGGCCCGGCGGCGGCTGCCGCCGAGATGACCAAGTGGTTCAACACCAACTACCACTATCTGGTGCCCGAGTTCAGCCGCGATCAGCGCTTCAAACTGGGCTGGTGCCAGCTGTTTGACGAGGTGGACGAGGCCAAAGCGTTGGGGTTGCCGGTCAAGGCGGTGCTGCTGGGGCCCATCTCCTATCTGTGGCTTGGCAAGGAGAAAGAGAGCGACTTCTCTCGCCTTGAACTGCTCGATCGCCTGCTCATCGTCTATCAAGAGATCCTGGCGAAACTGGCCGCCCAGGGAGTGGAGTGGGTACAAATCGACGAACCGGCGTTGGCGCTGGACTTGCCGGACGAGTGGCGGCTGGTCTACCTCAACGCCTACGAGCGCCTCGCGGGCCCCTGCAAACTGTTGCTCACTACCTATTTCGGTTCGGTGGCTCATCAGCGCGACATCATCACCAGCCTGAAAGTGGATGGCCTGCATCTGGATCTGGTGGCGGCCCCCGAGCAGCTGGAGACGCTGGTGCCGCATCTGCCAGCCCAGTGGGTCATCTCCGCCGGGGTGATCAATGGTCGCAACGTCTGGCGTGCCAATCTGGCCAAGCTGGCGCCCACCCTGAAGGCACTGAAAGCCAAACTGGGCGAGCGGCTCTGGGTTGCCTCCTCCTGCTCGCTGCTGCACAGTCCGGTGGATCTGACCCTGGAACAGGAGCTGGATCCCCAGACCCGCAGCTGGTTCGCCTTCGCTTTGCAAAAATGCTTCGAATTGGGGATGCTCAGAGAGTATCTGGATGGGGGCGAGCTCGACAAAATCACCGCCTACAGCCAGCCCATCGTGGATCGGGAGTCCGATAGTCGGGTCCACAAGCGTGCGGTGCAGTCGCGGCTCGCCAGCCTCAGCAACAGCGACTTTGATCGCCACAGCCCCTATCCGATCAGGGCCGAGCTGCAGCGCTCGGATCTCAAGTTGCCGCTGCTGCCCACCACCACCATCGGCTCCTTCCCGCAGACCTCGCAGATCCGGGGATTGCGTCAGGAGTGGCGGGCCGGTCGCATCGATGACGGCGCCTATGAGGCGGGCATTCAGGGGGAGATCCGTGATGCCATCGCGCGTCAGGAGGCGATCGGGCTGGACGTGCTGGTACACGGCGAGGCCGAGCGCAACGACATGGTGGAGTATTTCGGTGAACTGCTGGATGGCTTTGCCATCACCCGTTTCGGTTGGGTACAGAGCTATGGCTCCCGCTGCGTCAAGCCGCCGGTGATCACCCGGGACATCGACCGTCCGACCCCCATGACCCTGGCGTGGACCCAGTATGCCCAGAGCCTGACCGACAAGCCGGTCAAGGGGATGCTGACGGGCCCGGTGACCATCCTCTGCTGGTCCTTCCCGCGGGAAGATGTGAGCCGCGAGCAGTCCGCCCTGCAGATTGGGCTGGCCATTCGTGACGAGGTGGCGGATCTGGAAAGCGCTGGCATCAAGATCATTCAGATCGACGAACCGGCGATCCGCGAGGGCTTGCCCCTGCGCAAGCAGGATCACCAGGCCTATCTCGACTGGGCGGTGCGGGCCTTCCGCCTCAGTGCCAGCCCGGTGGTGGACAGCACCCAGATCCACACCCACATGTGTTACAGCGACTTCAACCTCATTATCGAGGCGGTGGCGGCGCTGGATGCGGACGTGATCACCATCGAGACCAGCCGTAGCCAGATGCAGCTGCTCGAAGCGTTCGAACGCTTCAACTACCCCAACGAGATTGGCCCGGGTGTCTATGACATCCACTCGCCGAACGTGCCGAGCCAGCGCTGGATTGAAGGGTTGCTGCGCAAGGCGGCCAAGCAGATCCCGGCCGAGCGGCTGTGGGTCAACCCGGATTGCGGCCTCAAGACCCGTGGTTGGGAAGAGACTGAGGCCGCACTCAAAGTGATGGTCAATGCCACCAGGGCTCTGCGGGCCGAGCTGGCATAAGTCAGACCACGACAGGGGGCGGGTTGCTGATGGCGGCAAGATGCTCGGTCACGGCCGGGCCCTTGCTTGGCAAACCCCATCAGCAGGCCGCTCGCCGCCATCGGCAATAGCAAAACAAGAGCAACGGGAATACCCAGGAGGGAAGGCGCGAGCCTTCCCTCTTTTTTGTGGCGCTGCTTTGCCGTATGGCGCAACTTGCGGTCTAAACCCACTCGCGGGTTTTGAGCTTGCTCAGGTCGGCGACGATGGGCCAGAACGCGTCGATCAACGGCCCGTTGCTGTGGGGAGGGCGGATCAGCCCTATGGTCCAGCTGGCCTCTTTCTCTTGCAGGGGCAGGGTCAGTACATCCGGGTGCTCTATGGTGGTGGAGGAGGGGACCAGGGTCCAGGCTATGTCGGCGGCTGCGGTAGCCACTCCGGCGGCGAAGTCATTCACATACTGGATATCGCGAAAACGCAGCCCGCTCTGGGCCAGATAGTTCATCAGGTGATCGTAAAACGACGGAGCCTTGTCCCGACGCAGAATGGCCAGCGGCTTGTCCACCAGATCCGCCAGCGCATGCACCTTGCGGTAGCTGGCGGGTAGCACAGCGACGAAGTGGGCCTGCTCCACCGCCATGGCGTGCCACCCCTTGGGGGCGGGCAGACGGCAAAAACCCAGATCCAGCCTGCCTTCACTGAGCGCCAGCAACTGGTGATGGGTGGAGAGATCGTTGAGCTCTATGGTCACCAGTGGCCGCTCGGCGCGAAAACGGGCGATGGCGGCGGGGACCAGCAACTTGGTGGCGACCCCAAAGCCGATGCGCAGGGTGCCGACATTGCCTGCCAGCACCTCACGGGCGCTGCGGCCCAATTGCTCGCTCTGGACGACCACCGCCCGGGCATCTTCATAAAGCGCCCGTCCCAGCACGGTGAATCGGGTGCTGCTGGCGTTGCGCTCGAACAGCTCGCCCCCCAGCGCCTCCTCCAGCCGTTTTATCTGTTTGCTCAGGGCCGACTGGGTAACATGCTGGCGCACCGCCGCTTGGCCGAAGTGCAGCACCTCCCCCAGGGTGACGAAGGCTTTCAGATCCCGTAGTTCCATCAGGGCTCCTTTCATTCCTGTTGGGAATGTTGAGTGGTTGCATTTGTCATTGGACGGAATTTTAGAACTGTTCGATGCTATTGCCAATTCCATTGAGGCGTAGCCAGTCACGCCGGATCAATCGAGGTGGCCTGGGTCACCACAGCAGCAGGAGCAACACCAGATGCATCATCACAAGTTCAACGACTTCCCGACCGATTTTCTGTGGGGCGCCGCCTCTGCCGCCTATCAGGTGGAGGGGGGCTGGAATGCCGATGGCAAGGGCCCCTCGGTGTGGGATCTGTTCACCAAGCTGCCGGGCAAGACCTTCGAGGGGAGCAATGGCGATGTGGCGGTGGATCACTACCACCGGATGGAAGAGGACGTGGCGCTGATGGCCGAGATGGGGCTCAAGGCCTACCGCTTCTCGGTGAGCTGGCCGCGCATCTACCCCGCTGGTCGGGGCGAGGTGAACGAGACGGGGTTGGCCTTTTATGAGAAGCTGATCGACACCCTGCTGGCCCACGACATCGAGCCGGTGCTGACCCTCTATCACTGGGATCTGCCGCAAGCGCTGCAAGACGAATACGGCGGCTGGGAAGACAGACGGATCATCGCCGATTTCGAGCACTACTGTGTGACCCTCTATCAGCGTTTCGCCGGAAAAGTGAAATATTGGGTCTCTCTCAATGAGCAGAACTACAACCTGACCAACGCCTATCAGCTCGGCACCCATCCGCCCGCAGTGCAAGATCGCAAGCGCTTCTTTGCTGCCAACCACATCGCCTTTCTGGCCAACGCCAAGGTCATCAAGGCGTTTCGTGAGCACGTGCCGGGGGGCCTCATCGGCCCAAGCTTTGCCTACTCCCCCGCCTATCCGGCGTCGTGCGACCCGAAAGATATGCTGGCCTATGAAAACGCCGAGGAGTTCAACAACCTCTGGTGGCTGGATGCCTACTGTTTTGGCCGCTATCCGCAGGCTGCATTGGCCTATCTGCGGGAAAACGGTGAGGCTCCCGAGATCCTGCCAGGCGATCTCGCGCTGCTGCGCGAGGGGACGCCCGACTACATCGGCGTCAACTACTACTACACCCTGACCTATACCGATAACCCGCTGGGCGGTCAGACGTTGCAGCGGATCAACACCACTGGCAAGAAGGGCACTACGCCGTCCAGCGGCATCCCCGGCCTCTACAAGACGGCGCCTAACCCGCATCTGGAGACCAGCAACTGGGATTGGGCCATCGATCCGACCGGGATGCGCATCGCCCTGCGCCGCCTCTCGTCCCGCTACGGTCTGCCGCTGATGATCACCGAGAACGGCCTTGGCGAGTTCGACCAGCTGGAGGCGGGTGACAAGGTAAATGATGACTACCGCATCGCCTACCTCAAGAGCCACCTTGTCGCTTGTCAGGAGGCACTGCAAGACGGGGTTGAGCTCTTGGGCTACTGTGCCTGGTCATTTACCGACATCCTGAGCTGGCTCAACGGCTATCAGAAGCGCTACGGCTTTGTCTATGTGGAGCGTGACGAGCTGGGTGGCTCCCTGCGCCGGCTCAAGAAAGCGAGTTTTCACTGGTATAGCCAGGTGATCGCCAGCAAGGGCAAGCAGCTCTGATCGGCAATACGTACTGTGCATGGCGCACGGGCCCGGGTCACCCCCGGGCCCGTGTTGTTTGTGGAAGGGGAGAGGGGATTAGCACCTCTTTGGTCCTCATCTCATGGTGGTCGCCCCTATTTTTGTCCTGCCAAAGCCGCCGACCCCTGCTATTATCTGCGGCCAAACATGAGCCAATAAAAATCAGGATACCGTGATGACAGACCACACTTTTATTCCCGGCAAGGACGCGGCGCTGGAAGACTCTATCGACCGTTTTCAGACCAAGCTGCAAGCTCTGGGGTTTGATATCGAAGAGGCCTCCTGGCTCAACCCCGTTCCCAATGTCTGGTCGGTGCATATTCGGGACAAGGAGTGCTCCCTCTGCTTCACCAATGGTAAGGGTGCCAGCAAGAAGGCGGCGCTCGCCTCCGCCCTCGGCGAATATTTCGAGCGTCTCTCCACCAACTATTTCTTCGCCGATTTCTATCTGGGCGAACAGGTGGCCAACGGCGATTTTGTGCATTACCCGAACGAGAAGTGGTTCCCCATCGAAGGTGATCAGTTCCCGGTCGGTCTGCTCGATAGCTTCACCCGCAAGTTCTACAACCCGGACGGTGAAGTAACCGCCGACATGCTGGTGGATCTGCAGTCAAACAACGAGGAACGCGGCATCGTCGCTCTGCCGTTTGAACGCCAGTCCGACCACCAGACCGTCTACATCCCGATGAACATCATCGGCAACCTCTATGTCTCCAACGGCATGAGCGCCGGCAACACCAAGACCGAAGCGCGCACTCAGGCGCTCTCTGAAGTGTTCGAGCGCCACGTGAAGAACAAGATCATCGCCGAGGGCCTGAGCCTGCCGCTGATCCCGGCCGAGGTGATTGCCCGTTATCCGGGGATCGCCGCCCCCATCGCCGCGCTGGAGGCCGAAGGTTTCCCCATCTACAGCTTCGATGCGTCCCTGGGCGGTCGCTATCCGGTCATCTGCGTGGTGCTGCTCAACCCGAGCAATGGCACCTGCTTTGCCTCCTTCGGTGCTCACCCCCGCTTCGAAGTGGCCTTCGAGCGGACCGTCACCGAGCTGCTGCAGGGGCGTGGTCTGAAGGATCTGGACGTGTTTGTCCCGCCATCGTTTGATAACGAGCAGGTGGCGGATCACCACAACCTCGAGACTCACTTCATCGACTCATCTGGCCTCATCAACTGGGATCTGTTCAAACAGGATGCGGACTTCGAGTTTGCCGACTGGGATTTCCGCGGCACCTCTCAAGAGGAGTTCGATCACCTGATGGGCATTTTCCACGAGCTGGAGCAGCCGGTCTATATTGCCGATTACGTGCATCTGGGGGTCTATGCCTGCCGCATTTTGGTGCCGGGTATGTCCGATATCTATCCGGTGGAAGATCTGTTGTTGGCCAACAACAACATGGGCGCCAACCTGCGCGAAGTGATCCTGGCGCTGCCATCACTGGAGTGGGAAAGCGATCAGTACATGGCGTTGTTTGATCAACTGGATGAAGAGGGGCATGACGAGCGTACCCGGGTACGCGAGCTGCTGGGCATCGCCGCCGCCAAGGGCACCGCGCTGCATACCCTGCGTGTCGGTGAGCTGAAAGCCATGCTGGCGCTGGCTGCCGGAGAGTTGGAGACGGCGCTGGATCTCATCGACTGGACCATGGAGTTCAACCAGTCGGTGTTCACGGCCGAGCGAGCCAGCTACTACCGTGCGTTGCGCGCCTGTGTCGAGTTGTTCCTCGACGAAGAGCGGGATCCGGAGCAGTATCGCGCCGTCTTCACCCGCATGTATGGCGAAGCGACCCTGGCACAGGCCTGGGCCAACGCCAGCGGTGAAGCACGCTTCTACGGGCTGGAGGTGGCTGACTTGTCGCTGGCCCAGTTCCCGCTGCATCAGAAGCTGCTGGCCGTCTACGAGAAGCTGCAAAACGCCAAGCGTGCCCATCACTGGGCGTGATCGTTGCTGTAAAGGAAGGGGCCGTGTGGCCCCTTCTGTTTATCGTGCGGCAAGGCACGGGATTGTTATTCAAAGATGAAATAAAAAACAAAAAATACCCCTAAGGGGGTTGATGACAGGGCAGGAGGGTGCTGCCGAGCTGCAAAGATATCTTGCCAATACCATATTTTCATGATTGGAAATAAATTCTTTAAAATCATTACATTAAAAATGCGACATTTCTGTTTCAGCTGATACCTGGTGTAAAGTGGCGTAGCCATCACACTAAAATATTTGTAGTAAAATTACATTCGCACTCTGATAAACTTGATCAATGTCAATTTTGGCTATTTGGCCCTTTGTTATGATTTCAACAGGCAAAACATTCAGGTAGAAAATAATTGAAAGCTGAATCCCCATTCGATTGTCTCAAGCCCGAAGCCATCGCTGCACTGGCTGAAGACATCACCTATGCCAAGGCCACCAAGCCGGCATACAAGGTCATTCCACTGGCCATTACCGCAGGCGCTTTCATCGCCATCGCATTTATCTTCTACATCACAGTGACTACCGGAACCGGTTCCATGCCTTGGGGTATGGCCAAGCTGGTTGGCGGTCTCTGCTTCTCACTCGGACTTATCCTCTGTGTGCTGCTTGGTGCCGAGTTGTTCACCTCCACCACCCTGACGCTGGTAGCCAAGGCTGCCAATCGCATCAGCTGGGCTCAGCTGCTCAAGAACTGGGGTCTGGTCTACTTCGGTAACCTGATCGGTGGTTTGCTGATGGTTAGTCTCATCATCATATCGGCGGAATACACCGCTGCGGATGGTCAGTGGGGTCTCAATGCCCTGAAAGTGGCCCAACACAAGATTCATCACACCTTCTTCGAAGCGGTGGCGCTGGGTATCCTCTGTAACCTGATGGTCTGTCTTGCTGCCTGGATGGCCTTTGGTGCCCGCAGTGCGACTGACAAGGTAGTGGTGATGCTGTTGCCGGTTGCCATGTTTGTTGCATCAGGTTTCGAGCACAGCATCGCAAATATGTTTATGATTCCGGTTGGTATCGCTATTCACAGCGTGGCTGGTCCGGAATTTTGGCAGGCCATCGGCCAGGATCCGGCAACCTTTGCTGACCTGACCGTATCCAACTTTGTCCTACACAACCTCATCCCTGTCACCATTGGCAATATCATCGGTGGTGGCGTGATGGTTGGTCTGACTTACTGGTTTATCTTCCGTCGTCATCATTAAGGATGATTGCGGGATACTACATCAATACCGTGTGAGGTAATGAAAAATGGCAGAACTTAACGAACAGTTCCAAAAAGCATGGGAAGGCTTCGCGGCCGGTGAATGGCAGACCTCTGTCAACACCCGTGACTTCATCCAGAAGAACTACACCCCGTATGAAGGTGACGAGTCCTTCCTGGCTGGCGCGACCGAAGCGACCACCAAGCTGTGGGACAAGGTCATGGAAGGGATCAAAATCGAGAACCGCACTCACGCGCCGGTCGATTTTGATACTGACCTGCCCTCCACCATTACCGCACACGATGCCGGTTATATCGATCAGAGCCTGGAGCAGATCGTTGGCCTGCAGACTGACAAGCCGCTCAAGCGCGCCATCATCGCCAACGGCGGTATCAAGATGGTTAAAACGTCTTGCGAAGTGTACGGTCGTCAACTGGACCCGATGGTCGAGAAGATCTTCACCGAGTACCGCAAGACTCACAACCAGGGCGTGTTTGACGTTTACACCAAAGACATCCTGAACTGCCGTAAGTCTGGTGTTATCACCGGCCTGCCGGATGCCTACGGCCGTGGCCGTATCATCGGTGACTACCGTCGTGTTGCTCTGTACGGTGTTGACTTCCTGATGGCCGACAAACTGGCCCAGTTCAAGTCCCTGCAAGCTGACCTGGAAAACGGCGTCAACCTGGAAGCCACCATCCGTCTGCGCGAAGAGATCTCCGAGCAGCACCGTGCTCTGGCACAGATGAAGGTGATGGCTGCCAAGTACGGTTGCGATATCTCCGTACCGGCTTCGACCGCCAAAGAAGCCGTACAGTGGACCTACTTCGCCTACCTGGCGGCAGTCAAGTCCCAGAACGGTGCCGCCATGTCCTTCGGTCGTACCTCCAGCTTCCTGGACGTGTACATCGAGCGTGACATCCAAAAAGGCGTACTCACCGAGCAAGAAGCCCAGGAGCTGATGGACCACATGGTCATGAAGCTGCGTATGGTTCGCTTCCTGCGTACTCCGGAATACGATTCACTGTTCTCCGGCGACCCGATGTGGGCGACCGAGACCCTGGCTGGTATGGGCGTTGACGGCCGTACTCTGGTCACCAAGAACAGCTTCCGTATGCTGAACACCCTGTACACCATGGGCCCGTCCCCTGAGCCGAACCTGACCATCCTGTGGTCCGAGAAGCTGCCGGTCGGTTTCAAAAAGTACTGTGCCAAGGTATCCATCGAGACCTCTTCCGTTCAGTACGAGAACGACGATCTGATGCGTCCGGATTTCAACAACGATGACTACGCCATCGCTTGTTGTGTATCCCCGATGATCGTTGGTAAGCAGATGCAGTTCTTCGGTGCTCGTGCCAACCTGGCCAAGACCATGCTGTATGCAATCAACGGCGGTATTGACGAGAAGCTCAAGATCCAGGTCGGTCCGAAAACCGAGATGGTCAAGTCCGAGTTCCTCGAGTACAACGACGTGATGGATCGTCTGGATCACTTCATGGATTGGCTGGCCAAGCAATACGTTGCTGCGCTGAACATCATCCACTACATGCACGACAAGTACAGCTACGAAGCCTCTCTGATGGCGCTGCACGACCGTGACGTATATCGCACCATGGCGTGTGGTATCGCTGGTCTGTCTGTAGCCGCTGACTCCCTGTCTGCCATCAAGTACGCCAAGGTCAAGCCGGTTCGTGACGAAGATGGCGTTGCCATCGACTTCGAAATCGAAGGCGAGTACCCGCAGTTCGGTAACAACGACGCTCGCGTCGATGACATCGCCTGTGACCTGGTCGAGCGCTTCATGAAGAAGATTCAGAAGCTGAACACCTACCGTGGTGCCGTGGCTACCCAGTCCGTGCTGACCATCACCTCCAACGTGGTGTACGGCAAGAAGACCGGTAACACTCCGGATGGCCGTCGCGCCGGTGCGCCGTTCGGCCCGGGTGCCAACCCGATGCACGGTCGTGACCAGAAGGGTGCCGTTGCTTCCCTGACTTCCGTTGCCAAGCTGCCGTTTGCTTACGCTAAAGATGGTATCTCTTATACCTTCTCCATCGTTCCGAACGCCCTGGGTAAAGATATGGAAGCCCAGAAAGCCAACCTGGCTGGTCTGATGGACGGTTACTTCCACCACGAATCCAACGTAGAGGGTGGTCAGCACCTGAACGTCAACGTGATGAACCGTGAAATGCTGCTGGACGCCATGGAAAACCCGGAGAAATATCCGCAGTTGACCATCCGCGTATCCGGTTATGCCGTTCGCTTCAACTCTTTGACCAAAGAGCAACAGCAAGACGTCATCACCCGTACCTTCACCGCTTCTCTGTAATCGAGACATAGTGAGCAAAAACCGGCGCCAAGGCGCCGGTTTTTTTATGCATGTGATTATGGGGGAGTGGACTTACATCCAGTTCCATCGCAATCACAAAAGTTGTTATGGGGCATTTGAACGAAAAGCCCGCGCAATTCCGCTCCTTTAGGGGCGGGTCAAGCGGGAGGTAAATTAGTTTTTTTCAGGGCCTTGGATCTCTGCACGGCCTGTTCGCTCGGAGGGGTGTTTTGCTCCTTAATATACTGCTTTATCACCTCCAACGTAGCCCCCCCGCATGACACCACGCAATAACTGGGCGACCAAAAATGGTTGCCCCATAACATCGGCTTTATCCGCTCCCAGAACTCCCTGCGTAGCATATACGATGACTTTCCTTTTAACTTGCCGACCAGATTAGAGACTGAAACCTTCGGGTGGATCGCCACCATCATATGGATGTGGTTATGCTCGCCGCCAAACTCCAATAGCTCACAATCCATCTGCTCACACGTCTCCGCGATGATGGACTTGGTTCGCTCCAGCATTTCCAGTGTAAATACTTCTCGCCGATACTTAGTAACAAAGACTAGGTGCGCATGATTTTTAAAGATGCAGCTTCTACCTGTGCGCCAGTCGTACATTTTAAACCTCATACTAGATTGACATCGTGGCGTGAATGGTACTAATCTTTACCAAAATTGACAACATTTGGAGGCGAAGTGGACAAAGTGACCATTCCATGCTCCGGCGGATGTGGGCGCACAGTGACCTTGCGTAGAAGCAAGGTTAAAAAAGCCGATTATTACCTCTGCCAGTCAAAAGAGTCGGGGCACCTATGTCAGCAAAAACTCCCTCCATTGCAGCCGGGGAAAGTTCGAATAGTAGAGATGAATGCCGCCGCACATTTTTGGGGGTACACAGACGAGGTGGCCAGCGCGGAAGATGTTGCATCCATAACCCGTGCGCGTGAAATTCTCGCCGCTGGGGTTGTGCAACTGGCACTTAAGAAAGCGGCCAAATAATGCTGACTGGCATCAAGCTACGCGCCAATCCGAACGCGACTCAAAAACAAACGTTGAGTCAATGGATGGGCTGCGCTCGCGTGATCTGGAATTGCAAGGTGGAAGAAGAAAAATACCACCGCACCTATGCCCGAAAATATTGCACCATTGGTACTTATCCACCGATTGACCAAAAAGCAGCCCAATTCAAATCCGAAGAATTAACACCATGGCTATCAGACTGCCCAAGTCAAATTCTGCGCAACAGCGCGGTTAACTGGTATCAAACCTATCAGAAGTTCATGAAGGGCCAGTGCGGGCGACCAAAACGCAAATCCAAGACCGACAAGGGATCCGTTTATCTCACCCGCGAACTGTTCAGTTTTGACCACTGCCCTGACGGCAATGTTCGGCTGTTCATCGGCACCAAGACCAATAATATTGGCTACCTGTCCTACAAGGCGCACAGTAAATTCGAGATCCCGAATTCGCTCTACGTCCGTAAGGAGCGGGGCCAATATTATGTGTCTTTCTGCTACGAAAATGGCGTGGATGAAATATCTTCCTGATTACCCATGATT
>NZ_CDBO01000003.1:0-1365 GCF_000819885.1 Aeromonas fluvialis
TGCCTGGTAGGTGCCAGCCTCCGTGGTGCTGCTGACATCGGTGACGGTGGGCGCGGTGGTGTCGGCCTGGGTGACAGGCGGAGTAACTGGCGCGCTATCGCCACCGCTACTACCACCGCCGTCGTCGAGAGCCACACCAAGGCCAACAAGACCCAGACCGCCCAGCAGAAGATTCAGGGGGGTGAAAAGAGCGCTGTCAGCACTGCCCTGCCAGATGATTTCATCACCATTGGCCGCCGTCTCAATGACCGGGGTTTCACTGGTAACAGTGGCGCCCACTAGCGTGGAGCCCTCCAGTTCCGCCTGAGGGATAAACACCGTTTCTGGCTGAGCATAGAAGTCGGTAATTTCAACCAGAGCGCCATTCTCGGACTCGACGATCAGCGAGTTGCCTTTGCGCTTGACCACCAGCCCCTCTGGCGAGTTGCCCGTTGCGGGGTCAATCACGGCGTACTGGGCACCCGGTTGGGCCGGCACAGACGACGCATCGGCAAGGGCAATGTGCCGCATGGTGCCATCAGGCAAGCGTTCCACTAATTGCAATGACTGCTTAACGTTTGCTTCTGATGACATGCAGAGTCCTCGATCGGCCTTTGGCCGCGCCGTTGTTACTGGGTATTCACCCCAACTCTCAGGGTGAAATTTGCGCAAATCTATCAAATAAAATCCTAGGCATAACAGCTATAGATAGCAACTCCCCCCCCGGTGTCAGGATAGTTGTCGCCTGACCTGATTTGTTTAAAAGTGAAGACTGGGGGTGAAAAAGAGTGTCGAATGGATCGTTATTCAAGTGAACGAAAGGCTGCCTTGCTCAAGAAGCTGCTGCCTCCTATCAATATGTCGGTTGCCGAGTTGGCCCGTCAGGAGAACATCAGTGAGGCCACTCTGTATAATTGGCGCAAACAAGCCAAAGACGGAGGGGCTCCTGTGCCCGGGGACAACAAATTGACCGATGAATGGCCTGCCGAGGCCAAGTTCGCCGTGGTGCTGGAAACCGCTGCGCTCTCTGAGATTGAGCTCAGTGAGTATTGCCGCCGTAAGGGACTCTACCCCGAACAAGTCCAGCAGTGGCGCCAAGCCTGCATCCTGGGTCAGCAATCGGCTCGAGCCCTGCAACAAGCTGAGAAGGCGCAGGCCAAAGCGGACAAGAAACGCATCCGGCAACTGGAGCAGGAGTTGCACCGCAAGGACAAAGCCCTGGCAGAGGCGGCAGCGCTGCTGATATTGCAAAAAAAGCTCGATGCCTACTGGAGCAACGTCGACGAGGCCAATTGACCTCGTTGCCAGAACGGCAGCAATACGTTGCATGGTGGCGCGAGGCGCTTGAGGCGGGTGCCCGCAAGCATCCTGCGGCCGAGGTGTTGG
>NZ_CDBO01000003.1:1647-1900 GCF_000819885.1 Aeromonas fluvialis
GGTCGCTGACCAGCAGCACAGACGTGGCCGGAGTCAACCACCGCGTCATGTGCCGGTACCAACCAGCCATACCGCGACGGGCCCCAATCAGGTGTGGTCCTGGGACATCACCTACTTGCCGTCGCCGGTACGTGGCCAGTATTACTACCTCTATCTGATAGAGGATATCTACAGCCGTAAAGGGGTTGGCTGGGAAGTGCATGAGCAGGAGAGCGGTGAACACGCCGCCGCATTGCTGCAACGGAGCGTCATC
>NZ_CDBO01000003.1:2366-2653 GCF_000819885.1 Aeromonas fluvialis
TTATGGCCTGGTATAACGACGAACACCGGCATAGCCGCATCCGCTTCGTCACGCCGAGCGAACGACATCGAGGCGAAGATAAGGCCCTGCTAGCGAAACGACATGCAGTGTATCAGGCCGCACAAGCGCAACACCCTGCGAGGTGGAGTGGCAAGACGCGAGACTGGACAGCGATCGGTGCAGTGATGCTGAATCCGGAGCGGTCCGAACCAGAGCAAAAACAGGCGGCTTAAAACAGGTTTACGCGACAACTATCTTGAAAAACGCCGCTGCAACGGAGCGTCATC
>NZ_CDBO01000003.1:2975-4075 GCF_000819885.1 Aeromonas fluvialis
TTTTATGGCCTGGTATAACTGCTCCCCTTATCTCCCCGCCCGATTGGGCGAGCGTTTACGGGGCATCTGCTAAAAACATTTAATGCACTGACATTGGCATTACACTTGGCTATCATGTGAGCAATTATGTCAGGAGACACAATCATGATCACCGAGCAGGCCAAACCGGCCATCAAAAAATCACGGCCCAACAAGGCGCCGATCACTAAACGAACTGCCGACAAGACCTTGAATATTCGTTTGCAAGAAAGCGACCGACAGTTGATCGACCGAGCAGCAGAGCAACGAGGTATATCTATAACCGCGTTCGTCCTGGAGGCCTCACGTAAACTGGCAGAAGAGACCATCATCGACAGATCGGTACTGGTTGCCGACAAGGCGGCTTATGCCTCGTTTCTGGATGCATTGGACAACCCTCCCGTAACCAACGAACGGTTGAACCGCACCCTGACCGCCAAAGCACCTTGGGATCTGTAATGGGTATAACTGCACCAGCCCTGCTCACCTCTCAACATGATGTGAGCGCCTTCACCAGTGATGAGCCGACCCTGGACATTTGGCTCAAAGAACGAGCACTCAAAAACCAGATGGCTGGCGCCAGCCGGACATATGTTGTCTGTAATGATAACTATGTGATCGCGTACTATTGCCTCTCATCAGGCATCGTGACGACCAATGAGGCCACTGGTGCGATTAAACGCAACATGCCCCGAGAAATCCCCATGATCCTATTAGGTCGCCTCGCTGTTGACACTCGCTACACCGGCAAAGGGATCGGTCGGGCTCTGGTGAATGATGCTCTACAACGAGCTCTACAAGCTGCTGATATCATCGGTGTAAGAGGTGTTCTGGTGGATGCACTATCACCTACAGCGAAAGTCTTTTGGGAATCTGTTGGGTTTCAAGCATCGGGACTGGACCCAATGAAACTAATGGTCAGGATCTCTGACCTCGCAACAATCCTGAAGCCAAGATAGATAACCCCTATTGTTTACTGCTACGCGCCCCTAGATCAGCACCTGTTTTTCGGACAATACGCTCGTCACACTTAACCTCATCGTTTCTTCATCGAGGTTTCAGCTACCTGATTACCCATGACC
>NZ_CDBO01000004.1 GCF_000819885.1 Aeromonas fluvialis
CTATCCTGACACGGGGGGATATTTTAAAAAACGCCTTTCCTGTTTGGTAGGCTTTGTACTTGGTGAAACTTTCCAGCATGTGCCAACCAGAATGCAAAATGGCTTTGTTTAGGGCGCTGTCCCCTAAACGTGTTGGTGAGTATTTTGGCTTCGAACGGCCATCATCAAAGGGTTCATCAGGAGTCTTTTTGACGCAATTTAATCAAATCTGGTTGGGAGTCGGTGCCATTTATATCGCTATCTATGACTAATCCACCTTCATAAACACCTGAAATAAAACCCAAAACTAGCAATAATACGTTTTGGGAACAGCGCCTTGTTTAGCCCAGCCTTCTGTTTAGCTTTATTCGGCAAGAAATGCCCTGCTTCATCTTGCTTGGCCTCTGGCCGCCGCGTCATTTGCGCCGTGCGTAGTGCCTCAAACACGAAAATCTTGGCTGGGCTATTAACCAGCGCCCTGCTTGTTTGATGATTAAAATCGCGGCGGATATTGCCTTTTTTTCCATGATAACCAGAGATCCGGCGCTTGGTTTTGGTACGACGGTTAGAACCCTTTTGCTGCCTTGCCAGCTTGCGTTGTAGTCGCTGGAGATGGCGGTCGGCCTTACGCAGACTGGCGAACAAAATCAAAATGATTGAATCTATTTGATTTGATCTATATTCTCATCCACATCCAGTGCGATGAGAAACCTCATGTCCAGACTCGATGATCTATCCCGCTACCCCCATGCCCAGCGTGAACGTCTCACGTTTATCGACTTCTGTCTCTACTACTTTGGCGAGGTGAGCAAAACCGATCTGCTACGCCAGTTTGCGGTCGGATCTGCCTCCTGTACCCGGGATTTGGCGCTATACCGTGAACTGGCTCCGGAAAACCTAGAGTTCAAACACCAAACCAAGCGCTATCACATAACGCAACAATTTGTACCGCTGTTTAACCATGAGCCAGAAACCCTGCTCAGCCGCCTGAGCCAGGGTATGGGTGAAGGCGTAAAACAGATCTCGCCACCCGGCGAACACTGTGTTGATGCCATCCGCCTCATCCATCCAGACAGCAACACCATAGCCACCCTGATGCGCGCCATCACGCAGCGGCGGGCCATCAGCGTGCGCTATCACTCCTTAAGTTCTGGTGAGACAGAGCGTGAGCTGGCCCCCCATGTCTTGGTTAACAACGGCCACCGTTGGCATGTCCGCGCCTATGACCGGCGGCATGGTGAGTTTCGCGACTTCGTCACCACCCGCCTGCTGCAAGTGCACGAATTGGCGCAAGCCCCAAACACAGAACAGCGCGAGGCAGATCTCGCCTGGCAGCGACAGATGACGCTGACACTCGTCCCCCACCCCGCGCTTGTCCACCCAGAAGCCATCGCCTTGGACTATGGCATGACCGATGGACAATTGACGCTGACAGTGCGCGAGGCGCTGGTGGGTTACTTGTTGCAACAGTGGCGAGTCGACTGCTCACCTGATGCCCGGCTCGATCCCCGTTCCCATCCGCTCAGACTGGCCAACCATGACGTAGTCGCCACACTGACCAACTGCCGCCTGCTGCCAGGAGTTGCCCCATGAATCAGGATCTGAGCTTTGAGTTTCTGGAGCAGTTCAAGGAGCAAAGCTTGGCGCTGCGTCTGTTGCGCTCCCCTCACTTTGCCCTGCTCGCCAGCTTTCTGCATCGGGCCTTCCTGGCTAAAAACCGCCGTGCCATCCCCTATCAGGAACTGATCGACGCGCTGGAACATCATCTGCAGGACATTGCCGACAGCCATGGTCCCGAGCTGTTTCCCAAGAGTGCCCGCGCCTATGTCGACGACTGGATCAACAGCCGCGGCGGCTATCTGCGCAAATACCTGCCACTGCAAAGCGATGAACCCGAGTGCGACCTGTTGCCCGAGATAGAAAAAGCCCTGCGCTGGATCGAGGAGATGCAGGGGCGCCGGTTTGTCGGCACCGAATCACGGCTCAAACTGTTGCTCGATCTGATCGGAGAGCTGGTCCACGGCACCACGGAAGACAGTGCATCCAAGCTCGCCACCCTGAAAGCTCGCAAGGCCGAGATCGAGCAGGCCATCTGTGCCGTCGAGCAGGGACAGGATACGGGGATGTCAGCGACCCAGATCCGCGAACGGCTATTTTTTCTGGGCGATCTCTCGCGCCAACTGCTGGGGGATTTTCGCCAAGTGGAAGCCAACTTCCGCAGTCTGGACAAGGAAACACGCAAGACCATCACCCAGAGTGGCCTGCATAAGGGACTGGTACTGGATCAGGTGTTTGGCGATCAGGATGTCATCGACAGCTCGGACGAAGGACAGTCCTTCAGCGCCTTCTTCGAGCTACTGATGACGCCACAGATGCGCAGTGCGATGCGCCAGAACCTGCAGTCACTGCTGGAACATGGAGAGGCGAGAAATCTGGTGCAACAGGACACCCTGCTCAGCCATCTCTACAGTTACCTGCTGGATGCGGGAACCAAGGTGAACATCACCCGCCAGCAGATCACCGACCAGTTGCGCCGTTACATCCAAGAGCAATCACAGGACAATAAACGCATTTTGGAACTGATCCGCGACTTCGAGGCACAGGCGCATCGCCTGGAAGGGCTTGATAGCCGCAGCTATCCGAATTTTGCCTCTGTGTCAGAGCAACAGGCCACGCTCTCTGTACTGCTGAGTCGCGGTCTCTACCATCCGCCGCAGAGCGAACAGTTCAATAACTCGGTAGCCGAAGCCGCGCCACAGGCAGAAGTGGATCTGCGTACCCTGTTCGAGGTGAGCCATATCGACGAACAGCAGTTGCAACGCCACATCCAACGTTGTCTGAGTGACTATCAAGGTCAGGTGAGCCTGGCCCAGGTCATCGAACACTACCCGATACGCCATGGCTTGGATGAGGTGCTCACCTATATCAAGCTGGCCTGCGAGCAAACGCTGCCTGCTCACATCGACACCACCCGGGAACAACAGATCCGCTGGCAGGCCGAGCCTGAACTCTGGCGGATATTGCGCATTCCAGCCATCACCTTTGTCAGGGAGCTGTAACCATGTCGACCATCCATGAAACAAGCGCACTGGGGGCGGATGCCCAACGGGACAAGTCTGCCGTGCTCATCCGGCTGCTCAAGGGCCCTCTCTATCTGCATCGGCAACGGGATCTCTGGCAGGTATTACTGCGCGAACAACACAGCATCCGCGACTACTTCCAGCAAATTGGCCTCTCCTTGCTGATCGACGAGGCCGAAGGGTACGCCTTCTTGAAGCAGCCCGAGAGCGCGGAAGAAGAGTCCGGTCAGGAGTTGCCACGCCTGATCAGCCGCCGCAACCTGAGCTTTGGCCAGACACTGCTATTGGTCTGCCTGCGCAAGCGGCTGGCCGAGCACGACAGCGCAGAGAGTGCGCCCCGCCTCATCGTCACCCGGCAGGAGATCCACCAGTGGTTGTTACCCTACTACCCCGAGGTGGGTAACGAGGTAAAGCAACGCCGCGAGCTGGATGCGCTGATCAAAAAATGCGATGAGATGGGCTTCCTCTCCATGCTACCCAAGCATCCGGATGACTTCGAGGTGCCGCGCATTCTCAAGGCCTTTGTCACCGCCGAACAGATAGTGGAATTCAACCAGCTACTGGCGCAAAAACTGGCTGTCGCCGGGAACACGGCAGAGAACGCTGAAGAGAACAACGAGGAGAACGCGGAGTGAATAGTGAGCTGAACGCGCAAATCTCTGCCAAGCACAGCCTGCCAAACCAGGCCCTGCAGGGCTTTCGCCTGATGCGTTTCGAGGTGTTCAACTGGGGCACCTTCGATCAGCAAATCTGGCATCTGGCCGTAGAGGGCGACAACAGCCTGCTGACCGGCAACATCGGCAGTGGCAAATCGACACTGGTGGATGGTCTCACCACCCTGCTGGTTCCCACCCGCAAGCTGGCCTTCAACAAGGCGGCAGGCGCCGAGGAGAAGGAACGCTCGCTGGAGTCCTACTTCCATGGCTTCTATACCTCCCAGCAGGATGACTATGGCAAGGCACGCCCGGTCGGCCTGCGCGGCAAGGATCACTACAGCGTTCTGCTGGCCCAGTTCCACTCCGCCGCCCTGCAACAGAGCGTGACCCTGGCCCAGGTGTGCTGGCTGCCACCCGCCGAGAAACGCGTCAAGCGACTGTTTCTGGTGGCCGAGCAGCCGCTTACCATCGCCAACCACTTCAGCGGCTTTGGTGACAAGATAGCCGGACTGAAAAAGCAACTAAAACAGCAGGGTGGCTGCGAGCTGTTCGACAGCTTTGGCCCCTATCAGCAAGCCTTTTGCAAGGCGCTGGGACTGGGTAACGATGGCAAGGCGCTGGATCTCTTCAATCAGACCATCTCGATGAAGTCCGTGGGCTCAGTCACTGACTTCGTGCGTCAGAACATGCTGACCCAGCCCGATGTCGAGGGGCTGATCCAAGAATTGGAGCGCAACTATGACGATCTCAAGCGGCTGCATGATGCGGTGGTCGCTGCCCGCCAGAAGGTCGAGTTGCTGGAGCCCGTCAGCCGACTGGGGGAGGACGTGCTGCAGGCCGAACAGGAGAAACAGCATATCCAGCAGTGTCGGGAGCAGACCGATGGCTTCATGGCACAACATGCCATCTCCCTCTATCAGAAGCGACTGCAGCGCAGCCGCCAGAACCTGGATAAGCTACAACTGCAGCGCGAGAGCCTGGATCGTAGGCTCGGTGAGCAGGAGCAACAGGTTGCCACCTTGCATCAACAGATCCTGGAAAATGGCGGTAGCCGCCTGCAACAGCTGC
Source organism: Aeromonas fluvialis (assembly GCF_000819885.1). Classification (GTDB taxonomy): domain Bacteria; phylum Pseudomonadota; class Gammaproteobacteria; order Enterobacterales; family Aeromonadaceae; genus Aeromonas; species Aeromonas fluvialis. Next base: position 4,784 of record NZ_CDBO01000004.1, read on the forward strand.
AGGGGGAGATGCACCGCCTGAGTCTGGCGCGCGACACGGCTCGCCATCACTACAAAGACTATCGCGATCTGACCCAAGCCCTGGCCCTGCCGGATACGCTGGAACTCGACTGCTTTGTCAGCAACCAGGCCGCCGCCAAGGAAAGGGCAGAAACACTGATGGGCGAGTTGGCCCAACTGGAGCAGCAGCGAGATACGCTCAAGCAGCAGGAGTGGCAGCAGAGCGCCCACCTGCAGCAACTGGGCGACGAACTCGCCGCCCTGAAGAAACGCCAGAGCAACATTCCCGCTCAGCAGTTGGCCATACGCGAGCGACTCTGTGCCGAACTGGGGTTAGATGAGAGCCAGCTCCCCTTTGTCGGTGAGCTACTGCAGGTCAAGGGTAAGGAGCTCGCCTGGCAAGGGGCCATGGAGCGGGTGCTGCACAATTTTGCCCTGAGCCTGCTGGTGCCGGAGCGACTCTACCCCACGATCAGCGAATGGGTGGAAAAAACCCATCTGGGCAGTCGCCTGGTCTATTACCGGGTACGCCAGCCTGCCGATTATCTGCCAAGCCCGGCGACGCCTGGCTCGCTGCTGGGCAAGCTGGAGATCAAACCGGCCTGTGAGCAATACGACTGGTTGCACAAAGAGCTGCAACGCTTTGACTATCTCTGCTGCGAGGATCTGGCCACCTTTCGCCGCAGCGACAAGGCGTTATCCCTCAACGGCCAGATCAAATCCGGCCCCTCACGTCATGAGAAAGACGACAGGCACGCCCTGCAGGATAAGAGCCGCTATGTGCTGGGCTGGAGCAACAAAGAGAAGATCCTGCTGCTGGCCCAACAGTACAGCCAGTTGCAGCAGCAGATCCAACAACGCCAGCAGCAGTTGCAACAACAGGAGCAGCGCCGCAGCATGCTCGACAAACTGCGCCATCAGGCGTTAAGACTGGCCGATTTCAATCTGGGGTTTGAACAGATTAACTGGCCACGTTTTAGTGAGCAGATAGAACAGTTACAGCAAGAAGTACAGATACTGGAGCAGAGTTCGGACCTGCTTCAGACGCTGCAGCAACAATTAACCTTGGCCAAGCAAACGTTCAAGGCGCTCGGGAGCGAGCGCGATAGCCTGCTGACCAGCGTGGGGCAACAACAGAGCGAGATCGAGACCGATACCCTTGCCCTGACGGAAAAAGAGGCCTTGCTGGCTGGCGTCCCGCCGACCTTGCGCGAGCGCTGTTTTGCGACCCTGACCCAGTTCTATCAGGAGTATGGTGTCAGCGCCGGGTTGCGTATCGACATGCTGACCAACCAGACCAGCTTGCTGCGCGGTAAACTCAACGATCGGGTGCAACATCTGGAGGAGAAACGGCGCAAGAAGGAGGGGCAAATGATCGATGCCATGAGCACCTTCCACTACCGCTTTCCCAACGATGCCAGTGAACTGGACAAGAGCCTGGCGGCATTGAAGGAATATCAACAGATCCTCCAACAACTGCAGCAGGAGGATCTGCCACGCCACGAAGCGCGTTTCAAGGAGATGCTTAACCGCGACACCATCCGCGCCATGGCGCTGTTTCGCAGCCAGCTCGACAAACATGAAGAGGAGATCGCTGCCCGCATCCGGCTCATCAACCAGTCGCTGCATGCACTGGACTACCAGATCGGCACCTTTATCGAGATTGACAGCGTCCCCTCCCCTGATGTGGAGATCCGCGAGTTCAAGCAGCGTCTCAAACAGTGTGTCGAGCACACGCTGGATGACAACCTCTACTCGGAGCAGAAGTTCGAACAGGTAAAGTCACTGATCGAGCAGATGCGACAAGATGCAAAATGGACCCAGAAGGTGGTCGATGTGCGCTTCTGGCATCTGTTCAACGTCATCGAACGCTACCGGGAGGATGGCAGCGAGAAGGAGTGTTACTCCGACTCCGGTGGCAAATCGGGCGGGCAGAAGGAGAAACTGGCCTACTCCATTCTGGCCGCCGCCATCTTGCTGCAATACCGGCTGGTCGGCAGCGAGACTAGCCAGACCCGTGCCGAGCGCCGCTTCAATCTGGTGGTGATCGATGAAGCTTTCGCTCGTGGCTCCAAAGACAGCACCCGCTTCGGGCTGGAGCTGTTCAAGAAGCTGGGGCTGCAACTGCTGCTGGTCACCCCCCTGCAAAAACTCGATGTCATCGAGCACTATGTCCGCCATGTGCACTTTGTCGATCTGAAGCAGAATCGATCCATGCTGCTGAACATGACCATCGAGGAGTATCGGCAACGGCTGGCTCAACATCAGGCCCTCGGCAGCTACAGCACGCTGGTTTCTGAGGTCCCGATTGCTGAGGTGCAGGCTTCAGACGTGAATGGTTCCGTGGGGAGATGACCATGATCGAACTCAAGACACTCAAGCAGAAACTGCTGAAGAAATGGCAAGGTTATGGACTGCATCGGGCCTGGCTTGAGGGGGAATCACTGTTCCCCCTCATCATCAAACTATCCCGCCCCACCGACAAGGCCCTGCTGCACGACTTTGCCGCCCTGCGCCAGCAGATCGCCCGCCTGCAGGAGGGACTGACCGATCTGCCCGGCATCACGTTGCAGCAGCAGGAGGTCAACTACCCGACCATGGGGCGCCAATGGCTGCCTGCTGCCGTCGAGTTTGCCGATATGGCCGCCTTGGCCCGCTTTGTCGGGCAGGCACAGGCTTGGCGGATCTTTTGCGATGAGCACGCACGGCTGCTCGCCGCCTTCCCGGCGCTGCAGGCCTGGTTGCTGAACAATCCGGCCCAACTGAAAAAGCAGGCGGGTCATTGGCCTGAGCTCATCGCCGTCTGCCGCCACTTCTGTGCTCACCCACGCCCCGATTGCTATCTGCGCCAACTGGACATCCCCGGCGTCGATACCAAATTTATCGAGCAACACAAAAGCATACTGAAGAGTCTGCTGGATCAGCTGCTACCAGAGCAGGCCATTGACCAGACGGTGACCAGCCTGCGCGATCACGGCTTCGAGCGGCGCTTTGGCCTGCGCTACGAGGAGCCGCAGGTCCGCTTTCGTCTGCTTGACCCGCAACTGGCGGCCGAGTTTACCGGGGCCAGCGACATCACCTTGACGGTGCGCGACTTCGCCAAGCTGGATCTGCTGGTGGACAGGGTCTTTATCACCGAGAACAAGATCAACGGTCTGGCATTTCCTGGGGTACGCAATGGGCTGGTGATTTTCGGCCTGGGTTATGGCGTGCAACTGCTCAAAGAGGTGCCCTGGCTGGGCGCTTGCCAGATCCACTACTGGGGCGATATCGACAGCCATGGCTTTGCCATGTTATCGCAACTACGCAGCTATTTTCCGCGCACCCGCTCTTTACTGATGGATGAGGCCACCCTGCTCGCCTGCCGCCCCTGGTGGGGAAGCGAGCCCGCAGCCACAGCCCACCGAGCCGAACAGCTCCCCAACTTAAATGAGACAGAGCAACAGCTATACCAACGACTCAAAACACACTGGCAGCCCAACTTAAGGCTGGAGCAAGAACGAATTCCCTTCTCTTTGGTGACTGACACCCCGTCCATTCGGTGCGAGGCTTCCCACTTCTCAGGCCGCAGCGGAGATGACTTCATTGCATAGGCGGCAAACGCTTGAAGATGATTTTTTCAGCCATGTTTGTCACTGCCAACCCGAAATTATAAAAATCGCCATGTGCTACCGACGAACGCGTCGCGATCTTCGTCGCAGAAAACGCCCCAATCAGCTGCGGAATATCGGGTGAAATGTCGGATGTACGCACCAGAAAACAGACTGTTCGGATACTGGTCATCCAGAAGGCAAACAATAAAAAAAGCCAGCCGTTTTTATGCGGCTGGCCTTCCCTCTACGTAGTCAAATAGCACTATTGATGTTTGATTATGTTCTTGCCGGATTGATCAACCCCGGTAATCACGGCCTGTGCAGCCGATCCAGTTAAAAGGGGCTCGGTTGGATAAAGCTTGAGTGCGGCTGCCCGCATCGCATTGGCCTCCTCCCTACGCCCCAACGCATTAAGCGCGATCACCATATTGGCGTATATGTTGGCACGTGGCGTATGGCGCACGAATGCCTGCCCCCACTCCAGATAAGCGTCCAGTTCAGCCTTGTTGCCGGTCTGCAAACCCACCGTCAGACGAACCGAGTTCACATCAAACTCGACTCGGGTCAACCAGGCCATGGGATTGACGATATCAAGTAGCAAAGTCGGCTCTTTATATCCCCCCCGTTCATATTTGGTGACGACCCATGCGGTGTGAATGGCCGTAAGCATAAAGGGCACAACCAACAGCGGGATAGCAATCGCCATAAATCGCAGTAACAACCAGGGGCGATATGCCATATCCCACCAAGATGAGCAACCATGACTCGCCTGGCTGGTCTCTTCAATGTCGGTATCGATGATATAAATCAGCGTCAGCAACAACCACCACAACACGATGGCATGGTAGAGAGGGTATTCCGTCTGGGTATGAAGCAATATCGGCGTCACCAGGGCAAGCAGCCCCATGGCATTAACCCAACGCACACGCGCCAGACGCCATAATAATGCGCCGCCCATGATCAGCATACCGATCATGGGTGCGATACCGCCCTCAACCGCCCAATAGAGAAACTCGTTATGGGGGTGGTCAAGATTGTACTCAATCTGCACCATGGACGGGTTCAACGCTTTATCAGCCATGTAGTGATGGAGAAACACAGATTCAAAACTGCCGTATCCCCAACCACTCCATGGCGCTTCGGCAATCAGCTTGGCAGCATAAGGCCAATAAATAGAGCGCATACCACCAGACTGATAAATCTCTAACCCACGCTTTACCCCTGCCATCCAATATTGGGATAACAGGCCAATAGCCACGGCCAGGATAACCAGAGCCAATACACGCCATAACAATCGTTGGCGATGGAGTTGCGGCATCAATAAGCACAGGGCTAACAGACCGCCTAATTGCCCCACTCGCGATTGCAAAACCACCAATAACAGCACGGCGGCCAACATGACGCCATAACGCAGCGCCATCAGCAAGCGACTGCCCTCGCTACGTAATTCCAGCCAGATGGCAAGGGCAAGACCAGTTGCCATAAACGTCGCCATCACATTGGGCTGCTGGAATATGCCATATGGGCGATTGGCTTTGGTGTCATAACCAATCCAGTTTCCTGGCGTCAACAGATAGAACTGCACCAGACCCAGAGCTGCTTCAATCGCGATCGCCATCAGGATGAGATAGAGCAAGCGATCACGCTGCCGCCGATGAAAGCGCCATTGATAGAGCCCGAACAAAAACAGCAGACCAGCAAACAGCCCCAGTAATCGGGGAATGGCGTAATCCTTGAGCGCAAAACCCGGATAGAGCATAGGGAGCAGTAGCAAAAGCCCCCCTATCCATAGACCCGCTTGTAATGGCGAAAAAACCAAACGCTGGCGTAACGTCACCTGCCACAATCCCAACCCCATAGCCAGGCTGGCAAACACCCATCCCCATGCGTTAAAAGGCAAATACAGCCCTGCACCGCCCGGGTTGTGCATAAAAAAATGCATCCCCAGCAGCCAATAGAGCACGCATAACACCATCATGATCCGCGTTAACGTCACAGCCCAGCTCCTTAGGCCCGCCCTTCAGAAAGGGCATGTAAGATACAGACAAAAAGAGAGGGGGCCCAATGCCCCCTCTCTTCCATCAACGATGCGTATTATGCCGCTTGGGGTCGGCGAAAGGCATGGCGAACCAGCACAATCCCCACCCCCAACATCCCACCCAGCAGGGTCGCCAACACCACAATCAAGGGGCGCTTGGGTTTATCGCGGGTCAGCGGCTCATCGGGCGTTTCGAGATAGCTAAACGGGCGAAACGCCAAACCGTCGAGGGAGACGCTTTTCAAGCGCGACATTTGAACCTCTAACTCGATGAGCTTGGGTTGATACTCAGCCAACGACATGGATTTGAGCACCTTGAGCTTTTCTTCCAGCCCTTTGGTCCCCAAGGTGATGGCGAAGCGGTCACCGTTGTTGTAGTTTTCGAGCGGGCTGGCCACCCCAGCGGCCTTGGCGACCTCATTGGAGAGGGCCGTATTGGCGATATCGCGTTTCATCGCACGCTCAGCATCTTCGTGAAGCAACTTGTAACGCTGCTGCAAATCGGCCAGCTGCAGCGCCTGTTCTTCTTTGAGATTGGTCAGCAGCTCTTGCCGTTGAATGGCGATCACATAATCGATATAGCCCTGCAGCAACGCCAGCGAATGCTCGGCCGTATCGGCAGAGAAGGTCAGCTCTGTGCCCGGTTTCTCCCCCTTCTTGTCCACCGGCTCGGCCGAGATCGACTTTGCCCACTCGCGGATCCAGCGCCGCTGGGCTTTTGCATCCAACTGCTGCTCTTGTACCATTTGCTGAAATACAGTGCTTTGACGCAAATAATCCCGGCGATTTTCGTAGGCATTAAAATAGAGTAAAAACTGGCTATGAAGCGACTTACCTGCCGGGAATCCTTTAAGCCCGAGCATGCCCGCTTGGGACGAGACCCGCCGCATCGCTAAAAGATCTTCACTCTTCGGCCCAATAATCACCGCCTTCGCTGACCACACCTGTGCAGCGGTGAGCGCATAGGCCACCCCCGCCACGGCAAAGATCAGGGTGATCACCATAATCAATACTTTTTGCCGCCACAGCACCAATATCAGCTCACGCAGATCGATCTCATCCTGGGGGGCCTGCCAGCCCGGTGGTACTGCTGCCATCGACGGTGGCATATTACGGTTATCGGTCATAAATACTCAGCTTCTCGTCCAAGGTTAAGAGGGAAAGGTAAAAAACGGAGCCTGACGATCTTTGTCAGACAATAACAGCGGCTCATTCTCTAACAACGGCCAGGCAATTGCCAAACCCGGGTCAGCCCAATGAATCGCCCGCTCATACTCGGGGTGATAATACGCGGTGCACTGATAAAGCACGGTGGCGCTGGCACTGGTCACATAAAACCCGTGAGCAAACCCCGGCGGCACCCATAACGAGGTCGGTTGGTCCGCGCAGAGCCACTGACCCACCCAACGGCCCAAGGTCGGGCTGGCAGGTCGCAGATCGACCGCCACATCATAAATGCGCCCTGCCAATACATGGATCAGTTTGCCTTGCGGTTGGGTCACCTGATAATGCAGCCCCCGCAACACGCCACGGCGCGAACGGCTGACATTTTGTTGCACAAACGTCTGCTCGCCACAGTGCCGCGCAAACTCCGCGTGGCGCCACAGCTCAAAAAAATCCCCCCGTTCATCCTGATGACAGGCCGGTGTCAGCAATACCACGTCGGGAAGGGCCAATGGCTGATAATCCATCATTCACCTCAACGATTGGGATAGGTGGCACCAAAGCGTGGGCTCAGCAACCGCAGTAAGTAATCACCATAACCACTTTTCGCCAACGGCGTGGCTAACTCACGCAATTGCTGATCATCGATCCACCCTTGCCGCCACGCAATCTCTTCAGGGCAAGCCACCTTCAACCCCTGTCGCTTTTCCAGCGTTTGAATAAACTGCCCCGCCTCTTGCAGGCTGTCAGGGGTGCCGGTATCCAGCCAGGCACAGCCGCGCCCCATAAAAGAGACCTGCAACTGCCCCTGCGCCAGATAGCAACGATTAAGATCGGTGATTTCGAGCTCGCCCCGTGGCGAGGGGGTCAACTGCTTGGCATACGCCACCGCATGCTGATCAAAAAAATAGAGCCCGGTCACCGCATAATGGCTGGCAGGATGGATCGGTTTTTCGGTGATCGCCAACGCCCGCCCCTGCTCGTCGAGGGTCAGCACCCCATAACGGCAGGGATCATCCACCCGATAGGCAAACACCCTGGCCCCACACGGCTGCGCCATCGCCTGTTGAAGCTGCGCGGGCATCTCGGCACCATAAAACAGGTTATCCCCCAGGATCAAGCAGACCGGGGCCCCGGCCAAAAAGGGCTCGGCCAGCAACAGCGATTGCGCGATCCCGGCCGGGGTCGGCTGTTCGACATACACAAAACGCAGCCCCCACTGGCTGCCATCACCCAATAACTGAGCAAAACGGGGCAGATCGGCCGGAGTGCTGATGATCAAAATCTCGCGCACCCCGGCCAGCATCAACACCGACAGGGGGTAGTAGATCATCGGCTTGTCATACACCGGAAGTAACTGCTTACTGATTGCCTGCGTGGCAGGATAGAGCCGGGTAGCGGAGCCACCGGCCAAGATCACCCCTTTGCGCAACGGGCGAGCGGACAGGTCTTCACTCATACAGACTCCTGTGACAATGCGTGCAAGGTAGCCATCACCCCCTGCTGCCAAGGGGGCAACGTCAGGCCAAAGGTGCGTTCAAACCGCCCCACATCGAGCCGCGAGTTAGCCGGACGGGCCGCCAGCGCAGGGTAATCACAGGCCGCCACCGGCACCAGAGTGGGGGATTGCGCCAACAACCCCAATTGCCTGGCCTGGTGCAAGATAAAATCGGCGTAACCATGCCAGCTGACCGCGCCGCGCGCCGTCACATGGTAACACCCTGCCAACGCCGGGTTGGCCAACACCTGGGGGATCACCTGCCACGTCACCGCAGCCAACCACGACGCCGACGTCGGGGCCCCTATCTGATCGCACACCACCCGCAATGCGCGGTGGCGCTGCGCCAGCCCCAAGATGGTTTTCAAAAAGTTATGTCGCCACGGGCTGTGCAACCAACTGGTGCGAATGATCAGATAACGGCACCCACTGGCCATGATCGCCTGCTCGCCCGCCCACTTGCTGTGACCGTAAACATTTAAGGGCGCGGGGCGATCGGATTCCCGCCACGGGCGATCACCGCTGCCATCAAAGAGATAATCGGTCGAGAAATGCACCAGCAAGGCATTATGCTGCTTGGCCAGCCCCGCCAACCGAGCGACGCCATCCCGATTCACCGCCCATGCCAACGCGGGCTCGCGCTCTGCCCGCTCGACATCGGTAAATGCGGCGGCGTTGATGATCACCTGTGGCGAAACCAGACTGAGCAGCCTACTCAACCGTTCTGCGCGCTCCTGTGGATAATCTTCGCGCTGTGCTGGCTGCAAACCACTTTCAAGATGAGCATCACTCTGAGCGAGCAAAGCTCGCCCCAATTGCCCAGACGACCCTAACAATATGACGGAGTTAATCAATGAGACCTACTCAATGAATAAGTGAGGTAGTTTCTGAATTGAGAAACTCAATATCGGTCGTATTTGCAGCGAACGGGTGCATCTCTCCCTTGGCACTGCCTCTCGCTTTCCAAACCAAATCACAAATACCATCGGTTGGATTAAATCCTGCTGGCATGCTTAACAGCAAATTGCGAATCGATTTATGATCAAAGCGATGACAGGCCTGATCTAATTCGATTAGCATGCTGCGCAACTGTGACCAGGGTAACATATCTTCGCTGGCTTTCATGATCCGTGGATGTGCCGTGCCCAACACCTGCTCACCAATTAACAGCTCTTCGAAAAGTTTTTCTCCGGGTCGTAACCCCGTCATTTTAATTGCAATATCACCATCAGGGTGCTGTTCATCACGTAACGTCAAGCCACTTAGACGAATCATGCGTTTAGCCAAATCGATGATCTTGACGGGGTCGCCCATATCCAGCACAAACACATCACCACCTTGCCCCATTGCCCCAGCCTGGATCACCAACTGTGATGCCTCGGGAATGGTCATGAAATAACGAATAATATCGGGGTGAGTAACGGTGAGCGGCCCACCTTCGCGGATCTGCTTACGAAACAGGGGCACCACAGAGCCTGATGAACCCAGTACATTACCAAAGCGCACCATGCAAAAGCGAGTCGTGTCTTGAGCTGCCGCCAGCGCCTGCAACACCAACTCGGCCAAACGTTTGGTCGTGCCCATGGTGTTGGTGGGGCGTACCGCCTTGTCGGTCGATATCAATACAAAGGTCTCTACCTGAGCCTGAATCGCGGCCTGAGCACAATAAAGCGTACCAAATACATTATTGCGCACCCCCTCAACAACGTTATATTCAACTAATGGCACATGTTTATAAGCAGCCGCATGATAGACGGTCTGAATGTTAAAACTGCTCATCACCGCGAATACACGATGCTGTCGCTGAACCGACCCTAACAAGGGAACAATTTCCACGCCTAGCTCTTCGGTGCGGCACAGTTCAGTCAACTCTTTCTCAATGGCATACAAGCCATATTCTGATAACTCAAATAACACTAACTGAGCAGGCTTGCCGCGCACGATTTGACGACACAACTCAGAACCAATCGAACCACCGGCTCCGGTGACCATCACCCGCTTGCCATGGATATTGGCATTGATCAATTCAGGAATAGGATCAACCGGGTCGCGCCCCAACAAATCTTCTATTGAGACCTCTTTCAGCTCATCAATATGGGCATGACCTGCCACCAGATCGACCGTACCCGGAATAGAGAGCACCTCACAGGGTAAATGCTCCAAACGCTGGATCACCTGCTGACGCAGCGCTCGCGATGCACTCGGCATGGCTAGCAGGATTTTTTTAATCTCAAAACGCTCAATCAACTCACTGATCACATCAGGGCTATAGACGTTGACCCCCTGAATGACCATTTTACGTAGCGTAGGTTCATCGTCGACAAAGGCGACCGGCATAAACTCCTGTCCCTGATTTAACGCCAACTGCAGTTGTCGCCCGGATGAACCCGCACCGTAAATTAATACCGGAATGCGATGATGCTTGCCCCGGTTGATCAGCATCCTGAACAATAGCCGCACCCCGCCAATCATCAGCACAGCAAAGGCAAAATAGATCACCGATACCGTTCTCGGTAAGGCCACATCCATAAAGAAAGCCAACATAACCAATGACATGGTCGAGAACATGACGCCCAAGGCGACCGTCCACAGCACCTTGAAACCGACATATCGCAGCACCGCCCGATAAAGCCCCAGCCGCACAAAAATCACGATGGAGATCGGGAGCAATAACAGTAGCATCTCCCAGTGTTGCGCACTCTGAAGCGGGATTTTATCATCCAGCCGGACCCAGAAACCGCCCCAAAAGGCCAGTGAGAGCAAACAGGAGTCAACCAGTACACTAATGATGCGCTTATAAATACGAGGCATACCCAGAAAAGAAGTGAACATTATCTCACCATGCTACAAAAATACGGAGGAGGATTATTTAGGCTTCACGGCATCACCGCTACCGCTGCCGGTGGCGGTCATTAAGATGTAGCGAAAATAGTCTTTGAGCGTGAGGGTATCGATCATCTGCCGATCGGTTTTGGCCAGCAACGCCGGGGTAGACATATCGATGTGTTGCACCTGCGCCAAACCGGTGATGCCGGGTAACACATCATACACGCCCAAGGCATCGCGCTCGGCAATCAATTCTGCTTGGTTAAATAAGTTGGGGCGTGGGCCCACCAAACTCATCTCCCCCTTCAGCACATTGATCAACTGTGGCAGCTCGTCGATCTTGGTTTTACGCAAGAATGCGCCCAGCTTGGTAATGGCTGCCACACTAGCCAAATGGCTTGCCACCGATTGGGTTTCAACCGACATGGTGCGAAATTTAATCAGCTTGAACGGCTTTTTATCTTTGCCCACTCGGGTTTGCACAAAAATAGGTGAGCCGGTATCAAACAGGCCGATAAGGGTCACCACCACCAACAGCGGCCATAACAATAACAGGCCAAACAAGGCGGCAAAAAAATCAATCAACCGAATTAACATGATCCCTCTTCCTTAACAAAACAGCGCTGGATACCTTCTGCGACCGATATAGGTGGTTGCCAACCCAACGTGTGTTTTGTGTGACTGATATCAACCTGAAGATTACCACACAGTCGCTCTATCACGGCCTGTTTTCCAGTCATGCGCCCCAGGAACTGCAGCAAACTCATCGGCACAGGTAATAACCACGGCGATTTACCCGCAGCGCGCGTCATCATCTCAAGCAATTCAGTTGTTGAAATATCGTCATCATCACTGACTAAAAAGGTTTGATTCGCCGCTTGTGGATGACGGATACAGGTGATGATCAAATGGACTAGATTAGCCAGCGCTACCATGCTGCGTTGGTTATTGATAGCCCCCAATGGCAACGGAAGATTTTTTTTTGCAATAGTCAGTAATGAAGAAAAATTACCTTTAACACCATGCCCATAAACTAGAGGTGGACGAATAATCACCAGGTTCATTCCCGAGCTGGCCACCAATTGTCGTAGCCCATCCTCTGCCGCTTGCTTTGAACGCCCGTAGGCATCCTCAGGTGCAGCAGCACAATCATGCGTAAAAGGCTGGCTATAGATGGTCGATTCACCATTCACTTTAATGGAACTAATAAAGATAAAACGCTTCACTCCCGCTGTAATCGCCTGCCGCGCCAATTGCAATGTGCTATCTACATTAATATCCCGATAAATATCTCCCCCATTATTTCCTGAATTATTCATCACATGCGCTTGCGCTGCACAATGAATGACCACATCAACATCGATCAGGGCGGTGGCATAATCCGCCACAGCGCTAACCCCCCCTATCACATGGCTAATCATTTGAGCACTGGCATCGGCAGCACGGTTAGCGTTCACTCCAACCGGTGCACGACGACCATAAGTGCGTATTGTTACATCAGGTTGCAGCATTAACTGCTTCAATACTGCATTACCCACAAAGCCGGTGGCACCGGTTAACAATATTGTCATTTATTTGACTCTAAAAATGTATTAGTTATCTGTTGAGCTGCGGCCTTAACTGAAAAGTTAGCTGTAAGAACATCATAACCACGCATACCCATTTCAACACGCAACACTTTATCTTTTAAAAGATTAATTGCCGCCGTTAACAACGCCTCATCCTCACCATTAATATACGCCCAGCCAGCACCTTGGCCATTAATGAAATCAATAACGTCATTACCTGGATTCACACTACCAAGAATAGGCAAAGACTGAAGCATATAACCAAGCAACTTCCCGGGAAAGTTATGTGCTTTATGCGTTTTAGCTAATGAAAACAAACCAACATCAACCTGCGTCAAAACTTCCTTATATGCATCTTGGTTGATAGAAGGTAACAGCGTTAGGTTGTGAAGGTTTTCAACAGCTATAGCCTGCTTGACTAACTCGAATTCATCGCCTTGGCCAATAAACAAAAAATGGGCATTTGAGTATGGTGCCATACTCTTGACTAAACGTAATAAATTACGCATATCTTGAGCGTGACCAATATTGCCGCCATAAAAAAATATGACTTTATCATTTAAGTCATATACTTTCCTAATGTCTATAAGCTGTGACGAGAAACTGACAGGATTAATATCAGCCCAGTTCCTTAGCACTTGTAGATTATTGTACTCGGAATGCAGAGTTCTAAAATAATCAACATTAGCAGGAGACATTAAACCAATGCAGTCGGATGCATTGTAATTGAGTTTTTCAAAAAAATGGAAATATGACGCGATTGGTGATTTAGCAGAAATCAACCCTTCATCTATTACCCATTGAGGGAACATGTCCCTCAACACTAAATAATTAAATGTTTTCGCTTTACGTTTGAACCAATGCATTAGTGGGCCAAAAAAAATAGTTGGCGAATAATTAACACATAGTTCGAATGATGATATATCCTTTGCATTTTTAATTGCTATAAAAGCATTAAGAGATAGCAATGTTTCACTTATCACTCTTTTAACCTTGCCCTGCCCCCGCATAGGCGGGTTACGAAAACGCCATATTTCTACACCATCTAAATAATCGACCTGAAGGCGTTTGGTTTGTTTGCCATGGCTGGGCGTAATTATCACCGGCTCATGGCCAAGTCTTTTAAACTCTAATGCTAGTTCATGGAACATTTTGGCATGCACTAAAGTGCTATCAGGTAAATAATCATCAGGGAACAGGGCAATTTTCACAGCAACTTTCTCCACACTACTCGATTAACATAATCGGTGTAGCTTAAAATGGTGCGCAGCACTTTGTCTGATACATTTGGAGCAATGTAATCTTGTACCTTATTGATCAAACGCGTTGCACCACGCGGTTGCTGCTCCAAAATCTCAATCGCTTGCAGGATCCGTTCAACACTCATACCGGTGAACATTACTGCCCCCTCTTCAAAACCCTCTGGGCGCTCTTGTGCTTCTCGGATATTGATAGCCGGGAAGTTCAAGATGGAAGACTCTTCCGTGATGGTACCACTATCGCTTAACACTACCTTGGCATCCATTTGCAAGCGAACATAATCGCTAAAACCAAGAGGCTTTAACAAATTAACCAAGGGATGGAAGCTTAGATTCAACGCTTCAATTTTTTTGCGTGTACGCGGATGGGTCGAAACAATAATCGGATATTGATATTTTTCAGCTAATTCATTCAACACTTGCACATAGCTGTGAATGTTTTTCTCAGAATCCACATTCTCTTCACGATGCACACTAACCAAAAAGTATTCGCCCTTAGTCAGTGACAGCCGCGATACCACATCGGCAGTGTGGATTTTATCTTGATAAAAAGCCAGCACCTCGTCCATCGGGCTACCGGTTTTCACGATAAGATCGGGTTTAATCCCCTCGTTTAACAGATATTCTCGCGCAATATTGCTATAGGGCATATTCACATCAGAAATATGGTCAACAATTTTGCGGTTAATCTCTTCTGGCACCCGTAAATCAAAACAACGGTTACCCGCTTCCATATGGAAAATCGGGATTTTTTTACGCTTGGCAGAAATGGCCGCCAAGGCACTGTTCGTATCCCCCAAAATAAGGAGTGCATCCGGTTTTAACTCAGCAAATACCTTATCTGACTTGCTGATAACTTGCGCCATAGTTTCAGCAGCACTGCTACCAGCACACTCTAAAAACACATCTGGAGCCCGAATTCCTAAGTCATCAAAAAAGATTTGATTGAGCTCATAATCGTAATTTTGACCGGTATGTACCAAGGTATGATCACAAAACTCATCCAGCTTGGCGATAGTACGTGACAGCCGAATGATTTCTGGGCGCGTACCAACAATAGTCATTACTTTTAGTTTTTGCATTGCATATACCTTGTCAAATAATCGTTATGCATAAATTCAATCAACTCACGCCAGCTGGGGGGGGTAAACGCTATCGCATGGCGTAACCGGCTAGAATCGAGAGAACGGTCGATCACCAGTTGGGTTGACTCATTAATCTCAATCTCTTTGCCATAAATATCAGCCACCAACGAGATTAAACTGTGCTTATTAATAGGTTCGGCAGACAGATGGTACAACCCGCAGATCTCAGGCTTGTTAAGAATATTTTCGGCCAGTAGTTTGGCGATGTAGCAAGTAGGCATCCCTGAAAACACAGCCTTGGAAAAACCATTCACAGCACCTGATTGGCTTAAAAACCAATCAACCAAGCTAACGGCTGAATCCAGCTCATGGCCAATGATCGAAGTACGCAAAGTTAAGTGGCGGCCATAGTTAACTTCACCCAAGCATTTGGATTTGCCATACAGATCCGTTGCGGTCGGCAAGTCCGTTTCCTGATACATGCCTTGCTTGCCATCAAACACGCAGTCGGTCGAAAAATGGATTAACCGTGCGCCATATTGGTCACACAAAGCAGCCAATTGATGTGGCAGCAGCGTATTGATTTCGATCGCCGCCACATGCTGCTTGGCAATATCATGCTGCTTAATCAAGCCAATACAATTGATCACCACCGCTGGCTTGGTAGTAACAATCGCCTGTTCAAGGCTTGCAATATCAGTAACATCAATACCTTGCAACAGTTGCTTTTGGTACTTCGCAAAAAAAGCCGCTTTGCCGGTTAAGCTACGCACTGTGCCCGTGACATTTAATGTTGAGTTGCCAGCCAAATTGCTAAACAAGCTGTAACCCAACATGCCTGTGGCCCCCAAGATCAGCACATTCACTGTTATACCCCTTCTGGCACAATCAGATTACCGGCTTCAATTTCACGAATAAAATCGAGCTTGCGCAGTAATTGCTTCATCCCGGCAACATCGAGTCGCTCGGTATTGTGGGAGTTGTAATCTTCAATCTGCGACAGATCTTGCTCACCCTCTTCAAAATACTTGGAGTAGTTAAGATCACGGTTATCGGCAGGCACTCTAAAGTATTGCCCCTGCTCTTGTGCCACAAACATCTCTTCGCGGCTACAGAGTGCTTCGAATTGCTTCTCGCCGTGACGAGTGCCTATGATATGCACCGGATGTTGCGGTTGATTAAGAATCTCCAGCAAGGCATTTACCAATACCTCAATGGTGGCCGCAGGCGCTTTTTGTACAAAAATATCACCATTCTTGCCATGCTCGAACGCATGCAATACCAGATCAACCGCATCATCAAGGGTCATCATAAAGCGGGTCATAGCCGGGTCGGTAATAGTGATGGCATCGCCATTGACGACCTGGCGAATAAACAGCGGGATCACCGAACCGCGCGACGCCATCACGTTGCCATAACGGGTACAGCAAATGGTGGTATTGGTGTGCTCCAAATTACGGCTCTTGGCTACAATCACCTTTTCCATCATTGCCTTGGAAATTCCCATGGCATTGATCGGGTACACCGCCTTATCGGTACTCAAGCACACCACACGTTCAACCCCATGAGTGATGGCAGCTTCCAGAACATTTTCAGTTCCCAGCACGTTGGTCTTGACCGCTTCCAACGGATAGAACTCACAGGATGGCACCTGCTTTAAGGCTGCCGCATGGTACACATAGTCGACCCCACGCATGGCATTGGCTACGCTCTGATAGTCTCTTACGTCGCCGATATAAAACTTCAGCTTGTCAGATTTGAAATGCTTTCGCATGTCATCTTGCTTTTTTTCATCGCGGGAGAAGATACGGATCTCTTTAATGTCAGTATTCAGAAAACGTCGCAGCACTGCGTTGCCGAAAGAACCTGTACCACCGGTGATCAATAATATTTTATTATTAAACATTTTTCACTCCAAACTTTTTAAGACATTCCCACGTTTTATGAGCGGTATTTTTCCAAACATAATTTCTGCTAAGAAGCATTGACTTTTCTCTCATTTCACATAATAAGTCAGGATTTGACAATACATAATTCAAGCAAGCATGAATTTCTTTATGGTTTTTTTCATCAAAATACAATCCAGCATCTTGGGCAAACTCTGGCATTGGTTCTGTTTTTGAAGCAATGACAGGCACACCACACCCTATCGCCTCTAACAAAATATTAGGACAGTTTTCACATGAAGAGGGGAATACAAATAATGATGCTGACTGATATAATTCAGGTAAATTTTCATATGGCACTTTACCTTTAAAAATCACCGAACCAGATAAGTTATTATTTTCAACATATTCAATACATTCAGAATAAAATGGTTCCATAGGCTCACCTGCCAGAACAAGTTTATACCGTTTTTTAAAACTCTCGTTTAAATTATTATATGCGACAATCAAATTAAGATGATTTTTATATGGTTCAAATCTCGATACATACAACAAATATTCTTGTACTGGCTGATGCCGTCCAACATAATTAAAACCGCTTGAAATGCCATGATAAATGACACTTGCACTTTTAACTTTCACATCATTTTCAATAGCCTTCTCAGCATAATTAGAAATGAAAATAACATGATTTGCCGAACTCATCGTTCTAGCCATAAGATGCTTGAGAATCCAATTCTTAAACTTAAGATTTTTACTGGGCAAATGCCGAATAGCCACCTTGTCAAATGGGAGCATATTTCTAAACATCGTTACCTTTGGAATCCCAAAAGTGAAAAAAGTAAAATCCATCCCTCCAGGTACAAATATGACCGAGGCTTTCAGTTTAATAAGCAAAAATGGCAAGCAAAAAGCTTCCCATAACATTCTGAAAATAATATTTTTATTAGCCACCTTAGATTCAATGAAAATCACTCTTGGATCATCAGGTAATAATGCAATATCTGGGCACACAATATAAATCTTAACATCTCCACTAGGTAGATTACTGAGGAGATTAAATATATATGTTTTTCCACCACCTAACTTTGCTGATAATGCGTTTATAACTATATTATTCATTTGACAACACCTAAATACTTATCGCCTATAGATTTCAATGTTTTCCCTTCCAATATATTCTCGACTTTACCTAGAGTTAAACATTCATTTCTATTCTTGAGAATGAAAGTTATGATGCTATCAATTGAAGTCTTAGTATCAATGTTTAATACCAGTGGGTAATTATTAAAACTCGATACTCCTGTTGAACTTAGAAAGTTTATAATTGGTTTACCTGTTGCCATACATTCAAATATTTTACTCGGGGTCATGGGGCAATCTTCATTTTCAATATTAATTAAAATATCAAATGCTTTACTCAGGCAGATTGCTTTATCCCTATCAACTACACCATAGTGATTAACAAACCGTGAATTATTGAAAATAAGGCCATTCAGAGGACCATAAAATTCAAATCTAAGACAATCGATATCAATCTGACTTAATTTTTCAATTGCCAAATTTGGCTCTCGGATATTTTTATGGAAAGCACCCACGTAACCGACACGTACTAATAAATTACCAATACTTTTTTTACTTTCATAAAAATCATCTACATTGACCAAATGTGGAACTATATCAAAATTCAAAAAAGATGGATATTTAAACTTATATGATTCAAATGTTTTCGCATTGGTGAAAGATACCAAACTTGCTTCTTTGAAAACAGAATTTTCAATATAGCTATTCAGCCCCCCATATAATGCGTAGTTATTTACTGGCATTTCTTTCGATACAGAGAATGGGTCACCAAAATCAATAACGAGTTTAGTTTTTTCATTCAACTTCTTATATAACAAAGATGCAATAACAGCCACAAACGTTGGTGAGTAACCAACTACCATGTCGAATTTTTGATTTCTTAGTTTGAAAACCTCGAATAGTGAAAGTGGAAGCCAATGCCATAAACCATCAGGCCAAAAAATCTTTCTATATAACTTTTTAATGGAGCATAAAACAGTATTCTTAAAATTATTGTTTTTTATAGTTGAACGAAATACACTATCTACAGCATTTTTTTTTACCGTTTTAGGGAAGTTAACTCTCGTTATTCTGTTTTCAGTATCTGATTCACTCGATAGACCACCGCAAATGACGGAAACCTCATGCCCTTGGCTTAAAAAATAATGCCTTAGTAACGACCAACGATATGAGTGAGCCGTAGTACTTGGTGGGTAATGATAATTGATAATTAAAATTTTCATTCTAGCGGGAAAATCTCATAGATAATAATTTAGATAGGAAAATAACACACATTGCAGGAATAAAATAATATAACACATATGTAAAAATTGTATAAGAGAATTCAGAATAAGATAACCTTGCCGCTGCGAGCAAAAAGTAAACATACAACATAACCTTAACATAACTAGTATTGCTCAACTTCATTGAAAGTATTTTAGAATAAAGAACCAAACCAGAAAATTGGGCCAATGATAGTATAAACAAGCCAACTATCATTCCTATAGGATAACCAAAATTTATTATACCCTCTGTAATTGAACCTGTAGCTAAATTTGATAACCCCCCCCATTGATCACCTGTATATACCTTTGTAAATGCAACGCCACCTGTATCTAACTTTTGAGGAAGAATAGTTCTAGGTAAAAAATTCGTTACTAATGATGCGTAAGTAGAGCCATAAAAAAGAGGTTTATCATCTGAAGAGAATAAAATGTCTAGTGGTATTAATCCATACTTGAAATGGGTGTTTTCAACTTTAATACCATCTGAAGAAGATAACTTCAACTCATCATCGGCAGTACTAACTGTATTTCTTATTCCACCTAAAACTGCGATCATAATGCCGATAAAAACTAAATAAGGTAATAATTTAACAACTGAAAACTCTTTCTTCAGATAATGATATATTATTATTTCGACTAAAATAGTCATCAACAAAAATGATCTAGAGCCGGAAAGTAGAGCTATAAAAACAAAAAACAAAAAGTGAAGTGAAAATAAAAGCCACGAATTTTTATCTACTTTTGCATTTACAAGTAATACAGCAAAATATATAACATTCATTGTAGCTATGAGGTTATTAAGTATAATAACATATCCTCTCCCTCGAAAATATTCAACCCTAAACGCTATATTCCCAATGTAATTAATCAAACCACCAAGCTCAATTATAACAATCAATTGATTCAATATAGATATTGTTGAAAAAAACCATATTGATACTATAATGCGATTACTTATTTTCAGTTTAATATTTTTATTGACTTTAATATTAACATTATCACCCTCAAAAAATGCTAGTATAAATATAACAAGACACTGTGTAATATATGAAACTACTATCAGTAGTTCATATTTACTTTCGAATATATCTAAATAAAAGAAAATATTAAATGCAGAATATATCTTAATCGGTGAAAATACATCTCTATTTTTCAAAAATGAAATTATGATCGTTGATATGATTACTAAAAAAATAATCAATCGAAGAATTACATCCAACAATCCGAATGAACTTTCCAATGTAATTATCTCCTCAGAAAACAAAATATAAAATTAAAAGAGAAGGAAAGAGAAACAATATCGAAAAACGAGTGTATTTAATATGATAAAATTTCTCAGAAAAGTACCAAGAGCATAAAATAAGGGCGATGGAACCAACTAACGACGCAATAAGAATCCCATGTAAATCACTTGCTAAAACCATAAATATAATAGTTACTAACACAGAAATAAAATAGGAATATGATATATATCTTGTTTTGCCTGATAATTTAATTCCAGTTTCTAAAATTTCCTTACAAATCAATAACCCTGATGGTAGTATGGCTAGGAAAATAATATTTTTAACTTCAATGTATTCAACACCGAAAAAATTATCGATTATCCATCCGCCTAGTGCATGGATAGTTAATGATGATAGGCCGATTAAAATCAATACTGCCTTAAGGATTTTATTAATCTTATCTTCTAGATTTTTGTTATCTTCATTTTTATATAAAAATGGATTCCATGCCATACTAAATGCGATGTAAAGCAATTGAAAAAACGCGGCGAATTTTGTTGCCACACCCAAGATTGCAACTGTCTGAGCACCAAAATAAAACAGAACAATAAATCTATTGCCAAATTGAATAAAAAAACTACCAAACCTTGCGGGTATTTGAGGCCATGAGAAATTCACAGATTGTCTGATAATTGAAAAGTCAGGCGTTATACCCTTGTTTTTATAAAATATTAATAATAACGATGATGTGATGACAACTAACCAACCTGAACTCATACCTAAAACATAACCAAGACTCCCTAGCTGTGTTACAACCACTAAAGCATATGTAACGACTGCTGTAACAACAACTTGACTTAATGTAATGAAGGAGAATGCTTTTTCTTGCTCTGCATACCTAAAATAAATAAGAAGAATTGTTGATACATTAAAAAGGACGCTACAAAAAGAAATGATGATAATATTATTAACTTCAGCATCACTACCAAATAACAACTGAGATATTACTTTTGAAGTTATTGCCACTATAAAAAAAACCATCAATGACAATATAAAAACAACGATAGCTAAAGCCAGTGTATAATTTGCTTTACTTTCAACTTTATACATATATCGCTGCACAGCTGTTTCAAGCTGAATTGAACCAAAAATAATAACGAAATTGTAAAGCGCCACCAATATTTCTATACGACCATACTCCTCAATAGAAAGTGTAGATAAATATAATGGCAGTAGTAATAAAGGTAGCATCCGAGATAAACCTGTGACACTGCCATATATTAAAATGTTTTTTATTAAATTATTTTTTATCATTTATGAATCTTATATACCAAGGCATTGCTTCGTTAATTCCATCTAGAATATAATGCGATGGTACATAGCCTAATAGAAGATTAGCCTTACTAACATCAGCCTGAGAATGCCTTACATCTCCCGCACGAAAATCTCTATAAATGGGTTCTTGAGAAAGATATATTTTATTATTAGATAATGCTAATTTAATTGCAGAAAATAGTTCATTTAACGTAGTTCTCCCCCCTACAGCCACGTTATAGACTTCGTTTTTTGATTCCTCTAGCGCTGTTGCTGCCAAAAGGTTCATTTGCACCACGTTATCGATATAACAAAAATCACGACTAGTTTCGCCATCACCATTAATGTAAATCACTTCACCATTGATCATCGCGGCAGTCCATTTTGGAATCACCGCCGCGTAAGCACCGCAGGGATCTTGGCGGCGACCAAACACGTTGAAATAACGTAGGCCAATGGTTTTAAAACCATAGGTGCGTGCGTAAACGCTCGCATAAAGCTCATTAACATATTTGGTTACGGCATAAGGGGAAAGTGGGTTACCAATGTTTTTTTCTACCTTGGGGAGTGCAGGGTGATCGCCATAGGTTGAGCTAGAAGCAGCATAAGTAAAGCTTTGCACTTGAGCCTCTTTAGCGGCTTGTAGCATATTGAGAAAGCCGGTGATATTAGCAGCATTAGTGGTGATGGGGTCGGCAATTGAGCGTGGCACTGACCCCAATGCTGCTTGGTGCAAGACATAATCGACACCTTTTACTGCTCGTTCACAACTGGCATAGTCGCGCATATCACCGTTAATAAAGAAAAAACGCACCCACTGTTCAGCAGAAACTATGGATTGTACTTCATCAAGATTATGCTGATGACCAGTTTCAAAATTATCTAAGCCAATGACTTTTTGATTAAGTTTCAGCAGTTTTTCAAGTAAGTTTGAGCCGATAAAACCGGCCACACCGGTAATAAGCCAAGTTTTTGGTGATGTCAGTAATTCTTGCTGGATTTGTTGGTATTTGGTCATGGTTTTTCCGTGATGAGAGTTACTAAGTTCTAGGTTCTAGGTTCTAGGTTCTAGGTTCTAGGTTCTAGGTTCTAGGTTCTAGGTTCTAGGTTCTAGGTTCTAGGTTCTAGGTTCTAGGTTCTAGGAGGATAGATTTATCCGTTACCTCCTAGAGCCACTAGATTTTCCTTAGAGACGCATGTCAACATTATGTTTATCAAGCAGGTACTTGAGATCGTACAAAACATGACTAGCCTTACCTAGTGCGCGAATCGCTTGTGCGCCCATCTCACGAAACTCGTTATGCGCAACCGCCATAATGATCGCATCATAATGGTTGGCTTTTGGCTGTTCACATAAGCTTAAGCCATATTCATGCTGCGCTTCGGCATTTGAACACCAAGGATCAACGATATCTACATTGATGTTGTACTCTTTCAGTTCAGAGATAATATCGACCACTTTGGTGTTACGTAGATCGGGGCAGTTCTCTTTAAAGGTTAAGCCCATCACCAGCACATTCGCCCCTTCAACATGAATACGATTTTTGAGCATTTTTTTCACAAGTTGCGACACCACGTACTGACCCATGCCATCGTTGAGGCGGCGGCCAGCCAAAATCATTTCTGGGTGGTAGCCAACACTTTGTGCTTTGTGAGTTAGATAATATGGGTCGACGCCGATGCAGTGGCCCCCTACTAGGCCCGGGCGAAATGGCAAGAAGTTCCACTTAGTACCCGCGGCTTCAAGCACTTCTAGCGTATCAATACCAAGCTTATTAAAGATGATAGAGAGCTCGTTGATCAGGGCAATGTTTACATCACGCTGGGTATTTTCAATCACTTTTGCCGCTTCTGCCACTTTGATGCAAGAGGCTTTGTGCGTCCCCGCCACGATGATTGATTTGTAAAGCTGATCGACATATATCGCCACTTCAGGAGTTGATCCACTAGTGACTTTTAAAATATTAGTCACACGGTGCTCTTTGTCACCAGGGTTAATTCGCTCTGGCGAGTAGCCGGCGAAAAAGTCTTGGTTAAACTTCAAACCAGAGACGCGCTCAACAACTGGAATACAATCTTCTTCTGTCGCCCCTGGGTAAACGGTCGATTCATAGACAATCACATCCCCCTGTTTAATTACTTTGCCGAGCGTTTCGGAGGCTTTGATAAGGGGGGTTAGATCCGGCTGTTTATGTTCATCAATTGGCGTGGGCACAGTAACAATAAAAACATTACATTCTTTTAATACTTCTAACGATGTGGTGTAAACCAGCTGCGTGGTTTCGGCCAGCTCGCTATCGGAACACTCTAGGGTGCTATCATGCCCTGCAACCAATTCATCAATACGGGCTTGGTTTATATCAAAGCCAATGGTATGGCGCTGTTTACCAAACTCAACGGCCAATGGTAGCCCTACATACCCTAAACCAATAATTCCCACTTTGGCATTTGTGAGATCAAACATCATAAGAAACTTCCTTTGAAGAATAAAATTATTACTTTTTTACTTTTTGGAAAAACGTTGGAAAAACGGGGTCAGGGCTTTCATTTTGACTGTCGCCACCGCAATCCGGTTCAGCTCATTCATCTTGACGTTTACCATTAGCATCCCTGTCTATGTCTTGTTGTTCTTTGCAATGATCCGGCTCACCAGTGAGTAATGAATGCCAAAAAATTCACCAATCTGTTTTTGGCTTTTTTTCTAAAGAAGACCACCAGAACGGTATGCGTTAAGGATTGCCTCATCGCGGGTGGCGGCTTGCTGTTAATTGCGGCCTGCGCTGTTTTAGCGGCACTTCTGATAAATCGCCATCACTCATCTATTGCAGCGCTTGTTGCTGTTTCACAAAGTCTTCATCACCCAGATAAATTTGGTGTTTCAGATCATCCCAAATCCGTTTTTGCACACCTTGGTAAACAAACTTGATGTATGCGTTGATGGCGGTTGCCCGCCGTTCACCAAAGCTATTCAACAGCGTATCGGTTGCCAGCCAGCTGGGGGGAGCACATTTGCCAATGGTGTATGGCCAACTGCTCCATGGCCAGTCATCCAGTGTGTCTACCATGCTGGCTCGCAGCGGGTTCAACACGATATAGCGACATAGTTCCCGTAAATAGGCGTCATTATCCACCAGTATTGCTTTATAACGCCCTTGAAAAAGATGGCCGACCCGGTGGTGTTTTTTATTCATGGCTTGGGTAAACACACCGTTTAGCTGTCGCATGCCTTTGCTCAAGTTTGCATCTGGCGTTTCAAGCAGTAGGTGGTAGTGATTATTCATCAAGCAATAGGCATGTATAACCCAGTTATGCTGATAACAGACGGCATCGAGTGTATCCAGAAATAGCTCAAAATCCGCTTCATCAAGATAGATGGCTTTTCTTTCATTGCCTCTGGCGGTGATGTGGTACAAGGCACCGGCAAATTCCAATCTCAATGGTCTGCTCATCATCCATCCCCTGCGTGTGGCACAGCGACGTAATCAGAATAGCCACAACATTAGCAGGTGCAAAATGAAAGACCTGACCCTGTTTTACTCAGATACCACTGCACAGTTTTGCGAATGCCTGACTCGAAAGTCTCCTCTGGCTGCCAATCCAGCTCACGGCTCATCTTGGTCGCATCGATCGCATAGCGGCGATCGTGGCCGGGGCGATCCACCACATAGGTGATTTGATCGCGGTAGCTTCTCCCCTCACCCCGGCCCTCTCCCCCAAAGGGCGAGGGTGATAGAGGTACCATCTCGTCGAGCAGATCGCAGATGGTATGCACCACGTCGAGGTTCTGCTTCTCGTTATGACCGCCGATGTTGTAGGTCTCCCCGACCAAGCCGGTGGTCACCACCTTGTAGAGCGCGCGGGCGTGGTCTTCCACATAGAGCCAGTCACGGATCTGGTCGCCCTTGCCATAGACCGGCAGCGGCTTGCCCGCGATGGCGTGGGCGATGGTTTGTGAAATCAGTTTTTCCGCATGTTGCCAAGGGCCGTAATTGTTCGAGCAGTTAGTCACCAGAATGGGCAGCCCGTATGTCCGATGCCAGGCGCGCACCAGATGGTCGCTGGCGGCCTTGGAGGCAGAATAAGGGCTGCTGGGGGCGTAAGGGGTGGTCTCTGTAAACAACGGCAATGGTTTATTCCACAAGGGATGACCGGCACTCACCTCATCCGGATGGGGCAGATCCCCATACACCTCATCGGTGGAGATATGGTGGAAGCGGAAGGCCACCTTGCGGGGATCGGGGAGACCATTCCAGTAGGCGCGAGCCGCTTCTAGCAACATATAGGTGCCGACGATATTGGTCTCGATAAAGTCAGCCGGGCCGGTAATGGAGCGGTCAACATGGCTCTCGGCGGCCAGGTGCATCACAGCATCCGGCTGGTGCAGGGCAAATACCCGATCCAGCTCGGCACGGTTGCAGATATCCACTTGCTCAAACGCATAGCGATCACTTGACGATACATCGGCCAGGGATTCCAGATTGCCGGCATAGGTGAGTTTATCAAGGTTGATAACGGCATCCTGAGTATCACGAATGATATGACGCACCACGGCCGAGCCGATAAAACCAGCGCCACCGGTCACGAGAATTTTCATCATGTTGAAGGCTTTTTGGTTAAGTAGTGAATGTGTGATGTTGAGTGCGCCAAGGCGCTGTCCTGGATTCCCGCCTGCGCGGGAATGACGGATCGGTTGGCGCGTGGGCATCACGAATCGGTTCTTTCTTGTCATCCCCGCGAAGGCGGGGATCCATCAGTGATGTCATACCACAGGTCTTGCCACGTGGGGTTTTGCGTTTCGATCAGGTTAATTTTCCATTCCCGTCGCCATTTTTTGAGCTGTTTTTCTCGAGTGATAGCGGCGTACATCGTTTTATGCGCTTCAAAATAGACCAGCATGGTCACGTTGTATTGATGGGTGAAACCGCCTGTTATGCCATTTTTATGCTGCCAGACTCGTTGCAACAGTTGGCTGGTCACACCGATATACAAGGTGCCGTGGTATTGGCTCGCCATGATGTAAACAAACGGCTGCATCTATCATCCTTGATACTGCTGGGTGCCTTGGTTGCGTTGTCCCTGGATTCCCGCCTTCGGGCGCTCACCTTAACCACCGGGGTTATTGCCTGGATTCCCGCCTGCGCGGGAATGACGGATCGGTTGGCGCGTGGGCATCACGAATCCGTTCTTTCTTGTCATCCCCGCGAAGGCGGGGATCCATCTTTGACATCCTCCCGCCCTGAAGGACGGGGCTTCCCGCAAAAATTGGTGATGTCATACCACAGGTCTTGCCACGTGGGGTTTTGCGCGCATTCTCGCCGGCTCCGCATTAATCTCCTGCCAAACGTCACCGTCACTGATTAAATTGCGTTTCTGAACCGTTGCCCTTGATGCGAAAACCATCAGCTGAATTAAAACGGCGAGCCATCGGGCGGGTTAGCTGCGGCGAGCGCGGTCAAATTTCGGCCAAAAATCTGACAAACATCATGGCTACCGCCCCTGAGTTACAGCCCCCAGTTTGCTGCTTTTAACCATATTTCGCTTGCTGTTGGTCATCGTGTCCTCCAGCTTTTTTGTGTCTCGATGGAACATCACCTTGTTAACCCCCTTGAGCCTGAACAGCAAAAAGAGGGCCTGATATTATAAAGGGACATTCCGCCTACCAGCCCGATAAGGCGCAGATTCTATCTCGATTTTGGTAACCATGCACAGTAAAAAGTGTCTTCTACGATGGTGTTGAATAAGGATTCAATAGAACACTTACAGTGCTTAATTCACCCATCCGAATCACATTTCGAACCGCTCACAGCTCACAGCTCACAGCTACGTTACCGTTTTTTTTGGTGAAAAAAAAAGAGGTGACCGAACGCACTGCCCGTTTTGTAGCCAGATTTAACTGACTCTTTTGTCAAAATGTGACCTGTCGCTCAGAACAGGTGCACACGTTTTGGCTCAGCCACCTTTTGACTCAACCGCGCAGCCCTGTGTGCCTGTGCTCTTATGGCTCGTGAAGTCACGCATCACCAGCACGAAGAAGATGGCCAGCATGGTGGCATGATCATCCCCCGCATCACCCCAAAAGTACCGAGCAGCCCCACGGGCCCGCCTGCGGCCGCTAACCGGTATCCCAAACTCATCCCCGCACACATCGGGGCCTGACCGCCCGCTTTGGCAGTCAGGCCCCGATTTGTTACCCTGTGCGCCCCCTGCTTGAGGTAACCCCTGTGCCACACTCTGACGCCATCCCCGCTCCCCAATCCTTTAACGATCAGCACATCCACATTCGGGCCGCCTTTGTGGCGCGGCTCAAATCCGGTGCTCACCTGCTCAATGGTCAGTGCGGTACGGGGGAGGATCTGTGCTGGCTGCGTGCAGAAGGGTATGTGGTCACCGCCTGTGAAGCGGTTCTGGCCGCCGCCAAAGTCGCCTCGCAGCAATCAGGGCAAGCGGTGCGGGTCTGCCCGCTGGCGCAGATGCACTCGGTGCTCCCTTACGATGGCATCTGGCTGAGTCGCCCGCTTGATAGCGACGCCGCTACCCTTGCTCCCCTGTTACAGCAGTTGGCGACCCTGCTCAAAGCGGGCGCTCCGATCTGCTTTCCCCTGCAGCCAAGCGGCAAGATAAGCCACGATCAGCTGACGCTGCATCTACAGCAACTCGTCACCACAGCCGGGATAGCGCTGCAACTGGCGCCGATGCCAGCCGACTCAGCCAACATGCCACCCTATGCCAATCAATCCGCCAACCAATACGTCATGTTGCTGCGTGGCGTTCATCAGGCCAGCTAACGGGCTAATTCATCACACCTTTCTGCCGTAAACGGCACTGGCGCGGCCCTCTGCATCCGATTAAATTATTGGCATATGCTACATACAAGTGTATAAGTAGCTTATGCCAATTAGGAGCCACCATGCCAAGACCCAAGATTGCCCGCCAGATCTGTGGCCGCCCCGCCAACAGCTGCTTCAAACCCAACGGCCGCCCCATGCATCAGCTGGAGCAGGTCACGCTGGCCCCTGACGAGTTCGAGGCATTACGCCTCGTCGACCTTCAAGGAATGCAGCAGCAGGAGGCCGCCCTGGTGATGGGGGTTTCCCGTCAGACCCTGGCCAATATCCTGAAAAAAGGGCGCTACAAGGTGGTGGAGTGTCTGAGTCTGGGCAAGGCATTGATGATGCAACCCGCCGAGCCCGACCAGCAAACCAGTGGAGAAGAGCCGATATGAATGCTGTCACAACCATGACCCCCCATCCCTGCAACAGCGCCCTGATGCTGAGTCAGGGCATGCTGGCCGGGCACTTTACCCGTGCCGAGCAGTTGCAGATCCTGAGCCCCGAAGGACGCGTCATCGCCACCCTGACCAACCCGGCTGCCGCCGAAGGTTGCCACGGCAAACAGGGGCTGCTCGATGCCCTCGCCCATCATCAGGTGGGTCAGGTGGTGGTGCGCAATATCGGCGAGCGGATGCTGGGGCGCCTGCTGGCGGCCAATATCCGGGTGCTGCAGTGCCGCTCTGCGCGGCTGCCGCTGCCCGCATTGCTGGCCCCCGCCAATCTGCAACCTCTCACCGAGGCCAGTCAGGGCCGCCCGTCTCGCCATCATCAAAGCAAGGCAGCGATCCGTACCATCCAACCCCTCGGCGCAACCCAACGTCATGCCCATTGTCATGGTGGTTGCAACAGTGGTTCCAATCACTGTTGCGCCAGTGCTGGCAATCAGGCAGATAACTCACGACAAGGCCATACTGGTTGTCAGGGCAGTGAGGGTGCTGACCAACAGGCTGGTTGCTGTCATCATCACTGATGCCATCACAGCGCATGTCATCACCACCAAGGAGAAGAGATCATGTCCATCTGGTTGTTAAGCCTGCTCGCCTCGTTCGTGCTGATCCTGGCCATGGGCACCATCATCTGGTGGCGCCAATACCGGCTTGCCCAGAAGCGGGAGGATAAAGCGGTGCGCCCTTGTGGCTGCTCCAGCGCCTGCGCCGATCACCTCCATCAGATCCGCGAACCGGGCTCGGAAAAATAGCCCCTCCCCATCATCCGGACAAGATCATGATTTTGTCCGCTTTTTTCTGCTACCACTCCCGGCGTTCCGGGCCCAACTGGTCGTCACCATGGTCCGCCCTCACCAGCGCACATCATAAAGATTGTTCCGCTCAGTGATGCCCGCTGTATAGTTTTTGGTTAACCATTCCGGTAAAATCCGCGCCCTTAAAGAAGAGCCACCTAAGAGTGATTGAGCGATGTCCAACACAAAACAGGCCCCCAAAGTAGGATTCGTCTCCTTGGGTTGCCCCAAAAACCTGGTCGATTCAGAACGCATCCTGACCCAGCTGCGTACCGAAGGGTACGACGTGGTGCCCAGCTATGACGATGCCGAGCTGGTCGTCGTCAACACCTGCGGCTTTATCGACAGCGCGGTGCAAGAGTCGCTGGAAGCGATCGGCGAAGCGCTGGCCGAGAACGGCAAGGTGATCGTCACCGGTTGCCTTGGCGCCAAAGAGAACCAGATCCGCGAGATCCACCCCAAGGTGCTCGAGATCACCGGCCCCCACGCCTACGAAGAGGTGCTGAGTCACGTCCACAAGTATGTGGAAAAGCCGCAGCACAACCCGTTTACCAGCCTGGTGCCGGCCCACGGCGTCAAGCTGACCCCGCGTCACTACGCCTATCTGAAGATTTCCGAAGGCTGCAACCACCGCTGCACCTTCTGCATCATTCCCTCCATGCGCGGGGATCTGGTGAGCCGCCCCATCGGCGAAGTGCTGGCGGAAGCCAAGCGCCTGAAAGAGGCGGGCGTGAAGGAAATTCTGGTGATCTCCCAGGACACCTCCGCCTACGGCGTCGATGTAAAGCACCGCACCGGTTTCTACGATGGCATGCCGGTCAAGACCAGCATGGTCGCCCTGTGCGAAGAGCTGGCCAAGCTCGACATCTGGGTGCGCCTGCACTACGTCTACCCCTACCCCCACGTGGATGACGTCATCCCGCTGATGCGCGATGGCAAGGTACTGCCCTACCTCGATATTCCGTTGCAGCACGCCAGCCCGCGCATCCTCAAACTGATGAAACGCCCGGGTACTGTCGAGCGCACCCTGGAGCGGATCCAGAAGTGGCGCGAAATCTGCCCGCAGATCACCCTGCGCTCCACCTTTATCGTCGGCTTCCCGGGCGAGACCGAGGAAGATTTCCAGATGCTGCTGGAGTTCATCGACAAGGCGGAGCTGGATCGGGTCGGCTGCTTCAAATACAGCCCGGTCGAAGGGGCGCTGGCCAACGAGCTGCCGGACCCGGTACCGGAAGAGGTTCAGGAAGCGCGCTTCCAGCGCTTTATGGAGCTACAACAGCAGGTCTCCATCCGCAAGCTCTCCCGCAAAGTGGGTCAGGAGATGACCGTTATCATCGACGAAGTGGACGAAGAGGGTGCCACTGGCCGCTCCTTTGCCGATGCGCCGGAGATCGACGGTCTGGTCTACCTCAACGGCGAAACCAGCCTCAAGCCGGGCGACATGGTCAAGGTGCGGATCGATGAATCCGACGAATATGACCTCTGGGCCAGCCTGATCGGCTAATTCAGGTTTTCCTCGCAGAATAAAAAAGGGTCTTCGCATTATCGCGGGAAAGAGAGGATTGACAGTCAGGGACTCAGGTAAATTGGCAGTCGCCAAACACACCAACCCCTGAGCCCTGCTGTCACTATGCATCCTATTGATCTCGCCGCTTTTTGGCCAGGCTACGCTGTTGTAGCCATGAAGCGTCGTGCCGATACCAGATGGCATACTGAATGGCATACTGAATGGCATACTGAATGGCATACCAAAAATGGAATAAAATAAAAAGCCCAACCTAATCAACAGGTTGGGCTTTTTATTTGGCGGAGAGACAGGGATTCGAACCCTGGGTGGCATTGCTGCCACAATTGATTTCGAGTCAATCCCGTTCGGCCACTCCGGCATCTCTCCGTGGGAACAGATTTTTACCCGAGCCGGACCGAGGATGCAATAAAAATTTCTTAGATATCAAATGGCTGAATCAGATATCTGGGAGCAGGTTCACAATGCGGCGCGTGCTGTTCGCGTTGCTAGGCCACCCTCATCCACCCGACATTAACCCTCTCGCACACCCGGCCATTATCCATATCGTGACATTCCCCCATTGCCATGAGGCGTCTCTTTTTCCTGCTTTGCGCTCAAATTTATGGGTGATGCCGATTTTGGCAGGTTTCCTATGTATCCCCACATCATTGCGGGTGCGCGGCAAGCTGGTAATCATGGGCTGATTGAGGAACAATCGCGCCATCCTGGCGGCTGTATTGATGATGTTCCGCCCCGATTGAACTGATGGACCCCCTATGCGATTGCCAAAACTTATGCCCCTCCCCTTGACGCCTGCCCTCTCCCTGCTGCTGGCAGCGACTATGCTCTGCGCCGCGCCCACGCATGCCAAGAGCTACCCCCTCCCGCCGACAGAGAGCCGCCTCATCGGTGAGCTGGAAGATTACCTCATCCAGCAGAATGAACATCTGGAGCTGGTTGGCAAAAATACCCAAATTGGATTTTTGGCGCTGCTTGAAGCAAATCCCGGTGTCGACCCCTATTTACCCAAGCCGGGCACCCGCCTGACGTTGCCCACTCAGATGCTGCTGCCCGATGTGCCTCGCGAGGGGATCGTCATCAACCTGCCCGAGCTGCGCCTCTACTACTTCCCCAAAGGGAAGAGCGAGGTCATCGTGCTGCCCATCGGGATTGGTGATATCGGCCGCGAGACCCCCGAGATGACCACCACCATCATCGAGAAGAAACCGAACCCGACCTGGGTACCCGGCCCCATGGTGCGCGAATCCTGGCTGGAGCAAAAAGGGATCACCCTGCCCGCCGTGGTGCCCCCCGGCCCGGAGAACCCCCTCGGCAAATTCGCCATGCGCCTTGGCTATGGCAAGCGCGATTACCTGATCCACGGCACCAACAAGGATTTTGGCGTTGGCCTGCGGGTGAGCGCAGGCTGCATCCGGCTGCGGCCTGACGATATCGAGGCCCTGTTCAAGATTGTGCCGATCGGCACGCCGGTGCGGGTCATCAATCAACCGGTCAAGGTCGCCATCGAACCCGATGGCCGTCGCTGGCTGGAGGTGCACTCTCCCCTGTCCCGTACCGAGGAAGAGTTCGAAAATGGCGCCCCGCTGATGCTATCGCCAGCAATAGAGCGCTTTATCAGTGCACCTGACGTGATGCAGGATGAGGTGACGGCAGCGCTGGAGAGCAAAAATGGCCTGCCCCTCCCTATCAGCAGTCAACTTGTTAGTGGTTAAGTCACCAGAGTTAAACCCGGGTCACCTTAATTCATGAAATACCTCCTCCTCGCACTCCTGTTGACCTGCCACTCCTTGTGGGCAAAAGATATCCTCTGGATGAACAATGGCGATCGTCTGACCGGCACCATCGAAGAGATTGACGATGAGTCGGTACGTATCGCCCTGCCCTATAGTGGTGCCGTCACCGTCAAGCGGGAGGCCATCAAACGCTGGCGTATCGATAAACAGGACAAACCCAAAGCGACGGCAAAAGGGGGACTCAAGCTGTTTGAGGATGACAAGGATGAACGCAACGCCTGGCTCTGGAGCGGCAGCGGCGATCTCAACGTCAAACTCAAACGGAATGACAAACAGACCAACAACGTCAACTTCAAGGGCAATACCGAGGTGGCCAATCTGGACTGGCGTTACAGCCTCTCCAGTGAATACTCATACGAAACTTCAGATGGTGACACCGATAACCACGACTACAAGCTAAATCCGACCATTGACTATTTTTTCAATCAGCAGTGGTTTGTGCGCAGCTCGCTCAATGGCGAATATGACATGCTGGAGAGCAACTACCTCAGCCTCGACTTTGGTACCGGCCCGGGTTACCGCTTCTGGAACGAGAAGCGCCGTCGGCTGGAGTTCGTGGCGCAAGGAGGTCTGCGCAAAACGTACTTCAGGGAAGAGAGCGGAATTGGGTTGTTCTTCAAAGGCAACCGGATCATCGACTATCCCTTTGCCAGCATGAACTGGGATTATCGCCAACCCATCCCGATATGGCGGGAAAAACTGGAGCTGTTCAGTCAGGGGCGCTATCTGGTCTATCTGGATCAACCCTCCCCCTATATCACTCTGAATCGAGATGTGACCGGCAGCGTGGGCCTGCGCTATTACTTCAACGATCACCTACGCCTCTCTTGGTCGAGCGAGATGGAGTGGGAAGATGGCGAAGTGCATTTCGCCGGCCACAAGCAAAAATATAAAGAGACCGAATTCAGACACCTGCTCAATCTGGGCGCCAGTTTCTGAATCAACCGAAAACAGCAAGAGGAGCCAACGTGGCTCCTCTTGCTGTTTCAGCCATCCTGCCATGGCCCCTCAAGATGACGGGACAACAGATGGGATACCGGCAATGCGGTCAGATCAGCCCCCAGGCGGCAATCTGGTAGATCCACACCATCGCCAGCAGGGTACCGACCAACCCCATGATGACGCCGATGCGCACCATCTGGCGGCTCTCCACCAGACCGGTGGCGTGGGCCAGCGCATTGGGCGGGGTACTGATGGGCAGCGACATCCCGAGCGAGACCGACATGGTGACCGCCAGGATCAGGGTGTGACTGCCTCCCCACTCGGCCAGCTCCGGCATGCTGACCGCCAGCGCCGCCACCAGTGGCAGCAGCAGATTCGCCGTCGCGGTATTGGACATAAAGTTAGCCATCAGCACCGCCAGCAGACAGGCCCCGACCAGCACCGCCAGCGTGGAGTACTCGTGGAACGGAATATGGGTGATGAGCCGCTCGGCCAGCCCGGAGTCCTCCAGCGCCAGCCCCAGCGCAATACCGCCCGACACCAGCCAGAGCACATCGAGGGAAATCTTGTGCAGATCGTCCTTGGTGATGATGCCGGTGGTCAGGAACACCGCCACCGGGATCATGGCGACCACGTAGGAGCTCATGCCGTGCAGATCCCCCAGTAGCCAGAGCACTATGGTGGTGATAAAGGTGAGATAGACCACCCAGGCACGGGGGGTCTGCATAAAGCGCCCCTCAATCTTGAGATCCATCCGCTTGAGAGTACTCGGGAAAAAGCGCCCCAGCAGAAACCAGCCCAGCAGCAATAGCATCATCACAAAGGGCACCGCAAATCCCATCCACTGACCGAACGAAATGGCATGTTCACCGGTCAGGTATTTGAGCGCCACCGCGTTGGGCGGGGTGCCAATGGGAGTGCCGATCCCGCCGAGGTTGGCCGCCAGCGGAATGGCCAGCACAAAGCCGATTTTGGCCGGGTCCTTGTCAGGAAAGGCTGCCAGCACCGGGCTGAGGATGGCCAGCATCATGGCCGTGGTGGCGGTATTGCTCATGAACATGGAGAAGGTGGCGGTGATCAACATCAACCCCAGCATGACGATCCGGGGGTCCTGACCGAACGGGCGCAGCAGCACCCGCGCCAAATTGACGTCCAGATGGTATTTGGTCGCCGCAATAGCGAGGAAAAAACCGCCGAGAAACAGCATGATGACCGGTGAAGCAAAGGTCGCCATCACTTCGGTCGACGTGAGCAGCGAACCAAACCCGGGCTCGCTCTTGCCTGCCGTCATGAACCAGAGCCCCTTGTCGGAGAGCAGCAGCAGCTCCAGCACGATGATCAGCACCGAGGTGGCAAAGATGGGGATGGGCTCCAGGATCCAGCAGAGAGCGGCCAGCACGAAAATGGCCACGACCCGCTGTTCGATGACGGTGATCCCCTCCAGCGGGATCCAGTGGGTCGGGATCAGCAGGATGGCGAGGCTCAGCAGGAGTGGCAGAATAATCTTATGGTTGATGGGCACTATTGTCTCCAGGATCGGGAGTAAGAAGCCAATAGTGGCATAGCATACTATCACCCCACTCGGCTAACTCGCCAAAATGAGAGCTGGCTAACTGCATGGCCCACCGTTTTGTGAGTCATATCAAGCTGGGGCCAGCGCGCCATGGCTAATGCCTCACCGCGGGTAACAAACAGACAAAAAAACGGGCCCGCTGTTCGTTGCACACAACAGCGGGCCCGTTTCACTATTCATGCCGATAAGGGGGCTCAGAAGTAGATGCGGGTCACCGATTCGATCACGCAACCCGGGCGGCGGATCCCTTCGATCTCCACCTTGATCTCTTTGAGCAACTCCAGCCCACCCTTGATGGGGGTAACCCGGGCCAGCTTGGTGCGAGCGCGGATGTTGCTATCCACCTTGATCGGGTACGGGAAGCGCACCTGATCCAGCCCGAAGTTCACCACCATGCGGGCGGTCGGGAATTCGGGGGTGGCCTCATCGACCGAGCCGGTCAACTGCGGCAGCAGCGCCAGGGTCAGGAAACCATGGGCTATGGTGGTCTTGAAGGGCGACTCGGCGGCCGCGCGCTCAGGATTGGTGTGGATCCACTGGAGATCGCCGGTCACGGCAGCAAACTGATCAATCATCTGCTGGCTGATGTGCAGCCACTCGCCGACATGGGTCTCTTCACCGATGCGGGCCTGCAGGGTGGCATAGAGCGCGGCCGCCTCAGCCCCCAGCTCAACAGCGGGTTCCTGAGCCACGGCAGGCTGACCGTTGGCTACGTGTGCCACGGTGGCTGCATCCTGTTGCTGCTCGCTCTGGGACTCGGCTTGCAAGTCCAGCACACGCCCCAGCAAAGGATGAAGATGTGCCTTTTGCTGAAACTCACGCCAGTAGTCGCGGATCGCCGGAGAGAGCCAATCCTTGAGCTCAAAGGGGTGCTGCGCCAGAATTTCGCGCTTGCGCTTCAGAAAATCGACAACTTTCATCTACCGATCCCTATTTGATTCAATGCCTGTAAAGAGGTCTAACCAGTCCTATTTTATTAAAGTTTCAGCTGTAAGTGCAAAAAAATCTCGGCGTACACTTGTACCAAGGCGGAAGTAACTACTTACACTATGTAAACTAGCACGATCTGCCAATGAGGAAATCGATTGCCAGAGATGCGGCCAGCAGGGGAAATTGATCAGGGTCATCATGAAAAAAGGCCCTTATCGGGCCCTGTGGGGAGGTTTAGCATGCGCTCGGCCAGCCGTTACGCAATCCCTCTTCATCCAGAAAGGACCAGGCGAGGATCCGGCTCACCTTGTTGCCCTGCGCCATATCGATCACCCGAACCTGACGTACCCCCACCCGGCTTAGCGCCTTTTTTGCCCCCGGCAGGTTCTCTTTTTTCGACACCAGCGAGCTGAACCAGAGGCACTGGCTGGCGAATTCCTTGCTCTGGGCAATCATGTTGGCCAGAAACGCCGCCTCACCCCCTTCGCACCACAGCTCGGCCTGCTGGCCACCAAAATTGAGTACCGGCTTACCCTTGACCTCTTTACCTAAATTGCGCAGCTTGCGCTCCGTCCCCTTGCTCGCCTCTTCCAGCGACCCATGGAACGGCGGATTGCACAGCGTCAGCGCAAAGCGCTCCTTAGGCCCAATGATGCCGCGAAACACATGATGGGGATTGCCCTGCAGGCGGCACTCGATCTGATTGCCGAGCCCGTTGCTCTTGGCCAGCAGGGTGGCCGCCTTGACCGAGACCGGATCAATATCTGATCCCACAAAACGCCAGCCATATTCGCGGGCCCCCAGCAGCGGATAGATGCAGTTTGCCCCCATCCCGATATCCAGCACCCTCACCCCCTTGCCGGTAGGGACCTGGCCTGCGCTCTCGGCCAGCAGGTCGGCCGCCCGGTGCAGGTAGTCCACCCGCCCAGGGATGGGAGGACAGAGGTAACCTGCGGGCAAGTCCCAGTGGGTAATCCCGTAGTGATGAGCCAGCAAGGCGCGATTGAGCGTCTTCACCGCCTCTGGATCGGCAAAATCGATGGTGCAGGAGCCATAGTCATTGATAAAGACGTGGTCGGCCAACTCGGGAGTTCGCAGGCAGAGCGCCTCAAAATCGTAACCCGCCTGATGGCGATTACGGGAGTGAAGTCCGGACTTGCGGTCGCCCGACGTGGGGCCACCGGCTGATGAGATACGGGGTTTCATGCTGAGCCTGCCGAAGAAAACGGGCCCACACTATAGTGATTTGACTCGGGAAAGTCTAAACGACGGCAATAAAAAACCGGGCTATCGGGCCCGGTTCAAGTGAGGTTGGAAAAACAGTCCGTACTGCGAGCCGTTTGTCCAGCCTGACTCAGATATCGATCCGGCGTGCCTGCCAGAACTTGTTGCGCCAGTACACATTGTTGAGTTTTGAGCGCGTCACCCCGGCCCGGGTGGAGGCGTGGATGAATTCACCATTGCCCACATAGATGCCGACATGATTGAGGCGACGATTGATTTTGAAGAAGACCAGATCCCCTTCAACCAGATCCTGCTTGGAAATACGGGTGCCTTCATGGACCTGGGAACGGGTATCACGGGGAAGTTCGATACCGACGGCGTTGCGGAACACTTCTCGGGCAAAGGCTGAACAATCGATACCACGTTCAGTGGTGCCACCAAAGCGATAAGGGGTACCGCGCCACTCTTTATATACAGTCAGGATTTCGTTTATGTCTGGGGTCTGTGAAGCTTCCGGTTCAATCACAGGTTCCATCATGGACACTTCGATCTTGCTCGCGACCTCGGGCTGGGGAGCCGAAGCACAACCCACCATTCCGAGCGCGACCAGTACTAGCATCAGGTAGCGCAATCCTTTATCCCCGCAAAAATAGAAATCTTGTTAAAATACGGCCCCGAAAGGCAATTGATAAGGCAACAGCACCCGACTATATCCAAGAATTCTATCGAGGCAAGTGAAAATCCCTGTAAAGCTCACATTTTTGCAAGGAAATTCACGGTTTTTCATCATTAATGTGATCACGGCCAAACAACATACAATCATGAAACTGGCTGCTCAGCGCCAAGAAAAGTGCCATTTATCCCTGCTTCACCACTCTTTTAAAGTGAAATAATATGATCGCCACTGATCTTTTTCTGTTAAACACTGCCGACGTTGCCTCGCAATCACTTATCGGGCTTCCTGACCTCCTTTCGGTAGATGAGCGCCAAAAATGGCAGCAAATGAGCCATGATGTTCGCCGTCAATCCTATCTGCTGAGCCGCGCCTTACTGCGCCAGCTACTGGCACAAAAGTTGGGCACATCGCCGGTCAAGCTGGCATTTTGCCAGGGAGAGCATGGCAAACCGCAACTGCAAGATGAACGATGGCACTTCAATCTGAGCCACAGTGGATCCTGGTTGGTGTTGGCGCTCTGCCCGCAGGGGCCAGTTGGGGTCGATATCGAGCTGGGCAAACGACGCCATAATATCCTCCCTCTGGCTCGCCGCTTTTATGCACAGAGTGAATATGAGTGGCTCTGCGCGCTGCCCGCTCAAGAGCAGGAGATCGCCTTCTACCGATTCTGGTCGCGCAAAGAGGCGGTGCTGAAAGCTCACGGTGGGGGCATCGCTGCGGGGCTGGAGAAGGTAAGGTTTATCCCGGATGAAGGATGGCGACTCGACAACCGGCTCGATGACACCCCTTATCAGGTACAGGATTGGCCCTTGGCCGGGGGCTGGCTCAGCCTTGCCGCCGCAACAACGCCAGTGAACCTTTACCGACTGGATGAGCGCTTGAATTGCCACGCCATCAACCCCATGTTACTCCACACCCTTGCTGAAGAGTCCAACCCATGATCGTCGACATTACTCCCCAGAACTTTCACGCTGAACTTATCGATGCGTCCATGAAGAAGCCGGTCGTCATCTATTTCCATGCTCCGCAAATGCCGGAGTGTCAGGGGATGACACCGTTGATCGAGTCTCTGGTTGGGCCTGCCAACGAGCAGGTCACCTTGGCCAAGGTGGATATGAACGATCCCCAACTGCAACCGTTGGCCAGCCAGCTCGGCCTGCGCGCCCTGCCTGCTCTGGTGCTGTTCCATCAGGGACGCCCTGATGAACAGGGGATCCTCGAAGGGCCGCAGGATGAAGCCACCCTGCGCCACTACTTCGCCGCCTTCGCCCCCAAGGAGGAGGAAGAGCTGTTGGCCAAAGGACAGCAAGCGCTGGCTGACGAGCAGCCCAGCGTTGGTTACGCCCATCTGACCAAGGCACATCAGCTGGCCCCTGAACGTCACGATATCAGCCTCTGGCTCATTCAGGCGGCGCTCGACCTCAATCTGCTGGAAGAAGCGCAGGAGCGGCTCGGCACCATCCCCATGGTGGCGCAAGATGGTCACTTCCATACCCTGAGCTCACGACTCGCCCTGGCGCTGCAAGCAGCGGACAGCCCCGAGCTGCGCGCACTGGAAGCTCGTCATGCAGAACAGCCTGATGATTTTGTCCTGACTCAGGAGCTGGCGGTGCAATACAACCAGGCAGGCCGTCAGGAAGAGGCGCTGGGGCTGCTGCTGGAGATCCTCAAGCGGGACTTGGCCTTCGGCGATGCCAGAAAGACCTATCTCGATATTCTGGCGACCATGGGCAGCACACCGGCGGCACAGAGCTACCGTCGCAAACTCTACAGCCTGCTCTACTGATCGGGATCGAACTGGCTGGTAATGATGGGGGAGTGCCGGGAAACCGGCATGACCTCATGGGTAAAGGTCAAAAGAGTGAAGTGCGAGCGGGAAGATGGTGATTTTCAGGCAAAAAAAAATGGCGCATAACTGCGCCATTTTTTTCGCATGGATTACTTCTTGTAGGAAGTAGCCATGTTGTCGATGCGCTGGTTAGCACGCATAGCTTCTTGCTTGGCTTCGGCAACATCAGCAGCGATTTTGGACTGATCAGCACGAACTGCGCTAACATCTTGAGCCAGCTGGTCAACTTTGTTAGACAGATTCTGAACGGAAGTTTCCAGTTCGCTGGTGTTTGCACAACCGCCCAGCAGAGCGGACAGACCAACAACACCTACCAACAACAATTTTTTCATTTTTAAAGCTCCCTTGAACTCGCCAGACGTTTAGCAAGCGGCGTGATTATGGCACAAAAAAATCCTACTTTGCATAGCCCCCACCACAGATAAATGCATTAAAACCCTCATTTTTTTCGAACGAACACTTTTTGTACGGTTTCGTCTAAGAAATGAGTGCCACATGATGGGGACACAGACAAAGGTTAACCAAATTTTTGCCTTAATACAATTTCGTATGAAGCTCAGGCAGTACGTTCTGACAACAACTGACGATATTGCACCAGATCCTCGATGGTCAGCACCGGCATCCGGTGCTTGCGACCGAATGCCACCAGGTCCGGCAGACAGGTCGGGCGCTCGCGGGCTCCCCGAGTCAATCGGGATACCGCGGTGGGAAATTGCACCCCGCCCTGAGAATAAGCGCAGACAGCCGAAAGAAAAACGGTTGCAGATACCAGCCAAAAACCCCCGCAGGCGGAAACGCGTTTCAACATGGCGCCCAGGATCGTGCTCTTCAGCCCGCTAGCGCGTGAGGCCATGACTGGCGAATTGCTTTATGACGCGGATCGGTTTATGGCATAGTGCCCGAAACAAAAAACAGTGCCCGAAAAAGAGCCTGAACAACGCAGCCTGCGCAGACAGCGGCACCAACACCACAAACGGAAAATGACAGAGATGGAAAAGAAAATACTGCTGACGGATTGCCCGGATGCCAAAGGGCTCATCGCCAAGATCACCAACATCTGCTACAAGCACCAGCTCAACATCATCAAGAACGATGAGTTCGTGGATCACGAGAACGGCCGTTTCTTCATGCGTACCGAGCTGGAGGGGCGCTTCAACGACGAGACCCTGCTGGCTGACCTCGATGATGCCCTGCCCACCGGCGCCCAGCGACGTCTGGTCAAGGCGGGCAAGAAGCAGATCGTCATTCTGGTGACCAAAGAGACCCACTGCCTCGGCGATATTCTGATGAAGAACTACGCGGGCGCGCTGGATATGGATATCGTCGCGGTGATCGGCAACTACGACACCCTGGCCGAGCTCACCTGCAAGTTCGACATACCATTCCATACCGTCAGTCACGAGGATCTGAGCCGCACCGAACATGAGGAGCAGGTACGCGCCATCATCGATAGCTACACCCCAGACTATGTGATCCTGGCCAAGTACATGCGGGTGCTGACCCCGAGCTTCGTCGAGGCCTACCCGCGCAAGATCCTCAACATCCATCACTCCTTCCTGCCCGCTTTTATCGGCGCGCGCCCCTACCGGCAGGCGTTCGATCGCGGGGTCAAGCTGATCGGCGCCACCGCCCACTTCGTGACCGACGATCTGGATGAGGGTCCTATCGTCGAGCAGGACGTAATCCACGTTGATCACACTTTCAGTGCCGATGCGATGGCCAAAGCGGGCCGTGACGTGGAGAAATCGGTACTGAGTCGTGCGTTGGAGCTGGTATTGAACGAACGGGTATTCGTCTACGGCAACAAGACGGTGGTCTTCAAGTAAATCGCCCACACGGCACGTATGCAAACGCCAGAAACAACAACGGCTCCCGCGGGAGCCGTTGTTGTTTTTGCGCCACATATCAGAGCGGCCTATCGTTCACCGTCACCTCACCCTTATCCAGCGACAGTTTGGAAGTTAGCACTTGCTTCTCGGCTTTCAGATAGCCCATAAGGGTCAGCTGATCGAGCATGGGGGCCAGTTGCGGCACGGCCTTGCCCAGTTTGTTGCTCAGCGTTGCCTGCAGCTGACCGCTCAGTGCCTGCATCCCCTCCTCACTATTGAACAACTGTTCCAAGGAGGTCGATGCCAGCGTGAGATCACCTTTCACCGCCACCGCCTCGCCATTGAGCCTGGCACTGAGGTCGGCCAGCTCCAGAGTCGCTCCCCGTTTGAGTATCTTGTCCAGCGCCTGCTGGATGGCCACGTCGTCAATCCCCTTGCCACCCGCAGCCTGCACCCCCTGATACCCTTCGAGATCCAGCCCGTTGAGATTGAGTGCCAACTTGCTGTCGGTCACTGCCAGCGTGTCGATCTCGTTCTCCAGATCAAGCTTGGCGATCTTCATCTGATAACTGCTGGAGAGGGTCTGGGCATCCTCGCCGATCAGCCGAGTCTCGGTCGTCATCCCTTGCAGGGCGACCCGGATACTGTCAGGCAGTTGCAGAGTGAGTGCGGAGAGACTCATCTCACTCTGTGGCGAGAGAAAGACACCGCTGATCTCGGCGATGTCGGCACTCCCTTTCAGGTCGGCCAGCACCAAATCCATCTTGCTCTGCTCTTCGTGAACCGTCATCCCCTGCCAGGTCATGGTGAGGTGACCATTTCCCTCCAGATTGCCATGGAACTCACCGCTCAGAGGCAGGAAACTGAACTCGTCCAGCCCCTGCTTTACCTTGAACTCATTGACCCAAAAGCGGCTGCTATTGGCCTGGGTCCAAAGGCTGGTAGCCGACTCCAGGCCGAGTTGCCACTGTTCCATGCCCAGTGCGGTAAAGACTGGTGCCAGGGTGCCGTTATGGGTATCGAGCTGGAGGTGGCTCTTGATGTAGAGCGGCAGGATCCGGTTATTGACCACCAGTTGCAGCTCGATGGGCTGACTCTCCCCCAATTCGCTGTCGATGGCAGCCAGCTCCTCGGGCGTGATCACCACCTTCAGGATGCCATCACGGGTAAAGAGGTTGCTGCTGCCTGGCTGCCACTGTATGTCGAGCCCGCTCTCTTTCTCCACCCTGGCGATCTGCTCCGCCAAGATGTTGTCGAAGCTGTTGCCTGTGTACCAGCACGCCGCCAGACCGCCGCCAACCAGTGCCGCACCCACGGCGAGGGCCACTAACTTTTTCATAACCATGTGTCTCCAAAGCGTTGTCGCTGCACTCTACGGGGCGGACTCGGGGCTAGGCAAGTCCAATCAGAGGGCGAGCCCACTTTCTTGCGGCTCGCCACCCCATCACAGCAAGGGGCTGAAGAGATAGAAGATGTTCTCCATCGCCTTCTTGTACCAGGGTCGCGCCCGCCACTTGACCAGGGTCATCGGGGTGGCTTCCGCCATGTAACCCTGCACCAGCCGGGTCATCTGGGCCACGAACGAGGGGTTGTCCACCAGCAAGGTCACCTCGAAGTTGAGCCAGAGGCTGCGCCGGTCGAGATTGACCGTTCCCACCAGAGCAAAGTCGTCATCCACCAGCACGCTCTTGGTATGGAGCAGTCCGGCATCGTAGCGATAGATCTCCACTCCCGCCTCCAGCAGCTCCTCCATAAAAGCGTTACAGGCGTAATTGGCCATGATGGAGTCATTGCGTGCCGGCAACACCAGCTGCACCTGCACCCCGCGCGCCGCAGCCGAACTGAGTGCGGCTGCCAGCGGGTCATCCGGGACAAAGTAGGGGGTCGTCAGCACCAGATGGCTGCGCGCCTGATAGATGGCCAGCAGCAGGCTCTGCTGAATGCAATCACCGCCAACGAACGGGC
Source organism: Aeromonas fluvialis (assembly GCF_000819885.1). GTDB lineage: Bacteria > Pseudomonadota > Gammaproteobacteria > Enterobacterales > Aeromonadaceae > Aeromonas > Aeromonas fluvialis. The sequence continues at coordinate 48,964 of NZ_CDBO01000004.1, forward strand.
CTGAGGGGATCAGCTGGGCGCGGTAGTTGGTCTGGGGCCAGGCCTCCGGATCATGCTGCAGGCTGTCGAGCAATCGCTCGCCAGTCTCTACCTCCCAGTCCCAGACGAAGATCGACCACATCAACGGCACCATGGGCCCCTGCACCCGGATCATGATATCGACCCACTGGCCGACCCCGGCATCCCGCTTGAAAAAGCGCGGATCCACCATGTTCATGGAGCCGGTGTAGCCCACCTTGTCATCGATCACCACCAGCTTGCGGTGCATCCGCAAATCCTGCCGCTGGAAGGGGATACGCCAGGCGCCGACCGGCAGCACCTCCACCAGCTTGACCCCCGCCTTGCGCAGCTTTTTCGGCCATCCTGAGCGGAAGAAGTGCTTGCTGCCCACCGAGTCGAGCAACAAGCGACAATCCACGCCGCGCCGCGCTACTTCCATCAATGCCTCGCACACCTCATCGGCATCGCCGCCAGGGTGCCAGATATAGAACTCCAGATAGCAGGAGAGGGTAGAGCGGCGGATATCCTGAACTATCTCACGAAGGATCTTTTCGGGTCTACTTAGCAGCGTCATCCGGTTGCCGGAAAGCATGGGCATGGCCAGTCGCCCCAAGATCAGATCGTGCAATGGCTGAGCCTTCTCTCCCACCTCGCAGCAGTGCTGGGGGAAGAGGCGGGCAAGCTGGCGGATCCAGATGGCATAAGGACTATACATGGCCTGCGCCCGCTCGGCACGCCGGCGCCCCAGCTTGATTTCACCAAACAACAGGTAAAAACCGACGCCGGCAAATGGGATCGCATAGATCAGCGCCAGCCAGGCCAGCGACACTCCGATGGGGCGGCGCTTCATCACCACCCGAAATGAAACCCCCGCGACAATAACGGTATGAAAAAGCAACAGCAGCCAGCCCAGAAAACGGGAGAACAGCAGGTGGAAATCATGTTCCAGACCGTTTAGCAACGGTAACTCCTTCTCATCAACAAACAGTGGTTGGCAGATCCTGCCAGTCAGGAATGGTATGCTGTAAGGCAAATCCATTCTATCAGGTTGCTCCCATGATTCTGCAATCCATGCTGCTCAGCCTGGCCATGCTAGGCCAAGGCTCATATGACATCAATGAGCAGCAGATCAATCAGTACCTGCAATCCCAGGTACAAGTCGACAAGCAGCTGGAGCTGCCCGGCATCATCAAGGCCCATGTGAAACTAGAGCAGAGCGATGTCCAGATTGGCCGTCTGCAGCCCGACACCGCCCGGGTCTATGGTAAGGGCACGCTCAAGATCGCCCTGCCCGACAATACCCAATATGATGCTCGCCTGCAGATGACCTATGAGGCCAGGCCCCGCTATGACAAGAGCCAGAGCGCACTGTTTCTCGACAACATGAAACTGGTGGAGTACAAGCTGGAACCGGAGGCGGCAGAGAGAAAATTCGGCATGATGCTCGGCATGCTGCTGCAGAGCATGGAAAAGCGGCTTGAGAGCAAACCGGTTTACCGACTGGACGACAAGGATCCGCAACAAGCCTGGCTGAAAGAGAACCTGCTGGGTTTGGAGCTGTCACCGGGCAAGATCCATCTGCTGACCAAACCCCGCTAAAGCGCTCAATTCAGCAGGGGCTGGGTGGGATCCCGAACCAACAGCTCCACCTGATAACCCTGCTGCTGTTGCTGCTCGTAAAGGAAGAAGAGTGGCCCGCGCAATTGGTTGAGGGAGATATCGGCAAAGCCGGCCTTGAGATAGAAGGGCTTCTCGAAGGGCAACACCTGACAGACTACCGGCTTGTCGGCCAGACCGCGACAGGCGCGCTGCAACAGCCGTGACCCCAATCCCAGCGACTGGTAATGTGGCAACAGACGAAAGCCGCACAGATGATAAAACTCCTCCTCGTCCCGCAACCGTACCGCCCCCACCAACCAGTGAGCATCACGCACAACAAATATCCGCTCGGCCAGATCCGGCACATAGTGGGAAAACGTCGTCTCGTAATAGTCCTTGATAAGGGAGAGGTCGGCGTCATAGTACTCCTCGAAGATGAGTTCCATCGCCAGCTTTCCTGACACAAAAAATCCTTTTTAATCAATTGCTAAAATGAATTTTGGCTAGCTAGTCAGACCAGCTTACGCAAGCAAGATAGCATGCATTTAATTAACAAAAAAGCAGACTCGCAGGGACGCTTCAATAAAACGGTCATGGTCATTGGCCACCGAAAAATCCCGCCTTTAGCAGATGCCCCGTAAACCCTCGCCCAATCGGGCGGGGATATAAGGGGAGCAGTCAGCGCCTATCCTGGCCATCCCCCGCATCCCCCTGCCCACTCGACCAAACCCCCGTCCACTTCACACCGCCCTGTTTGTGCGCTTGTTCTGCCCTCGCCATGGTGCTTTACTCAACATGATAATCCAAGGAATGCAGTGGCATAGAAGGAGTGTGACGGTTGAAAGCATGGATGCTGGCAGGCCAGATATGGTTGATCCCCTTGAGCGGATGGAGCCAGACCCCCCCTCCCGCAGAGGTGGTCTTCCTGACCACGGCCCCCTCCCCAGAGCATCCGCGCAATGATGCCACACCCGTCCCACAACCCGACACCACTCAAACGGCGGCCACCAGCGGCAAGAAGCAGATCCAGGTCTATAAATCGGTGCAGCAAAATGGGGTGGTACGTTACGCCGATATGGCGCCTGAACAGGGCCATTACGAGCTGCTGCTGTTCAACGACTGCTTCGCCTGCGATCCCAAATCCGGCGTCAACTGGCAGACCACAGGGCTGTTTCTCTATGACTATGCCAGCACCATCAAGGCAGCCGCCAAAACCTATCAGGTTGAGCCTGCGCTGATCAGGGCGCTCATTCACGCCGAATCGGCTTTCAATCCGCTGGCTGTTTCCCGCAAGGGCGCGATGGGACTGACCCAGCTGATGCCCGCCACGGCACGAGAGCTGGGGGTCGGCAATGCCCTGCTGGCGGAGCAGAATATTTTCGGTGGGGTGAAATACCTGGCGGGTCTGCTCAAGCAATATAACGGCAACATAGCGCTGGCGACTGCGGCCTACAATGCTGGCGCGGGCGCGGTGCAAAAACATGGCGGGATCCCTCCCTATGCCGAAACGCGCGCCTATGTGGCGCGCGTCCAACTGCTGCATCAGCGCTACAAGGAGATGCTGCAGGCCAAGGGGCTCTGATTTGCGGGCTCTTGCGGCGGTGCGCCGCTGGAGGTGATTAAGCAATACATTCAAAACCAGCGGGGCTGACGCCTCGGCGAAATGCCCCTCCCACCTACATCGGTGGGAGTCCCCCTTTCGCATTAAGAAGGTGGCTGTGGCTCACTTGACCGGTGTAAAGCGGCTGACCACCTGCCCCTGATGCTCAATCCACTCCATGAACATGGCGACGGGGCGGGCATAGACCTGACTATCCTGCTCGGATTGATAGATCACCAGCGGCTCGCCGGTTTCGGTGTGTCTGGCCAGGGTAAGCACCTGATAGTAACCCCCCTTGAAGTGACGATAGCGGCCGGGTGTGGGTGCATGCATGGGATACCTCTGCAGATAGAACAGGACGAAATGAGGGGAGGATCGCGCTGACCAGCGTCAGTTGTCACCGCTTTTTCTCGTCAGGATGGATGATAAAGGGGATTTTTGACGCAAGCCAATCGTGCCAGAGAGCGTGAAGATTTCAACACAGTAGAGTAGCTTTGTTAATCACTCCCCCATCTTTCACTGGTGAACCTTGCCAGACACAAACGATTATGCTGAATTTAACTTTTTAATAACTCTGTTTTGGGGCTAAAAATCAGGAATTTCTACTAAAAAGAAGATTGTTCTAGCATTCAATTCTGTGAAGAATAGGGGAAAGAATATTTGATACTAAAAACCGCCTTTTTCGCCAACGCGTCCCCGTGGGGAAGGAATCACTGTCACCATGTTCACAATCGACAAGTCGCACAAGCTCGACGATGTCTGCTATGACATCCGCGGCCCGGTGCATAAAGAGGCTCGCCGTCTCGAAGACGAAGGCCACCGCATTCTCAAGCTCAACATCGGCAATCCGGCCCCGTTCGGCTTCGATGCGCCGGAAGAGATCATCAAGGATGTGATCCTCAACATGCCGCTGAGCCAGGGCTACTGCGACTCCAAGGGGCTGTTCTCTGCCCGTAAAGCGGTGATGCAGTACTACCAGCAAAAAGGGATGCGCAAGGTCGATATCGACGACATCTACATCGGCAATGGCGCCAGTGAGCTGATCGTGATGGCGATGCAGGCGCTGCTCAACAACGGCGACGAGATGCTGGTGCCCTCCCCCGACTACCCGCTCTGGACCGCAGCCGTCACCCTCTCCGGTGGCCATGCGGTGCACTATCGCTGCGACGAAGGGGCCGACTGGTATCCGGATCTCGACGACATCCGCGCCCGCATCACCCCGCGTACCCGCGGCCTGGTGCTGATCAACCCCAACAACCCGACCGGTGCCGTCTACGGCAGCGAGTTCTTGCTGGAGGTGATCGAGATTGCCCGCCAGCACAACCTCATCATCTTCGCCGACGAGATCTACGACAAGATCCTCTACGACGACATCTCCCACACCAGCGTCTGCACCCTGTGTGACGATGTGATGGTGGTGACCTTCAACGGCCTCTCCAAGGCTTACCGCGCCTGCGGCTTCCGTCAGGGCTGGATGGTCATCACCGGGCCCAAGGGCCGTGCCAAGGGCTATATCGAAGGGCTGGAGATGCTGGCCTCCATGCGGCTGTGCGCCAACGTGCCGATGCAACACGCCATCCAGACCGCGCTTGGTGGTTATCAGAGCATCAACGAGCTGATCCTGCCGGGCGGCCGCCTGCGTCGTCAACGGGACAAGGCATGGGAGCTCTTGAACGAGATCCCCGGGGTCTCCTGCGTCAAGCCCAAGGGGGCGCTCTACATGTTCCCGCGCCTGGATCCCAAGGTGTATGACATCCGCGACGATCAGAAGATGGTATTCGACCTGCTGCAGCAGGAGAAGCTGCTGCTGGTGCAGGGCACCGGCTTCAACTGGCCGGCGCCGGATCACTTCCGGCTGGTGTTCCTGCCCCGGGAAGAGGAGCTGGAAGAGGCCATCGGCCGCCTCGCCCGCTTCCTCAAGGGCTACAAGCAGTAAGCAAGGCTCATGAAAAAGGCTCCCGCGAGAGCCTTTTTGTTATCTGTGGTTGTATCCGTGCCATCAGCCGTGCAGCAGGGCACCGGCCACCAGCACCGCCATGGTGATCAGGGCTACACCGATGATAAAAGGCAGCACCCAGCGCACGAAGCGATCGTAGGGGATCTTGGCGAGCGCCAGCCCAGCCACCAGATGGGCGGCGGTGGGGGCGAACAGGTTGATCCAGCCGGAGGCGGACTGATAGGCGGTGATCACCAGATCCCGGGAGATGCCGGAGAAGTCCGCCAGCGGCCCCATCAGCGGCATGGAGACGGTCGCCAGCCCCGAGGTGGAGGGGATGAAGAAGCTCAGGATGATGTGCACCAGATAGGCCATCAGGATGAACACCGACGAGGAGAGCCCGCTCACCAACCCCTCGGCCCAGTGCAAGATGGTGTCGATGATGACGCCCTGCTCCATCACCACATAGATGCCACGCGCCACCGCCACTACCAGCGCCACCCCGATCAGATCCCGAGCGCCGCTCAGGAAAGTCGCCACGTAATTGGATTCGGGCATCCGGTTGATCAGCGCGATCAGGATGGAGGCGCTGAAGAACAGGGTGGAGAGCTCGTCGAACCACCAGCCCAGGGTGGGCAGCAGGTCGATGCCCAGATCCGACCAGGGCACCACCGCATAGATCATCAGCAGGAAGGTGCCGAAGAAGACCAGCATGGTGAGCTTCTGCTTGCCGCTGAAGGCGAGGTTGCCGCTCTTCATCTGGGAGAACTCGTCGTCATAGGTGATGTCGGCCAGCACGGAGCGGGACTTGTCCTGCTGCACCTGCTTGGCGTAGCGCATCACGAACCAGGAGGCGAAGATCACCAGCAGCAGCCACTGGATGACCCGCAGGCCAATCCCCTCACCGATGGGGATACCGGCAAAACCGGAGGCGATGCCGGTGGCAAACGGGTTGACGGTGGAGGCAAGCACCCCGACCCCGGAGCCAAGCAGGATGATCCCCGCCGCCACCATGCGATCGAAGCCCGCCGCCATCATCACCGGCACGATCAGCGCCCAGAAGGCCACCGTCTCCTCCGCCATGCCGAAGGTGGAGCCGCCGAGGGCAAACAGGGCGATCAGCACCGGAATGAGCAGCCGCTCACGGCCAGCGAAGGCACGCACAATGGCCCCTACCCCGGCATCGAGCGCCCCGCTTTGCATGGTCACCGCCAGAAAGCCGCCGATGATGAGCACGAACAGTGCCACGTCGGCCGCCTTGTGAAAGCCCTGAATGGGGGCCTTGAGCACCTCGAACACCCCTTGCGGGTGGGCGGGTAGCTCGGTGTAGCTGCCGGGCACCGGCAACAGCCGCTCGTCGCCGCTGTAATCTGCCACGGCCGCTGCAGCAACCGGCTGCTGGGTCTTGGCGGTGACGTAGTCATATTTGCCCGCTGGCAGCACCCAGGTAAGGGCGGCCATCAGGGCGATGATGATAAAAAGCAGGGTATAGACAGTGGGGAGTTGGCGCTTCTTGGGCGCCTCGTTTGGAGTGGTCATAGCTTCCGTTCCTCGGCAATGCCGTCTGTGATCCGATCAGCGCAAGACTAGCGGGTTTGATATGGGAAAAAGGTGATCGCTGATAATAAAATTCCGCTAATTAGCGGAATTTTTGCCAAAAAAAACAGGGCCCCGCGGGGCCCTGTCTTCACTTGAGTCAGACTCAGAGTTCGACCACGTCGAATTTCACGTCCGGATTCACATCCGCATCGTAATCGACCTCGTCCAGACCGAAACCGAACAGGCGCAGGAACTCCTGCTTGTAGCCGGTGTAATCGGTCAGCTCGGAGAGATTCTCGCTGGTGATGGACGGCCACAGGTCGCGGCAGGTCTGCTGCACGTCTTCGCGCAGTTCCCAGTCATCCATACGGATGCGCGCCTGATCGTCCAGCGCCATGTCGGACGCGTAGAGACGGGTGCGCATCATGCGATCCACCTGCTCCATGCAGCCCTCGTGAATGCCCTTCTCCTTCATGATCTTGAAGGCCATGGAGATATAGAGCGGCATCACCGGAATGGCGGAGGAGGCCTGAGTGACCACGGATTTCAGCACAGCCACGTGAGCGGTGCCGCCCTTGGCTGCCAGATCGCCACGGATGGCGGCAGCGGCGCGGTCCAGATCTTCCTTGGCGCGGCCCAGAGTGCCATGCCAGTAGATTGGCCAGGTCAGATCGGTACCGATGTAGGAGTAGGCCACGGACTTGGCGCCGTCAGCCAGCACACCGGCATCACGCAGGGCAGCCATCCACAGCTCCCAATCCTGACCGCCCATCACTGTGATGGTGTTCTGGATCTCTTCCTCGTTCGCCGGCTCGACGGTAGCGGTGATGATCTGATCCTTGTTGGTATCGATGGCGGTGGTGGTGTAGACCTCGCCGATGGGTTTGAGGGCAGAGCGCACCACTTCGCCGGTGTCCGGCATCTTGCGCACCGGAGAGGCCAGGGAGTAGACCACCAGATCAATCTGACCCAGATCCTGCTTGATAAGCTCGATCACCTTGGCGCGGCACTCGCTGGAGAAGGCATCGCCGTTGACGCTCTTGGCGTAAAGGCCTGCCTCTTTGGCTGCCTTGTCGAAGGCGGCGGAGTTGTACCAGCCAGCGGTGCCGGTCTTGGACTCGGTGCCCGCTTTTTCAAAGAAGACGCCGAGGGTGGCGGCGCCGCTACCGAAGGCAGCCGCAATCCGGGAGGCCAGGCCATAACCGGTGGAAGCGCCGATCACCAGCACCTTCTTGGGACCATTCTCGATGGTGCCCTTGGCTTTGGTATAAGCGATTTGGCGACGAACATTGGCTTCACACCCGACCGGATGAGTGGTGGTGCAGATAAAGCCGCGAACCTTGGGTTTGATGATCATATTGGGGTCTCGGATCCGTTTAATGGATGAAATCGGGGCATAAGATACCTCATCTTGCGGCGATAAGGTGCTCTGATGTGTTGAACTGCGGCAAAAATGAACGTCCGGGGCTGGTCCCCCTCCCCCATGACAGGGTGGCCACCAAGATAAACTAGCAGGCAATCCGGGTAATATGACCATCCTGCAGCCGGTAGAAGGCATCTTGCGGCAGCTCCTGCCTCCAGATCGCGTCATAGTCGAGATCGGCATAGACGCCACGCAACATGGCACCCAGCAGGCCGTGGGAGATGACGATGGCCCGCTCGGAGATAACAGGATCCCGCAACCACTGTTGGACACGGCGCTCAATGCTCTCGAACGACTCCGCCCCCGGCGCTTGCAGATACCAATCTCCCTTGCCGGTGTCGAGTTCGGGGTGAGCGAGCCGCAGCGCCGGGATCTGACAGCTCTCCCACTCCCCCATCCCCAGCTCCATCAAGCGATCGTCCCAGACGATGCGATCCGCCGCCAACCCCAGTTGCTCGCATACCAGCAGCGCAGTCTGGCGGGCACGACCGAGCGGGCTGGCATAGATGGTCCAGCGGGCGGGATCCGCCAGTTCGGCGGCAAGGCGCCGCCCCATGGCGATGGCTTGCGCCTCGCCCTTGTCAGTCAGCTCGGAGTTGCAACGCCCCTGCAGACGCTGCTCGGCATTGAAGCGAGTCTGGCCATAGCGCAGCAGATAGATGAGTCGAGACATGATTTCTCCAGCACGTTCAGAGAGATAGAAAAATAAAGGGGGAAGATGATAGCAGATGAGCCCGAAGGATGGCCCAAATAGAGAAGCTAAAACGGGCGTAAAAAACGGGTCAGGGTTGACCCGTTTGCTGCCAATTTGGCCAGAGTGTGTCGGCTCAGCCCTTCTTGATCTCCCGCAGATAGCGGTAGATAGAGTGGACCGAGATCCCGAGCTGGCGCGCCGCAATCTGGGCACTGTCTTTTAACTCGAAGATCCCCATGTCGTGCAGCTGGTTGACGATGACCCGTGTCTTCTGGGACGGGGGCACCGCCTCGTTGCCGCGCACCTCGGCACTGACGGTGTCGATGGTGCTGTTGAGCGCTTCGTCGATGTTGCGGGCGAACACCTCCGGGGTGGCATGGCTCTCGTGGGGATGCATGCACTCCGGCATCATGGTGCGCAGCACGGATTGCAACGGGGCATCCATGTCGCTGTTGATACAGAGCAACCCGATGGCCCTGTGCTCCCCGTTGCGGATCACGGTGGTGATGGAGCGCAGGGTCTTGCCGGTGGCACACTTGGTCATGTAGGGGCTGGAGATATCCTGCCCGCTCTTGAGCTTCATCATCGCCAGATTGGTGATGGGAGCGCCGACACTGCGGCCGGTGATATGGCCGTTGGCAATCTTGACGATCGAGGGATTGCGTATATCCAGACTGTGGAGCAGCACCTCGGTGTGCTGGCCATACATGGCGGCGATGCCGTCCACGATGTTCTCCATCGATTTGAGGATCTCAAAATCACTCGGACTCAACTCTTGCAGCTTCACAATGGGACCTTCTTGCAAGGGTTGCTGCACGCGAGGGGATGGCAGTGCAGCAACCGACAGGGACATCAGGCGGACATGATATCAATAACGGTGGTGTCTGTGGCAGACATGCCTTCCTTCACCATCTGATCCACGTTGCCTGCCACACTTCCCTGACCCGATACCGAGTGGCTGTTGAGGGCCATCAGGAAGCCGCGTACTGCCGCGCCGGAGGGGGTGCTCACCTTCATGGCGCAGGAGGCTTTCGCCCCGTCGCACATCAAGCCGGCACTGTCGCTCAGCACGTTCTGGCTGGCGAAGCAGGATTGCTTAAAGCTGCCGCCCGCCAGATAGACCATGGCCATGGAGGCGGCCGCACTGGTCACCGTGTTGCCGCAGAAGGCCGACAGCGGCAGATAGTGGGACTTGATATAGATGGCGCCCAGATGGCTCATGATGAGGGCGCGAGCCAGCTGCTCTTCGCTGGCCGCAAAGCGCTCGGCAATCACCATCACCGGAATGGTGGCGGCAATGCCCTGGTTGCCGCTGCCGAAGTTGCTCATGGCAGGCCGGGTGGCGTGCCCATGCAGGCATCGGAAGCGGCCGCCGTCATCCTCACGATGCGGTTCATCACATCCTCGCCGATAAGACCGGCATCGATGTTCTGCTGAATGATGCGGCCAATCTCCAGGCCATAGGGGTTGTTCATCCCCTCGGCAGAGAGCTTGCCGTCAAGTTCGGAGGCCTTGAGGATGAACGTGATCTGCTCGAACGCCACCTGGGTGGCGAACTCGAAGATGGCGGCGATGCTGATATCGACGTCATCGCAGATGGAACCGGTGGCACCGCTCTGGCTCTGATCGGCGGTCAAGGTCACAGCACCATCGCGGCGCTGCTCGACGATGCGGGTATGACCACCACACAGGGTCACTTCGGCGCGGTGCTCCTCACCCTTGTCATCCGTGCCATAGATGGTCACGCGGCAGAAGATAAACTCGGGGGCGGCGGTGCGGCTCACCTGCACCTTGTCGGCATCGTTCAGTGTCTGGGCTCGCGCCACCTGCTCTGACTGAATCGCGGCCAGCGCCTCCAGCCCGCCATCGGCATTGCCACCGAGTGCGCCGGCGGCGGCCGCAATGGCCAGACCGATCTTGCCGGTGCCCGGTACATAGACCCCCATCGAGTTCTTGTAGAGATTATCCGACACCGCCAGCTCGCTTTGACCGGGCTAACACCCCAGTTGCCGGGTGGCAACTGGGGCGGCATAGGCGGCGATTGGTTCGGATTTTATCAGCATTAACGAGCGATATGGGCGATCGCTTCCACTTCAACCTTGACACCCATCGGCAGATCCTTCACTGCGAAGCAGCTGCGCGCCGGACAATCTTTCTGGAAATAGTCTTTATAGACCTCGTTAAACGCAGCAAAATCGCTGATCTCTGCGAGGTAGCAGGTGGTTTTGAGCACGGTATCCAGCGAGCCGCCAGCGGCTTCCAGCACGGATTTCAGGTTTTCCAGTGACTGGCGGGTCTGGGCGGCAATGCCCCCTTCCACCACGCCTCCTTGCTGCTTGCAGACCGGCAACTGACCGGAGGTAAAGATGAGGTCGCCATAGGCCGTGCCATGACTGTAGGGACCGATAGCGTCAGGTGCCGCTGCTGCTGTGATGATGCGTTTCATATAACCACTCCTGTTCGTGCAATTTTTTTTGCAATCATGAATCTCATTCCGTTCAACATTATTTGCTTTTTATTTTAATTATTCAACAGAAACACACAAAATTGGTGTTCATAAGCACATTAAAGCCTCAATAGAAACCACTTACGCCATCCTGATTTGAAAATAAGTACTCTTATGGGTATCACCTACAGCCATTTAATTAAAATATATTTGCACCAATTTCCGACATACCTACAAAAAAGAAGGTTTTAATGGACGCGCATAGCACGACACTCGCCAGTCCCGTGATGGACGCACTGGAATGGAAAGAAGCGGTTCGCCTCGACAGCTCGGTGACAAGCCGGGCTCAATATGAGCCCGGCCTCACGCCTGCCCACAACGTCTCAGTTGGACGGTTCATCCAGAAAATCCCTGCGCCCCACTTGCCGGGCAGACGCCAACAAAGTAGTCTCGAACGAAAACAAAATGAGGCATTCCCGACGCGCACTGTCTGTGATATCGAGGGAAACCAAGCCGCCTGCGAGCCACAGACTAAAACCAGCGTCACATCATCTATCACCCGCTTCAGGCGAGGATTTATCCATGGCCAGATACCAGTTTTTTACCGTTCCTGCATCCAATCGGCAGCAATACACCTTTATCGACATGGCATCTCCGACTTTTCTACATGAAAAGACGGCGTTGCTGACGCAAGGGTTCGAAGTTGAGGAGGACTTTATTGACGCAACCAGCCCACGAGAGGCCGTCGAGAAGTACCAATCCAATTTTCTCTATGTAGCGGACGAGATTGGCAAGTCCGATAGCACCTACGCCGCGGCCGTCGCCATGCTGGAGATTGGCAAGGGGCTACTGGGTAATAAAACCCGCCGAGATAAGCTGCAGCGGTAAAGCGTGGTGGCCATCGTGGCAACGCACCCGATGGCCATATGGTGAGACATCAATTCGGTGATTCAGAAGCGCCCCAGCTGCTGGAGCATCTCGATCAGCTCCTCTTCGCTGCTCGGCTCATAGGCCAGCTGAAGGCACGGGGCGGCGCCTCCCATCAGCAGGTAAACGTTGGTGCTGCAGTGGTCGTAGTGATACCACTTACCGTCGATACAGACGTCGGTATAGCATCTCGGGTCCCTTTTCAGTTCCATATGCACATCCTTTTGTTACATCCCATCAACATCACTTCTGACCGTAGAGTAACCGGTGCAGATCAGGCTTGATGCAGATCAAGGAAAACAGCGGACAAGGGCGGATATCTGCCCGAACTGTGGCCTGCGGATGCCCCGAGCCACCATCGGTTATCCGAATGAAGATGGGTCGAGCGCCCCGTCATATCGCCGGATAGCCCCCCGGCAACAAAAACGGCGCCCGCAGGCGCCGTTTTTTATTCCCGTCATGTTGTTTCCACCGACGGGGCAAACAAGCCAGAGGCTTATTCGTCTTCGAGATAGGCATAGCCTTGCAGGCCCAGCTCCAGCTCGTCGAGCAGGGCTTTGCGGGTTGCGTCGTCCAGCGCCGGGTGGGAAGCAATCCGCTGGTAGTTCTCGCGGATAACTGACGGGTCGATGTTGACGTAACGCAGCAGCTGGTCGACGGTGTCGCCGCGCACCACGTTGCGAATGTCCATCTTGCCTTCGTCGTCCAGCCACACTTCCGCGCAGTGGGTATCACCGAACAGGTTGTGCAGGTCGCCCAGGATCTCCTGATAGGCACCCACCAGGAAGAAACCGACGTAGCACTCTTCATTTTCGCCGTAGACCGGCATCGGCAGGGTACTCTCGACCCCCAGACCGTCGACGTAGTGCTCGACCTGACCGTCGGAGTCGCAGGTGATATCCATCAGGATGCCACGACGGCTGAGCGGACGCTCGAGGCCAGAGAGCGGCATCACCGGGAATACCTGACCGATACCCCAGGCATCCGGCAGGGACTGGAACAGGGAGAAGTTGGCAAAGCACTTGTCGGCAAGCTTCTCGGAGAGCTCGTCAGCCAACGCACGGTGGTTGCGGTTGACCGGGTTGAGCAGCTCTTTCAGTGCCAGACAGGTGTTCTGGTGCAGCATCTCGGCCCAGGCGCGCTGCTCGAGGTTGAGCAGGCCCATGGTGTACTGGGTGTTGACGTCCGCCAGATCCGCCACCGAATCGTGGAAGATCTCCAGCAGGGAGGGATCCTCACCGCGCAGATCCAGCCACCCTTTCCACATGTTCTGCAGAATGGTCGGGGCATCTTCGTCCGGCGCGTTGATGTCGTTCATTTCCACCCCTTCGGCACCAATGATATTGGTCACCAGCACGGCGTGGTGGGCGGTCAGGGCACGGCCAGACTCGCTGATGATGGTCGGGTGCGGCAGGTCGAACTCGCGGCAGACATCGCCGATCCCCCACACCACGTTGTTGGCGTACTCGGAAAGGCTGTAGTTGGCGGAGCAGTGGCTCTGGGAACGGGTTCCCTCGTAGTCCACGCCCAAGCCGCCGCCCACATCCACTACCTCGATGTTGGCACCGAGGCGACGCAGTTCAGCGTAGAAACGGCCGCACTCGCGGATGCCGCCCTGAATGTCGCGGATGTTGGCGATCTGGGAGCCCAGATGAAAGTGCAGCAGTTGCAGGCAATCCAGCTTGCCCAGCCCGCGCAGACGCTCGATCAGCGCCAGGATCTGGGAGGCAGAGAGACCGAATTTGGACATGGAGCCGCCGCTCGATTCCCACATGCCGGAGCCGGTGGAAGCGAGCTTGGCACGCACCCCGATATTGGGCTTGATGTTGAGACGAGCTGACTCGTCCAGCACCATTTCCAGTTCGGAGGGCTTCTCTACCACGATGTAGACCTTGTGGCCCATCAGGTTGCCCAGCAGAGCGTGGCGGATATATTCGCGGTCTTTGTAACCGTTGCAGACGATCACCGAGCCTTGCTCATGATGATGGGACAGCACGGCCAGCAGTTCCGGTTTGGAACCAGCTTCCAGGCCAAGCCGGGGCTTGTCGCTGTAGGACTGGCTGATGGTCTCGATGACACGACGCTGCTGGTTTACCTTGATCGGGTAAACGCACAGGTAGTCCCCTTCATAGCCTGACTTCTCGATGGCCTGACCGAAGGCATTGAACAGCGCATCAACCCGGCTCTTGAGGATGTCGGGGAAGCGCAACAGCACGGGGGTGGTCAGCCCGGACTGACGCAACTGTTCGATGGCATCAGAGATGACGATATGCGCGTCAGGGCGTGATTTGTCGGGGGCGACGGTCACATGACCGGCGTCATTGATATTGAAAAAACCCGCACCCCAGTAGGGAACGTTGTAGACCTTCAAGGAGTCCTTGCTGGACCAGTTAGTCATGGGCTATGCCTCGCAAATGAGCAGCCGGTGGCCGCCTTCGTTACCCTCAATCACATCCAGACCATCTAGTGCAAAGTGCGGCGGGCGCTGCCATCACGAGACGCAGCCACAACCAAACCTGCGCTTTGCACATCGCGGCAAGCCAGAGGCTGCCTGGTGGATCTTGGGGAAGTAACGAGTCTTGATGTGGGGCTGGTGGCTTTACATCAAGCTCAACGGTATGCGGTGCCACTATGCCGTGGCGCCGCGGTACTTTGATGACAGACGACATCAGCCACGTCGTCCGTTCATCATTCGGCAGCCATCACGACAGCAGGAGAAGGTTCCAAGGAAGAGAAGCGAAGGCGTCAGCACGCATGCGTGTTGATAGACGACAACAACTACAGCCAGCCCACCGCCAGTGACCGCCCATGACAAGGGAAGATGATGAGCCGGTGGCCCACTCGGTCAAATGAAGGATAAGAGTCTGTTGTTCTCCCTGATACCGGAGCCTAACCGGTATTAAAGAAACCATTCCCCAGCAGTGTCTGTCGTTTCTGCGTGCCTCGCCCTATAGGCGTATGATCGGTCGGGTGTCTGGTGGCGCTGCCGGCTTCAGGGTTGCCCTTGGATCGGCGCGGAGTGTACACACTTACCGCGGGCAGTGACAATAAAAAATAGTGTTCAAAATCCCCTTTTAATAAGTCGATCAAATCTTGCTGGCAGGCAGGCGGGCTCTGGGGTGGCGCAGGTTATGCGACAGCTCGCATTCCCCTTGAAAAGTGTGTGAAAAGGCCATAATCGGGCTAATCCCTTGCTGTGCGGTCGCTGGCAGGAATTTGGCCACCACCGCCAGCGCCTAAATATCGCGATAAATGCCACATTTATGCGATGCCCCTCCCCCGAGGTTGCGCCGCGCGCCACACGCCCCCTCCTCTCCCCTTGCGTCAATAAATGGAAAAAACCTGCGCTGACGCAATGAGTGCTGCTGATGAATTGGCCAAAATGGCCGCTCACTACCGGAGGCTGATTAATGGATACCCTGCTTGAGCGTTTCTTGCGTTACGTGTCTTTTCATACCCGCTCTGACGAGACCAATCCCGCCTGTCCCAGCAGCGAAGGCCAGCTGGTCTTTGCCAGAGTCCTCAAGGAAGAGATGGAAGCCCTGGGGCTGACCCGGGTCACCCTGGACGAGCACGGCTACCTCACCGCCTGCCTGCCGGGCAACCAGCCAGAGGCTCCCGCCATCGGCCTGATTGCCCACATGGATACCGCCGATTACGAGGCCGAGCAGGTGGTGCCCCAGCTCATCGAAAACTATCAGGGTGGCGACATCTGCCTTGGCAAGGGTGACGAGGTGCTCGCCATCCGCGACTACCGCTTCCTGAAAAACTATCTGGGACAGGATCTCATCACCACTGACGGCACTACCCTACTGGGGGCCGACGACAAGGCGGGCATCGCCGAGATCCTTACTGCCATCGATCACCTGCAAGCCCACCCCGAGATCCCGCGCGGCGATATCTGGGTCGGCTTCACTCCGGACGAAGAGATTGGCCGCGGCGCCAACCTGTTCCCGCTGGACAGATTCCCGGCCAAGTGGGCCTATACGGTAGATGGCGGCGAGCTGGGGGAGCTGGAGTATGAAAACTTCAACGCCGCCAGTGCAACCATCCGTTTTGTCGGCAACAACGTTCACCCCGGCACCGCCAAGGGGAGCATGATCAACAGCCAGACCCTGGCAGCCCGCTTCCACGCCGCCACGCCGGCCGAGCAGACCCCGGAGTGTACAGAAGGGTATGAGGGCTTCTTCCATCTGGCCCAGATGAGCGGCACCGTGGAGGAGAGCACACTGCACTACATCATCCGCGACTTCGACGACCAGCAGTTCGCCGCGCGCAAGGCCGAGCTGGAGAACCGGGTCGCAGCCCTGCAGGCCGAGTACCCCAAGGCCCGCATCGAGCTGACCCTGACCGACAGCTATCGCAACATGCGCAGCCAGATTGAGCCGCACATGCATATCGTCGAGCTGGCTCGTGCCGCCATGGAGGCCGCCGACGTGGTGCCGAAGATCAAGCCCATTCGCGGTGGTACCGATGGCGCCCGCCTCTCCTTTATGGGTCTGCCCTGCCCCAACCTCTTCACCGGTGGCCACAACTTCCACGGCAAGCACGAGTTCATCCCGCTGCAATCCATGGAAAAAGCGGTCGCCACCCTGGTGGAGCTGGTACGCCTCACCGCGGCCTGGCGCGCATAGCCCCTTGGCTACAGAATGGCGGATCCGGGCAAACCGCCCGGATAGACCATCACCGCAGGCGGGAAACTAAACAAGGAGAGGGAGGCCATGGCCTCCCTCTCCTTTTCTGTTTTTGTTTTGCTGGCGACGCATCAGGCGTTACTCGGCCGCCTTGCGATCCGAATGGCCGAGATCCCGCTCCGGTGCGATGACATCGCGCACCCGCTGCTTGATCTCTTTGGCCTCGGGGAAACCCTCATCGACCACCCGATCCCACACCTGCACCCCGCCCACCAGAATGCGGAACTCCCCCTTGCTGGCCGGCACCAACGCCACCTCCCCCAGATCGCTGTCGAAGGTCGAGAGCAGCTCCTGCGCCAGCCAAGCCGCGCGCAGCATCCAGCGACAGAGGGTGCAGTAACGGATTTCGATGCGGGGTTTGCTGATCAGGGTTTCAGACTCGGTCATGAGTGACTCCATTAAAAATCGGCCAATAGCGGGAAGTGACGTACCGCCGTCCAATGACAGAGCCCGGTCTGGTCAACACCATGAAAATCGGCCAGCCAATGGCGAGCAATGGTACGCATCACCGATTCTGGCAGCTCGAACAGGCCGGGGGCAAGAGGGCCTGCCGCCAGCATCCGGATCCCTTCCATGATCTCAGCCAGCACCAGATAGACATATTCACCGATCACGGCGCCATGGACGAAGTTGACCGCCTCGCCCCGGTTGAGCAGGTAGATCTGGGTGCCATCCGGCCGGTTGAGGGCCAGCACGTGCGGGCACACCTCTTCGCTCGGCCAAGGCAACTGGGCCAGCGAGAAGGCAAACTCGTCGTCAGCCGAGGTGACCGAGGCCACCATGGTACCCGGGCGCAGTGCCTGCAGATCCACCAGATCCAGCGAGCAATTTCCGGTGGAGCAGATCACCAGTTCGGCGCGGCCGAGGGCTTCGGCCTTGGTGATCAGGCGAAAACCGTGGGAGAGCGCTTCCACCTGGCGCAATACGTCAGTCTCCACCAGTCCGAGCTGGAGGTTACGACAGCGCAGGTCACGGGCAATGCTGCGCCCCACCTTGCCATAGCCAAACAGCGCCGCCTCACAGACGTTGAAAGTGCGGTTAAGGGTGCGGGCCAGCGACTCGGCGGAGTAGACCACACTCAAACCAATCTGGATATCCTCGGCCTGCTTGAGGGGGCTGCGCGCCACCGACACCACCGGAGTGGCCAGCACCTCCTGCTCATAGCGTTGATGGCCGTTCTCGGTCATCTCCACTACCCCGAGGAATCGGGGGCCGAAGTACTCGCTCAATATCACCTGGGTTTTGGCGAAGTAACCGCCGATATCGAGGATCAACAGCCGCTCATGGGGGGCCACCAGCGGTGCAATCTGCTGGATGAGGCTGTCGGGATCATTGGTCCAGTGCCGGTTGAGGGGCAGCACCGGATAGTGTTGGGATACCCACTCCAGGGTCGGGCCGTGTACCGATTTCGGTTTGGGCAAAATGGCGCCAATCCGTCCAATCTGACCGAGAGCGTCGATAAAACGGGGGCGATCGGGAAGCAGGTGAGTGACCAGCAGAATGCAGAGACCCTCGATGCGTCCCTTTCCGGTGAAATGGCGAAAAAACAGATGCTCAGATCCTTGACTGCGCAACTGTGGCCTCCTTAATTTGCCCCGAGGGAGTGTGCCGCAAAGCAGGCAAACAGAACCCGGCGCAGCCGGGTTCTGTGTGTGTCCAAATAAAATGAAAATCCTTTTTATCTTAAACACATACGGGGCTCAATCATTATCTGCCAAGAGTATGAGCAGGTATGCAAAAATGACTGTAATTGCCTGTTTTTCATGCAAAAATCAGTACAAAGAAGCAGCAGGCCAGACCCACCACAGGCTGAGTCCGGTTCCCGCGGTGGCGAGCAGGATCAGAGCCCCCCAATACAGTGGCCACGGCCTGTCACGCAAACTCCAGGCCAGCAGCGGCAGCACCCAGACCGGCAGCAACACCAGCAGCGGCACCTCCACATATTGCCAGGCGAGCATCTGGACGAAGGCGAGAGCCAGCGCCAGTCCGGCGGGCGCCACCTTGATACCCACGAACGTGGCAAGCAGGGCGCGAAAACCGGCGAAAGCCGCCAGAGCTCCGGCCAGCTGGGCAATCAGCAGGCTGCCATCGATGCCGATCACCAGCGCCAGCCAGATAAAGCAGAGGGTAAACCCGAGCCCATCGCGGCTGTCACCGCGCAGGCCGCTCCAGCCAAACCAGAAGATGGCGGGCAGCAGCGCCAGCCAGATCCCGGGTTCGCTCGCCAGTACCGAGGCCAACCCCTGCCACCACACCAGCGCACTGATCACGGCAAAGAGCAGCAGCGAGCCGCGCAGATCGTTCACCTGAGCCGCGATGGCGGGGACCAGCAACGTCAGCGGCAGCCACTGCCACGCCTTTTCCGGCATGCCATAGAGGCCGCCGAGCCAGGATCCCACCAGCCAGAGCGCCAGCGCCCCCCACAGATACCCCCATCGCGGCCAGCGCCACGATAGCAAAGCGGCTCCCAGAGGAGCCGCCAGGGTTTGCAGCAGCAGTTCTGCCCCCATTACTTGCGCACACCTTCAACAAACAGGTTAATGTCCATCTCGTCCGGGATACCGGGCAGCATGTAGCTCACGCCAAAATCGCTGCGTTTGATGGTGGTGGAGGCATTGAAACCGCTGCGGTAGCCGCCCCAGGGATCCTTGCCCTCGCCGATCTTGACCAGATCGAAGGCCACTTCCTTGGAGACGCCGTGCAAAGTCAGGGTCCCTTTCAGCACGCCTTTATCCTTGGTGCCCTCGTAAGCGGAGCTGACGAAGGTCATCTTGGGATACTGCTTCACGTCGAGGAAGTCAGGGCTGCGCAGGTGCTTGTCGCGGGCCTCGTGGTTGGAGTCGACGCTGGCGGCATCCACTTCAAAGCTCGCCTTGGCGGCCGCCGGGGTGGCGTCATCCATGCTGAAGGTGCCGCTGAAGGTGTTGAAGCGACCCACCAGCTCGGAGAAGCCCAGGTGACCCACCTTGAACTGCACCGTGGTGTGCGCCGCATCCACGTCGTAATCCGCCGCCATCAGAGGGGTAGCCATAAACAGGCAGGAGGCCAGCAGAGCCTTGGTCATTTTCATCCGTTCGTTCCTTCATCTTGGGGTT
The DNA here is from genome assembly GCF_000819885.1 of Aeromonas fluvialis. GTDB lineage: Bacteria > Pseudomonadota > Gammaproteobacteria > Enterobacterales > Aeromonadaceae > Aeromonas > Aeromonas fluvialis. The sequence goes on from NZ_CDBO01000004.1 coordinate 68,917, forward strand.
CACATCAGTGGTTAAAATGCTAACCTCGTTCTGAAGATGAATAATCAGTGATTTATTAAATTCATTATTTACTGAGGATGGAAAATGGACCAGATCGCCGCGATGCGTACCTTTATCAAGGTGGTGGAGTGCCAGAGCTTTACCAAGGCCGCCAACCAGCTCGGCATCTCGGTAGCCATGGCCTCCAAACTGATGCAACAGCTGGAGGAGTCCCTTGCCACCCGGCTGCTGTCACGTACCACCCGTCAGGTCAATCCCACCGAGGCGGGCCAGTTCTACTACCAGCGATCAATCGCCCTGCTGGCCGAGCTGGAGGAGACCCACAGTCAGCTCACCCATCACAACCAGCAACCCCACGGCACCCTCAAGCTCTCGGTACCGATGGATTTTGGCTACCTGCACCTCTCCCCCGCCCTGCCACTGTTTCGTGAGCGTTTTCCCGACCTCAAGCTCGATATCGAGTACAGCGATCGACGGGTGGCGCTGGTGGAAGAGGGGTTCGATCTGGCGCTGCGGATCGGCCATCTCAGCGACTCCTCGCTGGTGGCACGCCAGCTGGCGACGATCCGGCTCGAGCTGTGCGCCAGCCCCGCCTATCTGGCGCGCAAGGGCAGACCGGAAAAGCCCGAGGATCTCAAACAGCACGACTGCCTTGTCTATACCCTGACCCAGCCGGAGTGGCACTTCAAACGGAACGGCGAGCCCCAGAGCATCCGGCCACAGGGGCCGCTGCGGGCCAACAACGGGGTGGCGCTGACCCGCGCTGCTTGTGATGATCAGGGCATCATATTGCAGCCCACCTTTATCGTGGGGGAGGCCCTGCGGTCAGGGCAGCTGGTGAGCCTGCTGCCAGAGTGGGAGAAGGGAGATGTGGGACTTTATGCGGTCTATCCGCACCGCCGCTTCGTCTCGGCCAAGGTGCGCTGCTTTATCGAGTTCGTGCAGGAGCGCTATCTCGCCCCGCAACTGTGGGATGCGCCGACCTGATTGCCAGAGCAGAGGGTACAGCCTGCTGGTCCGGCTTGAAACCTAACGCTGGTCGGGTGCGGTGGTGGATGCGGCAACAGGGGTGAGCTTGGCTAGCAGACGTTCCTGCTCGAGGTGCAGCTGCCAGCGCGGCAAACGGGTGCGGATCACCGACAACTGCGGCTCACCGAGGGCATAGGGGAGCGCCACCTCCAGCTCGGTGCAGTCAAACATGGCGGCCAGTTGCAGGATCAGAATGAGGTTTGCCTCATCGGTTTTTCGCTTGTTGACCCGCTTGCGGATCTCGTGGCGCAGCTGGGTTTCGGGGTCCTGGGTCATCGCCTGCCAGCCGAAACCGAACAACGGCACCAGCGCACTGACAATCCCCAGCGCCGTCATCGGCTGCTTGGGAGGATGATAGAGTGCGTTGAGATCCAGCCGAACAGGATTCTGACGAACCTCTCCCTCACCAAATAAAATCGTTTTCGTCATTGGATTACCCGTTATATTCCACTAGACTGCGCTGCATATTTTACCCCGATATGCCAACGAGGTGCTGATGCTAAGCGATATCGAGATCTCCCGCCAGTCCCCCCGTCTCACCATCCAGCAGCTGGCAGACCGTCTCGCCATCCCCCAGCACCTGCTCAACCCTCATGGCCACTACAAAGGCAAGATCAGCCTTGATCTACTCAAGTCTCAACCCAAACAGAGCGGCAAGCTGGTACTGGTGAGCGCCATCACCCCCACCCCACTCGGTGAAGGGAAGACGGTGACCTCCCTTGGCCTATCCATGGGGCTCAACCATATCGGCCAGCCCAGCATTGCTACCATCCGCCAACCGAGCCTCGGGCCGGTATTCGGGGTCAAGGGGGGGGCAGCCGGTGGCGGCCACGCCCAGGTGGTGCCGATGGAGGAGATGAACCTCCACCTCACCGGCGATTTTCACGCCCTGACGGCGGCCCACAATCTGGCGGCGGCCGCCCTCGATGCCCGCCTGTTCCATGAGCGCAAACTCGGCGACCAGTTTACCGCCAAAACCGGGTTGTCACGGCTCGATATCGACCCGGCCCATATCCTCTGGCCGCGCAGCCTCGACATGAATGACCGCGCCTTGCGTCACCTCACCATAGGTCAGGGGGGCGCAAGCGATGGTGTGGAGCGCAGCGATCGCTTCGTCATCACCGCCGCCTCCGAGCTGATGGCCATTCTGGCGCTGGCGAGCGATCTGAAAGACCTGCGCCAGCGCATCGGCCGCATCCAGCTGGCCCGCGATATTCACGGCAAGCCCATTACCGCCGAACAGTTGGAAGTAGCGGGCGCTATGACGGTGCTACTCAAGGACGCGCTACAGCCGACCCTGATGCAGACCACCGAGCAGACGCCGGTGCTGGTGCACGCCGGCCCCTTTGCCAATATCGCCCACGGCAACTCCTCAGTGATCGCCGATCGCATCGCCCTTGGTCTGACCAACTATGTGGTGACCGAGGCAGGCTTTGGCTCCGACATGGGGCTGGAGAAGTTCTTCAACATCAAGAGCCGCCAATCCGGCATTACCCCTGCCTGCGTGGTGCTGGTGGCCACGGTGCGCGGCCTCAAGGCCAACAGCGGTCTGCTGGATATCCGCCCGGGCCAGCCGCTGCCGGCCAGCCTGCAGGGGGAAGATCTGCCGACCCTCAAGCAGGGCTGCGCCAACCTCGCCTGGCATATCAAAAATGCCCGCCGTTACGGGGTGCCGGTGGTGGTCGCCATCAACCGCTTCCCCACCGACAGCGAGGCCGAACTGGCGCTGCTGGCCCATGAAGCACAGCAAGCCGGTGCCTGTGGCGCGGCCATCTCCAACGCCTTCACCCAGGGCGGTGCTGGCGCCAGCGAGCTGGCCCGCGCCGTGGTCGCCGCCTGCGAGCAACCCGGCAAGGTGAAACTGCTCTACCCCGACGAGATGAGTCTGACGGCCAAGCTGGCGACCCTGGTGGAGTGCGGCTACGGCGGCCGTGGAGTGCAGCTCTCGGACAGATCCCGCCAGCAGCTGGCACAGCTCTCCGCCGAAGGATGGGATCACTTGCCCATCTGCGTGGCCAAGACGCCGCTCTCCATCAGCCATGACCCCGCCCGCAAGGGGGTACCGACCGATTTCGAGGTGCCCATCGACGAGGTGAAGCTCTGCGCCGGTGCCGGGTTCGTCTATGCGCTGGCGGGCCCCATCATGACCATGCCGGGGCTGGGCAGTCTGCCTGCCTATCGCCATATCGATATCGATGAGAACGGCGAGATAGTCGGCCTGAGCTGAGCCCTTCCACAACACCAGAAACAACAAGGCCCCGCCAATTGGCGGGGCCTTCTGTTATCCATGCATCAACCCTTAGAGGGTGAAGCGCTGGGTCATCTGGTGCAGGGTGTTGGCCAGCTTGCTCAGCTCGACGCAAGCCTGGGCGATCTGATGGGCGCCCTGGGCATTCTCGTCCGCCGCATTATGAATGTTGACGATGCTGCGATTGAGCTCTTCGGTCACCGCATTCTGCTCTTCGGTGGCGGTGGCGATCAGGGTGTTCATGTCGGTGATGCGCACCACGGCACCGTTGATGGTGTCGATACTGGTACCGGCATCCCGCGCCAGACCGACGCTCTCCTGCATCTGGTGACGACTCAGCTGCATGGCGTTGCCCGCCTCGGCGGCGCGGCTCTGCAACAGCTCGATCATCTTGCTGATCTTGGCGGTGGAGTCCTGGGTACGCTGGGCCAGGGAGCGTACTTCATCGGCAACGACCGCAAAACCACGGCCCTGCTCACCGGCCCGGGCCGCTTCGATGGCGGCGTTGAGGGCCAGCAGGTTGGTCTGACCGGCAATATCGCGGATCACATCCAGCACCACGCTGATGTTGGCGCTGTCGGCCTCCAGCTGCTGCACCACTGTGCCCGCCTGTTCAATCTTGACCGACACCTCTTCGATGCTGGTAATCGAACTACGTACCACTTCGCTGCCGGCCGCGGAGGTGCGGGAGGCATCCTTGGCGGCGCTCATGGCATCCGTAGTGTTGCGAGCCACTTCGTTGACGGTGGACTGCATCTCGTTCATGGCAGTCGCCACCTGGGAGACTTCGTTCTGCTGGATGGCCATGCCGCTGGCAGACTGGCTGGAGATGGCGCTCACCTCCTCCACCGCACTGCTGAGCTGGCTCACGGAACCGGCTATCTCGCTCACCAGATCGGAGAGGGAGCCCTGCATCCGGTTGATGGCGGTGCCCAACTGACCCAGTTCGTCGCGGTTGAAGCGGCTGTCGCGGATCCACTGCTGCAGTTCGCCCTGCCCCAGCTCACCATTGGCAATGCGCTGGGCCTGACGGGCCAGCATGATCAGCGGATCGCGGATCTGGCGGGTCAGTACCACGGAGAGCACCACCACAAGAATCAGACCGAGCACCAGCGCGATGGTGACGCTCAGCTTGGCGGATTGGTAAGACTCAACGACATCGCCGCGAGATTCTGACGCATAACCGTGATTGATCTGGATAAGGTCGGCCACCGACTTGTTAAGTGCCGTATAGAGGGAAATCCCTTCCGCCAGAAAGATGCGCTGGGCTTCTGCGAGCTGATCGCTGTCTTGCAGCTGCTTGACGCGCTGATGCAGTGCCACATAACGATCCCAGTCAGATTTGACGGTATCGAAAGTGCGGCGCTCGGCCACATCCTCAGCCCAGATGGTCTTGTCGTGCGCGGCCAACTGTTGCGCAATCTGATTGAGCTTTTGATTGGCGATTTCACGGTATTCACTTCTCTTCACCGGGTCAGCCGCCACCACGAAGTAGCCCAGCTCATAACGGCGCAAGTCGCTGATGGTGTCGCCAATCGCGCTGGTGCGATTGGCCGCAGGCAAGATACTGTCGGTAAAACGGAGGGCCACCCCGTTCATATTGCCAAACTGGACAAGGGCGAAGCCGCCGATAAAGGCGACCATCAAACCGAGCACGGCAAAGCCGGCAGTGAGTTTTTTGCCTATGGTCATGGAACTGGTATTCATGGCGTATCCAGGTGATCGTTAAATTCGTAGCACTCGTCCGGTTCATACCCTCAAGCATGAACGCTCTGGCCACTGGTTCAGTGGCGCACCATCCAGCCTTGATCAATATCTCTGAATTCCATGAGCGGCAGCGAGAGCCGTGAGGGGCGCTAGAGTAACCGGATTGTGACGGTTCGGAAAGAGTCTCTCTGGTTACTTTTTGTAAGATGAAAGAGATCCCTCTTTCCTGATGATTAAATATGTCACTTAATTGAACCTGATTACCCATGATT
>NZ_CDBO01000005.1 GCF_000819885.1 Aeromonas fluvialis
TCATGGGTAATCAGGTTGTCTTTTCAGCCTCAGATCTAACGTTCTCTATTGCTGATAAACTCATCTCTTTTGATAAAATCTCTACAAGATCTTTGTGGGTTCTCAGCTTGCCAGAAATATATAGTTTATGATTTCTCAGCAACCACTCTGACGATATAACACCAGACTTTCTTAAACGTTTCAACACCTCTGACAAGTAAAATTCCACATTGTCATTAAATCGCCAAGCAGTCACAAGTTCTAATGGTAATCCTTTGTTAGATTCCTGAACAACAAAATAACCTCGGATCATTCTACCGGTTACGGGGCATTTAATCGAACCCTCGTATTTTATTCTTTCTGATTTACAATCAATATTAACTGTGAATGCATTTGATATTTCGATTGTTGTATCAATGTCACATTTAAAACCAAATCGCAACGGAAATGAATCAAGGTTGCAATGTCCATTTTTAGTAACAAGCACCCGTAAGGTGTTATTTTTCATTACAAAGCTCACTATTAAAAATATATGGGAAAGGTAAATCTGGTAAATCTGGGACACCCACCTTTTTGTGTGAGGCGTAACGCCACCAAATCTCACGCTACCGCCCGTGGATTACAGCCTCCAATATGCTCCCTTGACCTGCGCTGGCAGCAACCCATCGCAGTTCAACAGGTTCTGGCTGGCCATGGTAAGCCAAACGAAACTGCCGAAGCGAGCCTTTAAGTGACTCAATTATCAAAAATTAATCATTTTTTGAGCTTGATCAGCAAATGGAACTGGAAGGCGGCTTTATAGCCATATCCCGCTTTGACAAGCAGGGAAGGGGAGTGAATTGGGGCGACCAGCAGGTCGCCCCTTGTGATTGCCATATCCGGCGTGTTTGGGGTTAGCCGTTATAGCCGTAGCAGCGCTTGAGCTCCTCGAAGTCGTAGTAGTGGCTGCCGCTTTGGTAGGGCTGACAGCCCGTTTTAAAGGCGATCTCCTTTTCGTTGTAGAGCATCTTGACCAGCACCTGCCGCTGCCCGTTCTGGTAGATATCCCACTGGATATTGGCGGTATAGGGGGAGACCCAGCCGCCGCGCCACTCGTTGTTCTGCTGGCTGAACAGCTGATCCGGGCTGGCCCCCTGACGGCTCCCTTCCAGCTTCATCAGGGCGGCGAGGGGGATAATGGCTTCGGCGTGGGCAAAGCGCAGGGTGGCCCGTCGGCTCTGCTCGCCCTCCACTACCTGACGCTGCACCTCGCCAAACAGGCCGTCGAGCAGCGGCTGGGCAATGGCGTAGGGGGCGCTCTGGTTGGCAAAGCTCGGCCCCTTCTCGTAGAAATCTTCCGCATCGGAGAGGTAGGAGAACCAGGCCGACTCCTCCGGGGTCAGGAACTGCTCCAGCGCCCAGGGTTCGCTGCCCTGTGCCTGCGCTTCGCGGATCATGCCGGGGCCGATGATAAAGAGGTTGTAGAGCATCAGGGCGGCATCCACTTCGTCGCGCACATAGGTCATGCCGCCATCTTCCGGGTTGACGGCGACAAACTCGACGCCGCCCGCCAGATAGTCGACAAAGCCCTTGCTGTAGATACGCTCCAGCATGCTGCGGGCCATCTCTTTGGTCTTGCTCAGGTTTTTAAGCTGATCCAGCGCCCTGGCCAGCTCGGGGGCCGGGGCGATTGCGGCATCCTCGTCGCCGATAAAGCGCTGGTAGCTCTCATAGGCGGGCAGGTAGCGGGCGTAATCCCCCTCGGGCGTGGTCTTGTGGAAGTAGAGCTCGAACTTGTTGACCAGCTTTTTGTCGATCTTCGAGGGGTCATCCTGCGTGAGGTAGCACTGCGCCGAGTCGCTGACATAGCTCACGTTGCGCTTGAGGCTCTCCATAAAGTAGAAGGCGCTTTCGTTGGCCCTGTCCTTGCCCGAGGTGACCACCTTGATGCAGTGGGGCTCGCTGCTGTTGAGCAGGGTCGGCAGCCGCGCCGCCAGCCGGGTGGCGAGATTGGCGTGTTCCTCCTTGCCCAGCGCCGAGAGCAGGCCATAGCCCAGTTTCTGGTTGGCGGCCGTCACCAGATCGACCTTGCCTCCCAGCCCCTGCCCGAGGGTAGTGAGCGCCCCCTGACGCTGCGCCTCTTCCCATACCAGCTTGGTCAGCACGTCATATTTCGGGCTGGAGAGGGAGCGCGAGCCGTGGCGCGCCACCATCTCGGTAAAGACCGGGCTGAACCCCTGGGGCGCTGGCTCGTAGCTCTCTGCCTGCTGCTGCGGGCTGTAGACCGCTTTGGTGCTGTATTGATAGGCGGTTTTGTCCTGGTTGTCGGCAGACGATTTGTTCTCTGACTGGCAGCCGCCAAGCAAGACCAGCGAGACGGCCAAAGCCACATAAGAAGAGCGCGGGAAAGTCATGATGTTCCTTATCTATCAATATGAAAAATAAGTGAAAAACTCTATGGCTTGAAAATGACCGCGGGATGTCAGCCAGATGACAGAGAGATGACTTCTGATAAAAAAGTGAGCAAGGGGACAGACGTGGGAATACGCACATGCCCATCAGGGAGCGCTTCTGTGATCTTGGCCTGCCTGATCGATGGGCATGGGATCCGTCCATGACGTGTTTGGCAGGAGCAATCAGATGGCAATAAAAACGCGATCCCGCAGGGAGCAGGTGGGCAGCAATGAAAATAACAAGGGCAACCGGTTGGTCGCCCTTGTGTGATAGGGGGAAGCGCGGAGCTCTGCCTGTGGATGTGACGGTTACTGCAAATCCGTGCTCAGGCTGGGGGCTCCGAAGTTCACCAGAGTGGCATGGGAGTGCTCGAAGTACTGTGACCAGAAGTCACCGAGTGAATCCATGGTTTTGCCGGAACGATAGGCATGTTTAACCGCGTCGGTAACCAGCCCGGCGCCCGTGACGTAGACGCGAGCGCCTTGCAGATCGGCAAACAGCCCCTTGCTCTTGGCCTGCTTGAGTTCGTCGCCGACATTGAGCTGCTTGATCTTGTTGGTGGCATAGAAGCTGGTGTAATCGGAGTGTTCCAGCATGTCTGAAAGTAGGAACACGACGCGGTCGTTGACGCCTTGCTCGGCCTTCATATCTTCGCCAACCTTTCGCAGCGAATTCATGATCTCGCTCTTGGGGATGTCTTGGCGGGCATCACGCAGCGCTTTGACAAACTGTTTGCCAAAGCCGTTACGAAATACCTTGCTCTGCGTTGTCAGGCAGGTGTCCAGACCGCGCAATTTGCGCATGCTGACATCGTCCCGGACTTCCCCTTCCAGCGGCATATCCAGTTGCCCCGCGTAAGTCAGGCGAAGGTATTCGCCAGGCAAGAAGGCGGAGAAGGTATAGAGCTTGACGCGATCACCGGCCTGGACGAACCGTTCGATCTGCCCCCAACTGCTCCGTTGCAGGTCTTCAGGCATCGGAATGGTCTGGTCGATGATGACTACCAGCTCGCGGCCGGTGCCCGCCGGTTTGATGTCGGTCAGACCATTGCGCTCATAGCAGCTCTGTATATCGTTACGCTCGGCCGCCAACGCTGCACAAGGCAGCGTCAACGCCAGTAGTAATATCTGGGTGATCTTCACGATTAGGCTCTCTGCTTGGCGGGAAAGAGGCCCAGGGTCTTGAGGGCCATCTGTTGCTCACGGATATCACGCAACTGCTCTTCATCTACCCCGAGTGCGCGGCTGGCCGCGGCCAGGCTCTCTTCGGGCAGGCCAGTGACATCATGGAAATCAGTGGCCTTGACGATAGATCCGGCTTGGTTGGGGACATCTGTGGTAGATAGGGCCTTCGTTTCTGCTTGAGCAACTGCAGGTTGTACGGCAGGTGCCGCTTCGGCTTGCGCTGCCGGAGTTGCCTGAGGGGCTGCCTTGGACGGTACAGTGCTCGGTTTTTCAATAAAGGCCAGGAAGTTACGACGGGCAGATTTCTCCCCTTCTAGCGCACCTAGCACAGCAGAGTTGGTATGGTCACGGCTCGACAACAGGGTCTGCAAACGGCGGAGTTTGTCATCGGCATGGCTGGCAATGGCTGTGCGTTGCTGGTCCATCGCGTCCAGCATCTCCTCGGCAGTCGCGTACTCGTGAGTCAGACGCCAGGCTGTTTTGGAATGGGTGCCCGCAAAATGGTATTTGCTGGCAAGCCAGATGCTGATCCCCTGGATGGCGATGTAGATGAGCGACAGCATGACGTAGGTGGTCAGGCTGGCCTCACGGATTGCCTGCATCTTGTCTTCGATGGTGGCCTCTTCCGCCTCGTTGTTGATGGCTTGAGACTCTTCCGGCAGATCAAATGGCGAACTCATACTGCTGTCATGCTGCGCCGTTGTTTCTGCACGCATGTTGTTGACCATCTCGGTCTCGATGCTGTCGAGGGTCGCGGAGCGTACCACGAAGGCGCCAACAGCCATGCAGACAACAAACGAAGCACAGACAATCAGCCAGACAAACTTGCGGCTAACATTGGAATTCACATCCTTCAGGCGTGCCAGCAGTTGTTCATAGTCAGGTTTGTCAGAATCCGAGAAGGAGTCTTCCAGATTGATGGCCTTGTTTGCCTTGAGGGTACGAGAGCGTTTGGATGGCTCTTCCCCTTGCCACCAGTGGCGCGCACGGGCTATCAGACTGTTGTGATGCAGGGAGTGCCCGGCAACTTCCGCTAGAAATGCGGATGCGACGGCAAGCAATAGCGCTGTCGCGGCCGCCAGCAGGTGACGGTCATTGGTTGATGCGTCCATGTTCATCCAACCTGCGAGCACGTAGGCAAACCCCATTGCCTCGACCAGTACCAGCACCAGCACCAAGGCCAGAACCCACGCAGGACGCGGGGAGCGACCAGCCTCTCCTGCCTTGGCCAGGTAGTCGAGGGATGCGTTGTAGGCATCGGTTCCTTTTAAATGCTTCTTGTATTCGCGGTAATACACATTGGACAGGGTCACTTCATGGTTGATCCAGCCATCCCCATCGACCGAGGCTGGTTTGCGCGCGAGGCGAGCCACGGTCCCGATGAGAGGGAGGCTGTGCCATACCCGGATCAGGAAGTAGGAGACATTCTCCCAATGCCGCCATACCACAACGGCACTGATGAGGAATGAAACAAGGCCAACGGTCAGCATCTGGTTGGCGAGGATCAGCGCTTTGAGCGCTGCCAAAGAAAAGTCTTCCACTAAGTTTCTCCGTTTTCTTATTTGGAATGGGTGGCGGGAATGGGCTTGTAGGAGGCAACATAAGCCTCGGGACCTGCCGGATAGAACAGGGCTCCTTGGCTTACCTCGGCGTTGCCTTTGCTGAACACGAGATCCATGCAGGACACCGATGCCTTGGGATCGCTGGTGAAGACGCGGTAAAGCACTTCACTTTCTCCCTCATAGGTGTTGGCTACCGCCTTGAGGGTCTGAGGCTTCTTCTGATTCGAAGATTTGTAACCCTGAACCACCTGCAGGATCGGTTGACGATCGACCTTGGCGTTGTCACGCAAGATGGAAACTGGAGAGACTGTCACTAGGTGGCCGTTGACGGTATTGGCCCAGACGCGATTGTTATAGCCGGGCATGTACTCCTTGGTGGCATGGCGTGGGAGAGGTTTGTCGTCCGCCATGCTCAGTACCTGGCCAGCACTGCGGGGCTTATCTGCCTCACAGCTCGACATCGGCATGTCGCTTGCGTATGCGCTGCTAATCAGTGCAAAACCGCTCGCTTTGGGCTTGATGTTCTGAGCCATGTTCCATTGATAGGTGTCAGCAGGCTTGCCGCCGAAGTCCACTGCTGCCTTGGCGTCGGGAGCGGCCTTGGCCATGCTGGTGTCTGGGGCGCTTTGCTTGGCTGTGGTTTGACGAGGAGCTGTTTGCGACGTGGCCGTCACCTTGCTTGAACCGCTTGCGGACTGAGCCGCAGGTCTGGTCGCCGCCACACGAGGTTTGATGGTCTCGGAAGTCCCATAACGCAGATATCGGGTATTGCTCTCTTCGGATTGGGCTCGCATGACCAAGGCCTGTTCGTTTGCCAGTTCTACAATTTCGACCCGGCGATTCTGGCCGCGAAGCAAGGGATCACTGTTGTCTGCGATAGGGCGAGAAGAACCAGCACCTTGATAATAAATGGAAGAGGCCGGGATACCCGATGCGACCAGGACCTTGCCGACGGCTCTTGCACGTTGCTCTGACAGTCGCAGATTGAGTTCTGTAGGGCCGGTGGCGTCACTGTGGCCGACGAGGAGAATGCGGCGCGCATTCGAGGCGTCAGCGGCGGCGGGTTTGGAATAGAGCTGGGCCAGTTTTGTGACCACTCGCAGACCGCTTTCTGTCAATTGATCAGAGCCAACTGCAAACATGCCGGAATCGGGTATCTGAGCTACCAGTCCTGCATCCTGTGGCACTCCCGTAACTGCTGCTGGCTCGGCAACGGTCAGTTTCTCGGTGGCAATGTTGAGATTTTCTTCCTTGGCTATCCGGTCCAGCTCTTGTAGCCGGGACTGCCACATATAGCCTGCAGCACAGCCTAGTGCTCCCCCGATGGCGCCCCCTGCGACAGCACCTTTCTTCCCGTTGAGCGCGTAACCTGCAGCTCCACCGGCTATAATGCCAGCCCCACAAAGAACCGGCATACCGTAATCTTTGCCAATGTCATTGACAGTAGATTTGAAATTCTGCATCTGCTGAGAACTGCAACCAACAGCCACGATCAGCACACCGCTGATAGACGCAAGACGAAACGATTTATCCATAGCTATTCCTTGCCATTTTTATTTAATCGCGAGATTGAGACATACCAATAAAACCGGCATCAAAGCTTCTTCGGGGGCGGTAAAATATCGACAGCTATTGGCTTTGGACGCATTAGCGCTGGCTGCTTTTGATTATCAGCGCCAAATGCACTAATTCACTTCAATTGCTGTGTCTTATATGACCTGATTGTCAGAAGAAGCAATATCTATGCGTTTTCATAGGTATCGAGTGGCTATGATAAGCCAAACGAAGCTGTTCAGGCGAGCGCAAAAGTGATGTAACCATCAGAAAAGCTTCGTCTTTTAAAATATGTTATCAAATTGTTTTTTATTGGTGGCGGGGAGGGCGCGTTACTCTCATGTCGTTTGTGAGAGGGGATCGCTCTTCGGGCCATGTTGGTTCGAGATACCGGAAATCTGGGACACCTACCGGAAATCTGGGGAAATCTGGGACACCCACCTTTTTGCCCACCTTTTTGACAGTGGCGTAGTGCTGTTCTTGACTTGAGAGGTCACCTTTGAGGGATGTGCCATGACCATTGCCCGTTCACGTCAAATCAGCTTGCAGGATACGCCTTACTACCATGTGGTCAGCCGCTGTGTGCGGCGAGCCTTTCTGTGTGGTGACGATGCCCATTCAGGCCAGAGTTACGAGCATCGGCGTCAGTGGGTGGTCGACAAGTTGGGGCAACTATCGCGGCTGTTTGCAATCGGTATTTGTGCTTATGCGGTGATGAGCAATCACTATCATCTGGTGCTAAAGGTGGAGCCCGATACCGCAGCCAACTGGAGTGAGCGGGAGGTGGCTGAGCGCTGGGCTGCGCTTTTCCAGTGGCCGCTGTTGGTTAGGCGTTGGTATCAAGGGGAGATGTTGATCGAGCCTGAACTGGCTGTTGTGCAGCAATTGCTGGCCCAATGGCGGGAGCGGCTTCACTCCATCAGCTGGTTTATTCGGCTACTCAATGAAAATCTGGCCCGTCAGGCCAATCAGGAAGATGGTTGCAAGGGCCATTTCTGGGAGGGCCGCTTCAAGAGCCAGGCGTTGCTCACCGAATCAGCCTTGTTGGCCTGTATGGCGTATGTTGACCTCAACCCGATACGAGCCGCGTTGACCGATCGGCCAGAGCAGAGTGACTACACCAGTATCAAACAGCGCCTTGATAAGCCTGCTACTACTGAGGTTTTGCCACCACTTTTGCTGCCTTTTGCCAGCCAGGGGAAGCCTGAAGAATTACCCTATGCCTTAACCGACTACCTGATGCTGGTTGATTGGACAGGCCGTGCTATTCGGCCCGACAAGCGGGGTCATATTCCGGCCCAACTTGGACCAATTCTGGAACGATTGGGTCTTGATGGTGTTCGCTGGTTGAAACAGGTGACGCTGTTCAGGCGACAAGGGATCAGAGTGGTGGGAGACAGAGATCAATGCCAGCAGTTTGCCCGCCACTGTGGCCAGCGGCGCTGCCATCAGCCACGGCTTTGATTGCTTCGCGTCCACCCTGCCGATAGCTCCGGGTATTGCACACAGTTCAATGAATGGCTGTGCAGGGGCTGCTGCTTTCTAAACCTGAAAATCGCTCTCACTAGCTGACTTTTGCAGGCATCAGTTCAGATGCAACACCCTTATGGTGCCTGCAACTGCTCGATAGTGGCTTGTTCCAAAAGGAGGGTGTCTCAATTTGCCCCAACCAAAAGGAGGGTGTCCCAATTTGAGCTGTTATACCTATTGATGTATTACGGTGGAAGAGCGCTCTTCTGCCTACACTTGGCTGTGGTTCATATGCGGCCCAACCCGCTGACGACCGCCACACCACGCAGCAGATGGTCAAGCAACACAAAGGAGAGAGCAGATGAAAGGGATAGGCTCACTGATAACGGCCCTGATCGGCGGATTGATGGCGGCCCCGCTGTGGGCGGCCAGCCTGAACTATCAGGTTGCCGGTGGCGAATTTGAAGGTTATGTGACCAAGGGGCGGGCAGGGGGGCCGATTATTCTGTTGATCCACGATTGGGATGGTTTGACGGATTATGAGATCACCCGCAGTGCCATGTTGGGCAAGTTGGGTTACAACGTTTTTGCGGTCGATCTGTTTGGCAAGGGGGTGCGCCCTGCCACGGTCGAGGCTAGGCGCGCGGCGACCGGAGCGCTTTATCAGGATCGTGGGCGGATGCGGCAACTGCTCGAAGGGGGGCTTGTTGCTACGCGGCAAGCGCTGGGGCAGGGGCCGGTGGTGCTGCTGGGTTACTGTTTTGGTGGGGCGGCCGCGCTTGAAATGGTTCGCAGCGGTAGCCCGCTTGCCGGGGCGGTGAGTGTGCATGGTGGCTTGGCCACCCCCGAGGGGCAGGATTACAGCAAGACCGATGCCGCCTTGCTGATCCAGCACGGTTCGGCAGATGCCTCGGTCTCGCTGCAGGAGTTTGCTACCCTCGCTGAGCAGTTGGAGCAAGCGGGCGTGCGCCATGAGATGACCACCTACAGTGGCGCGCCCCACGCCTTTAGCGTGTTTGGCAGTGAGCGTTATCATCAGCAGGCGGATACCAAATCCTGGCAGCGCTTGATCAGCTGGCTGGCGGAGGTGACGGGCCCGGCACGCTGATCGTGCTGCATCGAGCGCGCTGACCTGAGCGTTATGTTGGGCAGCCGTAGGCGCGTTCTCTCTTTTTCATCCCTTATCATCAATGGGGATGTGCTGGCTGCGCCAGCAACGCCTGCGATGGTGGGGTATGCCATCGGTACCCGGTGTGGTACGGGGCCAAAAACGACCAATGGGTTAGCACCGTGATGATGCTAACCCATTGTTTTTAATATTTTATGTGATGAGGTGATGCTTCGTGCGAAGCCTTTTGATAGGGTTTTTAAAAAGCCCCGAGAGCAGGTGCTTTCGGGGAAAACCCTTGTACGGGATATCTGCCTGTTTGATTGCAGAGACAAGCTGTCACCAGCCAGCGCGATAACGGCAGGCTGGATCTGCGGGGAAAATCCTGCAATGGTGCGGGCAGTTATCCGCTTGTCCCGTGATCGAGTGAAAAGGAGTTGAGATGCGCATTGCCCTGGTTGGTCTTGGCGATATCGCCCAGAAAGCCTATCTGCCGCTCTTGGCGAGCGACGAGCGGATCACCCCGCTGTTCTGCACCCGCAATCCATCGGTGCTGGAGAAGCTGGCCCGCCAGTATCGGGTCGCAGAGTGCTTTACCGATGTGGCGGCCATGCTGGCCAGCCGTCCCGATGCCGTGATGATCCACGCCGCCACCGCGGTGCACCGCGAGCTTGCCGAGCAGTGCCTGTGCGCGGGTATCCCCACCTTTGTCGACAAGCCCCTGTGCGACAATCTGGCCGAGGCAGAAGTGCTGGCCAACCTCGCCATCGCGCAGGATTGTGCGCTGTTTGTCGGCTTTAACCGCCGCTATCTGCCCGCCATGCTCGAGGCCCGTGCCCAGCCGCTCACCGAGCTTAACTGGCAAAAACACCGCTTCGCTCTGCCCGGCAAGGCGCGGGATTTTATGTTCGACGACTTTATCCATGTGCTCGACAGCCTCTGCTTCTATGGCGGCGTGCCGCAGGGGGATCTCCATGCAGTCTTGCGCCCCGATGCGCAGGATAACAGCTTGCTGGCCGGGGTGAGTGTCAGCTGGCAGAGCGGCGATCGCGCCATCAGCGGCAGCATGAACCGCAGCGCCGGGATCACCGAGGAGCGCATCGATGCTTACGGCGACAATCTCTCCCTGCACCTTGAGAACTGCACCCGCGGCATCATGGCCCGCGACAAGCAGGCGCAGATGCTGGCTCCCAACGACTGGCAGCCGGTGCTGGCCCAGCGCGGCTTTGCCGCCATGCTGGCGCACTGGTACCAGCAGATTGAAATCGGCAAAGCGGATAGCGAGCTGATCGCCTCCTACCTGCACGGTCATCGGCTGGCGGAGCAGTTGGTGGCGCAGGCTGACAAGCGAGGATAAGGCTGGCCGAGTCAGTGCAAGAGATATGAATGGAAGGTGCGCGAAGATAGCGCATCAAAAACAACGGGGGCCGCAGTTGCGGCCCCCGTTTTTATGGGATCAGATGCACTTCACCGGCTTGGGCAGGCCGCCAATCTTGGTCGCCTGCTTGGCGGGCCCTTCCGGGAACAGCTTGTAGAGATAGCGACTGTTGCCCTTCTCGGGGCCATACTGCTTCTCCATCGCCTTGACCAGCGCGCGGATGGCGGGGGAGGTGTTGAACTCCAGATAGAAGGCGCGCACAAAGCGCACCACTTCCCAGTGCGGCTCCTCCAGCACGATCCCCTCCTGCGCAGCCAACACCCGCGCCAGCTCCTCGCTCCAGTCGTTGCTGTTGAGCAGGTAGCCCTTGGCATCGGTCTCGATGAGTTGGCCGTTGAATTCCAGCTGATGTTGTTCGGACGCAGACATGGGGGCTCCTCGCTAATGGGGCTATCAGGATTGGGCGGGCATGGTAGCGCCTTGATCCCCGGTGAGCAACCGGCTCTCGTTGGCCAGATGCAGCAGCTGATCCGCCAGCTCGCTGATCAGGTTGAGCTGCTGGGTCAGCATCAGCTGCTCCTCGCTGCTATCCGGGCTGCTGTCCGTGCAAAGAATGGGACACTGACCACCGATGGAGCTGGAGGGGGCGCCCGCCAAGTGACCGGCGGCCTGCTCCAGAGTGTGGCAGATGTGGTGGCGCACTTCATCCAGCCCGCTGATGGCCTCCAGCTTGTCGCGATGGGCCCCCAGCGCCGAGATGTAGGAGAGCAGGGCGTGGTTGCGCCAGGTGAGGGTAAAGCAGAGATCGAGGAAGCTGCGACGCTTTTGCGGCTCAACCAGCATGCTCTGCCAGGCGGTGGCCAGTTCGCTGTCCGCCAGATGGGCGCTCTTGCGCGCCACCCGGTAGTCGATGGATTCATCCCGCTGCTGCTTGAGGCTCGCCAGCACCGCCGAGAGGTAGCGGGCGTTGGCCGACAGCGAATTGGCGATCAGGGTCGGCAGGCGCTTGTATTGCCAGTCCGGCCAGAGCCAGGCCACCAGCCCGTAGGAGAGCAGACAGCCGAGCAGGGTGTCGAGCAGCCGTGGTCCCAGGATCGCAAAGCCGATGCCATCGAGCAGGTTGAATGCCATCAGCACGTAGAGGGTGATAAAGCAGACCGCAGCGCTGTAGTTATTACGCAACTGGGTGAAGAAGAGGAAGGCTGCCAGCCCCATCACCACCAGCTGGGCGTGCAACTCGGGGAAGAGCCAGAGCACCGGAATACCCACCAGAATACCTGCGAAGGTGCCGAGCATCCGCTGCACCAGCCGGCGCCGGGTGGCGCTGTAGCTGGGCTGGCAGACAAACAGCAGGGTCAGCAAAATCCAGTAGCCCTTTTCCATGTCAAAAGCTTGCAGTATGCCGTAGCCAATCACCAGCCCGAGCGACAAACGCAGCGCGTGGCGAAACACCATGGAGTGCAAGGTGAGGTGCTGCTTGAGCTGGGCCAGCAGCGGCAGGCGGGGCGGCTTGGCCAGCGCGGGCAGCTCCTGCTCTGGCTGTTCGGGGTTTTGCAGCACTTCAGCGCTGCCCAGCAGCAGGTTGATGCTGGCCAGGTTGCGGCGCAGGAACTTCATCGGTGTCAGCAGGGTTTTCGGGTAGTGCTGCTTGAGGTGGGTGAACTCCAGCTGATCGCCAAGGGCCTCCAGCGTCCAGTGAATACGCTTGTTATGGGCATAGGGCTTGTGGACCAGAATGGCGTAACCCAACCGTTGGCACGCCTCGGAGAGTTGCAGGAGCACCTCCTGAAATCCTTCCAGTACGATGCCCTGTTTTAGCTCCGCTTCCAGCCGGCTGTAGGGGTAGTGGCTGGAGGTGGCCCGCTCGTGAATTTCCAGCGCCAGCAGGTAGAGACGCAGCAGGCTGGCGAGCTCCGGGCTTGCCGGATGGCGGCGGCTCAGGCGCGCATTGAGGGCCGACTTGGTGAGGTTGAGGGCGCTTACTAGGTTGATGTTGAGCTGGGCCAGATTGTGGCGAATGGCCTGGGCGCCGTGCTCGTCCGCCGGGAAGAAGCGGGATTTTTCCAGCAGGTAGCGGCTAAGGGCGAAGTAGCTCTGGGCCAACTGCTCGTGCAGCGTCTTGTAGGGTAGCAGCCAGAGCCAGAGCAGCGACACCAGCCCGTACCAGAGGGCGCCGGCGCCGAGGGCCAGCGGTTGGTAGAAGAGGCTCGGCGCATGGGCGGCTCCCAGCATGGTGTAGATGGCGATCAGCAGGGTGCCAAAGCTGATGGTAGCGTAGCGGGCACCGAGCGCCCCCACCATCACGAAGATAAAGGTGGAGCTCGCCAGTCCGATGGCAAACAGCCAGGGAGTGGGGTAGAGGTACTGCACGCACAATGAGGCAAACAGGAAGCAGAGCAGGGTCATCCCCAAATTTTTCACCCGGCCCCACAGGCTGTCGTCGGTTTCGGCGATGGCCCCCGCCACTACCCCGAGGGAGAGCAGCACTGTGAGCTGGATGTCGCCGGTCGCCAGGGTGAAGGCGAGCAGACCGAGAATGGCCAGCAACACCTTGAGGGCGAAGTAGATGTGACTATCGGTCAGCAGTCGGCGCAGCAGGCCAGAGAGATCCATCGGCATGAGACAGGTGAAACCCTTGATCGAAACGAGAGCGGGATAGTAACCCGCCAAGCGCGAAGTGGCCCTGATCCAAATCAGGGCCACTTCGCTTCATATCCTTGATTTACCACTTATCCTGACAAAAATCGGCGCCAATAAAAACCCCGCCGAAGCGGGGTGTTTGATTAGTTGCGGTTGCCGCCAAGCAGGCTCAGCAAGCTCAGGAAGATGTTGTAGATGGAGACATACAGGGTGACGGTGGCGGAGATGTAGTTGGTCTCGCCCCCGCGCACGATCTGCTGGGTAGTCAGCAGGATGGCGCCGGAGGAGAACAGCATGAACATGGCGGACAGGGCCAGGCTCAGGGCGCTCATCTGCAGGAAGATGTTGGCAACCATGGCCACCAGCAGTACCCAGAAACCGACGAACAGCATGCCGCCGATGAAAGAGAGGTCACGCTTGGTAGTCAGGGCATAGGCCGACAGACCGAAGAAGGTCAGCGCGGTGCCGCCCAGGGCGGTCATCACGATCTCGCCACCACCATTGTTCATGTACATGTTGATGATGGGGCCCAGGCTATAGCCCAGCAGACCGGTCAGGGCGAAGGTGAAGACCAGCCCCATACCGTTGTTGCGATTCTTCTCGGTCAGGAACATCAGACCGTAGACACCGATCAGGAACACGGCCCAGTGCAGGGGCGGCATGTTCATCACGGTTGCGACCCCCGCCACCACGGCAGAGAAGCCCAGAGTGAGGGAGAGCAGCATATAGGTGTTACGCAGCACCTTGTTGGTATCGCGTACGGCACTTTGGGTGCCAGTGTAGATAGAACGGGTATCCATCTTGGGTGTCCTCTTGATGTCCGGGTGAGACGGCGAGCAGCCGCCTCGTGATCGCTGTTTGTTACTGCATGTTTACGCATTGTATGTAGAACAAATAGGGATGACGAGGAACAATTTCAAGCCACCTGCCATTTTGCTCCCGCACACTATCCCACAGGAAATATGTATTGCATATGAACAAGGGCTTAGCGTAGTATGCACTCCGTTCGGAGGGGTGGCAGAGCGGCTGAATGCACCGGTCTTGAAAACCGGCGATGGGCGACCATCCGTGGGTTCAAATCCCACCTCCTCCGCCATATTCAAAGAGAAAGCCCAAGCGGTCACCCGCTTGGGCTTTTTTGTATCTGCGGTTCTTCCGGTCTACCTGATGGCGTTTTGGCTATTGCCACTCCCGATAGCTGGCGAGGCGGTAGCCGCGCTCGGCGATAAGGGCGGGCAGGGACGGGTCGGTCAGGATCGCCAGTTCGTTGAGGCGGGGCTGGCAGTAGGAGCTGCCCTGCATCTCCAGATCGATAAAGGAGGGGTGGCACATGATCTCGAGCGAATTGGCTCCCTGTTCACTGGCCTCATCGAGCAGTTGCAGCAGGCTGTTTTGGGTCAGCTGCGCGCCGTAGAAGCGGTCGTAGAACCGATCGCAGCTTTGCGGGTGGTTGACGGTCAGGCCGTGGCGGGCTATTTCGCCCCGGTCGATGCGAAGGGGCAGTCCATGTGCCTTGGCGAAAGCCTCCACCAGCGGGTAGATAGTCGGCAACATATGAACATGGTGGTGGCTGTCGATATGGGTTGGCTGCTTGCCGAAGATCGCGACAAAGCGCTGATACTGACTCGCCAGCTCGCCGGATATCTCCGCCAGATCCAGCTCTCCCGCCTCGCTCTTGTGCCAGATCCCCTTGTTGAGCTCGCCCTGTTCGTTCACCAGCGAGGGGAGCGGTGTGAGCGGTTTGCCCCAGCTGAGCATAAAGTGCAGCCCGACTGGCAGATCGGGGAAGCGTTTGGCCAGCCAGGCGGCGTGCTCGATGGCGGGGGAGGTGACAATGGCAGTGGTGGAGCTGACGACCCCGTGCTCGAACGCCTCTACGATGCCGTAGTTCTGGGCGCGGCAGAGGCCGAAGTCGTCGGCGTTGATGATCAATCTCTTGCTCATGAGGGTTCCCTTGCGGTTAAGCGCCCCGCCGGTTCGGGCGGGGCGTGCTGGCCTCAGGCGAGGGCGTCGATGGCGGCGGCGAAGTGGGGCAGGTGTTCGCGGTGGGCCAGCAGCAGCTCGCGGGCGACGATGCGGGCATCGTTGTCGGAGTGGATCAGCGGGTTGAGGTTCATCGCCAGCAGCAGGTCATCGAAGTCACCGCTGATGGCGGCCTTGGCGGCGGCGATCTCGAAGCTCTTGATGAGGTGCACCAACCCGTTCACCTTGTCGTCAAAGCGGGTGAGGCGCGGGTGGGGGATGGCGCCATCACGCCCGATCAGGCAGCTCATCTCTACCGTCCAGTCGGCCGGGATATTGGTGACATGACCCTGATGGGGCACGATGACGTAGTGCTCGCTCTGCTTGTCGTTGTAGATGGCGCTGATCACCTCGCAGGCCGCATCGGAGTAGTAGGCGCCGCCACGCAGCTCCAGCTCCTTGGGCTTTTCGCACAGCTCGGGGTTCTGGTAGAGCTCGAACAGCTTCTTCTCGACCTGCTGCACCACTTGAGCCCGGGCGCCGCCCTTGTAGAACTCGCCCATCTCGATCCCCAGCATCTCTTTCTCCTTGAAGTAGTAACGCAGGTAGGAGCAGGGGAGCAGGCGCAGGCCGCGGATAAAACCGGGGTCGAACGGCAGGTCGAAGATGTTTTTGACCGAGCTGGCGCGGGTCAGGCTGCCATCGGCGACCCCTTCCAGCAGCTCGTCAAAGCGGGATTCGCCGTTGACCAGCACATCGCCGATAAAGACCAGATGGTTGAGGCCGAACAAGTCCATGGAGAGGTGATCATGTTCGGTCAGTTTGAGGGCGTCGCGCACAAACATCTGCATGCCGACCGGAATGTTGCACACCCCGATAAAGCGGCGGAAGTGGGTATGACGGCGCACCGCTTCGGTCACCATGCCGGCCGGATTGGTGAAGTTAATCAGCCAGGCATCCGGGCAAAGCTCTTCGACGTCGCGGATGATGTCGAAGATGACCGGAATGGTGCGTAGCCCTTTAAACAGGCCGCCTGCACCGTTGGTCTCCTGCCCCAGCATGCCGTGGCTCAAGGGAATGCGCTCATCCTTCTCTCGTGCCTGCAGCTGGCCGACCCGCAGCTGGGTGGTGACGAAGTGGGCACCCACCAGTGCCTCGCGGCGATCCAGCGTCTTGTGCAGGATCATGGGGATGCCGGCCTGGCGGATCATCCGCTGGCAGAGGTCGAAGATGATGTTCAGTTTCTCTTCGCCAGCGGGAATATCCACCAGCCACAGCTCGCTGATGGGCAGCTCGGCATACCGCTTGATGAAACCATCGACCAGCTCGGGGGTATAGCTGCTGCCGCCGCCTATGGTGACTACCTTGATTTTCTCGCTCATAAATCCCTCTTCATCGATCTTTCTAGGTTTGATGGTGGCCGCTCTGTCTTCATGGTGAGAGAGGCCGCAGCCGCCTGTGGCAGGGGCTGGTCACAATGGATGGGTTCTCTTGAACCGGGTTGTTTAGGTCAGCAACTCGCTGGTCTCAGGCTGAACTTTCGAATTTCGGATAGAGATATTTGCGGTAACTGCCCGGGGTAAACGAGGTGAGCTTCTTGAAGTTTTTGATAAAGAGGCTGACGTCGTTGTAGCCGGTCTCGAAGGCGATATCGGCCACCGAGTTGTTGGTCACCTCCAGCTGCATCTTGGCGTAGTTGATCCGGATCTCGTTGATGATCTGCATCGGCGTCTTGTTGTAGTAACGCCGGGTGGCCCGGGTCAGATACTCCTGGCTCTTGCCACAGAGGGAGACCATGTTGGCCAGCGCATCTTCGGCAAAGAGGGGGCGATCGTGCATCCGCTCCACGGTATCGTGGAGCCAGAGCGGGAGATCGTCGCTGGCGGAGGTGTCCTTGTAGTGACGCAGCCGGTTCATCACCGCGTAGGTCACCACTTCGAGAAATTCGGTCAGTGCCTCTTCCCTAAAGCCCGGCGAGACCAGTACCGACTCGATGTAGCTGAGGAACTCGCTCTTGAGCGCATAGGCCTGTGAGGCGACGAAGTGTTCCGGCAGCAGGTATTTGAAGTGCTCGTCGAAATAGGTGCGGCTGATCCCGACGTTGAAGATGCGGGTGGTGCCGAACTCGTAGAAGCTCTGGTGGCGGGAACCGATAGGGATAAACACCAGATCTCCCCGCTCCAGCAGTACCCGCTTGCCGTTGACCTCCTGATAGTAACGACCGGTCAGGACCAGGGTGAACTCGTAATAGTCGTGCTGGTGCAAACCGGTTCCGCTCACCTGCTTGTTGTAGATGAACATTTGGAATGGTTTGTTGTTAAACAGTTCGGTTTCCCGGATTGTTTTAACGCTCATGAGTCACCTCCTGATCTGCTGGCCGATGGCGGGGCCTCTCGCCCCGTCCCGAGGTTACTTGTTCTGCAGCTTTTCGTGCAGCTCGATCAGCTCGCTGATCAGCTCACGGGCCAGCATGGAGGTCATCAGGTGATCCTGGGCATGGACCAGCACCAGAGTGACCGGGATCTTGCCCTCACCCTGATCGTCCTCGATTAGCTGGGTCTGCACCAGATGGGCGGCGTTAAGCGCCTCGCGGGATTGGGCCATCAGCTGGTGAGCGGCGGCCAGATCCCCCTCCTTGGCTTTTTTAAGGGCGGTGTAGGCGAGACTGCGGGCCTGCCCTGAGTTGATGATGAGCCCCATTACCACCTCTTCCAGATCGTTGCAGGTGGCGGCCTCTTCAGTGATGTTGTCCAGATCGAACATGTGTCGTTCCTTACGTGAATGCGTTGATTGAAACCGTTAATTAAAACCATGGTTGCGCGCTACCTCGGCAAACCAGTAGCCACTCTTCTTGATGGTGCGCTGCTGGCTCTCCAGATCGAGGCGAACGAAGCCATAACGGTTCTTGTAGGCGTTGAGCCACGACCAGTTGTCGATAAAGGTCCACAGGTGATAGCCGCGACAGGCACTGCCCTCTTCCAGTGCGCGATGCAGCCACTCGAGGTGCTCGCGAATGAACTGGATGCGGTAGTCATCCTCCACCCGTCCCTCGGGGCCGATGAAGCGCTCCTCTCCTTCGACACCCATGCCATTTTCCGAGATGTAGCAGGGCAGGTTACCGTAGTTGACTCGCAACTCGGTGAGGATGTCGTAAATTCCCTGCTCGTAAATCTCCCAGCCCCGGTGGGGGTTCATCTTGCGGCCCGGCATCTCGTAGTAGTCGAACAGATCTTCCGGCGTGCGTGGAACGCCCTGCCACGCCACCTCTTTGGCCTTGACCCGGCGCGGCTGGTAGTAGTTGATGCCGAGGATATCCACCTTGCCGGCGGCGAGCAGCGCCTTGTCACCCTCTTCGATCTGCGGCAGCAAGTCGTACTGCTCTAGCAGCGCGACCAGCTCGGGGTCATAGCTCCCCTTCAGGGCCGGATCGAGGAAGCTCTTGTTGAGCAGCAGATCCGCGATGCGGGAGGCGGCGAGATCAGTCGGATCCTGCGAGCGGGGATAGGTCGGACTCAAATTGAGGATGATGCCGATTTCGCCATCATGCTGGCAGGCGCGATAGGCCTGCACGGCACCGGCATGGGCAAGTGCGGTGTGGTAGGCGACGGTGGCCGCCCTACCAAAATCCACCACGCAGGGGTAGTGGTAGTGGCCAAGGTAGCCGCACTCGACCGGCACGATCGGTTCGTTGAAGGTGAACCAGTGCTTGATACGACCGCCAAACAGGTCGAAGCAGCGGGTCGCGTAGCGCACATAGGCGGCGACCACTTCACGGCTCTCCCAGCCGCCGCGCTCCTGCATGCACATCGGCATGTCGAAGTGGTAGAGGTTGATCAGGGGAGTAATCCCCTCGGCCAGCAGCCGGTCAAAGACGGCGTTGTAGAAGTTGACCGCCTCCTGGTTGATTTCGCCCACCCCGTCCGGGATCAGCCGTGACCACGAGATGGAGGTACGGAAGCTATTATGCCCCAACTGCTTGAGCAGTTTGATGTCGCTTTCGAAGTTGTCATAGAAGGTGGAGGTGTCGGTCGGGCCGACCCCGTTGTGGAAACGCTGCGGTTCGATGGAGAACCAGTAGTCAAAAATATTGGCGGATTTGCCGCCGCGGTTGGCGGCACCTTCCATCTGCGGGGCCGAGCTGGCGCTGCCCCACCAGAAGTTATCCGGAAAACGATACTGCATGGGTTACTTCTCCAGGCTGGTGGGGGAGGAGTTTTGCTCCTCCCTTGTTGTCAATTGAATGGCGGTCATCAGAACTTCAGGGCCAGAGCGATATCCTCTTCGCTCTCCTCTTCTTCCTCGATCACCTCTTGCGCCTTGTTGGCAATCAGTACGAAGGGGATATACATCAAGGTGGCGACCCCCAGGTTGAATATCGCCAGACAGAAGGCGGCCACGCTGCCGTTGGTGTTGAAGAAGGCCCCCAGGCCGGTAGGCATGGTCCATGGCGCAATGTTGGTGATGGGGGGAATGATCCCAGCGTAGTAGGCCGCCATGGTGATCCCCATCAGCACCGGGTGAACCAGGATGAAGGGCACCAGCAGGATGGGGTTCATGATGACCGGCAAGCCGAACAGGATGGGCTCGTTGATCTGGAACATGCCGGAGGGCAGGCCCAGCTTGGCGACCTGACGGTAGTCATCACGACGGGAGACCATGAAGATGGCGATGATGAGGCCCAACGTGGCACCGGTACCGCCAAGGAACACGAAGGAGTCGGTGATCGGCTTGGCCCAGAAGTGGAACTCCTTGCCTGCCGCGATGGCCGCTTCGACCGAACCGTACTGGTTGTAGAGGGCGACGTTCTCGAGGGCGAAGGGGAACAGTACGCCGGACTCCAGCGCGGTGAGCGCCAGCATGCCGTGTACCCCGAAGAACCACAGGAAGGAGGAGAAGATCACGTAGACCCAGCCCACCAGACCACCCATGTTGGCCAGCGGCGTGGAGATGCTGTCCATGATCATCTGGTGGAAGTTGGTGCCGGTGTTGTTCAGCAGGTAGGAGAGTACCCCCATGATGGAGAGGATGATAAAGCCCGGGATGAGCGCCGAGAAGGAGCGGGAGACCGAGGCCGGGACGCTGTCGGGCAGGGTGATCACCCAGTTGCGACGGACGATGAAGGCAAACATCTCTGCGACGGCGATACCGATCAGCATGCCGGAGATGATGTTGGCGCCACCGAGCCAGTTGGCCCCGACCGCATAGGCATCGCCGACGCTGAACGGGGTGACCGTCATGAAGGCGGCCACCGAGAGCAGGCCAGAGGCCAGCGGGTCGGCTTTGCGCTCTTCGGCCAGCGCCAGACCAATAAAGAAGGGGGCCATCAGGGACATGATCCCCAGGGTGCCGTTGTAGACGTTGCCGCCGATGCTCTTGAGGCCGTCCAGGGTGGCGATGGTGGCGGGATCGATCCGCACGCCGATGGAGTAAAAGAAGGATCCTTCGCCAAAGCTCAAAAAGACGTTGTTGATGAGCACGAACATGGCCCCCACCAGCGTCAGGGGCATCAGCTTGATAAAACCGTTTTTGATGGCGTTGACATGAGGCTGTTTGCCCAGCTTGACGGCAATGGGCAGTATGACCTTCTCCAACGATGCGATGATGTTGCTCACAGTGATCTCCTTACTGCGCGATGCTCTTCTTGATGGAGGCTACCGCCGCTTTCAGTACGCCGAGACCATCGACCTTGCCGTAGAGCAGGGTATCGATCACCTCGACCGGCTTGCCCGGCAGTTGCTGCTGGATCTCCGGCAGCATGTAGGCAATTTGCGGGCCCAGCAGCACCAGATCAGCATCCTGTCCCTTCTCGCCAGCCAGGGTCTCCGGATAGGCATCGATCAGCACCGGCACATCATATTTTTCCGCCTGCGCCTTCATCTTTGAAACCAGCAGTGAAGTGGACATCCCGGCAGAGCAAAACAGGTAGATACGCTTCTTTTCCATAACCCTTCCCTCAACGCTTGAAAACCGAATGAACAGATGAACAGATCAGTCGAGATGGTTGCCTGTCGCACTACAAAGACAAATCAATCATCTCCAATTGACCTGATTGTATCTAGCCTCGGGTTCCATCTGGTATTTCGATATTCATATCAATTGTCTTTGGTTGACCTATTGTTTTACCATCGCTCACAATTTTGATGGGCAGGCACAGAGGGAATGAGGCGGAATGGCGCGTAATGAGGACTTTAATTCTTGTTTAGTCGTTATTTTTCAGCTGGTTATATTCGCTCTCTTGTGATTGGCTACAATCTGGCTGGAAAAAATCAATAACGAGTGGCAGCTCACATTTAACAAGCAATGTAACCTGGTTGATATTCAGCTTTGCTAAGGTGAGTTGCCGCTTTCTCAACAAGGTGCGCGCTCATTGACCATTGGCGGCAGGTGAATTGACGAGAGAGGCTGGTTGTTGCTGCATTGAGCGGGCTGGTAGGGAGGATAAACAGGTGCACTTGCAGGGGATATGGCGCTAAGTGAGGACTGAATGAGTAAGGGCTAAATGAGTGAGGGCTGAGGGAGTCAGTGCAGTGAGAGGAGAAGGACACAAAGGGGTAAAAAAGCTGACCCCGGAGTGGCTCCGGGGTCAGTGGGGAGGGCGTTAGATCCGCCCCTGATAGCGCAGGGGGAAGCGGCCCTGACTATCTGGCTGGCCGAGGAAGGGGAGCCCTTGTTGCATCTGTGGTGGCAGTTCTGGGCCTGGCTTCAGGGTGCCCTGGAACAGGTATTGGCCATTGGGTTGCAGCTCGAGGCGACCGATGGTCTGCACGGCATCTGAGCCCTGCTTGAGTTCGGCCACCAGTTTGGAGTCGAGGCAGGTGAGTTTCAGATCGGGGTCGGCCAGATCCAGCTTGCCCGCCGGGGTATCTGCGCTGGCGTTGTACCAGTCGAGGTTGCCGTAGAGGTTGTCACACCAGGGGTTGCCCTGGGCAAACTGCTCCACTTTGAGCTGCAGCTGGCCGGTGACGGTGATCGGGATCGGCAGGCGTATCGGCACCCGGCTTAGCAACCAGGGGGCGGGGGCGTTGAGGGTCAGATCCCGGCCGAAGGCGGTGCCATTCCAGCCGACAACGCCCTGACCGTTGAGCCCGTTGCGATCACCAAAGCGAATGGCCACTTCGGGGGCGAAGCGCAGCAGCGACCAGCCGTTGAGATCCCAGCGCAGCTGGCTGACCGATTCGCTGGCATAGTGCAGCCGGGCCGCCTGGCCACTCCAGAGGGTGCCGCTTACCCCTTCCAGCTTCAGCTGGTTGGCCATGTTGGCCGGCAGCGGCAGATGGCGTGCCACCAGCGCCGCTGGCAGGGTCGCCAGCAGGAACATGAAATAGGCTGCCAGAAACAGGCTGGCAATCAGGATGGATTTTTTCATTGTGGGCGACTCAACTGCAAGCGTCTGACTTTGACCAGACCCGGGGCCAGCTCCTCGCGGGCGATCTCGATGATTTGAACCTGAATGCCGTGCTGCTCCACCAGAGTGGCGAGCCATAGCAGCAAGTCATCGAACTGGACCGTGTCGATCCACACCTGCAGTTCCTGCGCCTGGGGTTGCAGCCGGGCAATCTTGATCTTGTGGTTGAAGGCGGTGCGGTTGACGACCCCCTCCAGGGTGCCGCTGGTGTCGATCTGGCGACCCGTCCCACCCTGCATGGCCAGCACCTCTTCCCCTTTTTCCTTGAGCCAAGCGAGGGTCTGCTGCTGGTTCTGCACCTGCCGCTCCCGCTCGGCGATACGATTGTTGAGGGGATGCCAAGCGCTCCAGTAGAAGAGGCCGACCAGCAGCAGTATGCTGCCTGCGACCACCAGCCGCTGTTCCCGTGCGGTGATGCCCTGCCACCAGCTCTGCAATTTTTCCATCATGATGATTTACCCTTGAGCACCAGTGCGCCCTCTACCTTGCCCTCGGTGCTGCGCACCTCGCCCTGCTGCACCTCGAATTGTTTGCCTGCCAGCTCACGGAACCGCTCGATCTCGGCGAAGCCGGGAGCGGTCACCTGCAGCCGCAGCTCGCGGCGGCTGGCATCAAAGCGCATCACCTGTGGTTTCAGGCCGGGCACTTCGGCAAAGGTGGGGGCCAGCTCGGTCAGCATCAGCAGCACACCGTTTTGCGGTGTCTGTCCCATTCGTTGCAGGTGCTGGTTCATCTGGCTGCGCACGTTCACGATGCGGCTCTCCCCCGGGAAGATGCGGGTATAGACGGCACGGATCTCCGCTTTCAGCGCTTTGTCCTGCTCGGTGAGCTGATAGATCTGCACGCCGCGCTGGCCGAGGGCCACCAGCAGCAACAACCCAGCGGTGATGGCCACCTTGCGCCACTGCAACCAGTAGCGGGCATATTCGGTCTGGGGTCGGTAGGGGCCGGTCAGCAGGTTGGCCCGGCAGATGAGGGCTCCTTTGGCCAGCAGCAGCATGGGCAGCTCGGGCTCCGCCGCCTGCCAGTTGGCCGCGGCAATGGCGGGCACCGGGGTGTGGCTGTGGATGGTGACCGGCTCGGCTTCAGTCGCCAGCAAGATGGCCAGCAGCTGCTCGTCAGCCACGATCCCCTGACAGGGGCCCTGGCGCACCAGCCACTCGCTGCCGAGTTGCAGGGCTGACCAGCCATCGGCCGCCTGTGGCAGCGCCAGCACATCGGGCAGCAGATGCAGGCTCTTGAGGCCAGCGGCATCGAGCCAGCCGAGCCACTCGCCCATCTTCTGCCGATCCACCGCCATCAGATCCACCTGCGGGCCGGTGTGGGCCAGCACCACCAGATGAAGTTCGTCCACGTCGGAGGCGATCTGCTCTTCCAGCAGATAGGGGAGGGCCGCCGCCGACTGCCGGTTGTAGCGCCCCGGCAGGGTGACCCGGCGGAAGATCAGATCGCTGCCCGGCACTAGCGTGACAACGGGGCGGCCACCGGCCCGCTCCTGCAGCTCGCTTAGGGCATCGGCCGAGGGCAGGGTGCCGGAGGCGATGATCTCCTGCTCCTGACCGGACCAGACCAGCCAGGCCACGGGTTGTTGTTTATTGGTCCCCAGTCGGATGACCAGACTTTCGCTCACGCATCTCTCTCCTGCGATACCGGTCGCTCGGGCGTGTTGTGTGCCATGGCAACCGGTGCGCAGCCCGCAGGCTGCATCCCACATCTCTCGCATCCGCAGGCCAGGCCCGCGGGTGCACTGTTTATTCGGTGCCGCTACTGAGGCGGCGCAGCATGACCAGTTTATTGTCCTTGCCCCGCTGGAAGAGGCTCTCCAGCCAGGCGCGGTTGTCGCCGACCTCGGCAACCACCCGGGCCTCAAAGAAGTCGCTCTTGACCACCAGCGCCTCCTTGAGGCCTTGTACGCTCTCAAGAGGTACGGGCAGCTGGTCCATCATCAGCTTGATCTCTTTCCACCCCTTCCTGGGGCGATCGGTCAGTACCCGCTTGGCATCGTCGCTGCCAATCTTGCCAAGATAGAGGGCGACCAGCAGCTCGGGCCGCTCGGGTACCAGGGTATTGATATTGATCTTCAGCTTGTCGCTGGGCAGGGCGCAGACGTAGGGGGCCAGTTTGGCATAGACCCTGGCGGTCACCCCGCGCACCGCCCGCAACTCATCCCTGCCCAGCATCCACTGGTTGGCGGTGAGGTAGGGCGGCTTTAACCCCTCGTAATAGGCATCTTCGGCGCCAAGGCTCGAGACCAGCACGGTATTCTTGTCGGTCCAGTCGCGGATGGCATCGGTGAGCTGGGCCGCTTCGTAATCATCCAGCGCCAGCTCCTTGAGCAGGGTGCGGAACACCTGTACCTGATAGGGCTGCTTATCCAGATCCTCGCCGCTCCCCGCCTTGGAGGCCACGCTCAGGCTATTGAGGTTGAAGCAGGATTGCAGATCGGTCACCTCGCCCTTCAGTTGGCCATCATCCACCGGAAAAACCGTATTCTTGCGGGCCCAGTTCTGGCCTAGGTTGACCACTTCCGGGTCATCCTTGAAATCCTGTGCCAGCACCTTGCTCACCAGCGCCTCCGCCGAGAGGGCGTACCACCACGCCTGTTTGCCGCTGGTGATGTTGGCGGTGCGGCGCAACTCAAGTTGCAGGCGGCCGCTCATGTTGCTGGCGATGATCACCATCACCGAGAGGATCAGCAGCACCACCAGCAGGGCCATGCCGCCCTGGCGAGAGGGCGGCGTGCGATTAGCCCCCATTGGCGCCGCCTCCGTTCTGGCTGTCACCATTACCGCCATTGGCATTGCCGTTGCCGCTGTTGTTCCCGTTATTGCTGTCGTTGCCGCCCCCTTGATCGGGGTTGCTGCTCTGGCTGTTCTCCTCAGCGCGCTGGCCACCGGCACCGATCAGGAATTGGCGGCGAAGGGTACCGTAATCCTCCAGATCGAGCTCCACCGCCAGTCCGTGGGGCAGCACGCTGCGCTGGGTCCACTCCTCTTTCCAGCCCCCCTTGTCGAAGAAGTAGAGGCGAAACGCTGTGACCCCCGTCAGCACCGGCTGAATGCGCGGCTCGGTGCCGATCACCGGATCCGGATAGAGGTAGCTCAGCCGCTCCAGCGTCTGATCCTTGAGCCGCCAGCCGACCCGCTGCAAATGGGAGCGGGGCAGCATGCCATCCGGGTTGAGCCAGCCGCTGCGCATAAAGGTCATGCCCCAGTCATCGCTCTGCTGGCCAAAACGGGAGGCCGCCAGCAGCACCTTGTTGTTCTCCCCCTCGATGCGGCCGCTGCGCGGCACCATCTGGGTGACATCCCGCTCCAACAGGGTGAAGGCGAGCTGCAACTCGCCGAGGCGAGCCTCCTTGCGCTTGGCCACCTCGTCGCTGGTGAGCACCCCTTGCAGCACCTGATAGGCGCCCAAGCTGAGGCTGGCGAAGATGGCGATCGCCACCAGCATTTCGAGCAGGGTAAAACCGGCGAGGTGTGCGGGGCGAGGCGTGCGGGAGAAGGGCTGGATCATCGATTGATATAGGTCCGCATCATGGCCACTGGGTTCTCGGCCTTGGCCTCGGTACGCACTTCCATATCGAGCGCCCGGAAGTTGCTGTCGGCGGTTGCCACCCCGCGATAGCGCCAGTACCAGATGCTGCCCGCCATCTGTTCATCCCCTTCCACCCAGCTGTCGCCGGGCCACTTGTTCTCGAGTTTTTGCTGCACCAGCTGGTTCTCCACCACCCAGGTGGCGAGCGTCTTTTGCTCCAGATAGCTGAGGGCCGCGAGGTGCTCGCTGGCGGTTTTCATCACCGCAAGTCCAGCGATGGCAAACACCGCCAGTGCTACCATCACCTCGAGTAACGTCATGCCACGGGCGTTCAATTGGTTACCCCTTGAGCGTTTTGTTGGCACGGATGTGGTGCCACCATCACGTCTTTCTCAAACCAGGTCATGTCGTGGGCGTTCACTCGGACACCTCGTCTCCTTCATCGCCGGTGAGCAGGGTGAGGCGGCCGAACTCGTCACCCTTGACGATGCGGGTGTAGCGCGCCTCGTCATCCTGCTGGCTGAAGGTGAGCACGAAGGGGCTCAGCTCACCGCCCGGGAAGATCAGCAGTTGCGGCGTGCGCTCCTTCTCTTCGCGGGTCTGTTCGGTTTGCTGGTCGGGGTCCGGTTGCCAGCCAAAGCCTTCCAGCTCCAGTGCCAGCGCCATGTTGTCGGGCAACTGCACAGGGCCGAGCTGCTTGTCGCCGGTCAGGGCCAGCCACTTGCGATCCTTCAGCTGGCGCTGCATAAACTGCCAGCCGTTCTCCTCGATGCGCATGCCCACCAGCCGACCATCCATCACCGCATACTCCTGCGCCAGTTGCAGGGTCGCCATCAGGCGCCGTGCCTGCTTGTCGAGTACTCTGTCCCCTTTGGCGCCACCCATGCTGAGGGTGACGGCGGTGGCCACCAGTCCCATCAGCATGGCGACCAGCAACACTTCCAGCAGAGTAAAGCCGGATTGGCGATGAAAGGAGAGAGATCGCTTCATGCAGTCAGCTCACAAGGAGTGCGGTGGCGACATATCACTTATTGGAAATCCTTCAGGTTCCAGTTGCCGATGTCGTCATCGGTACCGGCTTCCCCATCCAGACCCATGGAGAAGATGTCGAGCTTGCCGAACTGGCCCGGGCTCAGCAGCTGGTACGGGTTACCCCAGGGATCTTGCGGCAGGCGCTTGATGTAGCCGCCATCACGGTAGCTGCGTGGCGCCGGATCGATGGAAGGCTTGGTCACCAGCGCGTCAAGACCCTGTTCGGTGGTCGGGTAGCGGTTGTTGTCCAGCTTGTACATGTCGAGGGCGTTTTCCAGCGCCACGATATCGGAGACCGCTTTCTGCTGGTCAGCCTTCTCCTTGTTGCCCATCAGGTTGGGCACCACCAGACTGGCCAGGATCCCCAGGATCACGATGACCACCATGACTTCCAGCAGGGTAAAACCGGATTGACGACGTTTGTGCATGACTAACTCCCTAACGAAATAAGATGGCGTGGGCCATCAGAAATTGACCATCATATTGTTGAACCGCGATTGTTCGATTACGCCTGTCGGCTAATCGAACCTACGGGTTCGACTGGATTGGCAGGTTCGAATAGCGACGCGTATTCGGACGTCCGAACCTTACATATTCACCATATTGTTGAGCTCGAGCGAATTGACTGCAGGATCGACCGACCTCATCTGCAGGCCAGTATCATAAATTCACCATGTTGTTGGGCTCCAGCGAATTGACTGCAGGATCGACCGACCTCACCTGCATGCCCGCATCATAAATTCACCATATTGTTGAGTTCCAGGATCGGCTGCAGGATCGACATCACGATAAACAGCACCACCCCGGCCATGGAGACCACCAGCATGGGTTCGAACACCCCGAGGGCGATGTTGACCTGGGATTCAAACTCCCGATCCTGGTTGTCCGCCGCCCGCTCCAGCATGCTGTCGAGCTCGCCGCTCTGTTCGCCGGAGGCGATCATGTGCAGCATCATGGGCGGGAAAATCTTGGTCTCGGTCAGCGACTTGCGCAGACTGGTCCCCTCGCGCACCCGCTCGGCGGCCTCGAGAATGCGCATTCTGGCAAAGTCGTTGGAGAGCACTTCGCCGGAGATCTTCATCCCTTCAAGCAGCGGCACCGCACTGGCGTTGAGGATGCTTAAAGTCCGGGCGAAGCGGGCAGTGTTGAGGCCACGGCTGACCCGGCCAATCACCGGCAGACGCAGGATCACCTGATGCCAGTGGCGGCGGCGCTTCTCATCGGTGAGCCACCAGCGCCAGACCAGACTGCCAGCAAACAGCAGCAGCAAGAACCAGAGACCATAGGCCTGCATCAGCTCGCTGGTGCCGATAAGAAAGCGGGTGGTGCCCGGCAACTGCTGACCCATGTGCTCGAACTGGGCCACCACCTTGGGCACCACGGCCGTGAGCAGGATCGAGATGACCCCGATGGCCACGCAGGTGAGGACGATGGGGTAGATCATCGCTTGCAGCAGCTTGGTGCGCATGTGCTGGCGCTGCTCGGTATAGTCGGCGAGGCGGTTGAGCACCTTCTCCAGATGGCCCGATTTTTCACCGGCTGCCACCATGGAGCGAAACAACTGGTCGAACACATGGGGAAAGGCTCCCAGCGAGTCGGCCAGCGAATAACCTTCCACTACCTTGCTGCGCACGGTCGCCACCAGACTGCGCAGGTGAGCCTTCTCACACTGCTCGGCAACCGCCTTGAGCGCCTCTTCGATGGTCAGACCGGCGCCCACCAGGGTCGCCAGCTGGCGGGTGATGAGGGCCAGCTCGGCGGTGCTGGCGCCACGACGAAACAGGGAGAAGCGGGTCGCTTCCCGTTTCGCCTTCTCGGTGGTCTCGTTTACCTCGAGGGGGGTGAGCCCCTGCTCGCGCAGCAGCTGACGTACCTGGCGGGCCGAGTCGCCCTCCATCACGCCGCTCTTGCTGCGCCCCTTGTTGTCGAGAGCCTTGTATTCGAATGCCGCCATCTCAATCTTCCCGGGTCACGCGCAGCACCTCTTCGAGGCTGGTTTGCCCCTGAAGGACCTTGTCGATGCCGTCACGGCGGATGCTGGGGGTGTGGCCGCGGATCAGCCGCTCGATGGCGAGCTCGCCGCTGGCACTGTGAATGGCTTCCCGCACCGCTTCGTCGATCACCACCAACTCGTGGATGCCGGTCCGGCCACGGTAGCCGGTGTGGTTGCACTGCTCGCAGCCGACCGGGCGCCACACCCGCTGGTCGGGGGCCAGTGCGATCCCCATGGCGAGGCGCTCCTGCTCGGTGACGGGGTGGGGGGCGCGGCAATCGGGGCAGAGGGTACGCACCAGCCGCTGAGCCAGCACCGCCAGCAGCGACGAGGAGAGCAGGAAGGGCTCGATCCCCATGTCCCGCATCCGGGTGATGGCGCCGATGGCGGTGTTGGTGTGCAGGGTCGACATCACCAGGTGACCGGTGAGGGATGCTTGCACGCCGATCTGGGCGGTCTCCAGATCGCGGATTTCACCCACCATCACCACATCCGGATCCTGACGCAAGATGGCGCGCAGACCACGGGCGAAGGTCATGTCCACCTTGCTGTTGACCTGGGTCTGGCCCACCCCTTCGAGATCATATTCGATGGGATCTTCCACCGTCAGTATGTTGCGATCCCGCGAGTTGATTTCTGACAAGGCAGCATAGAGGGTGGTGGATTTGCCGGAACCGGTCGGCCCGGTCACCAGAATAATGCCGTGGGGCTTGCGAATGAGCTCGCTAATGATGGTGCGGTTGGCCTTGGTCATACCGAGCTGCTTGAGCTCGAGGCGGACGTTGTTCTTGTCCAGTAGTCGCAGTACCACCCGCTCGCCGTAGCTTGACGGCATGGTGGAGACCCGCACGTCGACGGCGCGGCCGCCGATGCGCAGGGAGATCCGCCCATCCTGCGGTACCCGCTTTTCGGCGATGTCCATTCGTGACATCACCTTGATCCGCGACACCAGCAGCGAGGCGAGCTTGCGATGGGGGCGCAGGATCTCCCGCAATACCCCGTCGATGCGAAAGCGGATCACCAACGCCCGCTCGAAGGTCTCGATATGGATATCCGAGGCCTCCTCTTTTATCGCCTCGCTCAACATGGCGTTGATGAGGCGAATGATGGGGGCGTCGTCATCGGCATCCAGCAGATCTTCGCTCTGGGGCAGCTCTTCGGCCAGGGCGAAGAAGTCCATCTCGTTGCCGAGATCTTCCATCAGCTGGCGCGCCTCGGAGGAGTCGCGCTGGTAGTGGGCCATCAGCAGCTCTTCGAAGGCGTCGTTGTCGAGCTGCTCAACCGCGAAGCTGCAACCCGCCACCCGCCGCACTTCCAGCAGGGCTTGCGGGGTGACGCCGGGACGGCACTGCAGCACGGGGGCGCCGTCCCGCTCAATCAGGATCACCCCGAAGTTGCGGGCAAAGACGAAGGGGAGCTCGGGCAGGTGCGCAGGCCCGACGCTGCCGTCCAGATGATAGGCACTCATCAGGGCTGACTCTGCACAAACGGGGTGGTGCTGTCGGCAGTGTTTTGCTGGCGAATTTTTATCTGTTCAACCTGCTTTTGTACTTCCTTTTGCAGCTCGGGTGACACCATGACATCCTGACCGTAGGCGGGCAGCACCTGGCGGTTGGGCGAGGTGAGATAACGCTCCTGGGCGGCGGCGTCAAGCTGCTCTGCGCGGAACAGGGTGTACTTGTTGCTGGAGATGCCGGAGTAGACATTGGCATCGCGCAGTATGGTCGGCCGGATAAAGACCATCAGGTTGCGTTTGGCAGTGGTGTTGGAGGTGGAGCGGAACAGGTAGCCCAGTACTGGAATGTCGCCGAGCAGCGGCACCTTGGACACCTCTTCCTTGGTCTGCTCGTCCATCAGGCCGCCCAGCACCACGGTTTCGCCACTCTTGACCAGTACCGCGTTTTTGACGGTACGGGTATCAAAGGTAGGGCCCAGATCCGCCGTTCCGGTGGCTTGCGCCTTGGCCACGCTGGATACCTCTTGCTCAATGTTGAGCAACACCGCATCCCCTTCATTAATCTGGGGCGTCACAATCAGCTTGGTGCCGACGGTTTTACGCTCGATAGTGTTGAAGATGTTATCACCGGAGGTGGAACTCTGGGAGCCGCTCTGCACCGGCACCTCCTGACCCACGTTGAACGACGCCTCCTTATTGTCCATGGTGACGATGCTGGGGGTAGAAAGGATATCGTTCTTGGTGTTGGTGGAGAGCGCTGTCACCAGCATGGCCCAGTTTCCATGATAGAAACCGGCCGCCATACCGTTAAAGCCACTGAGCAAGTTGCCTACGTTTCCGTTATCTCCATCCTCGCCGTCTTTGGCGCCGAGCAGGGTGCCGAGGGGCAATCCTGAATTGCCAAATTGGGTTCCGCCCCCGCTGGTGTTGGCCCATTGCACCCCGAGGTTGAGGCCGTCACCGTCCTGCATTTCGACGATGATCGCCTCCACCAGCACCTGGGCGCGGCGGATATCGAGCTTGGCAATCACCTGTTCAAGTTCGGCCATCACGTCCGGCTGGGCGGTGATCACCAAGGCGTTGGTCGTCTCGTCGGCGGAGATGGCGAGCTTGCTGCCGCCGATGCTGCTACCTCCGGTTGTTGCCGCTCCCCCCTGCTTGCCAGTTTCAATGCTGGAGCTGACCCCCTTGAGCACGTCGACCATGTCTTTGGCCTTGCCGTATTTGAGGTAGAAGACCCGGGTATTGCCCTGGCTTTGCAGGTCACGATCGAGCTGGCGCACCAGCTGGATGATGCGAGCGCGCGCCTTGGGCTCGCCACTGACCACCACCGCATTGGTGCGCTCGTCAGCGACCACCTTGGGGCTCAGCAGCAGGCTGGCGGTACTCCCCTGGGTGTTGCCATCCTTGTTGAGGTTGGTGACCAGGCGCACCATTTCACCGGCGGAGGCGTATTTCAGCTTGATGATGTCCACCTCCTGATCGCCGGCGCGGTCGACCCGGTTGACGACTTCCACCAGACGATTGACCACGGCGGCACGGCCTGTAATCAACAGTACGTTGGAAGGATCGTAATGGACCACGTTGCCGCCGCCAGCATTGTCGTTGAGCTGACGCAGCAGGGGGGCGAGTTCGCGCACCGAGACGTTGCGCACCGGCACTACCCGGGTCACCATTTCATCGCCCATGCCCGGGTTGTTGCCATCCACCACCGGAATGGCGGAGGTCTTGGCATCCCGCGAACGCAGCACCTTGAGCACGCCGTTATCCATCGGCACCACGGCAAAACCGTAAACGTCTAGCACACTCAGAAAGAACTGATAGTACTGATCCTCGTTGAGCAGGTCATAGCTGCGCACGTTGATCTTGCCGCGCACCGAGGGCTCGATGATGACGGTGCGGTTGAGGTTCTTGCTCACTGTATTGATGAACTCTTCGATGTCGGCGTTCTTGAAGCTGGCCGAATACTCGGTGGCCCAGGCTGAACCTGCCATCATCAGTGCCGCCGCCATGGCGGCCAGACGCCAGCCTTTTGCTTTAGTGCTCATTCTTGGTACGACTCCAAAATCATTATTCTGACAAGCGAACATAGACATCGAACTGTTCACCCTGCCGCTCGACGGTCACTGTCAATTCGGTAGCGCTGGCCAGCTGCTGCATGGCTTGCATGGCTTGCATGTTGTCACGCAGATCCAGTCCGTTGATGCTGATAGCCAGATCATTGGCCTTCAGCCCGCTCTGGTTGAAGAGTTCCGGATTGCTGCCCGGGTTGAGGCGATAACCGGCCATCTGGCCATCCATTTGAACCGGTGAAATATTGAGGTAATCGGTGATCTTGGCCGGATCGGCCATCAGCTCGCCGCGCAGGGAGCCAAGGGGGGGAGCTTTTGCTGTTTGTGGCAGTGGCTTGCCATACTCCTCGCCATCCAGCATCAGGGTCTCGTCGCGGCCATCCCGCTCTATGATGACCCGATCCGGATAGACCTGTCGGATCCGACCCTGGGTGCCGATAATCATATCGCCGATCCCGTAGGAGTTCTGGGTGCCGGACATGGTGATGATGGCGATGGATTTGGCGGGATCCGAGCTCGCCAACACCCCGTTGAGCTGGGCATTGAGCTGGGTACGCGGGGCATTGGTGGCCAAGGTGGCGGCTTGGGTCTGCGTCTTGGGGATCGCCTTGCCAAACAGGGCCAAACGGCTGAGCTCGCCCAGTTCAAGGCGTGGGGTGCTCTGGCTGTTGACCGCCACGATGGACGGTTGCCACGGCTGGCTGGTTTGCGGGCTGGCCAGGGTGAACAGACGCCAGGTAAGGGCCGCGCTCTGCTGGGCCAACATAATCAGCAGCGCCAGAAAGGCCAGCTGGGTGACTCTGGTCATGGGCAGCCGCCGGCACTGGGCCAGTAGCAGGGTCAAGATGTCATCCCTGAATCGTAGCGTCATATTAATCAACAAATTCCAGGCTCTGGGGCGGCTGCGTATTGTGTACGGCTGTTTGCCGTGACACAACGGGTCCGGGCACTCCAATGCGCAAAAATGCATATTTCATCACATCTGGACTGAATGAGTGCTGACAAAAGTAGTCGCCCTCAGTTGCGGTACTGGTCATAACCGCACTGTGTGGTGATTGTTTATGCGGCATCCGACAGTGCAGCCTTGCCGGTGATGGCTCACGGGGTCCAATCCTGCAATGCCTTGAGGGTCACGCTCTGGCCGGCCACCTGCAGCACTATGTACTGCTGATCGATGGTGGCGAGCACGACCCCCGGCGCTATCTCGCTGCCCTCCCGGTATTCGCGGCCATTGAGCACCACGGCACGCTTGGCGGGATTGGAGGAGAACACATGAGAGCCATAGCTGAACGCGGGCACCTGCTGGCGCACCGACTGCGGCGCCGCTGCCAACGCCATCAACTGGGCCGGTTGCACGTTCTGGTTGGCCGGGTTGGGCAGCTCCTGCAACGGGGTTTCATTAAGCGCCCGCATCAGCTGCTCGGCCAGACTCAGCGAGGGGAATTTTCCCTGGCTGGCCCCTTCGTTTCTGGCGACTGCCTTGGTTTGCACCACAGGCTCCGGCAGGGGAGGGGGCAGGGGGCGAGTCACCATCGCCTTGGGCTCGACCCGCACGAAGGGCGGGGTGATCACCTCTTTCACCTCCACCTTCTCCTCGAGGGGGCGCAGGTGGATCAGGTGCCAGCCATAGTTGGCGCCCGCCCCCAGCAGCAGGGCAAGGGGGGCCAGCAGCCAGCCGATGCGGCGGGGGCTGCGCTCCTCTTCCCGGGGCATGGGCAAGCCCATGGCCGGAATATGGGCAGATAGCGGCGGTTGCTGAGCGCGGCGCAGCGCCTTGAGCAGGGTAGACATCAGGAGGCCTCCTCCAGTCTGGGCATGGGTTCACCGGAGAGGGCGTTGAGGCGCAGCAGGGTATTGCTGCCCGCGATGCCATCCGGGGTGAGCCCCTGATCCCGCTGGAACTGTTGCAACTTGTGCTTGAGCTCGCCATCGAAGCGGCGCACCTTGCGCTCGGGTTGCTGCAGCGCACGGCTGAGGGCGTTGTCGAGCCACTGGATCTGGGTCTGGCCAGCGTTGCTGGCGATCAGGTTGACGCCCCCCTTGGGCATACGCCATAGCAGGGTGTAGCTGCCGCCCCAGTTGTCGCTGAGCCACTGACGATCAACCTGCCAGCTCTGGTCGCCGATCATCAAGCTGGCCTTGCCCGGCCCCAGATTGACCAGGGTCGCGTAATAGAGGCTGCCAGTCTGGTCAGTGAGCGTGATCATGGCGGGATGCTGCAGGGCGCGCAGCTCGTCGAGGCTCGCCTCGCCTTCCTGACAGCGCAGGCCGGCGCGAGGGGCATTGTCGCAGGTCGCCTCGAACGGTTCCGGTTCATAACCCCAGACCCGATAGAGATTTTGCATAGCGCTGTCGGGGTCGATAGCCTGATTGATCGCCTCGGTTAGCTGCTCCTGCTGCTCGGCGGTCTCGTCGATGGTGACCGGCACCTCGACCTTGACCACAGGACGCTCCGGGAAGATGCCAAAGAGCTGCCAGCCCCACCAGCCTGCGACCACCAGCAGGGCGCCCGCCAGCGTCACCATCAGACCGGAGGCCCAGCTTCCTTCGTCCCGAACGCCATTGACCTCGAAGGCAGCCTGGCTGATATCGCTGTGGACAATTTTGTAGCTGCCACGGGCGAAGGCGGCGATCAGGGCGCGATCACAGATAAGGTTGATCAGGCGGGGAATACCGCCGCTCAGACGGTGGAGTGTCTTGATGGCGCGCGGGGTAAAGATGGGTTGCACGCAGCCGGCGACCTGCAGGCGAAAACGGACATAGGCATCGACGTCGCTGTGGGAGAGCGGCAGCAGGTGGTAGCGGGCGGTAATGCGCTGGGCCAGCTGACGCAGCAGCGGTTGGCGCAGCATCTGTTGCAGCTCGGGTTGGCCGATCAGCACCACCTGCAGCAGTTTTCGTTCGTCGGTCTCGAGGTTGGTGAGCAGACGCAACTGCTCCAGCACCCCCGGCAGCAGGTGCTGCGCCTCATCCACCAGTACCACGCTGCGCTTGCCTGCCGCCAGGTTGGCCAGCAGGTGATCGCGGATCAGGTCGAACAGCTGCTTGAGCCCGGCATCATTGGCATAGGCGAGTTGAAACTCGTCACAGATGGCCGCCAGCAGATCCCGTTCGGTTAGCGAGGGGTTGAGGATGTAGGCGATCTCGGTCTCGGCGGGCAGCTGTTGCAGCAGGCAGCGGGAGACAGTGGTCTTGCCGGTGCCCACTTCGCCGGTCAGCAGCACAAAGCCACCGCCATCCTGCAATCCATAGTTGAGATGAGCAAGGGCCTCGCCGTGGCGCTCACTCATATAGAGATATTTGGGATTGGGCGAGATGGAAAACGGGTGTTCCGAGAGGCCGAAGAACTGTGTGTACATGAGGGTATTCTTTTGTAGCCGGAAACAGATGAAAAATGTCTTCGGATGATAGCAAACCTCGCTTTCATTGGAAGCCATCATTGGTCAAGGAGGGCAAATTGCAGACTTTCCCTGTCATCTTGTGATCCCGGTTGCGTCATCGGCATGAACCTGGATCACAAAATGAAAAAAAACATCTGTAAATAAAGGGAGATATCAATATCGCAGCCGCGTGGCCAAGGCCTGATGTGTGCTTCTGAACTGGTTATTTTCAGACCTGTTCGCACACCTGTGCTGGCCCGGGTCGTCGCCTCAGATCTCGCTACCGGGTGGTCGGGTTATTCTCTGGCTGGTGGTTATCCTGAAACTGCGCGGCAATCTCCCTGAACTGCGCCTCGCAGGCGATAAAAGCCGCGACGATGCCGGGATCAAAATGGCTGCCGCTCCCCTTCACGATGAGCTCCTTCGCCTTCTCATGGTTGAAGGCGGGTTTGTAGACCCGCTTCGAGATGAGGGCATCATAGACATCCGCTACCGCCATCAAGCGCCCGGAGAGGGGAATAGCCTCAGCGACCAGCCCGGTCGGATAGCCGCTGCCATCCCACTTCTCGTGGTGAGCGAGGGAGATCTCCCTGGCCAGCCGCAGGAAGGAGTTGGAACCCAGCTGCGCTTCGGCGTTCGCCAGCGCATCGGCGCCGATCTGCGGGTGGCGCTTCATGATGGCGAACTCCTCGTCGGTCAGCTTGCCCGGTTTGAGCAGGATAGCATCGGGAATGCCCACCTTGCCTACATCGTGCAGGGGGGCTGACTTGAACAGCAGATCGATGGTGGCGTCGTCCAGCGGGTAGCGGGCCTGTTCGTGGCGGCTCAGGTATTCGGCCAGCACCTTGATGTAGTGTTGGGTACGGATGATGTGGGCGCCGGTCTCGTTGTCCCGGGTCTCCGCCAGGGAGGCGAGGCCGAGGATGGCTACGTCCCGGGTCAGGTGTAGCTCGTCATGGCGCGCTTTCAGCTCCCCGATCATCTGATTGGTGCTGGCGGCAATCAGGCCAAATTCATCATCCCGGGTGACCGGCACCCGGGCATCGAAGTCACCGCATTGCACTCTGGCCATGGTGCGGGTCTGGTGCATCAGGGTCAGGGAGAGGTTGCGGCCATAGCCGTGAATGATCAGAGAGAGATAGCCGAAAGTCACCGCCATCACGAAGGCTATTTCCAGCAGTATGTAGTGCTGGGCTACGAGGTGCGGCAAGGTATCCCCGACCGTGATCAGCCACTCCAGATCCTTGTTGAGCAGCAGGAAGAAGACGGCTCCCAGCAGGGTGAGGGTCGCCAGGGTAAAGAGGGTGAACTTGCGTGAAACCGGCATCGCCAGCGGATGGCTCAGGGCGAAGGAGCCCTGCTGTTCCCGCTGTCGGGCACTGAGCCAGCCCCGGGCCAGGGTCAGATCGGCCGCCACCAGAAAGCCGAGGGTGGCCATCCCCAGCAGCACCTTGAGGTGACTCTCCAGCGGAAAGTCGTGGGCCAGGGCGTTGTAGCCCGAGAGCAGCAGTGCCCCCAGCAGGTAAAAGCCTACCTCCAGTCCGAACCCATTCAGCCCGTTGCGCGGCAGGGGCCGCCTTGAGAGCAGCCCGTTGCGCACGGCGAACATGATGGCGAACGTCACCAGGGTCGGCCCCAGCAACTGGGGCAGGGTGAGACTCTCGAGAAACGGGCAGACCTGCCAGCCATAGAGACAAAATAGTGACAGGGTTACCCCGTAGTGCAGGGCGCAGCGTCCCGTGATCCTCTGCATATTCCCACCCATGTTGCTGGTTATTGTTATGTCGGCGGGAGGCCCGCCACTAAAGGCGCCGTAGCAGCAGGCTACCGATGGAGTAGCCTGCGCCAAAGGAGCAAAGTACGCCGCGGGCCCCCGCAGGAAGGTCGCGATTGTACAGATGAAACGCGATGATGGAACCCGCCGAGCTGGTATTACCATAGCTATCAAGAATGACCGGCGCCTCCTGCTGGCTGGCATCGTGACCGAGCAGCTTGCGACCGATGAACTGGTTCATGGTGAGGTTGGCCTGATGGAGCCAGAGCCGGTTCAGGCTCTCGGCAGACCAGCCCTGCTCATCGAGCTGGCTGGCAATCTGGTCGCACACCATGGGCAGCACCTCCTTGAACACCTTGCGTCCCTGCTGGCGAAACAGCTTGTCATCGCCGTAGCGGGTGCGCGGGCTCAGCCGGTTCAAAAAGCCGAAGTTGTTGCGGATGTTGTTGGAATAGTCGGTTACCAGCTTGCTGGCTATCAGTAGCCAGGGGTTGGCTACCTTGCAACCGGCCTCCCGCTCCAGCAGCACCGCGGTGCAGGCATCACCGAAGATAAAGTGGCTGTCCCGATCGCGAAAGTTGAGGTGGCCCGAGCAGATCTCCGGGTTGACCACCAGTGCCAGTTTAGCGGTGCCAGCCGCCAGCATGTCGGCGGCTGTTTTGATGCCGAAGGTAGCGGACGAGCAGGCCACGTTCATGTCAAAGGCCATGCCGCTCGCTCCCAGATAGTGCTGCAGCTCGATGGCCAGCGCCGGATAGGGGCGCGGCATGTTGGAGGCGGCGACGATGATCAGGTCGATCTCCCCCGGCTCGCGGCCGGCGGCGATCAGCGCCTGCTCGGCGGCGGCCACCGCCATCTCCACCATGATGGAGGGCAACTCATCGGGACGCTCCACCATCAATGGCTGCATGATGTCGGGATCCAGCACACCGTCCTTGCTCACCAGATAACGGCTCTTGATGCCGGAGGCCTTCTCGATGAACTCGCAGCTCGAATGCTGCTTGGCGGGGAGCTGGCCGGCGTCGATGGCGGAGGCATTCTCCTCGTTGTAGAGATCCACATACTGGTTGAAGGCGGCCACCAGCGCTTCATTGCTGACGGCAAAGGGTGGGGTATAGAGGCCTGAGCCACTGATCACGATAGAGGTCATCTTTGCTCCTCGCCGGGTGCGTTCCCGGCTTGTCGGTTTATTAGGGTTGAGAGGGTTACAACTGGTCGATCGCCGCAGCGAGACCCGCCAGAGTCAGCGGATGCATCCGCCCGCCAACCACGTCATTCATCAGCTTGATAGAGGGGTGCCAGAGCCACTCCCGCCGCGGGGTGGGGTTGATCCACACCAGTTTCGGAAAGTGTTGCTGCAAGCGGGTGAGCCACACCTGACCCGACTCCTCGTTCCACTGCTCGACACTGCCGCCCGGCCAAGTGATCTCGTAGGGGCCCATGGTGGCATCCCCCACCAGCATCACCCGGTAGTCGCTGCCGTAGGTGCGCAGCAGCCGCAGGGTATCGAACCGCTCCTCAACGCGGCGGTTGTTGTCCTTCCAGACGAAGTCGTAGAGGCAGTTGTGAAAATAGAAGTACTCCAGATGCTTGAACTCGTGGCGCAGGGCCGAGAAGAGGCGCTGCACCTCGGCCACGTGGGCATCCATGGAGCCGCCCACATCGAAAAAGACCAACAGCTTGACTCCGTTGTGGCGCTCGGGCCTGAGCTTCACATCGAGCCACCCCTGCCGGGCAGAACTGCTTATGGTG
The DNA here is from genome assembly GCF_000819885.1 of Aeromonas fluvialis. GTDB lineage: Bacteria > Pseudomonadota > Gammaproteobacteria > Enterobacterales > Aeromonadaceae > Aeromonas > Aeromonas fluvialis. Next base: position 39,672 of record NZ_CDBO01000005.1, read on the forward strand.
TCGTCGAGATCCAGCTCCTCGGGATTGCCTTTGCGCACCCAGCGCCTGAGCTTGCGCAGTGCCAACTGGATGGCGCGCTGGCCAAGGGGGGAATCGTCGCTGAAGTTACGATAGTGACGGGCCTCCCACACCTTGACCGCCTTGCCGTGCTGCCCCTCTCCACCCATGCGCACCCCCTCGGGGTGAAAACCGCCGTGGCCGAACGGACTGCTGCCGCCGGTTCCTACCCACTTGTTGCCGCCAGCATGGCGCTCTTTCTGCTCGTTCAACCGCTGGTTGAGGGTTTCCAGCAGCTTGTCGAGTCCGCCGAGGGATTTGAGTAAAGCTTTCTCCTCTGGGCTCAACCGCCGTTCGAACTCCTTGCGCAGCCACTCCTCGGGCAGGCTCTCCGGCAACAGGGGGATGGCTTCCAGCCCCTCGTAGTACTCGGCGAAGGCGCGATCGAAGCGATCGTAGTGGGCTTCGTCTTTTACCAGCAGACAGCGGGAGAGCTGGTAAAACTCGTCCATATCGACAGCGACCAGCCGGGCGGCCAGCGCGGCGTGCAAGTCCAGCAGCTCGCGCAGGCTGCAGGGGAGCTTGTGGCGGCGCAGGTGGGTAAAAAAGTCGATCAGCATGAGTCAGCTGCCGCGCCGGGCCAAAAAGGCGAGCTTCTCGAAGAGATGCAGGTCCTGCTCGGTCTTGAGCAGGGCGCCATATAGCGCGGGCACCAGCTTGCCGGGTTCACGGGCGCGCATCGCCTCGGGGGCGATATCGTCGGCCAAGAGCAGGCGAATCCAGTCCAATAGTTCGGAGGTGGAGGGCTTCTTGCGCAGCCCCTCTACCTCGCGCAGCTCGAAGAAGAGCTCCATCGCTTCGCCAAGCAGGCTCTCCTTGAGGTCGGGGTAGTGGAGTTTGACGATGGCCTGCATCTCGGCCTTGTCGGGGAAGCGGATATAGTGGAAGAAACAGCGGCGCAGGAAGGCATCCGGCAGCTCTTTTTCGTTGTTGGAGGTGATGATGACCACCGGCCGCTGGCGGGCCTTGACTCGCTCGCCGGTCTCGTAGACGTCGAACTCCATCCGATCCAGCTCCAGCAGCAGATCGTTGGGAAATTCGATGTCGGCCTTGTCGATCTCGTCGATCAGCAGTACCGGTCGCTGCTCGGCGCTGAAAGCCTGCCACAGCTTTCCCTTACGAATGTAGTGGCTGATGTCGGCCACTCTGGGGTCGCCGAGCTGGGAGTCGCGCAGGCGGGCCACCGCATCATATTCGTAGAGCCCCTGCTGGGCCTTGGTGGTGGACTTGATATGCCAGGCAATGAGATCGCTGCCGAGGTGGTCGGCGACCGCTTCCGCCAGCACCGTCTTGCCAGTGCCCGGCTCCCCCTTGATCAGCAGCGGTTTTTCGAGGGTGATGGCGGCATTGACCGCCATCTTCAATGCATCGGAGGCGAGATACTGGCTGCTTCCTGAAAATCCCATAACGTCGGTTCCTTTGACGATTGGCGCCCGGAGTCAGGGGCCAGAGAGAATAAGCTCTATATGTTGTAATGCCATATGGTTATAACGAATCGTCACTTCTCATTCAGAAACCACAGGGTAATCTTGTTTCATCGTCGTAACAAACACAGGGATAGCACCATGAGCAAAATTTTTGAGGACAATAGCCAGACTATCGGTCACACCCCGCTGGTTCGTCTCAACCGTGTTACCAAAGGCCGCGTGCTGGCCAAGATCGAGAGCCGCAACCCCAGCTTCAGCGTCAAGTGCCGTATCGGTGCCAACCTGATCTGGGATGCCGAGAAGCGCGGCATCCTGACCAAGGGTAAGGAGATCATCGAGCCCACCAGTGGCAACACGGGTATTGCTCTGGCCTTTGTCGCTGCAGCTCGCGGCTATCCCATCACCCTGACCATGCCAGCCACCATGAGCCTGGAGCGCCGCAAGTTGCTCAAGGCGCTCGGTGCCAATCTGGTGCTGACCGAAGGGCCGCTCGGCATGAAGGGGGCCATTGCCAAGGCCAACGAAATCCTCGAATCCGAGCCGGGCAAGTATGTGTTGCTGCAACAGTTTGAAAACCCGGCCAACCCGGAGATCCACGAAAAGACCACCGGCCCCGAGATCTGGGATGCCACCGATGGCGAAGTGGATGTGTTCGTGGCCGGGGTCGGTACCGGTGGCACCATTACCGGTGTCTCCCGTTATCTGAAGCAGACTCAGGGCAAGGCGGTGATTTCTGTCGCGGTCGAACCGGCCGAGTCGCCGGTCATCAGCCAGAAGCTGGCTGGGGAAGAGATCAAACCGGGCCCGCACAAAATTCAGGGGATCGGCGCCGGCTTTATTCCGGGCAACCTGGACCTCTCCCTCATCGATCGGGTGGAGCAGGTGACCAGCGACGAAGCCATCGAGATGGCCCGTCGCTTGATGGAGGAGGAGGGGATCCTGGCCGGTATCAGCTCCGGGGCTGCGGTGGTGGCAGCCAGCCGTCTGGCTGAGCTGCCGGAATTTGCAGGCAAAACCATTGTGGTCATCCTGCCGAGCGCGGCGGAGCGTTACCTCTCCAGCGCCCTCTTTGCCGGTGTATTCAGCGAGCAGGAACTGCAGCAGTAACTGATCGGAATCTTTCAAAACAGCGGCGCTCCCAGGAGCGCCGCTGTTTTATGGGCTAGACTCAACCTCTGTTAGTGTCACTTGATCCTTATTTTTTTGGGTAAAATAACAAGCGTTGTTGTGACAAAAAAAGCAGACATTCTGTGATAAATCTCATATCCTGTGCGGCGTCACGCGGTGTTTGTTGGCTGAGTATCACAAAGTAACAAAGTGTTATTTTTCGTTATAAAATAATTTCAGGCCAGTCCTGATGCGGCTTGTAGCCCAATAACTGAAAATTGCCAACCAGCTTGCCGATTACTGCACAGAAACTTGACCTGGATTAAACCATTGCGGGTCTGCTTTCGTTACTTTACAACATATCCATACTGACACGGTGGGTCAGGTTGCTTCAAAAACGACCAACTCATCAAAAATATCAATAATATGGGGTGAAACCATGTACGAGAAGTCTGTTGTTATTACTGCTGAAAACGGCCTGCACACCCGTCCGGCAGCTCAGTTCGTGAAAGAAGCCAAAGAATTCCAAAGCGAGATCACTGTGGTCTCTGGTGGCAAGTCCGCCAGCGCCAAGAGCCTGTTCAAGCTGCAGACCCTGGGCCTGACCAAGGGCACCAACGTAACCATCCAGGCTGACGGCCCGGATGCCCAGCAAGCTGTTGAGAAGCTGGTTGCCCTGATGGACGAGCTGGAGTAATCCAGCTTTAACTCCTCCCCCACAGTCGTTTTAATAGGAAGGATTATGATATCTGGCATTCTTGCGTCCCCCGGTATCGCATTCGGTAAGGCGCTTCTTCTTAAAGAAGATGAAATCGTTATCAATCAGGGCAAGATTCCCGCCGAGCAGATTGATGCCGAGATCAACCGTTTCCTCGAAGCTCGTACCAAGTCAGCTGCCCAGCTGGAAGCCATCAAAGAGATGGCTGGTCGCACCTTCGGTGAGGAAAAAGAGGCCATCTTCGAAGGCCACATCATGCTGCTCGAAGATGAGGAGCTGGAAGGGGATATCAGATCCTTCATCAAAGACAACAAGGCTTCCGCTGACAAAGCCATCTATGAGGTGATCGAACAGTACGCCAAGATGATGGCCGAGCTGGATGACCCTTATCTGCGCGAGCGCGCAACTGATTTCCGTGACATCGGTACCCGTCTGGTCAAGAACGTACTGGGCATTGCCGTTGTCAACCTGAGCACCATCGACGAAGAGGTCATCCTGGTCGCCAAAGACCTGACCCCGTCTGAAACTGCTCAGATTAACCTGAAATATGTGTTGGGTTTCGTCACCGATATCGGTGGCCGTACTTCTCACACCTCCATCATGGCCCGCTCCCTGGAGCTGCCGGCCATCGTGGGCACCAATGACATCACCGAGCGTGCCAAGAACGGTGACATGCTGGTGCTGGATGCGATCAACAACCAGATCATCATCAATCCGACCGCTGAACAGCTGAACGACGCCAAGAAGTTCCAGGCCCAGTTCCAGGCCGAGAAAGATGAGCTGGCCAAGCTGAAAGACCTGCCTGCCATCACCCTGGATGGTCATCAGGTTGAAGTGTGCGCCAACATCGGTACCGTCAAGGATACCGAAGGTGCCATCCGCAATGGCGCCGAAGGCGTGGGTCTGTACCGTACCGAGTTCCTGTTCATGGATCGTGATGCGCTGCCGACCGAAGACGAGCAGTTCAAAGCCTACAAAGAAGTGGCCGAAGCGATGCCGGATCAGCCGATCATCGTGCGCACTATGGACATTGGCGGCGACAAAGAACTGCCGTACATGAACTTCCCGAAAGAGATGAACCCCTTCCTGGGCTGGCGTGCCGTGCGGATCTTCTTTGACCGCGCCGACATCATGAACGCCCAGCTGCGTGCTATTTTGCGTGCATCTGCCTTTGGCAAACTGCGCATCATGTTCCCGATGATCATCTCTGTCGAAGAGTTCCGTAGCCTGAAAGCCACCGTAGAGACGCTGAAAGCCGAACTGCGTGCCGAAGGCAAAGCCTTTGATGAAGCCATCGAAGTGGGTATCATGATCGAGACCCCGGCCGCTGCCGTGATGGCTCATCATCTGGCCAAGGAAGTGGATTTCTTCAGTATCGGTACCAACGACCTGACCCAGTACACCCTGGCTGTCGATCGTGGTAACGAGATGATCTCCGCCATGTACAACCCGCTGTCACCCTCCGTCCTGACCCTGATCAAGATGGTTATCGATGCGTCCCACGCCGAAGGCAAGTGGACCGGTATGTGTGGTGAACTGGCTGGTGACGAGCGCGCCACCCTGCTGCTGCTGGGTATGGGTCTGGATGAGTTCTCCATGAGCGCCATCTCGGTACCGCGTATCAAGAAGCTTATCCGCAACACCAACTTCGAAGATGTGAAGGCAATGGCTGACCAGGCACTGAGCTTTGCCACCGCCGCTGAAATCGAAGCGTGCGTAGATAACTTTATCAAGCAGAAGGCAGTCTGCTAAGATCGGCTGCAAACAGCGACAAATCATCTCTAGGAGCTTTATATGGGTCTGTTCGACAAACTGAAGAAACTGGTATCTGACGATAGTTCTGACACCGGCGGCATCGAAATTTTTGCTCCGCTGTCTGGCGAAATCGTGCCGATCGAAGATGTGCCTGACGTTGTCTTCGCCGAGAAGATCGTGGGTGACGGTATCGCCATCAAGCCGGCTGGCAACAAGATGGTTGCGCCGTGCGACGGTACCATCGGCAAGATTTTCGAGACCAACCACGCGTTCTCTCTGGAATCCGACTCCGGTATCGAGCTGTTCGTTCACTTCGGTATCGATACCGTTGAACTGAAAGGCGAAGGCTTCAAGCGTATCGCTCAGGAAGGCCAGCAGGTCAAGCGCGGCGACACCATCATCGAGTTCGATCTGGCCGTTCTGGAAGCGAAAGCCAAGTCTACCCTGACTCCGGTTGTCATCTCCAACATGGACGAGATCAAAGAGCTGATCAAAATGACGGGTGCCGTGACTGTGGGCGAGACCCCGGTTATCCGCATCAAGAAGTAATGCCCGGCTGGCTCACGCCAGTTGCGCAGTAAAAAACCGAAGCCTTGTGCTTCGGTTTTTTTATGGCCGCGAGTCGGCTTCCCTTTCTGATGACCACTCTATTGTGCCGAGATGACAACCCGGTTACTGCCCTGATCGGCCATCATCAGTAGATAGTCAATACTCTCCTGCCCCTCTATCTCGGCCCCTCATCCCAAGCTGACGGGGGGAAAGCGGTTCCCCTTGCTTGGCAAGCACAGGCAGGGTTGTCGCTTGCTATCGCAGGGCATCGCCCGAAGGATGGCCATAGCGATGGAGGCATAAAAAAGCCGCTCACGTCAGGAGCGGCTTTGTCATCAGATAATGGCTGCCAGCTATCAGGCTGGCTGCTTGCCATCTTCCGCGGGCGGCGGCAGGGCGGCGGAGTTGGGCGCTACCTTCTGCTCTTCGCTTTGCATGTTCTTGATATAGACATCCATCTGGTTGAAGGCGATCTCGATGCCGTTCTCGCGGAACAGCTGGTCGATCTTGCGGTTCAACTCATCGATGGCCGGGTTGCGATCGCCGAGTTCGCTCACGAAGAAGCGCAGCTCGTGATCCAGGGTGCTGGCGCCAAAGGTGAGGAAGTAAACGATGGGAACCGGATCCTTCAACACCCGGCTGTTTTCATCGGCGGCCTGTTTGAGCAGGGTACGGGTCAACTCCAGATCCGAGCCGTAAGCCACGCCCACTCGCACGATCACCCGGGTGACGGTGTCACTCAGCGACCAGTTGATGAGCCGTTCGGTCATCAGTTGCTGGTTGGGGATGATCACCTCCTTGCGGTCGAAGTCAGTCAGAGTGGTGGCACGAATACGGATCCGCGACACGGTGCCCGAGAAGGAGCCGATGGTGACGGTGTCTCCGATCCGCACCGGGCGCTCGAACAGGATGATGATGCCGGAGACGAAGTTGGAGAGGATCTCCTTCATGCCGAAACCGATACCGACCGACAGACCACCTGCGACCCACTGCAGCTTGTCCCACTGCACACCCATCATGGAGAGGGCGGTCAGGGAGCCGAAGCCGATCAGCACGTAGTTGAGCATGGTGGTGATGGCGTAGGCGGTGCCCTGAGCCAGATTGAGCTTGGAGAGTATCAGTACTTCCAGCAAACCTGGCAGGTTGCGCGCCAGTGACCAAGCCCCGCCGAACAGCAGGAAGCCGATCAGCACGTCACTCAGGCTGATGGGGAAGAGTACGGCATTGGCCCCAGAGCCTTCAGTGCGGTGCCACAATACCATGCTGTCGAGGTAGGAGAATATCGCGACCAGATCGGACCAGAGCCAGTAGAAGGCGACGCCGAAGATCAGCATCAGCACGGTGCGGGTCAGACGCAGGGACTGCTGACTGACATCCTCCAGAGCCATGGGTTGCTCTTCGATGGATTCGCCACCTTCCGCATCTTCCGAAGATTTGTGCTCACGCTTGGCCACCGCACGGCGGTAGGCCAGACGACGGGCAGCCAGCTCCAGCCCACGCAGGGCGGTGCGGTATACCAAGCTCCAGAGGATGAGCAGGTAGAAGGACTCGATCAGCCGGCCTGTCAGCTTGAGGCCGGTGTAGTAGTAGCCCAGTCCGACCAGCACCATCAGCGCCACCGGCGCCAGCGCCAGGGCTGCGGCCATTACGGAGTGATGTGAGCTGCCATCACCATTGATCAGGGAGCGCGAGATTGGGAAGATCAGGTAGGTCATCAAGCCCAGCAGTGCCAGAGTGAGCGCTTGGCCGATCACATCATTGCCCAGCGATGATGGCTCAACCACCGCCTTGGTTGACAGCATGATGAGGGGCAACAGGGAGAGCCAGAGGTTGCGCATGCTGGAGTGCTTGGCCTGCAGCTCCGCTTTCGGGATCCGGAAATGAGATTCGGCGATGCCACCCGGACGCATCACGGCCAGATAGACGCTGAACATCAGATAACCGAGGGCGAGGTTCAGGGTGATCTGGAACATCAGCTTGGGGCTGAGCAGGCCACAGTAGGTGAGCAGTAGACCGCCAGCCAGAATGAACAGGCTGCCTGGCAGCCGCTGCAGCACGGTGTAGAAGAGGGCGACAGGTGTGTGCCATTGGTTGTCCTGACGGAAACGGCCAAGGTCCTTGGCAATCTTCTTTTGTCGCTCAACCAGTGCCGGGCGTTTCCAGACCAGCAGGCCGCCGATCAGCAGCAGCGGGAAGGCGAGCAGGGCGCTCCCCAGCAGCTCTTCGCGCCAGCGTTTCCAGTCCGGTTTCAATACCCAGTCGGAGGCCTGTTTGTAGGCTTGGGCGGGCCAGCTGATAAACCACTTGCTGTCGATGGGTTTGTTGCTGCTTACCCAGAAGATGTGTTGCTGCAGGGTAAACTCGATGGCCGCATGGGTGCGGGCCAGTTGCTGCTGGGTCAGCTGCAGGCTGATGGCGTTGGTGAGCTGGCTGTCGAGCTGACGGTTGAGCTGATCGAGCAGATTGATGCGGGTGTCGAGCAGCTTGGCAAGGCTGGCCTTGTTCTCTTCGCTGACCGGATCCTTGCTGCCGGCGATCAGGTTGTCCAGATAGAGGTTCTTTTGGAACAGCTTGTCACGCTGCTGGCTCAGTTCAAACTGGGCCAGATGCAGGTCGGCGATCTGCTCTTCCAGGTTTTTGACGGCGACGGTCGGTGCCGCTTCCAGCTGCTGGTAGAGCTGATAGAGGATACGTGACAGCAGCAGATTGCCCTTGAGCATCTGCACCTGTTCATTGAGGTTGCGCTCGGTCTGGATGCCGCGCTCCAGCCAGCTCTTGGTCTGCTGGTTTTTCTGTGCGAGCAGATTGAGGTTGGTGGTGGCGCTGATGAGCTGCTGGCTGAGCTGGTGGTTGATCTCCTGCTCTTTTTGCACCAGCGGGTTGTCCTGGGTGGCGACCAGTTCGCCAGTCTGCTCGGCGGTCTTCTCGGTGTCGCCGAGGCGCTTGACGCTGCTCTGCTCCTGCAGGGCCTGCAGTTTCTGCTCTTCGATGGCGAGGCGGGCACTCTGATAGTCGCGCTGTTTGATCGCCAGATCCTGCATGCTGGTACGGTTATCCAGCTCCTTTTGCAGGTGGGCCAGTTGCAAGTCCAGCAGTGCCAGCTCGGTATTGAGCTTCATCTTCTCGGCGCTGGAGACGCTTTCACCTGCGTTGAGGCGGCTGCGGATCTCCTGACTGCGCTGGTAGGCGCGGCTCATGCTGCTCTGGGCCCGCTCTGGCAGGGTCTGCAAGTTGGTGAGTTGGCTGCCGATGGTGCCGAGGGCCTCCTGGGCCTCCTGCATGTTGGCCAGTACTTCCGGCTGACGGCTGTCGAGCTCCGCCAGACTCATGCTGGCGTATTCGCTCTTGATCTGCTCGACACTCTTGCCCTTGGTCAGGGCATCGAGCTTGGCACTGATCTCTTTGAGTTCGGTGGGCAGGTTGCGGATCCGCTGTGCCTGGGTCTTGGCCTTCGTCTCTTCCTTGTCGATGCTGTCGAGCAGGGAGAGGGTGTCGGTCAGCAACTTCTGATCCGCTTGTTGACTGACGGTCAGGGTTTCTGATTTACCCAGACCATCCAGCGCTTGCTGAACTGCGTTGCGAGAGGGGACATCTTGCGCCATGGCTTGCGGCACGCAGAGGCTGGCGAGGAGACAGAGCAGCGGCAACAGGGTGGCCGAGACGCTTTTAAAACGTATTGAGGGCATATAACTTCCGGGTTATTACGCGATATTCGGGAGATTTCCCGCATAGATTAAATTCGCGTGGATTCTAACACCGGGCTTGTCAGGTAAGCAGGGGGGAGGGACAAAAAAAAACGGCGCCCACAGGCGCCGTTTTCAAGTTGTTCAACGCTAATTAAAGAACGTGAACAGAAGCGGTGTTGGTGGTGCCGCTCGGTACCAGAGCACCGGAGACCATCACAACCACGTCACCTTTCAGACCCATGCCGATTTCCAGCGCGGCTTCTTTACCGATGCGATAGAAATCGTCGGTAGAGGCGATGCTGTCAACCACGTGAGCAACCACACCCTTGGTCAGCACCAGCTGGGCAGCAGTTTTCTTGTTGGTGGTGATAGCCAGGATCCAGGCTTTCGGGAAGTACTTGCGAATGGCCTTGGCAGATTTGCCGCCTTCGGTCGCCACCACGATCAGCGGGGCGTCCAGCTTCTCGGAGGTCTCTACCGCGCCTTTGCAGACAGCTTCGGTGATGCGCAGCTTGTTGCTGTCGTTGGCAGCAGACAGGTTGGACGGCATCACGGCATCGGTACGCTCGCAGATGGTGGCCATGATGGTCACGGCTTCCAGCGGGTACTTACCTTTGGCAGACTCACCGGACAGCATGACTGCATCGGTACCGTCCAGCACTGCGTTGGCCACGTCGCCAGCTTCGGCGCGGGTCGGACGCGGGTTCTTGATCATGGAGTCCAGCATCTGGGTGGCGGTGATAACCACTTTACGAGCCTTGTTACACTTCTCGATGATCATCTTCTGGGCGAAGATAACTTCTTCAACCGGAATTTCTACACCCATGTCGCCACGAGCAACCATGATACCGTCGGAGACAGCCAGGATATCGTCGAAGTTGTCCAGGCCTTCCTGGTTTTCGATCTTGGAGATGATCTGGATGTTCTCGCCACCGTGGGCTTTCAGGTGCTCACGGATTTCCAGTACGTCTTCTTTCTTACGGATGAAGGAAGCTGCAACGAAATCAACGCCTTGCTCGCAACCGAAGATCAGGTCGCGTTTGTCTTTTTCGGCCAGGGCCGGCAGCTTGATGGAGACGCCCGGCAGGTTAACGCCTTTGTTCTCGCCCAGATCACCGTTGTTCAGCACTTTACAGATGACTTCGCGCTCGGTGATTTCGATCACGTCCAGACCGATCAGGCCGTCATCAACCAGGATGCGGTTGCCGACGCGCAGGTCGTTGGCGAAGCCGGCATAAGTCACGGCTACGATATCTTTGTTGCCAACCACGGTCTGGTCGGTGGTGAAGGTGAAAGTCTGGCCAGCGACCAGCGCGACATCTTTGCCGCCTTCCAGTTTGATGGTACGGATTTCCGGACCCTTGGTATCCAGCAGGATGGCTGCTTGAGTGCCGGTTTCGGCCATCACTTCGCGCAGGTTGCTGATACGGGCGCCATGCTCGGCGTAATCACCGTGGGAGAAGTTCAGGCGCATGACGTTCATGCCGGCGTCCAGCATTTTGGCCAGCATTTCTTTGGATTCGGTCTTCGGACCGATGGTGCAGACAATTTTGGTCTTTTTCATGTCAATCTTCATGGTTAAGGAATTTCCGCCGAGCAATATACACCAGTTTTTGGAATCTTTTTATGATCCAGAAACAACGTTTTGACCAGATAACGTTTTCTTTTCAGGGATAACGTTTTCCTGTGAGTCACATTTTAGAGCATATGGCCACAGGTTCGGGTTGCAGGGATGCAAATGTGGCCATTCTTGGTTGTGTGGCCGGGTTGAGGTCCACATGTTGTAAAATGACCACCCGATCGCTGTCACCGTCTTGTCACCGGCTTGCGCAAACATGTTAGTTCATTGGCGCACGGGTGAAGGAGGTCGGGATGAAAAACAGCCAGGAAACCGGATGGACTCTGCTCTTGCTGGGTACCGCCCTGCTGCTGGTTCAGGCACTGCCACCCCGCTACTGGCCTGACAACGCTTGTCTGCGGGTACTCTTTTCCCACTCGGTCAAAGGGGAGGCGGCCGCCGAGAGGTTGGCGTGGCGTGAATGGCAGGATCATGGCGCCGCGACCCGGATGGCGCTTCGTGTAGCCCGACCGCAGCCGGATGCGCCGCAGCCTTGATATCTGTTGCCGCTTCCCGGTTGTGAAGGAGTGAAATTATCAACCATTGGTTGATAGTGCATATCTATCTTGCAGGATTGTTCACCTTAAATGGCAGAGGGATAATCGATTTCAACAGCGATATCCCCTCCGGTATCGCCCTTGATACCTTGTTGGAGTCCGCCCTATGTCTCTCGCCCCCGTCTGGTTTATCTCTCACGGCGCACCGGATCTGGTGCTGCGTGAGCAACCCGCCACCCGCTTTCTGCGTACCCTGCATCTGGGGAAGCTCAAGGGGCTGGTGGTCATCTCAGCCCACTGGTTCAGCCGCGAACTGCAGATCAACGTCGAGCCCAAACCGGCCTTGATGTACGACTTCTACGGTTTTCCCGAGCCCCTGTACCAGATGCGCTGGCCTGCCAGCAGCCCCGAGTGGTTGCAGCAGGGGGTGAGCGAACAGCTGACGCTGGCGGGGCTGACCGCCACACCGGTAAGGCGCAAGCTGGACCACGGGGTCTGGTCGCCGCTCTCCCTGATCGACCCAGAGAGCGAGATCCCGCTGGTGCAGATCTCCATCCCCACCCGTTTCACCCCGGCCCAGTTGTGGCAACTGGGGGAGGTGCTGGGGGCGCTGCGCAGTGAGGGGATTGGCATTCTCGCCTCCGGTGCCATCACCCATAACCTGCGAGCGCTGGGGCCGGAGGATTCACCGGTGCCCAAGTGGGCCAGTCAGTTTGTCGGTTGGCTGGAGCAGAAGATGGCCGACGAGGAGCGGTTGGCGCTGCTTGACTATCGCCAGCAGGCCCCCGGGGCGGTGGAGTCCCATCCCCACGACGACCATCTGCGCCCGCTCTTTGTGGCGTTGGGGGCAGCCGATGGTGTGGCACCCACCCGGCTGCACGAGAGCTGGGATGGCGGCAGCCTTTATATGGGCGCCTACCGCTTCGGCTGATAGCCTCTCTGACGACAAGACCCCGCCAATTGGCGGGGTCTTGTCTTATACGGCGTAGTGATTGAGCCTGTGGTACTGGTGATTGAGCCGAAGGCGCTCAGGGGACCACCACCCGGCTCTCACCGCCGCCGAGGGCTTCGACCCTGATCTGCACGCCGATCCGCTCCACCAGGGTCTGGACGTGGGAGATGACCCCGATCTGGCGACCGGCGGCCTGCAGGGAGTCGAGGCTGGCGAGCGCCAGATCCAGACTGTCCGGATCGAGCGTGCCGAACCCTTCGTCGATAAAGAGCGACTCGACCTGGGTCTGGCGCGACGACAGGCTGGAGAGGGCCAGCGCCAGCGCCAGCGACACCAGAAAACTCTCGCCGCCGGAGAGGGAGTCCACCGAGCGCACCTCGTCCCCCATGTCGAGATCCACCACCTGCAGCGCCAGATCGGTACCGGGCACCCGCTCCAGCCGGTAGCGCGGCGACAGTTCACCCAGCTGGGCGTTGGCCTCCAGCAACAGACGCTCTAGGGTGAGGCTCTGGGCGAAGGTGCGGAACTTGGCGCCGTTGGCTTGCCCGATCAGATCGCCCAGCTGCTGCCAGTGGTCGGCCACCGCCTGCTGGGTGATCAGCTCCTGTTGCAGGCTGCCCGCCTTGAGGGCGGCCGCTTCGGCCTGTGCCAGCTTGCTCTTGCACTCGAACAGCTGCTCTTCAAGGGCGCGACAACGGGCACCCCGCGCCGCCAGCTGCTCGCTCAGCTCTGCATCCGGCAGGGCGGCCAGTTCGGGGTGGTGTTCCCGGTAGCGATCCCGCTTGCTCTCCTCCAGTGCCAGCGCCCGTTGCCGCTCGGCAAGGCGGGTGCGTGCCTCGCCAACCTCATCCTCCAGCCCTTGCAGGGCGGCGCGGCGCGCCTTGAGCTCATCGGCGGTGATGGCGAGCAGGCGGCGCAGGTCGTACTCATTGATGCCGAGGGTACTGGCGTGAGCCGCCCAGCGCCCCAGCACCTCCCGCTTGCGGCGGCTACTGATCTGTTTTTCTTGCTCCACATGGGTGAGGCGGGTCTTGAGCTCGGTCTGCCGCTCCCGCAGAGCGCGGGCGCCGCTTTGCATCAGCTCCAGTTCGCTGGCGAGTTGTTGCAGCCGCTGTTGCCAGCGGCTCTCGACCAGCGGGATCTCCTCGCCATTCAGACAGGCGGCGCGGCTGGTGAGCAGCCCCTGCCGCTGCTGCTCGTGCTCCTTGTAGTCCCGCTCGAGTTTGTGCAGCAGCTCGCGCTGGGTCTGCAGGCGCGCCTCCTGCGCACTTAGTGCCGGGGTTAGGCTGGCGATCTCGCTGGCCAGCCGCTCCCACTCGCTCTGGCCGTGCAGCCAGGCTTCGCAGGTCCGCTGCCACTCATTCCACTGCTGGCTGCCGAGCCATTGGCGCCACGGTTGGCCACCCATCTGCTCATCGAGGCGGTGGGCACCCTGTTCGAGGCGCTGGCGCAGGGTCGCCTCCTGCTCGCCCATCCCCTTCACTTCCCCTTCCAGTGCGATGCGCTGGCGATCGGCCTCCTGCCACTGCTGCTCGAACTGCTGGTGCTGGGCAGCCAGTTGGCTCAGTTGCTGACGCACCCCTTGCAGCTGTTGTTGGCCAAGCTGGGCCTGACGCAGCTGCTGCTGGCTCTGGGCCAACCCCTGCTCCAGCGCCTGGCCACGGCCAAGCAGGGTGCTCATCAGCTCGTTCCACTCAATGGGGCTCTGGCGCAGCGGCAGCGGATGGCCGAGCAGGGTATCGCCCCCCAGCTGTTGCCAGCGCTGGGTCAGCTGCTCGGCGCGTGCCTCCAGCTCCGGCAGATGTTGCTGACGCACCACCAGCTGGCGGGCCAGCTCCTGACGCTCGCTTTCGCACTGAATGTATTGATGGTTGAGCCGTTCCCATTCGAGTTCGAGGCTTCTGGCCCGCTCTGCCAGCTGACCCAGGATCCCCGCCACCTGTGGCTGGCTCTGGCTGTAGGGATGCTCCTCGGCGCCGCACAGCGGGCAGGGTTCGCCATCGCTCAGGATATGGCGATACTGCTCGAAGCTGGCGATGGCGCGGGACTGCTCCAGTGCATGGCGCGCCTCATCCCGCTGCAGGGCGAGCCGCTCGCGGGCTGGCGCCAGCTCTTCGCTCAAGCTGGCCAGCTTGCCGAGGGCCTGCTCCAGCTGGGCAATCTCCTGCTGCAGGCGGCCATGCTGCTCGCCGTGGTTGCGGCCATAATCGGCCAGCTCCAGCAACTGGCGTAGTTGGCCCAGCTGTTGGGTCTGCTGCTGCCACTGCTCTTGCGCTTTGGCGAGGCGACTCTCCCACTGCTGCTCCTGCAACTCATTTTGTTGCTGTTGCAGCCGCGCCTGCTCCTGTTGCCAGTAGTCGCGCTCCTGCTGGCCTTGCTCCAGCTGGCGCTGTAACTGTTGCAGGGCGCGCAGCTTGTGATCCCGCAGGGTGAGCAGCTGTTGCTGCTTGTCGGCATCCTCTGCCCAATCCTGCATGGCGGTGAGCAGGGGCTGCCACTGGCGGGCAACCGGTGCCAGCTCCTTGTGCTCTTCGAGCCAAAGGCCCCACTGTTGGTGTTGCTGTTTGAGTAGTTCCACCTGTCGGCTCTGCTCGCGCCAGCCCTGCTCCAGCGTGAGTTGCACTTCTCGCTCTTGTGCTCCCTCCTGCTGGATCTTCTGCAACTGCTGCACTTTCTCCCGAATGCGGGTATCGAGCTCCTGCGCTCGCTTGAGTTCGGGTTGCAGGGCGCCCCATTCGCGCTCAGCGGCGATCTTTTCCGCCAGCAGTTGCTGCTCGGTCAGGGCGCTCTGCCGGGTTTGCTGCTCGAGTGTGGCAAGCTCGGGCCCCAGTTCGGCGATCACCTTCTCCTGCTGCTGTACTTCGAGAGTGAGGCGGGTCAGCTCGTCGTGATCGGCGCGGGCCACCTGGGCCTGCTCGGCACGGGCAAACTCCTCGCGCTCAGGGGCCGCGGCGCCGTGGGCCTGCAAGGCGGCATCGAGCGCCGCTTGCCCCTCGGCGCAGCCCTGCAACTGGGCGGCAATGCGGCTGTTGAGATCGCGCAAGTCCTGCATCAGCTGCTGCTGTTGCTGCTCGTGCTTGAGGGTGGTGGAGAGGCTTATCTGCTGGCTCACCCACTGCTCGCGGGTGGCTTCGTCCATCAGTGCCACGTCGCCGAGGCGCTGGGCAATGGTGGCCAGCTTTTGCTGCTCTTCCCGCGCCCGCTCATAGGTCTGGATGGAGATGGCAGAGTAGAGTTCGGTGCCGGTCATCCGCTCCAGCAGGGCGGAGCGCTCGTTGGCATCCGATTTGAGGAAGGCGGCAAACTCCCCCTGCGGCAGGATCACCGCGCGGCGGAACTGCTCCCAGGAGAGGCCTACCAGCTCGTCGATGCGATCTTGCAGCTCCCGCTTGCTGCCGGAGAAGACCTGCCCCGACTCCACATCGGTCAGGGTTCGCTCCTGCGCCTGAAAACGCCCCTCCGAGCGGTTTCGCGCCCGGCGCACCGCCCAGCGGGCCAGCCAGATGCGGCCATCACAGCCATGAAACTGCACCTCGGCAAAGCCGCTGGCGTGGCCGCGGCTGAGGATACCGCGCACGTCGTTGGCCTTGAGCTTCTCCTCGTCATCCACCCGGCCCACTTCGGCCACGTTCTTGCGATTGGCGATAAAGCGCGGCATCTCGTCGTAGAGGGCCAGACAAATGGCGTCGAGCAAGGTGCTCTTGCCGGCGCCGGTATTGCCGGTGATGGCAAACAGGCCCGCGGCGCCGAGCGCCCCGCGGGTAAAGTCGATGGTGAAGGGGCCGGTCAGACTGGCCAGATTTTCACCTGACAGAGACAAGATTTTCATGAATTGCACTCCTTCACCTGCGCCAGGATCTCTTCAAACGAGGCAACCAGTTTTGCATCGGGTTCACCTTCAAACTGGCGCTGATAGCAGAGGCGAAACACCTCGGTGGGGGAGAGCTCATCGAGCCTGCGCCGCTCGCGACCATCGGCCAGCCCTTCGCCCGAGCCCTGATACTGGGTGCTGATGCGGGCCAGACGCACCGGTTTGTCTGCGATGGCGGCGAGAATCCGTTCGCGGATGCGGGCCTCGGGCTTGGGCAGCAGCAGCCGCACTTCGAGGAAGGGTTGTGCCTCTTGTGGAGAAGCAGGCAGCTCGAGCGATGCGATGGCGTTCAGCGCGTCGTCGAGGGTGCTTTGGGGCAGGCGGATCATCTCCACCGCGCGGGGCACCGGAATGGATGCCACCGTGGTGAGCTTGCCCCCCGTAAAGGTCACTTCCAGCACCTGATGGTTGTAGTTGGCCTCGGCGAGCGAAAGCGGCAGCGGCGAACCGCTGTAGTGCACCCCCTCGGCCGGGCTCTGGGCCAGATGGAGGTGACCGAGCGCCGTGTAGTCGGCACTGGCAAAGAGATCGGCAGGCAGGGCGTGCTGGTTGCCGCCGAGCACCCGCCGCTCCGAGAGCTCTGAGAGCTGGCCTGCTGCCAGATAGGCGTGGCCCATGGCGATGAGCGGCAGCGCCTCCCCGCAGCGGGTGCGCCCCTCGGCCAATACCTCGGCATAGACCTGCCGTACCCCTTCAATCAGTCTGTCTTGTCCTTCTGCCAACGGCTCTACCCGCAGATCGCTGCTGCGCAGGAACGGCACGGCGGCGCACCAGGCGGCAATCTTGCCCTCCTTGTCTTGCAGCGGCACCAGCAGGCGGTCGGTATCTAGCTTGCCCTCACCGTCGCGGCTGATGCTGCCCACCAGATGGAGATCGAAGGCCCGCAGCAGCTCGTGGGGGGCATCGAGCTTGGAGGGGGAGTCGTGGTTGCCGCCAATCAGCACCATGTTGAGGTGAGGCATCTCGGCGCGCAACCTGGCCAGAAAGCGATAGAGCTGTTGCCAGGCGCTGGCGGGCGGATTGGCGGTATCAAACAGATCGCCCGCCACCAGCAGGGCGTCGATCTCGCGCGCCTTGAGGGTGTCGCTCAGCCAGTCGAGGAAAGCATCGTGTTCAAAACGGCGATCATGACCATGGAGTTGATGGCCAAGATGCCAGTCGGCGGTATGGAGGATTTTCATTGGAAAGCAGCCCGGTTGCAGGGATGGTGCCTGAGGCACCCGATGAAGACAAGATGAGGATCCCTCTCGCTTTTTTCAAGGAAAACAGGCCACCAGCTTACCGTCAGGCGGGTATACAGCGCATCCGATATTGCGGGTGGCCGGTCAGGGGATCGGACTCCTCACCCTCGATCATGAAGCCGTGGCGGCGATAGAAACGCACCGCCTGATCGTTCTCGACGAAGACCCGAACCTGGAGCGATGCCCCCTGACGCTTCGCTTCCTGCAGCAGGGCGTGGCCAACACCGCGACCCTGACGATCGGGGCGCACGAACAGGGCGGCGAGGAAGTTGTCCACCAGCGCCATAAATCCGAGCAGATCGCCGCGCTCTTCGAACACCCAGATGGTGGCGCGTTCGAGATAGCGGGTACGCAGATCCTCCTGGGCCAGCCACCAGCAGGAGGCATCGACGAAATCGTGGGCCTGCAGGGAGGCCAGCAACCAGATTTCGACGATCTCTTCCATGTCTTCCGGGCGACTGGGCCGTAACATACTCTCGTCCTTGTTAACAACTTGCATATTTTGCATATTTTGCACATTCGCAGTCTAGGGGAACTGGGCGACTGCTCAGGTGATATAAATGAGACCCTGTGAGGTCGATCGCCCTTTATTTAGCGAGAATGATTGGCTGATCACAAAGCGCCTCTCTAGTACAATGCCCGCCGGACAATCTAGAGACCGAGGACGCCATGTGGTTTAAAAACCTGCAGATTTATCGCTTTACCCGCCCCTTTGACCTGACCGTTGAACAGCTGGAAACCCAGCTGGAAGCCTGTGCCTTCACCCCTTGCGGCAGTCAGGACATCTCCCGTTTTGGGTGGGTCAAGCCCCTTGGCAAATTCGGCTCAACCCTGACCCACTCTGCCTCCGGCCATATCCTCATCTGCGCCCGCAAAGAGGAGAAGATGCTGCCCGGTAGCGTGGTCAAAGAGATGCTGGCCGAGAAGGTCGAAGCGATCGAGTTTGAACAGGGACGCGCCCTCAAAAAGAAGGAGAAGGAAGCGCTCAAGGAGGAGATCCTCCACACTCTGCTGCCCCGTGCTTTTAGTCGTACCAGCCAGACCTTCGCCTGGATCAATCCGGCCGACAATTTAATGGTGGTGGACGCAGGCTCCGCCAAGAAGGCAGACGATCTGCTGGCGCTGTTGCGCAAATCCATCGGCTCCCTGCCGGTGGTGCCGGTGGCCCTCAAGAACCCGCCCGAGATCACCATGACCGAGTGGCTGAACGAGGGCAATCTGCCCGCATCCTTTACTCTGGAAGACGAAGCCGAGCTGCGCAGTGCCATGGAACATGGCGGCATCATCCGTTGCAAGCAGCAGGATCTGATGAGCGACGAGATCAAGAATCACCTGGCCAACGACAAGCTGGTGACCAAGCTGGCCCTCAACTGGGGCGAGACCGTCAGCTTCGTGCTGGGGGATGATCTCTCCATCAAGCGCCTGAAATTCAGCGAAGAGCTGCGCGAGCAGAATGACGACGTCACCAGCGAAGATCCGGCCGCCCGTCTGGATGCCGACTTCGCGTTGGTCACGGCCGAGCTGTCCCAGTTTATCCCGGCGCTGTTTGCCGCCCTGGGTGGCGAAGAGCAGTCCATCTAAGCGAACTGGCTCCGCCTGATTGAAAAAAACCGCCTTCGGGCGGTTTTTTTGTAGCCATGACCGACGGCCTCTATTGATAGATGAGTAAGGTATTGATCTTGCTCAATAACTTGAGCGAAGCACGGCAATCGTGACATAGTCCCCCTCCATGGTTACAAAACAGACAAGGAGAGTGTCATGTTGCGCAAACCTCTGGGGCTGGCTGTCGCCCTTGCCTTGCTGGCCGGTTGTGCCAGTGACAACGGTTTTCACTACACCCCGCCAGCCCAGACCCTGATCGCACCCGAAGCCGCCAGTGGCTGGACCGACAAACAGGGCTGGCAGGGCCATGACTTCATGGTGGCGGCCGCCAACCCGCTGGCGGTGGATGCGGGCTACCAGATCATCAAAGCGGGCGGCAGTGCGGTTGATGCCGCCATTGCGGTGCAACTGGTGTTGACGCTAGTGGAGCCGCAATCCTCCGGCATCGGCGGCGGTTCACTGCTGCTGGTGTGGGATGGCAGCAAAGTGAGCGCGGTGGATGGCCGCGAGACGGCGCCGGCCGCCGCCACCGACCAGCTGTTTATGCAAGATGGCAAGCCGCTGGGGTTTTATGATGGTGTGGTCGGGGGTCGCTCGGTCGGCGTGCCCGGCACCCTGCGTTCGCTGGCGCTGGCCCATCAGCGTTATGGCAAGCTGCCCTGGGCTGTGCTGTTCGAGCCAGCCATCACGCTGGCGGAACAAGGATTCGTGATAAGTCCCCGGTTGGCTGCCCTGCTGGCCAAAGACCCCTATCTGGCCCGTGACCCGGATGCGCGCGCCTACTTCTATCAGGCCGATGGCAGCCCCAAAACGGCAGGAACCCGGCTGACCAACCCGGCGCTGGCCAAGGTGTTGCGCACTCTGGCGACAGAGGGGGCAGATGCCTTCTATCGGGGGCCGCTGGCGGATGCCATGGTGGCCAAGGTGCGTCAGCACCCCACCAATCCCGGGGTACTCAGTGCTGCTGATCTGGCCAGCTATCAGGCCAAACTACGCGACGGCCTCTGCTTTGACTATCGCCAGAGCAAGATCTGCGGCTTTCCCACTCCCTCGTCCGGCACCCTGGCACTCGGCCAGATCTTTGGCATGCTGGAGAGCCGCGATATGGCGGCCCTCAAGCCGATCACCACGAAGGAGGGGGGACTGGCTGCTTCCAGCGAGGCCATCCACCTCTACAGCGAAGCGGCGCGGCTCGCCTTTGCCGATCGCAATCAGTATGTCGCCGACCGCGATTTTGTCAGCGTGCCGGTGAAGGGGCTGCTGGACAAGGGTTATCTGGCCGAGCGCGGCAAGCTTATCGGTGAGCGCGCCATGGGGATCGCCAAGCCCGGTACGCCGCCACTGGCGCTGGCGCGGGGCAAGGATGCGACCCCGGAGCTGCCCTCCACCAGCCATGTCTCGATCGTTGACAAAGCGGGGATGGCGATATCCATGACCAGCTCCATCGAGGATGGTTTCGGTTCGCGCCAGATGGTCAACGGCTACCTGCTTAACAACCAGCTCACCGATTTCTCCTTCACCTCGGTGGATGCCACCGGTCTGCCGGTGGCAAACCGGGTGGCGCCGGGCAAGCGGCCCCGCTCCTCTATGTCACCCCTGCTGGTGTTTGACAAGCCAAGCGGCGAACTGACCATGACGCTGGGCTCGCCGGGGGGCTCGGCCATCATCAACTACGTGGGCAAGACCCTGCTCGGCACCCAGGATTGGGGCTTGAACCTGCAACAGGCCATCAATCTGCCCAACTTCGGCAGCCGCAACGGCCCCACCGAGCTGGAAGCGGGTCGTACCCCCATGTCGGTGGTCGAGGGATTGAAGGCGAGGGGACACGAGGTGGTACTGAACGAGCAGACCTCCGGCCTGCAAGGGGTTGAGCGCAATGGCAGTGGCTGGTTTGGCGCAGCCGATCCGCGCCGCGAGGGAATAGCCAAAGGGGAGTGACCTTCCCATAACAACAAGGCCAGCATGATGCTGGCCTTGTTGTTGATGGTGCGCTTACTGGATACCCAACAGCTCCACGTCGAAGATCAGGACTGATCCCGGCGGGATTTTGCCCGCGGCACGGTCGCCGTAGGCGAGGTTGGCGGGGATGTAGAAACGGGTCTTCTCACCTTCCACCATCAGCTGAACCCCTTCGGTCCAGCCGGCGATCACTTGATTGAGGCCAAATTCGATGGGCTCGCCACGGGCGACCGAGCTGTCAAAGACGGTGCCGTCCAGCAGCTTGCCCTCGTAGTGCACCTTCACCTTGCTGGTGGCGGTGGGGTGAACGGTGCCGGTACCCGGGGTCAGCACTTCGTACTGCAGGCCGGAGGCGGTGGTGGTCACCAGCGGTTTCTCCTTGTTGCTGGCGAGGAACTCGGCGCCAATCCGCACGTTGTCGGCCGCCAGCTTCTTGTTGTTGCTGCTGGCGTAGAAGTAGTAGGCCACACCGGCAATGAGCAGTGCGATCAGTATGAATTTCATCGGTTTTTCCTGTTCCATGAAATGTAAAAAGTACAATGAGGGCGCCATCTTATCGCGCACCGCCTCTGATGGCGAGCCACAGGGCGGGAGGATGTGAGCAGGCAGGCAAAGCTCGGTGACGCAGACGCAAAAAGGGGCGAGTCAGTGACTCGCCCCTTGTCATGATGGCAGCGCTTACTTGGCGGTCACCATCATCAGGGCAGGCAGGGCAAAGAAGAGACCCGCCACATAACCCAAAGCCAGCAGCTTGTTCTCGCTGCCTACCCGGGCCAGCCCTTCGGCGGCGCGTACCGGCAGGTCACGCAGGAAGGGGATGCCATAGATGATGAGCACGGCGAAGAGGTTGAACAGCACATGGACCAGTGCGATGGTCAAGGCCAGCTGGGCACCGGCTCCGCTGATGGCGGTGGCAGCCAGCAGGGCTGTGATGGTGGTACCGATATTGGCCCCCAGGGTGAAGGGGTAGAGCTGACGGGTGCTGAACACGCCGCCGCCAGCCAGCGGGATCATCAGGCTGGTGGTGGTGGAGGAGGACTGCACCATGATGGTCACCAGCGCGCCCGAGGTGATGCCGGTCAGCGGGCCACGGCCCAGCGCCTTGTGCAGCACCTCTTTGGCGCGGCCAACCAGCACCTGTTGCAGCACTTTACCCAGATAAGTGACGCAGGCGAGGATCAGCAGGATACCGATGACGATGGTGGCGATGGCAGGGCCCTTGCCCGGCAGGAAGGCGACGGCGCTGTCGATCAACTGCTGGGCCGGTGCGGTCAGTGGCTTCATGAAATCCATACCCTTCATCGACATGTTGGCAGAACCCACCAGCAGGTTGGCCAGCCATTCGGCGCTGTGTTGCAGCAGGCCGAACATCAGCTCCAGCGGCAGGAAGATGAAGACCGCCAGCAGGTTGAAGAAGTCGTGCACGGTGGCGGCGGCGAAGGCGCGGCGGAACTCGGCGCGATCCCGCACATGGCCCATGGAGACGATGGAGTTGGTGATGGTGGTGCCGAGGTTGGCCCCCATCACCATGGGGATGGCCATGCCGATGGGCAGGCCGCCAGCCACCAGACCGACGATCACCGAAGTGACTGTGCTGGAGGATTGCACCAGCGCGGTGGCCAGGATGCCGAGCAGCAGGGCGACAAAGGGGTTGTTGGCAAAGGCGAAGATCTGGGCTGCGCCCTCGGCGCCGCCAGAGAAATCTTTGAAGCCGTGGGAGATGGCACCCACGGCGACCAGGATCAGGTAGACCAGTGCGATGACACTCATCCAGTTGAACAGGGCGCGGGTCGCGGGCGGCTGTGACAAGGTGTGATGGTGTTGCATAAAGCCTCTTGAGACGGTCGTTCCGTCTTGGGTTGTTGATGACCCGGGCATTTAATCAGTGGCAAATGACAGAAATATGACAAAGTGACACTTTTATGATGGTTTTATGACTTGCTTTGGTGGTTTGCTCGCCAATAGATGATGGTTATGGCGATAAATATGGCTGGTGACGCCATCCGCCCTGTCTGTTCCTTGCCGACCAAGCAAGTGCGGGAGAGTGGCAATAGTCGAGCCCATATTCAGCCCGTCAAATAGCAAAAAGGGGAGCCAGTGGCTCCCCTTTTGTCTATCCGTTATCCGCAAGGGATCAGGCGTCAGTCGCTTCCTCGTACTGGCGGAACGGGATGCGGAACACCGCCAGACGCAGGAATAGATAGGTTGCCCCCAGACCGGCCCAGATCAGGCCCAGCTCCAGGGAGCTCTGCTCCAGGTTGATCCAGAGGGCGCCGATGGTGGCGGCGCCAAGCAGCGGCAGCAGCAGGTAGATCAGGTGATCTTTCAGGCTCTTGTTGCGCTTTTCGCGGACCCAGAATTGGCCGATGACCGACAGGTTAACGAAGGTGAAGGCCACCAGGGCACCAAAGTTCACCAGCGCCAGCGCCATATCCAGATCGAATGACACCGCGGAGAGGGCCAGGGCGCCGACCAGCAGCACGTTGATGGCCGGGGTGCGGTATTTGGGGTGGATGTAGCCAAATACCCGCTCCGGGATCATCCGGTCGCGCCCCATCACGTAAAGGATGCGAGAGACACCTGCGTGGGCCGCCATGCCGGACGCCAGTACCGCGACCGTGGTGCAGACCAGGACGATGCTCTGGAACAGAGTGCCGCCGACGTAGAGGGCGATCTCGGGCAGCACGGCGTCCGGTTCCTTGAAGCGGGCCAGATCCGGGAAGTAGAGCTGCAGGCAGTAGGAGACCACCACGAAGATGACGCCACCGATGAGGGCGGTCAGCACGATCGCCTTGGGGATCACCTTACCGGCGTTCGGGGTCTCTTCACTGAGGGAGCTCAGGCCGTCAAAACCGAGGAAAGAGAAGCAGAGGATGGTGGCACCGGTAAAGAGCGGCACCATGCTGGCGCTCTCGAAGTGGAACGGCCGGCTGCTCACCAGAGTGGCGGCCCCTTCGCCGTGATAAATGCCCCACGCCATCAGGCCGATAAAGACGATGATGATGGCGAGCTGGATAAAGACGATGGCGCCGTTGAAGTTGGCCACCAGGTTGATGCCGCGCAGGTTGAGGAAGGTCATCACGGTCACCAGGCCGAAGATGAAGATCCAGGGATCGACACCCGGGAACATGGCGGTCAGGTAGATCTTGGCCAGCAGGATATTGATCATCGGCATGAACATGTAGTCCAGCAGGGATGACCAGCCGACCATAAAACCGACGTAGGGGTTGAACACCTTCTGGGCATAGGTGTAGGCAGACCCCGCAGAGGGGAACTTGCGTACCAGGTGGCCATAGCTGAGGGCAGTGAGCAGGATGCCGCCGAGGGCAAGCAGGTAGGCGGTGGCGACCCGGCCTTCGGTGATGTCACCGACGATGGCGAAGGTGTCGAAGACAGCCATGGGGGTCAGATAGGCCAGACCCATCACAATCACTTGTGTCAGGGTAAGGGTCTTGAGCAGCTTGGCGTTTTGCGATGCCATTACGCTTTCTCCTCAATCAGTGCCGCGGCACCTGCTTGCAACGAGCGCAGGGATACGAGGAACTCGCAAGCCTGCAGATCAAAGGCGCCGGGGTGGCGCATACCGGGCTGTACCGGCAGGAAAGCATTGAAACGCCCCATGTAATTCCTCTTGATTTAACGTCGGGAGATTGTTTGGCAATCTCGAATATCAATTCCGGAAATGTTCCGGCCTCTTGTGATGGGTTTGTACTGCTCTTCAAAATAGAAAAACCGATGTTGCAGTGAACATCGGTCCTTTTATTGGCGGCGTATTGTGCATTTGGTCAGCCCCCTTGACAAGCAAAAAAGGGCCTATTACCGCATTTTTTTGCATACGCGCAAGGCAGGTAAGTGGTCACTTGCTCCCCGCAGGCGTCCCCGGGCCACGCCTCCTGTTCCGGGGGGGAAGGGGAGCCTTCATATGGCGTATGAAACACCGGCAAATTGGGGCTGCAGGGTGCATGGTGCCTCAATATTGATCCTGATCATACTTGCCGCGGTTTCCCCGCGACCGAGTCCAGCCATTTCATCGGTTGGCAGGGGCGCGGGAGGGGGGAAAGGGAGAGACGCTTGCCAGCATAAATATTCATTTTAATGACTGGGCTCATGACGCGATCTGGCCCAGGCCATGGCATAGCGATCGGCCAGGGTGGGTAGATATTTGAAATCAGTCACACTTCTTGCAGAAATAACAAGGAGCCCGCAGGCTCCTTGTGTTGTATGAGGGGGTGGCTACTCCGCGCTCACTGGGCAATTTCGACCTTGTCTGCAGGCTGCAGCGGGATGCGAAACACGGTGAGGCGCAAGAACAGGTAGATGGCCCCCAGCGCCGCCCAGATCAGCCCCAGCTCGAAAGAAGCGGGTTCCAGATTGAGCCACAGCACCCCGATGCAGGCGGCGCCACAGAGCGGCAGCAGCAGGTAAATCAGGTGATCCTTCAGACACTTGTTGCGGCCCAGTTTCACATAGAAGTGGGCAATCACCGCCAGATTGACGAAGGTGAAGGCCACCAGGGCGCCAAAGTTGATCAGCGCCAGTGCCATCTCCAGATCGAATGATACCGCGGAGAGAGCCAGCACCCCCACCAGCAGCACGTTGCAGGCCGGGGTCTGCCACTTCGGATGGATGTAGCCGAAGAAGCGTGCGGGCAGGGCGCGATCACGCCCCATCACGTAGAGCAGGCGCGACACGCCGGCGTGGGAGGCCAGTCCCGAGGCCAGCACGGCCACCGTAGTGCAGACCAGCACCACCGCCTGGAACAAGGTGCCACCCACGTAGAGCGCGATCTCTGGCAGTACCGCATCCGGTTGCTTGAAGCGGGAGATGTCCGGGAAGTAGAGCTGCAGGAAATAGGAGGTGGAAACAAACAGCACGCCACCGATCAACGCCGTCAGCACGATGGCGCGGGGGATCACCCGATCTGCATCCGGGGTCTCTTCCGACAGGGTGCTGATGGCATCAAAACCGAGGAACGACAGACAGAGGATGGAGGCCCCCATCAACAGCGGCGAGATGTTGATCTGCTCGGAGAAGAAAGGACGGCTGCTGGCCACGGTTCCCAGTCCTTCACCGTTGTGGACGCCCCAGGCGATCAGGCCGATGAAGACGGCAATGATGCTGAACTGCAAGATGACGATCAGGCTGTTGAAGTTGGCCACCAGCTTGATGCCGCGCATGTTGAGGGCCGTCATCACCGCCGCCAGACCGAAGATGTAGGTCCAGGGCTCCACGTTCGGGAACAGGGCCTCCAGATAGATCTTGGCCAGCAACATGTTGATCATCGGCATGAACATGTAGTCGAGCAGGGAGGTCCAGCCCACCATAAAGCCTACATAGGGATGGAACACCTTCTGGGCATAGGTATAGGCGGAACCGGCCGACGGGAACTTGCGTACCAGATGGCCATAGCTCAGTGCAGTGAACAGCATGCCCATCAGGGCAAACAGATAGGCGGTCGGCACATGACCGTCAGTGATCTCGGTGACGATGCCGAAGGTGTCGAAGACCGCCATGGGGGTGAGGTAGGCAAGGCCCATGACCACGACCTGCCACAGTTTCAGGGTCTTTTTCAGACCAACCGGTTGGGCGTTCATCATGCCTGTTCCTCACGTGGTGCCAGGACGGCACACTCCATCAACGAAACCGGGATTGATGCCCGGGAATCAAGGGCGCCGGTGTGGCGCGCGCCGGCCAGAGCCGGCAGGAAAGCATAGAGATGCCCCATGTTGTTCCTCACAGAATGTGGTGTCGGGAGATTGCTGCCAATCTCGCTATCTTTTCCGGGGGTGATCCGGCCTCGTTTATGGATTTGTTCACTGTGAAAAAAGTACCGATGCCGCTAAGGCTGCACCGGTACTTTCAGTGGCCGCGCATTGTGCATTTGCAGGGCTCCCTTGACAAGCGAGAAAAGGGGCAAAATTGCATTTATTTGCAATGGTCAGCGGTCACTTTCATGCTGGTCAGCCCAGCACGGCCTCCAGTGACGTTTCAAGGATTTGCAGCCCTTCGTCAATCACGGACGCAGGGGCAGTCAGGGGGGCGAGAAAACGGATGACATTTGCGCGCACCCCGCATGACAACAGGACCAGACCGCGCCTGCCCGCCTCGGCCACCAGGCGCTTGGTGAGGTCGGGATCCGGCTGGGCTGCATCGCGCTGCTTCACCAGTTCCATGGCCACCATGGCACCGGGGCCGCGAATTTGACCTATGCAGTCAAAACGCTCGGCTATGCGCTGCAATCCTGCCTTGATCTGCTCGCCCTGGGCTTGCGCTTTCTGGTTGAGCTGCTCCTCTTCGATCACCTCCAGGACCGCCAGGGCGGCGGCGCAGGCAATGGGGGAGCCGGCATAGGTGCCGCCCAGACCACCCGGCTTGGCCGAGTTCATGATCTCTGCCTTGCCCACCACGGCGGAGAGGGGGAAACCGCCAGCCAGGCTCTTGGCCAGGGTCATGATGTCCGGCTCGATGCCGGCATACTCGGTGGCGAAGGTCTTGCCGGTGCGGCAAAAACCGCTCTGGATCTCGTCGCAAATCAGCAGAATGCCATGCTGATCGCAGATGCGGCGCAGGCTCTGCATAAAGCGCGGGGAGGCGGGATAGAAGCCACCCTCGCCCTGAACCGGTTCGAGGATGATGGCAGCCACCCGGCTCGGCTCGATGTCGGCGCTGAAGCAGAGCTCAAGGGCGTGCAGGGCATCCTCTTCACTCACCCCCAGATAGTCGGCGGGGAAGGGGATGTGGTAGACCTCACCGGGGAAGGGGCCAAAGCCGGTCTTGTAGGGCACCACCTTGCCGGTCAGGGCCATCCCCATCATGGTGCGACCGTGAAAGCCCCCCTTGAAGGCGATGGTGCCGCTGCGGCCGGTGTGGGCGCGGGCGATCTTGATGGCGTTCTCCACCGCCTCGGCGCCGGTGGAGAGGAATAGGGTGCGTTTGGTGCTTTGTCCTGGTACCAGGGCATTCAACTTTTCCGCCAGCTCGATATAGCCGGGGTAGGGGGTAACCTGGAAGCAGGTGTGGCTGAATTTCTCCAGCTGGGCCTGCACCGCTGCCACCACTTTCGGGTGGTTGTGGCCGGTGTTGAGCACGGCGATGCCGGAGGCGAAATCGATGTAGCGGTTGCCCTCGATGTCCCACAGCTCGGCATTCTGCGCCTTGTCGATAAAGACCGGCAGCAGGGTGCCGACGCCGTTGACCACGGCGGCTTCACGGCGGGCCTGCCAGGCCTGGTTTGACTGGTTCTCTGAATGACTCATTTTTCCTCCCTGCGGGGGCATTTGCCCCCTCTCTTGAGTGTTGGCGAGCCTCCCGGGCGGGAGCGCTCACTTCGTCCTTGATTCATGTGGTGGCAAGCCTTGGCAGGCTGGCCAGACCCCGCCCATGCCCTTCCCATGGGGCGGGATGGCTGGGTTTGCGCCATCCCTTGTGAAGGGAAGGTCGGTGGGGTGATCGTTATCCTGTCTAGCGGATGGCGCCAAAGCAGAGGTATTTGGTCTCGAGGTACTCCTCCAGCCCCTCGGCAGCCCCTTCGCGGCCCAGACCCGACTCCTTGATGCCGCCAAAGGGGGCCAGCTCGGTGGAGATGATCCCCTCGTTGATGCCCACCATGCCGTATTCGAGCCGCTCGGCGACGCGCCACACCCGGGCGATATCGCGGCCATAGAAGTAGGCGGCCAGACCATAGGGGGTGTCGTTGGCCAGGTCGATGGCCTCGGCTTCCGTCTCGAAACGCACCAGCGGGGCGACCGGGCCGAAGATCTCCTCCTGCAGGATGGGATTGTCCTTGGCTACCTTGCCCAGAATGGTGGGGCGGTAGAAGAGGGGGCCGGCGGGATGGGCTTCTCCCCCCAGCAGCACCTCGGCACCCGCGGCGACCGATTGCTGCACCAGCTCGGCCACCTTGCTGGCGGCGGCCGGGTTGATGAGCGGGCCAATCTGGGTGCCTTCCGTCATGCCATCTCCCACCTTGAAAGCCTTGACGGCGGCAGTCAGCTTCTCGGCGAAGGCGTCGTAGACGCTGGCCTGTACCAGAATGCGATTAGCGCAGACGCAGGTTTGACCGGCGTTGCGGTATTTGGAGGCGAGCGCCCCGGCCACAGCGGCGTCGAGGTCGGCATCGTCAAAGACGATAAAGGGGGCGTTGCCACCCAGCTCCAGCGAGAGGCGCTTCATGGTGTCGGCGCACTGGCGCATCAAGAGCTTGCCGATGCGGGTGGAGCCGGTAAAGGAGAGCTTGCGTACCACAGGGTTGTTACACAGTTCATTGCCCACCGAGCTCGCCTGATGGCTGGTAACGATATTGATGACACCGGCCGGGATGCCTGCCTGCTCGGCCAGCACCGCCAGCGCCAGGGCGCAGAGCGGGGTTTCGGCGGCCGGTTTGATGACGATGGTGCAACCGGCGGCCAGCGCCGGACCGGCCTTGCGGGTGATCATGGCAATGGGGAAGTTCCATGGGGTGATGGCGGCGACCACCCCCACCGGCTGCTTGATGGTGGCCAATCGGCGATCGCCGCTAAAACCCGGGATGGTGCGACCATAGGCGCGCTTGCCCTCTTCGGCGAACCACTGGATGAAGCTGGCGCCGTAGGCCACTTCTCCTTTGGCTTCGGCCAGCGGCTTGCCCTGCTCGCAGGTCATGATGCGGGCCAGTTCGTCGGTGTGGGCCGTGATGGCACTAAACCAGGCGTAGAGTTTGTTGCTGCGCTCCTTGGCGGTCAGCGCCGCCCAAGCGGGTTGCGCCGCGTGGGCGGCGGCGATGGCGCGGCGGGTATCCTCGGCATCCATATCCGGGACCTGGGTAATGACGGCCCCGCTGGCGGGATTGGTCACCTCAAAGGTGCGGCCGCTGGCGGCGTCGCACCAGTGACCACCGATATAGGCGCGGGATTTGATCAAGCTTAGATTGGAACTGGTAGCGGACATGGCAAGCCTCGATGATGAAACCTGGCAGCAAGGTGGCGATGATGCGGCTCATCCTGTACTGCTGCCGTATAAAATAATAAGCACAGAGAGACCATAAATTGAGCTTGGATGTTTTTCAAGTGTTAAATATATTTGAATTATTGGTGTGCTGCATGCTAGAAAATAGGCTGTGTAGTGCAGTTTAACCAGACGAACAGGGTATCGTATGGGAAACGGTGTGCAAAATAATGAACAGATGGCTTGTGCAAGATGGCAAACGGCCATGCCATGGCTGGTCCGCTATTTTAACCAGTGGCAACAGGGAGGTGCCTATGTACCAACGTGACAAGGGAATCGATGGCGGAGGCCTGCCATGAGCGGGGCGCCAGCCCGGAGTAGCAGTGGCCGCTCCGGTCAGGGGGCTGTGTTGCAGGCGAGTATGGGGGAGCGGCTGGCGGCGGTCCGCCATCAGCTTGGGCTCTCCCAACGGCGGGTGGCGGAGTTGAGCGGCCTGACCCATGGCGCCATCTGCATGATCGAACAGGATAAAGTGAGCCCATCAGTCGCTTCGTTGCAAAAACTGCTCACCGTCTACGGTCTCCCCCTGTCACGCTTTTTTGCCGAAGAAGAGCAGAGCCATCCGCCACAGGTGGTGATCAAGGCCGAACAGCTTATCGAGCTGGGCAGCCAGGGGGTCTCCATGAAGCTGGTGCACAACGGGAACAACCGTCGCCAGCTCGGTTTTATGCTGGAGACCTATCCCCCCGGCACCGACACCGGTGGTCAGGTCACGCACCTGGGGGAGGAGGTGGGCACCGTGCTGGAGGGCTCGGTGATCCTGACCGTGGCAGGAGAGAGTTATCAGCTGGAGGCGGGCGACAGCTATGTGATCGACACCGGCGAGCCCCACAGCTTCAGTAATCCGTCGGGGCAGACCTGTCGCATCGTTAGCGCCCATACCCCGGCCAGTTTTTAATCTTGGAATAGGGTTTGCCAGTCAAACCGGTAAGGAAACAGGATCATGACCGAACATGTAAACAGTTACTACGCAGCCAGTGTCAATCAACACGCACCTTTTCCAACGCTAACCGAACAATTGGAGTGCGATGTTTGCGTCATCGGGGCGGGCTATACCGGCCTCTCCAGCGCCCTGCATCTGGTAGAGAAGGGCTACAAGGTGGTGGTGCTGGAGGCGGCCCGGGTCGGCTTTGGCGCCAGCGGCCGCAACGGCGGCCAGATCGTCAATTCCTATAGCCGCGACATCGACACCATAGAAGCGAACTGCCCACCGGATCATGCCAGGCTGCTCGGTTCCATGCTGTTTGAAGGGGGCCAGATCATCCGCGAGCGCATCAAGCGTTACAACATCCAGTGCGATCTACAGGAGGGGGGCGTCTTTGCCGCCGAGACCGAGAAGCAGTTCCACGAGCTCAAATCCCAATATGCCCGCTGGCAGAAGTGGGGCAACGACAAGCTGGAGCTGCTTGATGCCAAGGGGGTGCGCGAGGTGGTCGCGAGCGATCGCTACGTCGGTGCACTGCTCGACAAGAGTGGTGGTCATATTCACCCCCTCAATCTGGCCCTGGGGGAGGCGGAAGCGATCCGCATGCAGGGGGGGCAGATCTTCGAACAATCCGCCGTCACCAGCATCACCCCGGGTCAGCCAGGACTGGTCAAGACCGCCAAGGGGGCGGTGAAGGCACGCTTTGTGGTGGTGGCGGGCAACGCCTACCTTGGCAACCTAGTGCCCGAACTCGCTGGCAAGAGCATGCCCTGCGGCACCCAGGTGATCGCTACCGAGGTGCTGGGGGAGGAGCGGGCCCGCTCCCTGTTGCCGCAGAACTACTGTCTGGAAGATAGCAACTACCTGCTCGACTACTACCGTACCTCCGGCGATCACCGGCTGCTCTATGGTGGTGGCGTGGTCTATGGGGCGCGGGATCCGGCGGACATCGAGCGGCTGATCATCCCCAAGATGCTGAAAACTTTCCCGCAACTGGCGGGGGTCAAGGTGGAGTACACCTGGACCGGCAACTTCCTGCTCACTCTGTCGCGGCTGCCGCAATTTGGTCGCATCGGCCCCAACATCTACTACATGCAGGGCTACAGCGGTCACGGCGTCACCTGTACCCATCTGGCGGGCAAGCTGCTCTCAGAGGTGCTGAGCGGTCAGGCAGAGCGCTTCGATGCCTTTGCCAAACTGCCCCACTACCCCTTCCCGGGTGGCCGGCTGTTCCGCATCCCCTTCACCGCTGCCGGTGCCGCCTGGTACACCCTGCGCGACCGCTTGGGGGTATAAGGGCACTCCAGCAAGAGATGTAAGCCGCTGGCAGCGATGGGCGCGCAGATGCCAGCACACCGACCAGAAACAACCAGGCCACCGCGAGGGTGGCCTGGTTGTTTATCAAACGGCAGCGCGCTGTTTAGCTGTAGAAGGCTTCAACGGTGCCCTTGAGCTTGAGCAGGATGGGCTGACCACGGCGATCCAGCGCCTTGGGGGAGGGGATCTTCACCCAGCCTTCGCTGATGCAGTACTCCTCGACATCGGTACGCTCTTTGCCGTTCAGGCGAATACCGATCGGGTGCTCGAAGCAGGCGGCCACATAGTGAGGGCTACGGGGATTGCAGGAGAGGTGATCCGGCAGAGCCGGTTTGGTGCTGGTATCGCTCATCGATATAACCCGAAATGAATAAAAAGTGGGTCATTGTAGAGAATGCCGCCATGGCATTCAAGGCGGCCAAACAACAGGCAAAGGGTACCCGCCATCGATACTGGCGGCCCGCTTAATCCCGTTGCCAATGCATCACCCTCTCGGGGTGGCCGCCATGCTCGCACAACGGCTGTTTACCCTCTTTGAACCCGTTGTGGGAATAGACGCGCCGGACCCGCTCGACCGTCCAGATCGAGAGCAGATAATGGGCGGATCATCGTGGCCTCGACAATGAAGAGTGGTCGCACGATATGCCCGAACCATGTCGTGTTATCGGGCATATCGTCTATCGCAGGCGGACTCCTATTTGCGGGTCAGCTTGTCGAGGTAGCCCATGGCGAAGGCGGAGAGGACAAAGGTGATGTGGATCAGCAGGTACCACTTGATCTTGTCGTTGGGGAGGTTTTCGGCATTCATAAACACCTTGAGCAGGTGAATGGAGGAGATGGCGACAATGGAGGCGGCGACCTTGTTTTTCAGGGAGCCAGCATCGAGCTTGCCGAGCCACACCAGTTTGTCGCCCTCATCCCCCACATCGAGGCGCGAGACGAAGTTCTCATAGCCGGAAAACATCACCATCACGATAAGTCCCCCCACCAGGGTGATATCGATCAGCGACAGTGTGACCAGCACCAGATCCACCTCTTTCATCTCCAGGATGTTGGGCAGGATATGGAGGATCTCCTGAAAGAATTTCACTCCCAGTGCCAGCAGTATAAGGCTGAGCCCAAGATAGATGGGGGCCATGATCCAGCGGGATGCGTACATCAATCTTTCAAACATGTTTTCCATAGTGCGATTACCGGTCCATCAAATGGTTAACAAACGAGTCGGCGATAGCTTAACCGAGATACATCACATCTCAAGCATCTCGATAGCATATTGCCGAATTGGACGGTATCAGGGGGCGATTTTCCAACCCTGTGGAGGGCGGCAGAGGGCCCGTGGCCGGGCCCATTCATTGTCAGGGCAGATCCAGGGTAAAGCGGGCGCCGCCGAGGGGGGATTCATCGACCCGGATCTGGCCGCCGTAGCTGTGAACGATTTCGGTCACCACTGCCAGACCTATGCCCTGACCCGGCGAGCTGTCAGCCCGCACGCCGCGCTGGAAGATCTGCTCCGATTTGGCCGGGTCGATACCCGGGCCATCATCTTCCACTTCGATGCGCAGCCGCTCGAGATGGCGGCGCACCGTCACCTTCACTTCGCTGATGGCAAACTTGCAGGCGTTGTCGAGCAGGTTGCCCATTAGCTCCATCAGGTCGCCCTGTTCGCCGTGGAAGAGGGCGTCATCATCGAACTTGAAGTGGGTTTGCAGCTTCTTGTGGCGATAGACCTTGGTCAGGCTGGCCAGCAGTTTTTCAATCAGCGGCACCGGCTCGCAACCCTTGCTGGCGAGGCGCTGGCGGCCGGTCACGGCCCGTCTGAGCTGATACTGGATCATCTGATCCATGGTGAGGATCTGCTCGTTGATATTATCGTGGATCTCCCGCCCCAGCTTCACTTCGCGGGTGGTGATCTGGATCAGCGCCAGCCGGGTTTTCAGGCTGTGGGCGAGATCGTTGAGGGCGTGCTGGTAGCGCAGGGTCTGCTGGCGTTCGTTCTCCAGCAGTTGGTTGATGGAGTCGGTCAGCGGGGCCAGCTCCCGTTCAAAATCGCTTGAGAGGTCATCGCGCTTGCCGGCCCGGATATCGTCGATCTGATGGGCGATAGTGCGCAGGGAACTGAGGCTCCAGAAGGTGGTGAGCAGCAGCAGCCCGGCCAGCAGCATATAGGCGAGCAGCGCCTGTTTGGCGGTCTGGTAGAGGTAGGTGCGCGACTCTGCATGATAGCGTTTGGCCGAGTCGAACATCACCACGTAGTAGGCGGTGGTACCGCTGCCGGGATTGCGGATAAAGCGCAGGCTGTAGACAAAGTAGCTCTCGCCATTCTTGATGGTGTGCTTCTTGAAGAAATAGTCGAGATCCATCTCCCCCAGATACTTCATCAGATCGCCGCAAATGGTCTGTTTGGCCTTGATCACCTCCGGCATATGGAGGCTCGACCAGACCAGTTCGCCATCGGCGCGGCAGATCAGGGTGTCGAGGTTGCGATCGCCCGCATTGCGGGATATCCGCCCCAGCTCGACGATCCCCCCCCGGTCGTCCGGCTCGGTGTAGGAGAAGATCTTGGCCAGGTTCTCCTGCATCCGGGCACTGGCCTTCTGGCTCTGCTCCTCGACGTGGCCGAGGTAGAGGGCGTAGACGGC
Source organism: Aeromonas fluvialis (assembly GCF_000819885.1). GTDB lineage: Bacteria > Pseudomonadota > Gammaproteobacteria > Enterobacterales > Aeromonadaceae > Aeromonas > Aeromonas fluvialis. Next base: position 74,574 of record NZ_CDBO01000005.1, read on the forward strand.
AAACCCCATGATCAGCGCGATGGCCAGCAACGAGCTGAGCAGCAGTTTGATGTGTAGGGAGCTGCGGATCATCTTGATGGGTCGCGGCAGATGAAACAGCATCAGTTACAGGAGAGGTTGAAGATGTAACCCTGACGCCGGATGGTGGAGATGGGTTGAATCGTTCCTTCCGGATCCAGTTTTTTGCGCAGGCGGCTCACCATGACCTCGATGGTGTTGGGATCCCCTTCGCCATCGCCATAGAGCTGGTCGAGCAGTTGCTGTTTGGAGACCACCTGACAGGCGTTGCGCATCAGGTACTCCAGAATGAGGTATTCAAAGCTGGTGAGCACCGCCACTTCTCCGGCGATGGTCAGCTCCTTGCGGGAGAGATCCAGCTCGTACTCACCGGCCTTCACCTTGGGCGAGATAAAACCGGCGCTGCGGCGCATCAGGGCATTGAGGCGGGCCAGCAACTCATCTTTCTGGAACGGTTTGACCAGATAGTCATCAGCCCCCGCCTCCAGTCCTTCCACCTTGTCCTGCCAGTTGCCACGGGCGGTCAGCACAATGATGGGGAAGGGGATCTGCCGCTCGCGCAGTTGGCGGATCAATTGCAAGCCGTCCATATCGGGCAGACCGAGATCGATGATCGCCACATCAATGGGGTAGTCAGCGGCATAGTGCAGTGCAATTCCTGCCTGATCGGTGCTGTAGACCTGATTGTTGGCTTCGGTCAGCAGAGAAGAGAGGTGGTGATTGAGCAGCTTGTCGTCTTCGACCAACAGAATTTTCATGATGTGAGCGGTCATAGGGGATCCAGGCTGCCAATTAGAAAGTGTATGTCGCTTTGAGTCAATTCGAATCCTATCGCGCAGCGCCTGTATCGGGACTGAATCAGTGGGACTTCAGAGTTCGTGCCAACGGGTCGTTTAACCATGGTTCTGTGTTATCGATGGCATGCTGGCCGGCAGCCATGCTGCGAAAGGTTTGATGTGATGAGAGAGATGGCCGGGAGGCTGTTGGCGCGACTGCAACAGCGTGAGCGCGGTAACGTCCTCTATATTGTCTGGCTCTGCAGGGGGGCAGTCTCTCCATCAGCAAGGGCAGCAACGTTGTCGGCTGGTCCCAGCCCGCGGTGGCAGGCAAGTGCAGGTGGCGGTTGTTAGGATAACCGCCATTCGGCTAACAAGAGGGGGCCAAAATGGCCCCCTCTGCATGTACCTGTTACCTGTTAACTTTGGCTAACTGCGGCGCGGTGGCAGCATATTGGTGAGGGTGTTGTCTTTGAGAATATGGTGGTGATAGAGAGCCGCCACCGTGTGCAGGCCGATCAGGGCGTAACCGATATTCCCCAGCGTCTCGTGCACCTCCTTGATCAGCCCCTTGAAGTCCGGAGTGGGGGAGAGCAGGGCAGGCAGCTCAAGCCCGAAGAAGGGGATGGGCTTGCCCGCGGCGCTCAGTAAAAGCCAGCCAAACAGCGGGGTGAGAATGAGAAAACCGTAGAGGGCGAGGTGGGCCAGTTTTGCCAGCGTGTGCATGACCGGGGAGAGCTCGGGCACGATACGGGGCGTCGGGCTCATCCAGCGCAGGGCCAGTCTGACAAACACCAGGGCGAAGAGAAGCAGCCCCAGCATAAAGTGCCACTCCTTCATCAGATCCCGGCCCGGGTCCCCTTTGGGGAAGATATCGCGAAATTCGATCAGGCCGTAGACGGCGATCATGGCCCACAGGGTCAGCCAGTGCAGCCCGATATTCAGGGTGCCATAACGTTGTTCACTGTTCATCAGCATAAGTTTGTTCCTTCGAAGTGCTGTCACATCCGTGTGGCATCCCCGCACTCAAACGTGTCGGGGCGAGGCCTGATCCTTTGGCGGCAAAAGCCTGGCTACCATGCTTGCCATGCATCGATAGCCTGCCGCTGGCATCAGTCAGAGAGGAGATGCCCTCAACTGTCTGCATGGTATCACTGGCAACCGGGTGGATAGTCTGATCAATGCCACACAATTTACAGGCCCATTAAGCCCCTTGTGACGTGAAGAAGGCGTGAAATAGCATCAGTGATGTCGGCCCGCCAAGGTTCAGGCGGGCTCGATGGCCAGCACCACGCAATCCGGTTCGCTGATGCGAAAACGGACGTTGCAGTCAAACAGCCGCACCCCGTACTCCTTCTCATCGGGCTTGCCCTTCTTGTAGGCGGGGCGCGGATCTTGCGCCAGCACTTCGCTCACCAGCTGGCGCAGCTCGGGATGGGCCTTGAGCCAGGGTTGCAACTGCTGCTCGGCCCCGGCACTGAAGCTCACCGCCAGCGGCGGGGTGGGCGCGTCGGGGGCAAAGCCGCCACGGGCATCCGGCAGGCTGTCGGCATAGGGAATGTAGGGTTTGATATCGACGATGGGGGTGCCATCGAGCAGATCCACCGCTCCCAGCTCCAGCCACAGCTTGCCCCGCTCACGACCGATCCCGTACAGCTCGACCACCGACAGGCCAAGCGGATTGGGGCGGAAGGTGGAGCGAGTGGCAAAGACGCCGACCCGTTCGTTGCCGCCAAGGCGCGGCGGGCGCACAGTCGGGTGCCAGCCCTGCGCCATGGTCTGGTGAAAGACGAAGCTGAGCCACAGATGGGAGAACTGCTCGATACCGCGCAGCACATCCGGCTGATCGTAAGGAGGGAGCAGCTCGAGGCGGGCGCGGGCCGATTTGACCAGACCGGGCTGGCGGGGGATGGCGAACTTCTCCTTGTAGGGAGAGCGAATGATCCCGAGGGTGTCGATTTCGAACTTCATGGCGGATCCTGACTGAAAACCCCGGCAATTTAGCACAGGCGGCCCCAAAACGCAGGTTTGGCCTCGGTACGCCCTTTTCTGCGACGCTGCCGTGATCCCTGTCCCATCCCGGCCAGTCGGGGGCTGTGCCCGCGCGCCGAGTTGCGTAGGGTGGAGGCATTGGCGTGTCAGGATGAAATGTGCGCACTCGCGCCGAAGGAGGAGGGAGAGGGATGAAACTGCTGATTATCGGTGGCACCGGCTTTTTGGGGCGCCACCTCACCGCGCTGGCGCTGGATTGGGGCCATGAAGTGACTCTGTTCAACCGTGGCCTGCACCAGCATCCGGACTGGCGCGATCTGGTGCAGCTCACCGGCGACCGGGACAACAGCCTGAGCGCCCTGCAAGGGGCCGGGTTGCAGTGGGATCTCGCTATCGACACTTGCTGCTATCGCCCCGAGCAGGCGGCGAGCCTCTCGGCGGCCCTGCTCGGGCGCTGCGCACGGCTGATCTTTATCTCCACCATCAGCGTCTATCGCGATTTCTCAATGCCCGGAATGGACGAGTCGGCGCCGCTGCACCCTATCCCCGCGGGTGAAATGCCCAGCGACTATGGCCCCCTCAAGGTATTGTGCGAGCAGGAGTACCGCGCCTGCTGGGGCGAGCGGCTCTGCATCTTGCGCCCGGGCGTGCTGTGCGGCCCCCATGATCCCACTGGGCGCATGGCCTGGTGGATTAAGCGGGTGCAGCAGGGCGGGCCCTGGTTGTTGCCGGGCAGTGGCGAGGATCGCTTGCAGTATCTCGATGTGCGCGACTGCGCCGAGTTTGTGCTGCGCGCGGCCGAGCAGCAGTTGGGGGGCAGCTTCAACCTGCTCAAACCCGGCATTCCCCTGAGCGACTGGCTGGAGCGGCTGAGCGCCCGGTTGCAGCCAGCCAGCCCCATCCAGCCCGAGTGGCTGCCCTGGTCGACCCTGATGGCAGCCGGTATCGAGCCCTGGCAGAGCTATCCCACTCTGCTGCCCTGCGCGCAGGCGGAGTTCGCCGGTTATGGCGCTATAAGCGCCGAGGCTGCCATCGTTAAGGGATTGAACTTTCGGCCGCTGGAGGAGACCGCCGCCGATCTTGCCCACTGGCTGGCTATCGAGCCTGCCGCCGGGGTGGCGGCGAATGCCATGACTCAGGCCGAGGAGGCTTCGCTGCGGCAGCAGTTACTGGAGCCCTGCGTGCTATAAGAGATTGGTGTGCTTATCGTGCCGCTGCTACCGAGTGTGGCGCGGCAGGTGCGAACACAACGAGAGAGGGCATCCCGCGGGATGCCCTCTCTGTCTATCCATGCCTGATGGTTGCCGAACGATGGCAAGAGCCATGGTTGCAACTTACTTCTCTTCGGCCACTTTCAGTGCCTGCCCGTAGCAGATCACCTGTTTCAGGCAGCCCGGGGTGTCGGTGAACTCGGCGCACTTGTCGATGGTGACGCCATTGCCCCCCATGTCGGCGGCGCGGCGGCGGGCCAGGGTGCGCGCTTCACCGGCGTTGGGTACCGGCTGGTTGGCATCGGCCTGGCAGGATTCACCCTCGATGGTGCCGAGGTAGAGGTAGTTGAGGTCAGCCAGCTCATCCTGTTCATAGATGCGCACGCTACCGGGTTTGAAATATTCGTCGAAATTCTCTTTATCCAGATTGCTGTTGAAGGCGTAGTTGGCACAGCCGGAGGCAATCAGGGGCATCATCAGGATCAGGCGTTTCATCGTCTCGTATCTTGTGTCGGTGATGAGGACAGTAGAAATGCGCAGGCGCTCCATGTCGGCATCTTGTTGAATAATGAGGGGGACATTATAGGGGCCAGCCACCTGCGGCGACCAGCCCCTGTTTTGCGCCCGTGTGTCAGGGTGTGACCCCCATCAGCCTGATATCAGGCTGATATCAAACCGGAGCCAGCCGCTGATAGAGGCTGCGATAGTAATCATCCGCCAGCAGCTCGTCATGAGGGGCGCAGAGGCGGATCTGTCCCTCTTCCATCAGGGCAATCCGGTCCATCTGTTCCATCCCCAGCAAGCGGTGGGAGATGAGCAGCAAGGTGCGATCTGCCCCGAGCCGGAACAGCAGGTCCATGATCTCCCGCTCGGTCTGACTGTCGAGCCCTTCGGTCGGCTCGTCCAGCAGCCAGAGCGGCGCATCGTGCAGCAGGGCGCGGGCGATGCCGATACGGCGACGCTCGCCACCGGAGAGGGGGCGGCCACCGTCACCCAGCCAGGCGTTAAGGCCCGCCTCATCTTCCAGCAGATTGGCCAGCCCGACCTGGGTCAGCACCGCAATCAACTGTTCGTCAGAGGCGGTCGGGGCGGCCAGTTTGAGGTTGCCCCGCAAGGTATCGGCAAACAGATGCACCCGCTGGCTCACCACCGAGATGGAGGCGCGCAGCGCCCCTTCGCTGTAGTCGGTGAGCGGCTTGCCATCCAGCAGGATCTTGCCAGCCTGCGGGCTCCACTCCCGGGTCAGCAGCCCCATCAGGGTCGATTTGCCACAGCCGGTCTGGCCCAACAGCGCCAGCTTTTCACCGGCATGCAGCTGCAGGGTGCAGCCACGCAGCACCGGTTGGGGGTTGCCGGGGTAGCCAAAATAGAGGTCATTGATCTGCAGCGCGCCAGCGGTGGCGTGGGTCTGCTCATCGCCCCACACGGGGGCTTTTGCCTCTTGCAGGATCTCGTTCAAACGACGGGCCGAGGTGAGGCTGGTGGAGAGGTGCTGGAAAGCCCCCGCCAGTGGCATCAGTGCCTCGAAGCTGGCCAGGGTGGCAAAGACCATCAATGCGGTAATGGGGTCGGGCGCAGCGCCCGCCACACCATGACCAGCCAGCCAGAGCATCAGGGTCAGGGTCCAGCCGCTCAGCAGTTGCACCGAGAAGTTGGCCAGCCCGCTCACCTTGGCCATCCGGGCCTGCGCGACGAGCAGTGCCTGTTCGGCTTGTTGCAGCTCAACCAGCGCCTTGGGGGCGGCGGCAAACATCTGCAGCTCGGCCTGACCATCCAGATAGTCCACCATCCGGGTGCGCAGGGTCGATTTTTCGGCAATCAGCGCCTGACCGGGGCGACGGCCGAGGAAGTAGAACACCAGCGGCAGGGCAATCATGCCAAACAGCAGAATGGCACCCAGGGTGAGGGCGAGACGGCTGTCGAAAAACGACAGGAATAAGACCAGTCCGGCGGTGCTGAGCAGGGCCGCGCCTATGGGGGTGATCAGCCGCAGATAGACGTGATCCATCGCATCGATGTCTGCCACCAGTCGGTTGAGCAGATCCGCCTGACGGAAACCGGCCAGGGTACCGGTGGAGAGCGGCGAGAGTTTCTGCCAGAACCAGACCCGCAACCGGGTCAGCACCCGGAAGGTGGCATCGTGGCTCACTACCCGCTCACCCCAGCGACCGGCGGTGCGGATGATGGAGAAGAAGCGCACCCCGCCAGCGGGGGTCATGTAGTTAAAGGCATGGGTCGTCGCAACGGTCATCCCCGCCACGGCGGCGGCGGAGAGGAACCAGCCGGAGAGGGAGAGTAGTCCCATGCCGGCGGCCAGGGTCACCAGCGCCAGCAGCAAACCAATGGTGAGGCTGAGCCAGTGTTGGCGATAGAGGCGCAGAAACGGCAACAGATCACTCATCGAGAGAACCTCCGGAACGTTGGGAGAGCAGGCGGGCAAAAGGCCCCTGCCCAGAACTAAGTTGCTGGAAGTTGCCTTGCTCCACCAGCTGGCCGCGGGCCAGCACCAGGATATTGTCCATCTTGGTGAGCTGGTCGAGGCGGTGGGTGATCATCAGCAGGGTCTGGCCAGCCATCGCCTGCTCGAGGGTGGTCATGATGGCGCGCTCGGAGTGGCGATCCAGACTGGCGGTCGGTTCGTCTAGCACCATCAGCTGGGTTGATTTGAGCAGGGTGCGCGCCAGTGCGAGGCGCTGGGCCTGACCGACCGAGAGGCCGCCAGCCTGATCGCCGACCGGATAGTCAAGCCCCTTCTCCATGGCAAATTCCCACGCTTGCGCCCGTTTCAGGGCATCTTCCAGCTCGGCGTCGCTGGCCGTCGGTTTGGCCAGCAGCAGGTTGTCACGCAAGGAGGCGTGGAATAGCTGCGGGTTTTGCGAGAGCCAGCCCAGTTGCAGGCGCCACTGGCTCATGTCGAGGGTGGCGAGCTCCTGCCCGTTGACCTTGAGCTCACCGCGATAGGGGGCAAAGCCGAGCAGGGCGTTGACCAGCGAGCTCTTGCCTGCGCCGCTGACGCCGATGAGGGCAGTGCGCGCACCAGCCTCCAGGGTGAAATCGATGGGGCCGACCAGCACCTTGCCTTCGGCGCTCAGCACTTCAAGCCCTTTGGCTTCTACCTTGATGGGGCTGTCGGCATGGAACGGCGCAGTGCCTGCGGCAGGTTCGCTCACCTCGGCTTCGAGGAATTCAAGCAACTGCTCGGCAGCGCCGATAGCCTGCGCCTTGGCGTGATAGTGGGCACCCAGTTCCCGCAGCGGGGCGTAGAACTCGGGGGCGAGAAACAGCACGAACAGGCCGGTAAAGAGGGTGACCTTGACCCCATAGTTACCAAAGTTCAGATGGTCGATATAAGAGAAGCCGAAGTAGACGGCGACCAGCGCTACCGAGATGGCGGCGAAGAACTCCAGCACGGCGGTGCTCAAAAACGCCAGGCGCAGCACCTCCATGGTGCGCTCACGAAAATCTTCCGAGGCGTCGCGAATGGCGTCACCTTCCGCCTGGGTGCGCATAAAAAGTTGCAGCGTGCGCAGCCCCTTCAGGCGATCGAGGAAGTGGCCGGAGAGACGGGCCAGCGCCTGAAAATTGCGGCGGTTGGCATCGGCGGCGCCCACACCCACCAGGATCATAAAGATGGGGATGAGGGGGGCAGTGCCCAGCAGGATCAGACCCGCCGCCCAGTTGACCGGGAACACGGCCACCAGAATGACCACCGGAATAAAGACGGCGATGGCCATCTGCGGCAGATAGCGGGAGAAGAAATCCTGCATGTTTTCAATCTGTTCCAGCAGCAGGCTGGCCCAGCTACCGGCCGGACGGCGCTGGATATAGGCAGGGCCGAGGCGACTCAAGCGAGTGAGCACCAGCTGGCGGATGGTCTGGCGCACCGCGCTGCCCGCCTTGAAGCTGGCCACTTCGCGGCCGTAGGCCAGCGCCGCCTTGCCAAGCGTCACCAGCAGCAGGGTAATAAAGAATGTGATGGATTGCTCAGGCGTTGAGCCTTCGATGATAAAGCCGTGCAACAGGGTCGCCAGCAGCCAGGCTTGCGCCACCATCAGAATGCCCTGGCCAAGGCCAAAAGCGATGGATATCGTGATCCAGCGGCGACCGTAACTCGATTGCTTGCGCAACCAGCCATAGAGACGTTTTTGCGTTTTTTTATCCATTACCACCATCCTCGCGTCGAGTGGCGCAAGACTATCCTTGCCGTTTGGCCTTGGCAACCTTGTAAATTATCTGTGTTGAAAATGTTTGATTGAAAAAGCAACCGTCTGTTCAATCCTTGTCCGAACAGATTGATTTATTGAAAAAAGTGGCAAAGACGCCATTGCGCTCGGCGGCAAAATGCATATAGTAAGAGCCCTGACGCGGGTGTAGTTCAATGGTAGAACGGTAGCTTCCCAAGCTGCATACGTGGGTTCGATTCCCATCACCCGCTCCAAATTTCAGATGCCAGGCGGGCATCGTATAATGGCTATTACCTCAGCCTTCCAAGCTGATGATGCGGGTTCGATTCCCGCTGCCCGCTCCAGCTTCAAAACCAAAAGCCCACTCCTGCGAGTGGGCTTTTTGTTTTTCATCTGTCTTGTGCGCCGTCAGACGTCACGCTCACGGTTTCTCAGCTTTTAAGGCAAACCGCAGAGACAGAAAAGGCGCCCAAGGCGCCTTTTCAGATCAACAGCGTCGCGGGAGCTTATTCCTGCTCCAGCTCACCACAGAAACGGTAGCCTTCGCCGTGGATGGTGGCGATGATCTCCGGAGTATCGTTAACGCTTTCGAAGTGCTTGCGAATGCGACGGATGGTCACGTCAACGGTACGGTCGTGTGGCTTGAGCTCACGGCCGGTCATCTTCTTCAGCAGCTCGGCACGGGTCTGGATCTGGCCCGGGTTTTCGCAGAAGTGCAGCATGGCGCGGAACTCGGAGCGCGGCAGTTTGAACATGTCGCCAGTCGGGCTGACCAGTGCGCGGCTGTTGATATCCAGTGCCCAGCCGTTGAACAGGTAGCGCTCAACCAGTTTCTTCTCTTCGCCACCGGCAGCCACGTTCATGGTGCGGCTCAGCAGGTTGCGGGCACGGATGGTCAGTTCGCGCGGGTTGAACGGCTTGGTGATGTAATCATCGGCACCGATCTCCAGACCCAGGATCTTGTCCACTTCGTTGTCACGACCGGTCAGGAACATCAGGGCGATGTTGTCGTTCTCACGCAGTTCACGGGCCAGCAGCAGACCATTCTTGCCCGGCAGGTTGATGTCCATGATCACCAGATTGATGGTGTGGGATGTGAGGGCCTGGTGCATTTCGTCGCCATTGTTGGCTTCGAGTACGACGTAGCCTTCCGCTTCGAAAATGCTTTTCAGGGTATTGCGTGTGACCAGCTCGTCTTCGACGATCAGAATGTGTGGTGTTTGCATGAGTATTCCCAGATTCTTATCAGTTAATTATCTTAAATTTAACACTCTTTGGCGTTTCAAACCGATTTTCTGACTAATCCTGAAAATTAATTACGTCATCCTGGGTATGAGGGTCAGGTCGGAATATCGCGAATTAGGCATCAGTACCGGCAAGTATCCCTGTGCCACTTATAGGTTCCCGACAAGTCTGGTCGAGCAGAGCCTGGAAAGGTCGTCCATTACGAAAGTGGCCGTATTTTATCAGTTAACAGGAGCATAACAACACTCTTTGCCGTCAGATAGCAACTTTTTAACCCTGTTTTGATATAGGTCAAACCCGGGCACAGCTGCATCATACTTGGCCTTAACCCCTTTTTCGTCCCTTAAAAATGTAATGGAATGTAACATGTGATTGACATGATTTTGTGGGAAAACTACAAGAAAATCTGTTTTATCGCGCCATTTGAGCCTCCGCCCTGGCCCGAGTTTGCCATTGTTACGGCCTGGAACCCGGCCAGCAGGTGGGTCGCTGAACGGCGCAATCGGCGGCGGGAACGGGCGCTGTTACGCCATCTGACCGTGGATTTACAGGTGCCCGTGCAGGGGCCATTTTGGGGATCCGACCCGGACGAGCGCTGGCAGGAGTCATCGCTGGCGGTGGCGATCTCCCTGCCGCAAGCCCGTCAGGTGGCGGCGCGTTTTGGCCAGAATGCCATCTACTGGGTGGCGGGGGGGCGGCTCTGGCTGGTGCCAGCATTGACAGGTCAGTCAGCTGTTTGTCTGGGCGACATTGAATCCTTCTGGATTGTCAGACACCCTGCCTGATGAAAGAATGAACACCTACATGCATCTGCATGCATCTGAAAGGAATTAAATCATGCTGGATCTACTGCCCGACCTCTGCGATCAACATGGCGACTTGTTGCAAGTGGCCGACCCCGTGTTTCAGGATTTTGGCGGCAAGGCGATCTTTTATGGTCGCGCCGTAACGCTCTCCTGTTATGAAGACAACAGTCTGGTACGGGATCTGGTGACCCGCCCCGGTCACGGCAAGGTGATGGTGATCGATGGCGGCGGCTCGCTGCGCCGCGCGCTGCTGGGTGATCAGCTGGCGGTCAAGGCGGTGGAGCAAGGCTGGGAGGGTATCCTGATCCACGGCGCGGCGCGTGATGTGGGCACGTTGGCGACCCTGGCGCTCGGGGTTAAGGCGCTGGCTGCCTGTCCGGTCAAGACCGAGAAGCGGGGATTGGGAGAGCTGGGGGCTGTGGTCAGCTTTGCCGGCGTGAAGATTCACGAAGGGGATTACGTCTATGCGGATCGCAACGGCGTGGTGGTGAGTGCCACGCCGCTTATCTGATTCAGAAGTTGAAGCCGACGCCCAGCGTCAGTGCCTGATCGGCGGTGATGGTACTGACGCCATAGTTGGCGGTGAGGGAGAGTCCGGGGGTCAGCAGCAGGCTGGAGTTGAGCTCCAGCAAGGTGCTGGCCTTATTGAGATCAAGACGCTTGATCTGGCTGCCGATATTGAATGCCGGAGAGAGCTGGTAGCGCACCCCCGAGCTCATATTGAAACCGGATGTGCGATTCTGATCTGACACTCCCGGGCCCGCCTCCATAAAGAGGATCACATCATCCACTACCGGATATTGATAACCGCTATTGACCAGCCAGAGATCAAAACTGTCGCTGTGATGGCTATGACTGTTGAGCAGTACCCCGGAGTAACTTTTGACGTAGAGTGAGGGGTCTGAACTCTGCTGGAAGAGATCCCAGTCGGCAGCCTGCGCGGCCACGCTGGCGAAGGATGCCAGCAGTGTGATGATGAACGATTTGACCATTCGTTTCCCCTCCCTGGGTCCGGAACCGAACTCAAGCATGGCACATGCCAGCGGGTAGTAAAGTGAAGAGCGATCACAATAAAGTCTTTTGGCTGTTACGCCAGCCATGATAAACAGGCTGCCGTATTGATGGCGCTAATCATTAAGAGGTGAATCCATGAACAAAAAACTGACTCTGCTGGCCGCGCTGGCACTGGGAGGCTGCGCAATGGCGACCGGTTCTACCATGACTCAGCTGCAAGCATCCAGCTGGCAGTTGCAAGGCGCTAGCGGCGACACCTTCACCCTACAAGTTGCTGATGGCAAAGTGATGGGCAAAGGGGGCTGCAATCGCTATTTTGGCGGTATCACCCAGCAGGGGGACGGTGTGTTGACGCTGGGTGCCATGGGGGCCACCCGCATGATGTGCAGCGGCGACGAGATAAACAAAGAGATGGAATACCTGCAAAAGCTTGAGAAGGTGGCCACCTATGCCATCAAGGGCAACCAGCTGACCCTGAGCGATGCCACCAAGGCTGCCCTGCTCACCTTCAACGCCGTTCCCGTGACCAAGTAAGAGTCAGTTGCAGACCCTTGGCTGACGCTCTCCCTGCCGGAGGGCGTCTCTGTTTCACCCGCAGCAATTCTTTCCACGTTTCTCTTCCCGGCTCTTTTGCTCTCCCTTTGCATCATGGCAGAAAATAACGTCTGCAAATTGATCATTTCAATGTTTCTTGTATAGTTGAAATGAAAGGTCGCACCAAGGGGAGTGAAGATGAACAAAGAGATGGCCACCAAGGTCTTTGAATCGCTGGCATCCGGCATCCGGCTCGATGTGTGGCGGCGGCTGGTGAAGGCCGGGCTGGAGGGGCGGGTTGCGGGCGAACTGGCCAGCGAGCTCGATATTGCCCCCAACACCCTCTCGTTTCATCTCAAGGCGATGCTCAATGCCGGTCTGCTGTCGGTGGAGCAGGAGGGGCGCTTTCTGCGCTACCGCGCCAATATTCCCCTGATGCTGGATGTGATCGCCTATCTTACCGAGGAGTGCTGCGCCGGTCATCCCGAGGCGTGCGGCATGATGCGCGCCGAGTCAGCCTGCTCCCCCCATGTTCTGCCTGCGCAGCCCTGCTGCAACAAGGAGTAATGCCATGTCCTCCATTCAGATTTTTGATCCCGCCCTCTGCTGCTCCAGTGGTGTTTGTGGCACCGAGGTTGATCAGGCGTTGGTCACCTTCGCAGCCGACCTCGCCTGGGCCAAGGAGCAGGGAGTTGCCATCGAGCGTTTCAATCTGGCCCAGCAGCCGATGCAGTTTGCCGAAACGCCGGCCGTCAGCGCCTTTCTGACCCACGCCGGGGAGGAGGGGTTGCCGCTGGTACTGGTGGAGGGGCAGGTGGTGTTGACCGGCCGTTACCCGAGCCGCAGCGAGCTGGCCCGTTATGCCGGGCTGCCTGCGCCGCAAGCGGCCATCAAGGGGATCGTCAAGGGCGGCTGCTGCGCTGGCAGCGGTTGCTGCTGAGTCGCGATGCGTCATTCAGCAATGGGAGTGCTTATGTACCATTTTCTGAACAATCCGCCGCCGTTTCTCTTTTTCACTGGCAAGGGCGGGGTGGGCAAGACCTCGCTGGCCTGCGCCAGTGCGGTGGCGCTGTGTGATGCTGGCAAGCGGGTGCTGCTGGTGAGCACAGATCCTGCTTCCAACGTGGGGCAGGTGTTTGCCACCGGGATCGGCAATCGCGTCACCGCCATCGTCGCTGTGCCCGGTTTGTCGGCGCTGGAGATAGATCCCCCCGCGGCGGCCAAAGCCTATCGGGAGCGGATCGTCGGGCCGGTGCGCGGCAAGTTGCCCGAGAGCGTGGTGCGCAGCATCGAGGAGCAGCTCTCTGGCGCCTGCACCACCGAAATCGCTGCCTTTGACGAATTCACTGCGCTGCTGACCGACCCGGCGTTGCTGGCCGAGTATGACCACATCGTCTTTGATACGGCCCCCACCGGCCACACCATCCGGTTGTTGCAACTGCCGGGGGCCTGGAGCGAATTTCTGGAGCAGGGCAAGGGGGATGCCTCCTGCCTTGGCCCGCTGGCGGGACTGGAGAAGCAGCGCAGCCAGTATGCCGACGCGGTCGCCGCCCTGGCCGATGCGGCCCGCACCCGTCTGGTGCTGGTGGCGCGCGCCCAGCACTCCACTCTGCGAGAAGTGGCCCGCACCCATGAGGAGCTGGCCGCCATCGGTTTGTTGAATCAGCAGTTGGTGATCAATGGCCTCTTCCCCGAGGCGGCCATCGCCGGTGACGCGCTGGCACAGGCCATCTGGCAACGTGAGCAGCAAGCCCTCGCCGATATGCCGCAGGGGATCAAGGGGCTGGCGCAAGATCATATCCCGCTGCTGGCCACCAATCTGATGGGGGTCGACAGTTTGCGTCTGCTGCTGCAAGCGGAAGGAGCGGTCGCTCAATCCCCGGCAGTTCAGTCTGCTATCCAACAAGTCCGGCCCGAGTTGAGTTCGCTGGTGGATGAACTGGCCGCCGATGGTCATGGCCTCATCATGCTGATGGGCAAGGGTGGTGTGGGGAAAACCACCCTGGCGGCCGCCGTGGCGGTGGAGCTGGCCAGTCGCGGCCTGCCGGTACACCTCACCACCTCGGATCCCGCCGCGCACCTCGGCGAGACGCTGGCAGGTAGTCTGCCCCATCTGGAGGTGAGCCGCATCGACCCCCACGCCGAGACCGAGCGTTATCGCACCCAAGTGCTGGCCACCAAGGGGACAAGTCTGGATGCCCAGGGCCGCGCCCTGCTGGAAGAAGACTTGCGCTCCCCCTGCACCGAAGAGATCGCCGTGTTTCAGGCCTTCTCGCGGATCATACGTGAGGCGGGCAAGCGCTTCGTAGTGATGGATACTGCCCCTACCGGCCACACCCTGCTGCTGCTTGACGCCACTGGCGCCTACCACAGAGAGATCGCCCGTCAGATGGGGGGCAAAGGGCTGCACTTCACCACTCCCATGATGCAGTTGCAAGACCCGAAACAGACCAAGGTGCTGATTGTGACCCTGCCCGAGCCTACCCCGGTACAGGAGGCGGCCAACTTGCAAGCCGACCTGCGCCGCGCCGGTATCGAGCCCTGGGCTTGGGTGGTCAATCATATGTTGGCCCCAGCCAGCGTCACCTCACCGCTGCTGGCCCAGCGAGCGTATCGCCAGCAGCCCCATATCGAAGCGGTCAAGGAGGAGCATGCCAAGCGTTATGCCGTGGTGCCCTTGCAAGCTGTCGAACCGGTGGGCGTGAAAGCGCTGCAAGATTTATGTCACCCCATCCGCAAGGAGATGTGAGATGCAACGTCCGTTCAATGTGCTCTTCCTTTGCACCGGCAATTCGGCCCGCAGCATCATGGCTGAGGCGCTGCTCAACCGGCTCGGTCAGGGCAACTTCAAGGCGTTTAGTGCTGGCGTCTCCCCGAAAGGGGAGATACACCCGCTGCCCCTTGAATTGCTGGCGCAACACAATCTGGACACCAGCACCCAGCGCAGCGTTCAACAAGGTTTATCACGAAATCGGCAACCGGCTGCGGATCTTTCTGAGCCTGCCACTGAACCAACTGGATCGCATCTCGCTGCAACAAGCGATGCGAACCATCAACCACTCTTCACCCACCTAACGTTCTCAATGAGACATGGAGCCGCTGTTTATCATGCACCCGTTTGACATCCTGAACCTGGATAATGGCGCCCGCCTTATCTTCACCCCCTGTCCCGGCACCAAGGAGGCTTCCCTGCAAGCCTCCCTCAAGACCCTGCAAGCCGCTGGGGCTGATGCGGTAGTCACCATGATGCCCGATGCCGAGCTTAGCGAGTTCAAGGCCGATGCCTTGCCCGTCGAGTGCAATGCACTGGGGCTGGCCTGGTTCCATCTGCCGGTGGAGGACGATTGCGCCCCCGAAGCACCGTTTGCCGCCGCCTTTGCCAACCACAAGGCGGATCTGCTGGCGCGTCTGGCGGCGGGTCAGACCCTGGCCATTCATTGCCGTGGCGGCTCGGGTCGTACCGGACTGATGGCGGCCATACTGCTGCTGGAGGCGGGTTACGCCCCCAGCCAGGTCAAGTCGCTGGTGCAGGGGCTGCGCCCCAAGGCGCTGACCCTAGCGCCCCACGTTGACTACCTCAATACCCACTACTCATTCGCCGGTTAAGGAAAACAGCATGACTATCAAAGTTGGTATCAACGGGTTTGGCCGCATGGGCCGTCTCTCATTTCGCGCCGCCTTCGACTGGGCGGATGTGGAGTTTGTGCGCATCAATGACCCGGCTGGCGATGCCGCCTCGCTGGCACACCTCATCACCTTCGATTCCGTCCATGGCCGCTGGCATCATGAAGCCAGCAGCGATGGGGACGAAATGGTGATCGGTGACCATCGTATCCTCTGCACTCGCAACAAAGAGATCGGTCAGACTGACTGGTCTGACTGTGATGTGGTGATCGAGGCTTCCGGCAAGATGAAAACCAAGGCCCTGCTCAATGCTTATCTGGCGCAAGGGGTGAAGCGTGTTGTGGTGACAGCTCCGGTCAAGGAAGAGGGTGTCCTGAACGTCGTCATGGGGGTCAACCACCACCTCTACGACAAGGCGCAGCATCCCATAGTGACGGCTGCCTCCTGTACCACCAACTGCCTGGCGCCAGTGGTGAAGGTGATCCACGAACAACTGGGCATCAAGCACGGCTCCATGACCACCATTCATGACATCACCAACACCCAGACTATCCTGGATGCACCCCATGCCGACCTGCGCCGTGCCCGCGCCTGCGGCCTGAGCCTGATCCCCACCACCACAGGTTCTGCCACCGCCATCACCCACATCTTCCCCGAGCTCAAGGGTAAGCTGAACGGTCATGCGGTGCGGGTGCCGCTCGCCAACGCCTCCCTCACCGACTGCGTGTTCGAGGTGAACCGTCCCACAACAGAAGCCGAGGTCAATGGTTTGCTCAAGGCCGCGGCGATGAGTGAGCTCAAGGGGATCATGGGCTATGAAGAGCGCCCGCTGGTGTCGGTGGATTACAAGACGGATCCGCGCTCCTGCACCATAGATGCGCTCTCCACCATGGTGGTCAACGACACCCAGGTGAAGATTTACGCCTGGTATGACAACGAGTGGGGCTATGCCAACCGCACCGCCGAGCTGATGCGCATGGTCGGTCAAATGGACAAGGTGCAAGGATAACCTGACCATGGCACTGACCCGACTCTCCCCCGAGATCCGCCAGTATCTGCTGGTGACCGGCAACTACTGGGCTTTTACCCTGACCGACGGCGCTCTGCGCATGTTGGTGGTGCTCTACTTCCATGGGCTCGGTTACAGCCCGCTGGCCATCGCCTCCCTGTTTCTCTTTTACGAGATCTTCGGGGTGGTGACCAATCTGATGGGGGGATGGCTCGGCGCTCGCCTTGGGCTCAACCGCACCATGAACATAGGGCTGGCCCTCCAGGTGCTGGCACTGGGCATGTTGCTGGTGCCACCGCTCTGGCTGACAGTGCCCTGGGTGATGGCGGCGCAGGCGCTCTCGGGAGTAGCCAAAGACCTCAACAAGATGAGCGCCAAAAGCTCCATCAAGTTGCTGGTGCCGGGGGAGGCGCAGGGTCAGCTCTACAAGTGGGTGGCACTCCTCACCGGCTCGAAGAATGCCCTGAAAGGGATCGGCTTTTTCCTCGGTGGCGCCCTGCTGACCCTGCTCGGGTTTCAGGGGGCCGTGCTGGTCATGGCACTTGCGTTGGCGCTGGTGTGGTGCGTCAGCATGCTGACCCTGAAACGGGATCTTGGCAAAGCCAAGAACAAGCCCAAGTTCAGCGAAATCTTCTCCAAGAGCCGCGCCATCAATTACCTGTCGGCGGCCCGCCTGTTCCTGTTTGGTGCCCGTGATGTCTGGTTTGTGGTGGCGCTTCCTGTCTACCTTGCCTCCAGCTTTGGCTGGGATCACTGGTATGTGGGGGGCTTCCTGGCGCTCTGGATCATTGCTTATGGCGTGGTGCAGACCCAGGCCCCCCGCTTTACTGGCAAGCGAGAGGGACGTGTACCCGATGGCAAGGCAGCGATGCGTTGGGCGCTAGGGTTGGCACTGACCCCGGCCCTGATTGCCCTGGCGCTCCACTATGAGGTGCATCCGGCCATCAGCCTGGTGGGGGGCTTGATGGTGTTCGGCGCCCTGTTTGCCATCAACTCCTCCCTGCACAGCTATCTCATCGTCAGCTATGCCGGAGCCGACGGGGTATCGCTGGATGTCGGCTTCTATTACATGGCCAATGCCCTGGGACGCCTGCTCGGCACCCTGCTCTCCGGGCTGGTATTCCAGCTCTACGGTCTTGAGGCCTGCCTCTGGATCTCCACCCTCTTTATCCTGCTGGCGGCGTTTATATCCATTGGTTTGCCACGCCATCAGCCTTCCACTTCATCCAACCCTCATGGAGTCTTGTGATGAGTCATACAGCCTGCTGCGATCTGCCCGTCAGCAAAAAAATGAGCTTTCTCGACCGCAATCTCACCCTCTGGATCTTTGTCGCCATGGCCATCGGGGTGGGGATTGGTTATCTGTTCCCTCAGGTGGCTCAGTGGAACGAGGCGATGTCGGTCGGCACCACCAATATCCCGCTGGCCATCGGCCTTATCCTGATGATGTATCCGCCGCTGGCCAAGGTGAATTACGGCACCATGGGGGCCATGACCCGCGACCGTAAGGCGATTACCCTCTCATTGATAATGAACTGGTTGGTTGGCCCCATCTTGATGTTCGTGATCGCCCTGACATTCTTGCATGATTACCCCGACTACATGGTGGGTCTGATCCTGATCGGTCTGGCACGCTGCATCGCCATGGTGTTGGTGTGGAACGATCTCGGGGGCGGCAACAAGGAGTACGGTGCGGCTCTGGTGGCGCTCAACAGCGGTTTTCAGATCCTCACCTACAGTTTCATGGCCTGGTTGTTTATTACAGTGCTGCCCCCGCTGTTCGGTTTGCAGGGGTTCGCGGTGGATATCACCATGCTGGATATCGCCGAAAGCGTGCTGATCTATCTCGGCATCCCCTTCCTGGCAGGCTTTCTGAGCCGCCATTACCTGGTCAAGGCCAAGGGTGAGCGGTGGTACAGCGAGCGCTTCATTCCGGCCATCTCCCCCATTACCCTGATCGCCTTGCTGGCCACAATCGTGCTGATGTTCAGCCTCAAGGGGGAGATGATAGTTGAGCTGCCCATGGATGTGGTTCGCGTTGCTATCCCGCTGGTGGTCTATTTCGTGCTGATGTTCTTTACCAGCTTCCTGGTGGGCAAGAAGCTGGGTATTCCCTATGACAAGAACGCCTCCATCGCCTTTACCGCCACCGGCAATAATTTTGAGCTGGCCATCGCGGTCTCCATCGCAGTGTTTGGCCTGAACTCGGATCAAGCATTCGCCGGTGTGATAGGCCCGCTGGTTGAAGTGCCCGTACTGATCGCCCTGGTCAATGTGGCCCTGCGCATGAAGCGGAACTATGGCAAAGCGGAGGTGCAAGCATGAGTGACACCGCTATCACCATCTACCACAACCCCCCCGTGTCAAGATAGTTGGCACCACTACAGTGTTTTCTATGCTACGCCTTGCTCAGAAAATAGGGCGCCCCAGATTTGCCAGATTTGTATGCGGCAAACATAACAGACCCCCTCTTGCCGTTGGGTAAGAGGGGGCCTTTTCATTGGTTTGGCGACCGCGACTGGTTGGGTTGCTGCGTTGACTGCATCTGCACAGGGTCATAGCGGCGCTTCACGCCGTTTCAGTCCGTTCGGCGAGGAGCGCTGCCCCCAGATGGGAAGAGTCCAAACCGGATGACAACCCATGCATTTATCACCTTGTTTGGTTGGTGCAGGGGGTGTCTATGAGTAGCAATTTACTTCGCGTAGCAAGGTGGCAGCGGCCGCCATAGCTGATCGTTGAGCAGAGTAAATAAGTATTTTTAGATTTAATATCGCATTTTCAATCTATTATTTCGTTGAGCGTTCCGGGCATGAGTGATGTCCTAATAGGGGAGGAGGTTGGCCAATGCGCCCTCACAGTCTTTAACCCTGTCATATAAAGGAGACACTCGGATGGAAACACTTGACCAGAAAATCGACAACATGCGCGAAGAGTTCCAGCTTCAAGAGCGCAAAAAGGCCCAAGATAAGTGGCAAGCCCGAGTCGATGAACTGCAACAGTTACGGGTGGGGGAGAGACAACCGGAGGCGCTGGAAGAGTAGCCCGCTTTCCCCGGGTGAGAGCTAAGGTAGCGAACGTTCAGTATCTACTCGCCGTTATCTACAACCCATAAAAAACCACCGACTTCCCTGAAGGTCGGTGGTTTTTTATGGAGTGCTGTTGATGAGGTGTAGGGGAGATAACCGGGGAGGGGCTCCCCATCGGACTTCCCTCTTAAGATCGATCGCGGTAGCAATGGCAGTCACCCGACACCCCTACCGCGACCATATTCGGAGCTAGCGGCAGGGTGGATACTAAGCAATCAGAGCCGTGGTTGATGGCATCGCCGCTGGCCACAGTGGCGGGCAAACTGCTGGCATAGCTCTTTGTCTCCCACCACTCTGACCCCTTGTCGCCTGAACAGCGTCACCTGCTTCAACCAGCGAACACCATCAAGACCCAATCGTTCCAGGATAGCGCCAAGATGAGCCGGAATATGACCACGCTTGTCAGACCGAATAGCACGACCTGTCCAATCAACCAGCATCAGGTAGTCGGTGAAGGCACAGGGCAATGCTGCAGGCTTCCCCTCTGACTGGCAAACGGTAGCAAAAGTGGTGGCAAAACGTCAGACGTAGCAGGCTCTTCAAGGCGTTGTTTGATACTGGTGTAGTCACTCTGCTCAGGCCGATCGGTCAACGCGGCTCGTATCGGATTGAGGTCCCTGTGTGTCAACATACGCCATAAAGGCCAACAAGGCTGATTCGGTGGGGGGGAACATTTTGGCCATCAAAGCAGCTTTTTGCTCAGCAGAATACAGTTTCATAGTGACTCAATTACCGCCCCCCAATCGTTACGACACGTCATTGGCTAAGGAGTAGCATCTATCCTGACACGGGGGGTTAACAAAATGTTCACGCGCTCACTCAGATGTGACAAGTCAGGGCGGGAGCACACTTTGTTAAATCAAGTAACAAGCCAGATTTTTGCCCATTAAGCACACAACCCAAGCGTAAATAGCACTCGGTTTTACACCGTGGAGTGAGTGATATTTATACTTGTTGATGTTGTTTTGCTCTGTTTGCTCATTTTTTAGGTTAGTGTGCCCCCCTGATGTGACAAGTGATATCGTATGGATTAAAGGTTTATCCGACATTCCGCACCTGATTGGGGATTTTTTTTCGGCGATGATGCCTACACGTTCACAGCAAGTTGCAACATTGAGGTGTTGGCAGTTGAGGTTGGAATAAAAACTAAAATGCTCAGATTCATTCTTTCGCCCCCCGTGAAATGATGTGAACTGCTACCCAACAGAACATTGTTACGTGGCAACATGAGTGAAGTCACTGGTTTTCTCAATTCAATCCTGGCTGTGTGAACTTCATCACCATTTAAAATGCAAAAATTAGGTGCGGAATGACGGGTTTATTATTTCCCATTCAGCTTCCGTTCAAGAGTGAAAGGTAAAGTGATTGGTTGTGAGATGGATATTATATAGATGTTTTATATTTGGGAAAAAGCTTATGATAAAGAAAAACAAAATATCTGTGGCAATTGCCAGTGTTATTTTTAGCGGTTTTTTGTACGCGGCTACGACAGAGCAAGTCATTATTCCTTTTGTTCCTGGCGAGACAAAAGTAAGTAATGGCGACATGGTTTCTTATAATGGTGGTTGTTTTATTGCGAAAAACAATCCCGGCGTTTGGGAAACACCGGCTAAAGGATCATGGTTTTGGGATGAAGCAGAAGAGTGTTCCGGTGAGCCTTCTCCTCCGCCTTCCCCTGCTCCTGGTGATGTCATTCCATTTATTCCCGGTCAAACACTGGTTAAAAATGGCGATATTGTCTCTTATAAAGATGAGTGCTTTATTGCCAAAAATAACCCAGGCAAGTGGGAAACACCGAGCGCTAATTCTTGGTTTTGGTCACTGACCAAGTGTCCTGATGATGTTACTGACCCGATTATCTTACCTCCTGGTAGTGGTACACCCATTACCGATCCGGATAATCCTGACAATAGACCTTCAGATCCTCAAGTTCCTGATATCCCCTTAGTGCCTGGAAAACCTGGCGATCCCGTTATTTTGCCTCCTGGTAGTGGTACACCTATTACCGATCCGGATAATC
>NZ_CDBO01000006.1 GCF_000819885.1 Aeromonas fluvialis
ATCCTGACACGGGGGGACAGCCACTTTTTCATGGCGGCAGGATTCAGGGTCACGGCATTTGATGGCAGCACAAAGCTGGCGGCGCTGGCCAGCCACTATATCGGTCAGGAGGTGGCGGTATGCCGGTTCGAGCAGTTTCAGGCCAGCGAGCCGGTGGACGGGATCTGGGCCTGTGCCAGCCTGCTCCATGTGCCGCTGGCGGACTTGCCTGCCGTTATGGGGCATCTGGCCGCTCAGCTGAACGCTGACGGCCACTTTTATTGCTCTTTCAAGTACGGCCGTGGCACGCTTGCCCGTGACGATCGAACCTTCACGCAACTGGATGAAGATGCCCTTTACACCCTGTTGAACGACTTGCCTCTGGTCGCCATCGATGTGTGGCAGACGACCGATCTGAGACCGGGCAGAGCCGATGAACGCTGGCTCAATGCCGTACTGCAGGTCAAACGGCCATGAACTCGCTGATGCTGGTCGGCGGCGGACACGCAAGCGATCCCCGTTTTACCGACCCCCTGCTCCCCCATCTGCTGACGGCACTGGCCGAGTGCGGACAAGGGGCGCGGATCGAACTGTGCGTCTCGTTCATCCGCCAAAGCGGTCTGTTGTTGCTGCGTGAGGCGCTGCAGCAGGCACAAGCCAGGGGGGCGCACCTGCGCGTCATCACTTCCGACTATCTGGACGTGACCCAGCCGGTGGCACTGCGCGAGCTGCTCAAACTGGATCCCGCCCGCACCACGGCCCTCGTCTATCAGAGCGCAGGCAACCGCGGCTTTCACCTCAAATCCTATCTGTTCGTGCGCCAGCATGCCTCACACCATCTCTATGGGCAGGCCTTTGTGGGCTCGAGCAATATCTCGGCTGCCGCGTTGAACGACTCGCTGGAGTGGAACTGGTCACTGACCGTGGATGACTCTGCCTGTGTCGAGGTACAGCAGAGCCTGCAACAGCTGATGACACAGGTTGATCTGTTGGCAAGGGATCCACGGGTCGTGCCGCTGACACACCGCTGGATTGATGACTATCTGGTGCGCTATCAGCAGAGCAGCTTGCGGGAACTGCGGGCTCTGACCGGTGACAAGACAAAAGATGCCGAGGCACTGCGCGAACGGCCAATGCCCAACAAGGTGCAGCTGGATGCTCTTGCTGCGCTGCATGCCACCCGCAACTCAGGCTACCGGCGGGGATTGGTGGTCATGGCGACCGGTCTTGGCAAAACCTGGCTCGCCGCCTTCGACGTACACCAGATGCAGGCAGCTCGCATGCTGTTTGTCGCGCACAGGGAAGAGATCCTGACGCAGGCCAGAGCCACCTTCCAGCGACTGTCACCCTCTGCCCGTACCGGCCTCTATCAAGGGGAGAAGCAGGAAGACGCAGACTGGCTGTTTGCCTCCATCCAGACGCTGGGCAAGGGCCGGCATCTGCTGCGCTTTGCTCCTGACCACTTTGATTACATCGTGGTTGACGAGTTTCATCATGCCGCTTCCCCCTCGTATCGCAGTTGCTCGATCACTTTCAACCCCGCTTCCTGCTGGGATTGACCGCCACACCGGATCGAACCGATCAGGCCGATATTCTGGCGCTCTGTGACAACAATCAGGTCTTTGAATGCCACCTCGCCGAGGCCATTGAACAGCATTTTCTGGTACCGTTGGTCTACCATGGCATCCTCGACGACACCATCGACTATGCCGCTCTGCCCTGGCGCAATGGCCAGTTCGATCCGGATGCACTGGAGCATGCCTTCGCCAGCCAGCGGCGGGCACAACACGCCCTGCAGCAGTGGCAAAAGCTGGGGCAGCAACACACGCTGGCCTTTTGCATCTCCATTCGTCATGCCGAGTTTATGACTCACTGTTTCACTGCGGCCGGAGTCAGGGCTGTGGCCATCCATGCCAAGT
The DNA here is from genome assembly GCF_000819885.1 of Aeromonas fluvialis. Lineage (GTDB taxonomy): Bacteria > Pseudomonadota > Gammaproteobacteria > Enterobacterales > Aeromonadaceae > Aeromonas > Aeromonas fluvialis. The sequence goes on from NZ_CDBO01000006.1 coordinate 1,899, forward strand.
CATCCCTTGACCGCACCTGGGTAGTGAAACAGCTGGAAGCGGGAGAGCTCGACATCATCTTCTCGGTCGACCTCTTCAACGAAGGCACAGACCTGCCCGCCATCGATACCGTACTGATGCTGCGCCCGACGGAGTCTCGCATTGTCTTCCTGCAGCAACTGGGGCGAGGATTACGTCTCCATCCGGGCAAAGAGCGACTACAAGTGATCGATCTGGTGGGCAACCACAAGGCCTGCCTTGGCAAACCCATCTGGCTGGAACAGCAGTTGACCCGCCGCCATGGCATGCGCGGCGACCCCGTACTGGCGCCCGGATGCTTTATCAATCTGGATCCAGCCCTGCTGCCCATGCTGGCTCGCCTCAATGCCATGCGCCGCCCACCACTGCTGCAGACCTATCGTGAGCTCAAGGAACAGCTCGGCTACCGACCGACAGCCCACCAAGTCTGGCAAAGCATGCACGCCAATCATCTTGCATTCGATACCCGCGCCTTTGGCGGCTGGTTCACGCTGGTGGCACAAGAGGGTGATCTGGATGCAGCCAGTGAGCAGGTTTGGCAACAGCAACAACTGCGGGAATTTCTCCATCTCGCCGTTGAAACCACCCAGTTGGCAAAAAGCTTCAAGCTTATTTTGCTGCAGGCCCTGCTCGAGCTGGACGGGCTGCGCTCACCACCGACCCTTGCCAAGCTTGCCAGCCACTCCCGCTACCTGCTGGAACGCCATCCCCTGCTGCTGCAACTGGATCTACCCGAGCCGCAATTGCAGCTTGCCGCAGACAGTACAGACTGGTTGCGCTACTGGCGTAATAACCCGATAAAACACACCACTGGTGAGAATAATGCTGTGCGCCGCCGCTACTGGTTTGTGGTCAGGGATGGGCGTTTTTGCACGGATTTCGAGCTCAACGAGGCGCTGATAGATCATCTCCACCCCATGATGCAGGAGCTGCTTGACTTGCGCATGGCACAGTACCTGGCCCGCAAGTCCCGGCAGGAATCAATCCAGACACAGGCCGTGACAGATACCGACAAGCCTAGCGAGGTGGTGGTGCTGGACGTCCTGCGCCCCGGCTCACAACCCAAGCCGCAAGACTGCTTGGTAGAGAGCAGTTCCTTGCTGCCTTACTTCCCCAATCTCAAGATTGCCTGCGGCCACTTCAAGCATGGTGACGAGAGCGACATGGTACTGCAACGCCTCGACCACAGCTGGGGCGCACTTGATCCCAAGCGCCACTTCCTGGCTCGCGCCAGCGGCAACTCGATGAATGGCGGCAAAAAGCCGATTGGGGATGGTGACCTGCTGTTGCTGGAGTGGATCACCCCGGATAGTGCAGGCTCGATAACCGGCAGCATCATGGCGATCGAGCAGGAAGATGAGAGCGGGTTGAACCGCTACCTGCTACGGGTGGTCACAAAAAACAGCGCGGGCCAGTACCGTCTAAAAGACGATAATCGCGACTACCCCGAGCTGGCCGCCAGCGAAAATATGCGGACATTCGCACGCTTAAAAGAAGTGGTAGAAAGCGGAACAGGTTAGCAAATGCCCCGTAAACCCTCGCCCAATCGG
>NZ_CDBO01000007.1 GCF_000819885.1 Aeromonas fluvialis
CGATTTAACGGCGCTTACACTGCACCAGGCGTTGGCCGAACACGGTGCAACGCCCGCTGTGTGTCCCTGCTGCGATTCATCCCGTGTTATTCATTGGGGACGCTCTCGCGGTCAGCAGCGTTACCGCTGCAAGGCATGTGGCAAGACATTTAATCAGTTGGATGGTTTCGCACTGGCGGGCTTCATCATTCATAAGCACAAATGGGCGGCTTATGCCGACTGCCTCAGCAGAGGCCTCTCACTGCGAGCAGTCGCGAGGGAATGTGGTATCAACTTGAAAACCGCGTTTCGTTCGCGACATTGTTTTCTGCGCTACGCCATGACGACCCGGGCGCGCCGATTGGCGGGGATAGTGGAGGCCGACGAAATATTTGTCCCCGAGTCATTCAAAGGGCGTTGCCATTTGGCGCGGCCTGCCAGACACCATGGTGGGACAGGGCATGGTCATGTACCCTTGGTAGCGGTATTAATCGCCTTGGACCGATATGGACGGGAGAGTGATGTTGTGCTGCTGGGCAAGAGTCTTTCCCAAATCGAACCGACGCTAAAACCGTTGCTAGCCCCTGACTCGGTCCTCTGCACGGATGGCAACCTGACCCCCCGTGTCAGGAT
>NZ_CDBO01000008.1:0-92639 GCF_000819885.1 Aeromonas fluvialis
TATCTTGACGAACACCGATATCCGCTGCTTACACCAGTCAGGAATGTGCCGTGTGCGGCTATATTCACCCCGCTAACCGCAGATCACCGAGTCTTTTTGTGTGCGGCAAGTGTGACAATACTGACAATGCAGATCACAACGCATCTCTGGTAATAAAAAAGCGGGCTATTACGTTAATTTTGGACTCTGGAACGGAGTTATCAGCAGCTGATGTGTTAACAACCGCCGCTGATATTGGGCGTGGAAGGAAACGTAAGACTGGCAGGGTCAAAAGCTCAGCCAGCAGCTCCCAGCGAAGCGTCCAAAAAAGAAAAGGTTGCGACTGCTGGTTGCACCCTTGGAAGCTCGCTGCTTTAGCTGCGTAGTTCACCACAAGATGGTCATATCATCACCACCCAGAAGATCTGCACTCCAGCCTGTTTGTTATTGATAGTGACAGGCATTCGATCTTGATAGTGAAAATTAAGAAAAAATAACGTTAATATAGAAAATTGTATGTTGTCGGGAATTGTCCATGCTATTCTGAAACTGTTATCCCTGTAACCGACTTTTTGTGAGGAAACAATGAACGAGTTTCTGAAAGTTCTGCTGAACATTCGCAGTCTGCGTGCTGCTATTCGTGAGCTGCCGTTTGAGCAATTGCTGGAAGCTAAAGAGAAGTTTGACCTGGTTTACCAAGAGCGCGCCGATTCTGTTGAACAGGAGCGTGCTGAACAGGAAGTGCGTCAGCGCAAGCTGAATGAATTCACCGAAATGCTGCAGCAGGCTGGTATTGATCCTCGCGAGCTGCTTGCTACTTCAGCTGCTCCGGCTGTTGCAACTGGCGCGGCCAAGAACAAGCGTGCTCCGCGTCCTGCTAAATACAAATACGAAGAAGATGGCCAGGAAAAAACCTGGACCGGTCAAGGCCGTATGCCGAAAGCCATTGCTGCTCAAGTAGCGTTGGGTAAACAGCTGGACGATTTTCTCATTTAATTCGTGTTATTAAAACGCCGACACAAGGCCGCCGCGATATGGCGGCCTGATTTTTTACTGGGTTGAGTGCGGATTTTCGCACATGAACTAACGGTGCATCCTACTGTAGACACTTCGCTCAAAGAACGGCTTTGATGCAGCCGATCAGTCATTACCAAATAAATCGCGGGAGTAGACTTTGTCACTGACGTCAGCCAACTCTTCCACCAAGCGATTCGCCAAGATCACATCACTGCTCTGTTTAAATTCAGCCAAGTTAGTCATCACCTGAGAACGGAAAAAAGTCGGTTCAGTCAGCGTGGGTTCATAAATCACGACGTCGATCCCTTTGGCTTTGATCCGTTTCATGACACCTTGAATGGCAGAGGCGCGGAAATTATCCGAACCTGCTTTCATGACCAACCGGTAGATCCCGACACGCTTTGGATTTCGACGGATCACCGAGTCAGCGATAAAATCCTTACGGGTCGTATTGGAGTCCACAATGGCGCGGATCAGGTTATTGGGTACATTGCTGTAGTTTGCCAGCAGTTGCTTGGTATCTTTGGGCAAACAGTAGCCACCATAGCCAAATGAGGGGTTGTTGTAATGGTTGCCAATGCGCGGATCAAGGCCGATGCCATCGATCACTTGCCGACTATCCAACCCGTGCATTTGGGCATAGGTATCAAGCTCATTGAAAAATGCGACCCGCATCGCCAGATAGGTATTGGCAAATAGTTTGATTGCTTCGGCTTCTGTGCTGTCGGTAAACAGCACGGGCACATCTTTCTTGATAGCCCCTTCCAACAGCAGGTTGGCGAACACTTGAGCCCGTTCGGATCGCTCGCCCACCACGATGCGAGAGGGGTGCAAATTGTCATACAGGGCACGTCCTTCGCGCAAAAATTCTGGCGAGAAAATCAGGTTGGCACAACCCAGTTCTTCACGCAGGCGAGCCGTGAATCCAACGGGCACGGTAGATTTAATCACCATTACCGCATTTGGATTAATCGCCAATACATCCTTCACCACCGATTCGACAGTGCTGGTGTTGAAATAGTTGGTCTCGGGATCATAATCGGTCGGTGTGGCAATAATGACAAAATCGGCGCCTTGATAGGCATCTGTTTTATGCAGGGTTGCGCGGAGATTAAGCGGGTGATGGGTGAGATATGCTTCGATTTCTTGGTCCACGATGGGGGAGCGCTTCTGATTGATCATCTCTACCTTGCTGGCAATGACATCAACGGCGACCACTTCATGGTGCTGGGCTAATAGAATGGCGTTGGAAAGCCCAACATAGCCGGTTCCGGCAATAGCGATTTTCATTATTTATCCTGGTCCAGATTTAATGTTGATAGTGAGCCGTGGCACATATTATATGCGTTGTGCATATTCTGGTCGAAAAGAAATACCTCTCTCCGGTTTAAAATGAACGCTGAATCTGGCAAGTCGTCCGCATGAATGGCGGGACAAGCGTATGAACGGCCACTTTTTGTTCGCGCAGTCCTCCGATTCTGCTCAACGATCTCCTCTCAACGCCCTTTCTGGAAATGGTGTTCACAGACTCCGGAACCACTGTTCAACTTCATCGGAATACGCACATTGGGAAGGGAAACAGGAACGCAGAGCTACAGGATTGAGAGAAAAAACCCTGCGCAGAGGCAGGGCTTTGGAATAGGTTATGGCGAGGGAGGATCAGGCCTTGGCCAGCAGCTCCATCACCCAGGGCAGACCCTGCTTCTTGCGGCTGACAAAGCCCGGGTGGTAGCTGGACTCTGCCGGTACTTTAGCGTGCTCGGTAAAGTAGATACGGCTGGCAGCCGCAGTCAGGTCAGTTACCATCAACACGAAGAAGTCGAGCCCTTCGCTCGCCACGCGCAGGGCCATCTCCTGCTGCAGGGCTGGCAGGTGCTCGGCCAGCTGCTGCTCGCTGCCCACTTCGATCTGGCTCATGATGAAGCTGCAACCTTCCGCCTGAAACGCTTTCTCATCCTGCTGCAGCAGTTGAGCCGGAGTCAGGCCGCTCAGGTCGGTTTTCGCCATCAGCAGCTGTTGGCCGAACTCGGCCAGTGATACTTCGGCCAGCGGTGCCAGACGCTCACAAGCGATCTTGTCCTGCTCGGTGGTGGTCGGCGAGGTGAGACAGAGGGTGTCGCTCATGATGGCGCCCAGCATCAGGCGAGCCTGGCTGCGGGTCACGGTGCCTTGCTGGCTCAGCAGATCGAAGGCGATGGTGCAGGTGCAGCCGACGGCCCGGATCCAGGCATCCAGCGGAGACTGGGTGACCAGAGTGCCGAGACGGTGGTGATCCACCAGACCCAGTACATTGGCTTGTGCCAGTGTGGCAGGGCCCTGTTCCAGATCACTGAAATCCACCAGCCAGACATCTTCACCGGTCAGATTTTTGGTCAGCAACTCGGGCTCGCTGACGCCAGCCTGCTCCAGAATAAAACGGGTTTCGGTGCGCAGGTCACCCAGACGCCATGGGGTGGCCTGACGGCCCTGGCCATTGAGCCAGTCGGTGATAACCAGCGCACTGCAGATACTGTCGCTATCAGGATTCTTGTGACCAAAAACGTGGATCATAGACAAAGCCTCACAATTGGATACCCATAAAGGGGGGAAACACTATGCGAAATCCGCCACATGAAGGCAACCGGATCCACGCCCATGTTGCTGCCAGCTTCGTCTAACTCGCCATTTTATTGATCTGGGTCGGTAATCCTGGCGCGAGTTCAGTTCTCACAGTTGGCTATTGGCTATTGGCTATTGGCTATTGGCTATTGCTGACTGTGCAGGCTGCGGCACTCGTCCATGCCTGCGCAGTCAGCATATTTGGCCAGTTCTATCAGTCGCCATCGCTGCAAATCGGCTTTATTGCCAGATTCAACGACGCAGCAGCTCGCGGGCGTTGGCCAGGGTGTTGTCGGTGATCTGGTCGCCACCAAGCAGGCGTGCCAGCTCATTGAGACGGGCTGTCTCATCAAGGGCACTCATTTGGGTTTCGGTGGTTTTGCCATCGGTATGCTTGCTCACCACCATATGCTGGTGGCCGTTGCCTGCCACCTGAGGCAAGTGAGTGACCACCATCACCTGAGTGGACTCCCCGAGCTGGCGTAGCAGGCGACCTACCACCGCGGCAGTCGGGCCGCTGATCCCCACATCCACCTCATCGAAAATCAGAGTCGGGGTTGAGACCTTGCGGGCGCTGATCACCACGATGGCGAGGCTGATACGGGACAGTTCACCGCCTGAGGCCACCTTGCCAAGCGGCTGGATCGGTTGGCCCGGGTTGGTGGTGACCATAAATTCCACCCGATCTATACCCAGCGGAGAGAGGCTGCTCTGGGCATCGGGGCGCACTTCGATGGCAAAGCGGCCATCGGGCATCGCCAGTTCGTGCATGCTGCTGGTTACCTTGGCGCCCAGCTCCTGGGCGTAACGCTGACGGCTCTGACTCAGGGCTTCGGCGGCCTGGACAAACGCCTGACGCGCGTCGGCCAGCTCATCTTCCATCCCCTCTAGCCGCTCTTCGTCAGAGTTGAGGCGAGCAAGATCAGAGGCCAGCTCCTGGTGGTGCAGGGCCAGATCTGCCGGTTTGACGTGGTGCTTGCGGGCCAGATTGATTGCCTTGGAGAGGCGAGCTTCCAGCTCGTTGAAGCGTTCGGGATCCAGCTCCAGCCGATCGAGATAGCTGCGCAGCTCGCTGTGGCTCTCCTGCACCCCGATCAGTGCTTCGTTCAGCATCTCCAGCACCGGATTGAGGCGGCTGTCCATGCTGACCAGCCCCTCGGCGCGATCGACGGCTGATTGCAGCAGCCCTGCGATAGTGGTCTCTTCGTTGTCATAGAGCAGATCGAGGCAGGCGCCGCACTCCTGCATCAACTCGGTGCCGTTGGCGAGACGCTGGTGCTCCTCTTCTATCTCCTCAAATTCCCCCGGTTGCAGGGCGAATTCGTCCAGCTCCTGCACCTGATACTCGATCAGCTGGCGGCGGGCCTCCCGCTGCTGCTGCTCGGCCTTGAGCCGGTTCAGCTCGTTTTGCAGTTGACGCCACTGCTGATAGTGCTGGCGCACCTCATCGAGCAGCAGATGGTGGCCGGCGTAGCCGTCGAGCAGGGCGAGCTGGTAGTCGGGTTTGAGCAGCATCTGGTGGGCATGCTGACCGTGCACGTTGACCAGCAGCTGGCCCAGATTCTTGAGCTGTGTGAGGGGGACGGGCACGCCGTTGATATAGCTGCGTGAGCGGCCCTCGGCGGAGATGACTCGCCGGACGATACACTCACCTTCGTTTTCCAGCTCGTTGGTAGCGAGCCAGGCGCGGGCTGCCGGGTTGTTGTCTAGCAGGAATCGGGCGCTGACCTCGCTTTTGTCGCTATCGGGTCGCACCATGCCCGCTTCGGCCCGCTCTCCGAGGCAGAGACCGAGGGCGTCGATGGCGATGGATTTACCCGCACCTGTCTCACCGGTGATGCAGGTCATTCCCGGTTGCAGATCGAGTTCGAGAAACTTGACGATGGCGAAGTTGTTGACGGTCAGCTGGGTCAGCATGGTCTCATCCTGTATAGGTCAACATTACTGTGTATGCATCCAGTATATACTGGTCTTATATACAGTAAAGAGGGCGCCGTCATTTTTAATACAGTAAAGGTGCGCCAGTGCGGTATAGCTATGAGAATGCGGTACTGACTATTGGCGCGTGGTACTGATATGAGAGCGCAGAGGGACATGTTGCCACGAAAGAAAAGAGAAGGGCGCCTATTCAGGTGCCCTTCTGACAATGTCGTTGTCGGTCAGCGCCGATTAAAACAGCTTGCTGCCCCAGCCGAGTTTGTTGCGCAGTACATGGAAGTAGCTGTAGTCGAGGGGATGCACCAGATGAAGCTGGTGGTGGCTCTTCTTGATGAGGATCTCGTCCCCCGGGTGCACAGCCAGCGTCACCTGGCCGTCACAGCTCACCTGCATGGCATCGTCCTGATTGTCCGGTGAGACCAACAGGCGCACTTCGCTGTCGGCATCGAGCACTATGGGGCGGCTGCTCAGAGTGTGCGGGAACATGGGCACCAGCGTGATGGCGTTGAGTTTGGGGGTGAGAATGGGGCCGCCCGCGGAAAGTGAATAGGCTGTGGAGCCGGTCGGGGTGGCCACTATGATGCCGTCCGAGCGCTGGCTATACATAAAGCTGCCATCGATATAGACCTCGAACTCGATCATGTGGGCGATCTTGCCCGGGTGCAGCACGGCCTCGTTAACTGCCAGATTGCTCGACTTGCGCTCGCCGTGGCGATAGACCGAGGCCTCCAGCAGGAAGCGGTGTTCGCTCTTGTAGTGGCCGGAGAGCACCTGCTCCAGCGGCAGCAGATAATCTTGCGGTGAGAGGTCGGTCAGAAAACCGAGGTTACCCCGGTTGACCCCGATCACCGCCACATCGAAGCGAGATAGCACCCGGGCCGCCCCCAGCATATTGCCGTCACCGCCGACCACGATGGCGAGATCGGCCTGCTGGCCCAGCTGTACCAGATCCATCACATCTTCTTCGAGGATGCTGAGTGTCTGGGCGACCCGGCTCTCGACCAGTACCCGAAAGCCGCGGGCGATCAGGTATTGATGCAGGCCGGCCAGCGTCTGGTTAGCCCCCTCATGGTGGGGTTTGCCAATCAGGGCGATGGTTTTGAACGGAGAATCCATAGTCTGTCTGATCTGGGGTGGATAATGCGGGCCAGTATACAGTGCTTTGCTCCGCTTGTGACGCTCTCCCGTGTGACGGGGCCGGCTATCCCCTTGAGGCAGCTGGTTAAAGGGTGAGCTGCAACGCCAAGAAACAGCCGCTTGCGGCAGATCATCCACCCTGATTGGCTTTTTACCCCTTGAAAGCCGGGGATGCATCCCCATAATAGCGCCAACATAGTCGGTCTGTGGTCGTCCGGTCGCTCAACCAGACGTCAGGGCCCTCATAAGTAACCCCGGAATTGGAGATGTCATGAACCACGAAGAGCAAAAGGTTGAAGCGATGGAGCAAGTGGAAGTCCAGCCAGTCGAGCCGACCGATGTAGACAGTGAAGTGACAGCCGAGCAGGCCCGCATTGCCGAACTGGAAGCACAGCTGGAAACCGCCATCCAAAAAGCGGCGGAAGAGCGTGAACGCGCCCTGCGTACCGCCGCCGAAATGGAGAACCTGCGCCGTCGTACCGAGCTGGATGTTGAGAAGGCGCACAAATTTGCCCTGGAGAAGTTTGCAGGCGAACTGCTGCCGGTGCTGGACAACCTTGAGCGTGCCATCGAACTGGCCGACAAGGAGAACGACGCCCTCACGCCGATGATCGAAGGGGTCGAACTGACCCTCAAATCCATGCAGAGCGGCGTGGCCAAGTTTGGTCTGGTGGCGCTCGACCCGATCAACCAGCCATTTGACCCCAATGCCCATCAGGCGATGAGCATGGTGCCGAGTGCCGATGTGGCCCCGAACACCGTGATCGCCGTGATGCAGAAGGGCTATGAGCTGAATGGCCGCGTGATCCGTCCGGCCATGGTGATGATCGCCAAAGCGGTCGACTGATTGGCTGTGGGAGCCCGAGCCCGCCCCATGGCGGGCTTTTTGTTTCGCAGTGCAACACCTGTTCATCTTGAACGGTTTCACGGCTCAACGTGACCGCGCAACCATGACAAAGGGTGTGGTTTTTTAGGGTTGGGGCTTGAAGCTGCGTCTGGCGACCCCATATAGGGTGCAAGGCCGCGGCGGCACAAAAAATTTGATGCCGGGAGCTTGAAAGCCAGATTGGCAGCCCCCACCTAGCCGTTAACGCATTAAGGCGAGTTCCTCGCCAGTTTATTCAAAGTATTTGGAGATTCGTCAAATGGGTAAAATCATCGGTATTGACCTGGGTACTACCAACTCCTGCGTCGCTATTCTGGATGGCGACACTGCTCGCGTGATCGAGAACGCAGAAGGCGATCGTACTACTCCGTCCATCATTGCCTATGCCGATGATGGCGAGATCCTGGTTGGTCAGCCGGCCAAGCGTCAGGCCATCACCAACCCGAAAAACACCCTGTTCGCCATCAAGCGTCTGATCGGTCGTCGTTTTGAAGATGAAGAAGTGCAGCGTGACCTGAAAATCATGCCATACGCCATCGCCAAAGCTGACAACGGCGACGCCTGGGTTGAAGTGAAGGGCAAGAAAATGGCACCGCCGCAGATCTCTGCTGAAGTGCTGAAAAAGATGAAGAAGACCGCCGAAGACTACCTGGGCGAGCCGGTAACCGAAGCCGTTATCACTGTTCCGGCCTACTTCAACGACGCCCAGCGTCAGGCTACCAAGGATGCCGGTCGCATCGCCGGTCTGGATGTAAAACGCATCATCAACGAGCCGACTGCTGCTGCTTTCGCCTACGGCGTAAACAAGGTCAAGGGCGAGCGCAAGGTTGCCGTCTATGACCTGGGTGGCGGTACTTTCGATATCTCCATCATCGAGATCGACGAAGTTGAAGGGGAAACCACCTTCGAAGTACTGGCGACCAACGGTAACACCCACCTGGGTGGTGAAGACTTCGACAACCGCGTCATCAACTATCTGGTAGACGAGTTCAAGCGTGAGCAGGGCATCGACCTGCGCAACGATCAGCTGGCGCTGCAGCGTCTGAAAGATGCCGCCGAGAAAGCCAAGATCGAGCTCTCTTCTGCCCAGCAGACCGACGTCAACCTGCCGTACATCACTGCAGATGCCACCGGTCCGAAGCACATGAATATCAAGGTGACCCGCGCCAAGCTGGAATCCCTGGTGGAAGACATGGTGAAGGACTCGCTGGAGCCGGTTCGCACTGCCCTGAAAGACTCCGGTCTGGCAGTAGGCGAAATCGACGACGTGATTCTGGTCGGCGGTCAGACCCGTATGCCGATGGTTCAGAAGACTGTTGCCGAGTTCTTCGGCAAAGAGCCGCGTAAAGACGTTAACCCGGACGAAGCCGTGGCCATGGGTGCTGCCATCCAGGGCGCCGTACTGTCCGGTGACAAGACCGACGTACTGCTGCTGGACGTGACCCCGCTCTCCCTGGGTATCGAAACCATGGGCAGCGTGATGACTGCGCTCATCGAGAAGAACACCACCATCCCGACCAAGAAGTCTCAGGTGTTCTCCACTGCCGAAGACAACCAGTCTGCCGTGACCATTCACGTGCTGCAGGGTGAGCGCAAGCGCGCCAGCGACAACAAGTCTCTGGGCCAGTTCAACCTGGAAGGCATCCGTCCGGCACCGCGCGGTCTGCCGCAGGTCGAAGTGACCTTCGACATCGATGCCAACGGTATTCTGCACGTCTCTGCGAAAGACAAAGAGACCAACAAAGAGCAGAAGATCACCATCCAGGCCTCCTCTGGTCTGTCTGATGACGAGATCGAGCGCATGGTACGCGAAGCCGAAGCCAACGCGGCCGAGGACAAGAAGTTTGAAGAGCTGGTACAGGCGCGCAACCAGGCTGATGGTCTGGTCCACTCGGTACGCAAGCAGATCACTGAAGCCGGTGACGCCCTGCCTGCCGACGACAAGACCAAGATCGAAGCCGCTCTGAGCGAGCTGGAAGCGGCCCTCAAGGGTGACGACAAGGCTGCTATCGAAGCCAAACAGCAGGCACTGCTGGAAGCGTCCCAGAAGCTGATGGAAATTGCCCAGCAGCAGGCGCAAGCCCAGGGTGCAGCCGGTGCTGACGCCGGTCAGTCCTCCTCTTCTACCAAGGCTGACGACGACGTGGTCGATGCCGAGTTCGAAGAAGTGAAAGACGACAAGAAGTAAGCCCGACCCAGATGGGCGAAGTCCGCTTCGCCCATCGGCTTAGTCTATGAATTCACGGGCGTTGGGTAACCAACGCCCGTCTGCGTAACTGCTTAAGCAGCAACAGGATGAGTATGTCGAAGCGCGATTTCTACGAAGTGCTGGGTGTGGCGAAAGGAGCCGACGAGCGCGAGATCAAGAAGGCGTACAAGCGTCTGGCCATGAAGTATCACCCGGATCGCAATCAGGGTGATGCCGCATCCGAAGAGAAGTTCAAAGAGGTCAAGGAGGCCTACGAGGTCCTGACCGATGCCAACCTGCGTGCCCGTTACGACCAGTACGGCCATGCCGGTGTCGACCCGAGCCAGGGTGGCGGTGGCCACGGTGGTTTTGGCGGCAATGCCGACTTCGCCGACATGTTTGGTGATGTGTTCGGTGATATCTTCGGCGGTGGCCGGGGTGGTGCGCGCCGTGGCCCGGCCCGTGGCTCTGATCTGCGTTACACCATGGAGCTGACCCTGGAAGAGGCGGTACGCGGGGTCTCCAAGGAGATCAAGGTACCGGCCCTGGTTCACTGCGAAGTCTGTAACGGCTCCGGTGCCCACACCGGCAGCAGTGCCCAGACCTGCCCGACCTGCCACGGCTCCGGCCAGGTGCAGATGCGTCAGGGCTTCTTCGCGGTGCAGCAGGCGTGCCCCCACTGTCACGGTCGCGGCAAGATCATCAAGGATCCGTGCCGCAAGTGCCACGGTGAAGGCCGCTACCAGCGCACCAAGACCCTGTCGGTGAAAATTCCGGCGGGCGTTGATACCGGCGATCGCATCCGTCTCTCCGGCGAAGGGGAAGCGGGGGAGGCGGGGGCGCCGGCAGGGGATCTCTACGTACAGGTACACGTCAAAGAGCACGAGATCTTCGTGCGTGACGGCAACAACCTCTACTGCGAAGTACCCATCAGCTTCACCGCGGCGGCCCTGGGTGGCGAGATCGAAGTGCCGACCCTGGATGGCCGCGTCAAGCTCAAGGTCACGTCGGAGACCCAGACCGGCAAAATGTTCCGCATGCGGGGCAAGGGCGTGAAGTCTGTGCGCTCCGGTCAGGTGGGCGACCTGATGTGCAAGGTGGTGATCGAGACCCCGGTCAACCTCACCGAGGAGCAGAAAGAGTTGCTGCGTCAACTGGACGAGTCGTTCAGCGGCGCTGCCGCCAAGACCCACAAGCCGAAATCGGAAGGCTTCTTCGAAGGGGTGAAACGCTTTTTCGACGATCTGACCCGCTGATTTCAGCCACCCGAATAAACAGAGCCGGCCTTGTGCCGGCTCTTTTTTTCCCGCCATTTCGCCAGGATCCGCCCTATTGAGTGGATCATGATGAGGGATCCTCCTCACAACTCCCGCCAATTCTTACTGTACAAATGTTATCCCGCTCACACTGTTGCTGAAACGGTTTAGTTGTCATATTGAGTTAGCTAAAGCGGTTTAGCTATGCTCTGACTGTCGATAACAACAGCGCCCGTTCGGGCCACAGATGACAGGTGAGGAAGATGACGATGTTCAAGAGTAAGTTGGCGCTGGCGGTAGCGCTGGGATTGGGGATGAGCAGCCCGCTCTGGGCGGCGCAGGCGCGTGCCGGAGGAGAGAGTGTCGAGGCTAGACTGGCGGCGCTGGAGGCGCGGGTGCAGGTGGCCGAAGCGAGAGCCGAGGCGGCAGAGATCCGTGCCAGTCAGGCCGAGGTGAAAGCGAGTGCGGCCAGTGAACAGGCGCAGGTTGCCGACAGCCGCAGCCAGAAGGTTGATGAGAAGACCGCAGGCGCCCAGGGCTTCGAGTTTCATGGCTATGCCCGCTCGGGCCTCTTGGTCAACAGCAATGGCAACGGCGGGCGCGGCGGCCCCTATATCACGCCAGCCGGTTCGGTGGGTGGGGCTGTCGGTCGCCTTGGCAACGAGGATGATACCTACATGGAGGCCAACCTGCTGAAAACACAGACCTTTGAGGATGGCAGCTGGGCTCGCTACAAGCTGATGCTGGCAGACGGGGTGGAGACCAGCAACGACTGGACCGCCAGCGATTCAAGCCTCAATACCCGTCAGGTGTTTGCCGAGATCGGCAATCTGGCGAGCTTCGACGGCCCCTTCAAGCATGCGGTGCTGTGGGCGGGCAAGCGCTTTGACCGCGACAATTTCGACATCCATTGGCTCGACTCCGACGTGGTGTTCCTGGCCGGTACCGGCGGTGGCGTCTACGACGTGCAACTGGCCGACAGCTGGAAGGCCAACTTCTCTCTCTACGGGCGCGACTACGGCGACATCAGCACCAGCGGTCTCTCCGACATCGAGAGCTACATCCTCACCATGAACAACCGCTTTGGCAACTGGCAGTGGATGGTGAACGGCCTCTCCGCCAATGACAACGAGGCGCGCATCAACGACGGCGGCGCGGGCAGCGCGGCGGCGGACAAGGGGGCCCACACCTTGTTGGCCTATCACGGCGAGAGCTTTTTTGGCATCAACCCCGGTTTTTCCAAGGCGGCGGTGCTCTACGGTCATGGGCTGGGGGCCGAGGTCAAGGGGCTGGGCTCTGACAGCTCGCTGCTGCCGGACGCCGATGCGGTGCGAGTTGCTGTGTTTGGCGCCACTGATCTTAATCCGCGCTGGCGTTTTGCCCCGGCCCTGCTGGCCGAGCAGAGTCAGGATCGCTATGTGAAAGGGGACGAGTACCGCTGGCTCACCTTCAATACCCGGGTGGCGCAGGTGCTGAGCCAGAACGTCGAGCTGGTCTACGAGGCGGCCTGGCAGTACATGGATCTCGATCCCAAGGGTTACAAGGGACGCCAGGCGGTGAGCGGCAATTTCACCAAGCTCACCTTCGCCCCCACCTTCAAGGCGCAGACCGCCGGATTCTTCGAGCGGCCCGAGCTGCGGGTGTTCGCCACCTGGATGGATTGGTCATCGGAGCTCGACAACTATGGCAGCGACGATGCCATGGGCCAGAGCAACTTCACTGCCGGTGGCGAGTGGAACTTTGGCGTACAGATGGAAACCTGGTTCTAGTTCGTTATCCCGATCACAAAAATGGCAGCCAGTGCCGAGATCTGTTGGTTGGCTAAAACGGTTTAGCTGATAATACCAGCTAACAGAACAGAGTTTGGGTTTGACCGTGGGTCCGATGCAGCAGTGGAGTAGCAAGGTGGCGAATCGTGTGTGGGTAATGGGGGATGCAGTGGTGGACCTGATCCCGGAAGGGGCGTTGCACTACCTTAAGTGTCCGGGTGGCGCACCCGCCAATGTGGCGGTTGGCGTGGCACGGCTTGGCGGCGAAGCGGCCTTTATCGGCCGGGTCGGTGCCGATCCGTTCGGCCGCTTTATGGCTGACACCCTGAGCGGGGAGGGGGTGGATATCGGTGCGCTGCGGCTCGATCCAGACCATCGCACCTCTACCGTGCTGGTGGCACTGGATGACGAGGGGGAGCGCAGCTTCACCTTTATGGTGCGCCCCAGTGCCGACCAGTTTCTCACCCCAAATGAGTTGCCCCGCTTCGATGTCGGTCAGTGGTTGCTGACTTGCTCCATCGCGCTCGCCAACGAGCCGGTGCGTGGCAGCTGCCTGCAGGCCATGGCGGCCATCAAGGCGGCTGGCGGGCGAGTCTGTTTCGACCCCAACCTGCGCCCCGAGGTGTGGGGCAACCCCGCCGAGATGCTGCCGCTGGTGCGTCAGGCCATCGAGCAGGCAGACGTGGTCAAGCTCTCCATCGAGGAGCTGCAACTGCTGAGCGGCGAGGATGATCTGGTGGCGGGGCTCGCTACGCTCTCTGGCCCGGCGTTGGTGCTGGTGACCCGGGGCGCGGCCGGTGTGGTGGCTCGCCTCGATGGCGAGCTGCTGGAGTGGGTGGGGCAGAAAGTGACTCCGCTCGACACCACGGGGGCGGGGGATGCCTTTGTTGCCGGACTTCTGGCGGCGCTGGCCGGGCGCTCGTCGCTGCCGACCCTGGCCGAACTGCCCGCCATTCTGGCGCAGGCTCACGGCTGCGGAGCGCTTGCCACCACCGCCAAGGGGGCGATGACGGCGCTGCCGACCCGCACCGAACTGGATGAATTTTTGCGATCAGGCACAAGCGGCTGTTGATCTGCGGCTAGAAGCCCGGCTCGACAGCCCCTACTCTCATGTGACAAGGGCCCGCCAGCGTGGCGGGTCATAAGAGGAAGAATATGAATATCAGTGCGATAGCCAAGGATCTGGTGCCCCTGCTTGGGGGCAAGGAGAACATCGT
Source organism: Aeromonas fluvialis (assembly GCF_000819885.1). Lineage (GTDB taxonomy): Bacteria > Pseudomonadota > Gammaproteobacteria > Enterobacterales > Aeromonadaceae > Aeromonas > Aeromonas fluvialis. Next base: position 13,986 of record NZ_CDBO01000008.1, read on the forward strand.
CAGCGCTGCCCACTGCGCCACCCGGCTGCGGCTGGTGCTGGCTGACGACAGCAAGGTGAACAAGGCCGCCATCGACAAGCTGGACGGGGTCAAGGGGTGCTTCAGCAACGCGGGTCAAATTCAGGTGATCTTCGGCACCGGTCTGGTCAACAAGGTCTATGCGGAGTTCGTGGCGCTGACCGGTACCGGCACCGCCAGCAAGGCGGAGCTGACTGACATGGCGACGGCCAAGCTCAACGTGGCCCAGCGGCTGGCGCGAACCCTCTCCAACATCTTCGTGCCGATCATTCCGGCCATCGTCGCCTCGGGCCTGCTGATGGGGCTGCTCGGCATGGTGCGCACCTACGGTTGGGTCAATGCTGACAGCGCCCTGTTTGTGATGCTCGACATGTTCAGCTCGGCGGCCTTTATCATCCTGCCGATCCTGATCGGCTTTACGGCGGCGCGGGAGTTTGGCGGCAACCTCTATCTCGGGGCGACCCTCGGCGGTATTCTCACCCATCCGGCGCTGACCAACGCCTGGGGGGTGGCCGGTGGTTTCAAGACCATGGACTTCTTCGGGCTCGATGTGGCGATGATCGGCTATCAGGGCACCGTCTTCCCGGTGCTCTTGGCAGTCTGGTTTATGTCCCATCTGGAGAAACAGCTGCGCAAGCGCATTCCGGATGCGCTGGATCTGATCCTCACGCCGTTTCTCACCGTCATCATCACCGGCTTTGTGGCGCTGCTCTTTATCGGCCCGGCGGGTCGGGTACTGGGGGATGGCATCTCGTTCGGCCTAAGCGCCCTCTATGAGCAGGCGGGCTGGCTGGCGGGGCTGGTGTTTGGCGGCACTTACTCGCTTATCGTCATCACCGGCATCCACCACAGCTTCCACGCCATCGAGGCGGGATTGCTGGCCAATCCGCAAATTGGCGTCAACTTCCTGCTGCCCATCTGGGCCATGGCCAACGTGGCACAGGGCGGGGCTTGCCTCGCGGTCTACTTCAAGACCCGCGACGTGAAGATCAAGGCGATTACCGTGCCGGCGGCTATGTCCTGTCTGCTGGGCATCACGGAAGCGGCCATCTTTGGCGTCAACCTGCGCTACATCAAGCCCTTCCTCGCCGGTCTGTTCGGCGGTGCCTGCGGCGGCGCCTACGTGGTGGCAGCCAAGGTGGGGATGACGGCGGTGGGGCTGACCGGTATTCCCGGCATGGCCATCGTCCAGCCCATGAGCCTCATCCACTACATCATCGGGCTGGTGATCGCCTTTGGCGCCGCCTTCGCCGCTTCCTACCTGCTCAAGTACAAGGTGGAGTGATGAAGGAAAGCGATCTTCTCAACCAGATTGTCCGGTCGTTGCTGGCCGGACAGCTCAAGGCGGCGGCCGATCCCCATCGGCCCCGCTGGCATCTGGCAGCCCCGGTGGGGCTGCTCAACGATCCCAACGGTTTTATCGAGCACGACGGGCGTTACCACCTCTTCTACCAGTGGAACCCGCTTGGCTGCGAGCACCGTAACAAGGGGTGGGGGCACGTCACCTCCACCGACCTGCTGCATTGGCAGCACGAGCCGGTGGCGTTGTTGCCCACCGAAGCCTATGAGAGCCACGGCTGCTATTCGGGGTCGGCGGTGAGCGATGAGCAGGGGCGTTTGACCCTCATCTACACCGGTAACGTCAAATACCCGGATGGCAGCCGCACCGCTTATCAGTGTCTGGCCCGCGCCAACGGTGAGGGCGGTTTTGCCAAGCTGGGGCCTGTGCTGGATCTGCCCGAAGGCTACAGCGGCCATGTGCGCGATCCCAAGGTGTGGCACGACGGCAAACAGTGGCTGATGGTGCTGGGAGCCCGCACCCTGGATGACAAGGGTGAAGTGCTGCTCTATCGCGGCGAGACCCTGCAAAGCTGGCAGTTGGTGGGCCCCATCGCCGGTAGCGGGCGAGGGGGGCTCGGTGAGTTTGGCTATATGTGGGAGTGCCCGGATCTCTTCCCGCTAGGGGAGCACCATGTGCTGATCAGCTGCCCGCAGGGGATTGCCCCGGTGGGCGAGGATTATCGCAACCTCTACCAGTGCGGCTGGTGTTCTGGCAACTTTGACGGCGAGCACTACGAGCACGGGGATTTCCACGAGCTGGATCGGGGCTTCGAGTTCTATGCGCCGCAAACCACCCAAGACCGTCAGGGGCGCCGCCTGCTGTTCGGCTGGCTGGGGCTGCCGGAGGAGAACGAGATGAGCCAGCCCACTGTCGCTCACGGCTGGATCCACCAGATGAGCTGCCCGAGAGAGCTGTTCTGGCAGGATGAGTGGCTCTGTCAGCGGCCGGTGGCGGAGCTTGCGGCATTGAAGGGAGAGCAGACCCGCTTCGAGGGGACACTCGGCGAGTTTGCGGGGCTGGCCATCGACTCGGCCTGGCTCGATCTGGATCTGTGCGGTCAGGGGAGCCTCTGGTTCGGTACCGTGGCCGAGCTGGTGTGGCAGCCGGGGCGCATCACCTTGCGGCGCCAGAACTGGCAGAGCGGGGCGTGGGAGACCCGCAGCAGCCCATGGGCTGGCGGGCGGATCACCGTCCTGTGTGATCGCTCCAGTCTGGAGTGTTTCATCGATGAGGGGCGTTACAGCCTGTCGGCGCGCTACTTCCCCGGGGAAAAGCCGCAACTTTCATCAAGTAGCGGCGATGATGGCTGCAAAATTTGCCTCAATCACTGGCCGCTGTCGGCGTGCCTAGTACAATAGCCCGGTTCTAGTCAGCCGGGAGGCCAGGTGGAGAAGAAGAAACGGATCACGATTGCCCAGATCGCCGAACTGGCGGGGGTGTCCAAGGCGACCGCCAGTCTGGTGCTTAACGGGAAGAGTGCGGAGTACCGGATTGCCGACGATACCCGCAAGCGCATTCAGGCGGTGGCGGAGGAGTGTCACTACCTGCCGAGCTTTCATGCCCGCTCCCTGCGCGAGACCCGCAGTTACACCTGGGGGCTGGTGATCCCCGATCTTACCAACTTCGGTTTTGCCCGCATTGCCCGTGCCCTCGAGGCGCACTGCCGGGAGGCGGGCATCCAGCTGCTCATCGCCTGCTCCGAGGATGATCCCGCCCTCGAGCAGCGGGTGGTGGACAACCTGATCAGTCGTCAGGTGGATGGGCTGATTGTCGCCTCCAGCGGCCACAGCGATGACATCTATGCCCGCATCCACGACCGCCTGCCGGTGGTGCAGCTCGACCGTCATATCGGCGAGTCGCGCCTGCCCATGGTGATCTCCGATGCCTGCAAGGCCACTGCCGAACTGGTGCGGGACATGGCCAGCGAGTGCGGCGAGGAGATCTACTACTTCGGCGGTTTGCTGGATCTCTCCCCCAGCCGTCACCGGCTGGCGGGGTATGAGCTGGGGCTCCATCGCGCCGGTTTTGAGGCCGATGAAGACCGGGTGCGCCATCGCGACTACCAACCGAGCTCCGGTTATCAGCTGATGGCCGAGCTGGTGGCCGAGCTGGGAGCGCCTCCCAAGGGGCTCTTTACCGCCTCCTTTACCCTGCTGGAAGGGGTGCTGCGCTACCTCAACGAGGCGGGGCTGATGGAGACGCGGATGCGGCTCTGTACCTTCGACGATCACGACCTGCTCGACTGCATTCCCATGCGCATCGACTCGGTGGCGCAGGATTGCCCGGCGCTGGCCCGCGCCGCCTTCGAGCTGATGCAGCAACTGATAGCGGGCAATCCCCCGGCGCAGACCGCCCAGGTGATCCCCCCTCGGGTGCGCTGGCGCAGTCGCCGTTAGTCACGCCGGTTCGCCCATCCCATATGAGAAAGCCCCGCCATTGCTGGCGGGGCTTTTTGCTGTGGGCGTCTGGCAGGGTAAACCCCGCGCCAGCCGCAGCAACATCTTGAAACATAATCGAAAGCCCGCTTTGCCTTATCAGGCTGCTCCCTGCTGATCCGGTTATTTCAATCCCATCCGTTTGAGGATCATTGCGGCCGGGCAGAAACCGGTGAACGCGCTCTGGATCAGGTTGACCCCGACAAAGGCGCTCAACCAGACAAAGCCCGGATGGACCCAAGTTGTAAGGATCAGCGAGAGTAGCAGCATGCTGCCTGCGACGATTCTGACTCCGTTATCTACTGTCATGCTCTTTCTCCCCATCTATTTTAGTTATTGCTAATTTAGTGTTGTTTTATAGAATAGAACAAATATCAGCAATTGCTAATTTAATCCTATGAGCCAATTCGACGAGATGAACAGACATGCGACAGCCGCCGCTTCCCTGCTCAAGGCGTTGGCTCACCCTGAACGCCTGATGGTGCTCTGTCAGCTGGTGGAGGGGGAAAAAGGCGTCGGGGAACTGCTGGCCCACAGTCAACTCGGGCAGTCGGCCTTCTCCCAGCAATTGTCGGTATTGAAGCGCCAGGGTCTTATCCGCTCTCGCAAGGTCTCCCAGCAGATCTTCTACTCGCTGGCGAGCGAGGCGGCGGTCGATGTGCTCGGGGTGCTGCAAACCCATTTTTGTCACTCAGAAAATAAGGAATCTTGATGATGGAAAGCCAATGGCTGCTCTCTTTGGGCGGCGGCATGCTGGCGGGGCTGTCGGCCCTGATCCTGATGTTGTTCAACGGCCGGGTCGCCGGGATCAGCGGCATTCTGGCCGGAGCCTTGCAACACCGGGCACCGTGGCGGGTGCTGTTTCTGTTGGGGCTCGGGGCTGGCGCCTGGCTGGCGCTGACTCTGGGTTGGGCCAGCATGCCCGCCTTCACCACTTTGCCCGGGTGGCCGGTGGTGCTGCTGGCTGGTCTGCTGGTCGGGGTCGGTACCCGCCTTGGCAATGGCTGCACCAGCGGTCACGGCATCTGCGGCATGGGTCGGCTCTCCCTGCGCTCCATCGTCGCCACCCTGACCTTTATGGCGGCGGGTTTCATCACCGTCTTCGTCACTCGTCACCTGTTGTAAGGAGCTGATCGCCATGACATTGCTGACAAGTTTGTTTGCGGGCGCGTTGTTCGGCCTGGGGATGGCCATCTCCGGCATGGTGGATCCCGCCCGGGTCACCGCTTTTCTCGATCTGGCAGGGGCCTGGGATCCCAGCCTCGCCTTCGTGATGGGGGGCGCCCTGCTGGTCTTTATGCCGGGTTATTTTCTGCTGGTGAAACCCCGTCGTCAGAGTGTGCTGGGTGAGCCCATCGCCGCCGTACCGGCTCCGACACTGGATCGCCGGCTGATCGGCGGAGCCGCGTTGTTTGGCATCGGCTGGGGGTTGGTGGGCATCTGCCCGGGCCCTGCTCTGAGTCTCATTTCCAGCGGGCAGCCCATGATAATGTTGTTTATTGCGGCCATGGTGGCCGGGATCTTGCTCTTTGATAGAGGGCTGGTCAGGGTGCTGGGTCGGAAACAGGATAAGGGGTGCCAGTCCCATACCGCCTGATCCCGTAAAGTGACTGATGATGTCAGGGAAGGAGAGTGATGATGGAACAGATCCGCGTGCTGGGGATCACCTTGTTGGTGATGACATCCCAGACTACGACATCCACCCAGGCCCTGGCCGCAGAAGGGGAGTCACTGGCCCCGCTAACAGAGTCCTCGCTGACGGTAGCGCCACAGCCGGTGACAGATTGGCTGATGCTGGATGGCACCGTCAGTGCCATCCATCAGGGGACGGTGGCGGCCCAGACCAGCGGCCGGGTCTCCCGCATGCTGGTGGATGTGAACGATGAGGTGCAATCGGGGCAACCGCTGCTGGAGATCAGCGGCAAAGAGCAGTTTGCCGCCGTCACGGGTGCGCAGGCGCGACTGGCCCGGGCGCAGGCCCAGCAGGTGGAGGCAGAGCGCCAGCTCGCCCGCTTTCAGGCGCTGATTGCCAAGGGGGTGATCACCCGTGCCCAGCTCGATAATGCCGAGGCCTCCGATCGCGCTGCCCGTGCCGAGGTCAATGCCGCCGATGCGGCCCTCACTCAGGCCCGCGAGGCCTATGGTTATACCCGCATTCTGGCCCCCTACGCCGGAGTGGTGACCAAACGGCTGGTGGAGCTGGGGGAGACAGTCGCCCCCGGCACGCCGCTGCTGTCGGGCTTTTCGCTTGATGAGCTGCGGGTGGAAGTCGATCTGCCCCAATCCGCCCTGACGCTTGCTCGTGAGCCTGCGGATGTGCAGGTGCTGCTGCCTGATGGCAAGTCTGTTACCCCCGTCAAACTGACCCGCTTCAATTATGCCGATAGCAAGAGCCACGCCTTCAGGTTACGCCTCGACTTGCCGCCGCAAACCGCCGGGGTATTGCCCGGCATGTGGCTCAAGGTGCAGCTCAAACAGGGTAAACGTCAGGTGTTGCAAGTACCGGATCGCGCCCTGCTGCGGCAAGGGGAGTTCAACGGCGTCTATCTGCAGCAGCCCGCTGGCTGGGCCCTGACGCCGGTGCGGGTTGGCCATTGCGTCGAGGGGCTCTGCGAGATCCTGGCCGGGTTGCAAGCTGGTGACAAGCTGGCCCCCGATGCCTGGGCGCAGCAGCAGGAGCTGGCCCATGAGTAGCGAGCTGAACGGCAACAAGGAGGGGCTGGGGCTCGCGGGCCGGCTGGCCGCGCTGTTTCAGGGCTCGGCCATCACCCCGCTGCTGGCGCTGGTGGGGCTCTTGCTCGGGTTGTTTGCGGTGCTGGTGACCCCCAAGGAGGAGGAGCCCCAGATCGATGTCACCTTCGCTGATGTCTATATTCCCTTTCCGGGCGCGAGCCCGGCCGAGGTCGAGTCCCTCGTCACCACCCCTGCCGAGCAGGTGGTCTCCCAGATAAAGGGGATCGATACCCTCTACTCTTTTTCCCAACCCGATGGCGCCCTGCTGGTGGTGGTGTTCAAGGTGGGGGTGAGCCGCGAGCAAGCTATCGTCGATCTCAACAACCAGCTCGACTCCCACCGCGACTGGTTGCCACAGGGGATCGGTGTCGGTCAGCCACTGGTGAAACCCCGGGGGATCGATGATGTGCCGATCGTCAGCCTCACGCTCTGGAGCAAGCGACTGGGCGCCGCCGAGCTGACCCGGGTCGCCCATGAGCTGGAGACCGAACTCAAGCGCATTCCCGGTACCCGTGATATCTACACGCTGGGCAGCCAGAGTGCCGTGTTGCGGGTGATGCCGGATCCGGCGGCCCTCAGCGCCCACGGCATCAGCTGGAGTGAGCTGAGCCAACGTCTTGCGGCCGCCAATCAGGTGGGCACGACACAGGCTATCGAGCAGGACAACAGTGAGATCAAGGTGCAGGTGGGGCAGTTCCTGCAAAGCGAGCAGGAGGGCCGCGAGCTGGTGGTGGGGTTGCACGACGGCAAGCCGGTCTACCTCGGCGATGTGGCTAGCGTGTCGCTCGGGGAGGAGACCCCGGTGCAGCGCAGCTGGATGGGGCAGGGGCAGGCCAGTTATCCGGCGGTGACCCTGGCCATCGGCAAGCAGCCGGGCCAGAACGCGGTCGAGGTGGCCAAGCGGGTGGAGGCGCGGGTCGAGAGTTTGCAGAACCGGCTTATCCCTGCCGGGGTCGAGGTGACGGTGACCCGTGACTATGGCGTCACCGCCGAGACCAAATCCAACACCCTCATCGGCAAGCTGATTTTTGCCACTACGGCGGTGGTGCTGCTGGTGCTGGTGAGCATGGGCTGGCGCGAGGCGCTGGTGGTGGGGGTGGCCATTGTCATTACCCTGGCGCTGACCCTGTTTGCCAGCTGGGCCTGGGGCTTTACCCTCAACCGGGTGTCGCTGTTTGCGCTGATCTTCTCCATCGGTATTCTGGTGGATGACGCCATAGTGGTGGTGGAGAACATCCACCGCCATCGTGGGCTGGGCAAGGGGGCCCTCAAGGATCTTATTCCGGGGGCGGTGGACGAGGTGGGGGGGCCGACCATACTGGCGACCCTGACCGTTATCGCGGCCCTGCTGCCGATGGCCTTTGTCAGTGGCCTGATGGGTCCCTACATGAGCCCCATCCCCATCAATGCCAGCATGGGGATGCTCATCTCCCTGCTGGTGGCCTTTATCTTCTCCCCCTGGCTGGCGAGGCATTTGCTCAAGGGGGAGGTGCTCGGTGCCCACGGCGAGGCCAAGGCGGGTCTTTTTCACCGGCTGATGACCCCTTTCCTGATTGGTGATGGCGCCAAGCGCGCCAGACGCAAACTCTGGCTGGTGGTGTTGCTGCTGGTCGGGGCCACCACCGCCATGCCGGTGGTGCAGTGGGTGGTGCTCAAGATGCTCCCCTTTGACAACAAGTCGGAATTTCAGCTGGTGCTCGATATGCCGGAGGGGGCGACCCTGGAGCAGACCGAACGCACCCTGCTGGCGGTCGGGCGAGAGCTTGCCAAGGTGGAGGAGGTGAAGGATTACCAGATTTACGCCGGTACCGCGGCCCCCATCAATTTCAACGGCCTGGTGCGCCACTACTTTATCCGCAGCGGCGCCAACGTGGGGGATATTCAGGTCAATCTGGTGGACAAGCATGAACGGGATCGCAGCAGCCACCAGATTGCCCAGTCGGTGCGGGCGTCGCTGCAGGCCATCGCCAGTGCGGCAGGGGGCAACCTCAAGGTGGTAGAAGTGCCCCCCGGCCCGCCGGTCTGGTCACCCATCGTTGCCGAAATATATGGCCCCACTCAAGCCGTCCGCGAAACGGCGGCGCGCGCCGTACAGGCCCGTTTTGTGGCGACGGCGGATCTGGTGGACGTGGATATCTATCTGACCGACCCACAGCCCAAGTGGCGGCTGGTGGTGGATCGCAGCAAGGCGGCCCTGCTCGGGGTCGATCTCGGCGACCTGGTGAGCACCCTCAATGGCGGGGTGGGTTATCAGGATGCCAGCTGGCTGCAGGGGCATGGCGCCAAGTATCCGGTGCCGATCCGCATCGAACTGGCTCCCGGTGACAAGCGGGATCTGGCGGGGGTGCTGGCCCTCAAGGTGCGCAGCCAGAGCGGCCAGCTGGTGCGGGTCTCCGAGCTGGTGAGTCGGCGGGACGAGGTGGCCCCCAGCTATATCATGCACAAGAACATGCAGCCCATGGTGATGGTGGTGGCTGACATGGGGGGCCATACCGACAGCCCGCTCTACGGCATGTTTGCCGCCGGTGCCGATATCGACCTGCCCCAATATTACGTGCAGCAGCCCGACAAGCTGGGGGAGGTGGCCCTGTTGTGGGACGGGGAGTGGAAGGTAACCTACGAGACCTTCCGCGACATGGGGATCGCCTACGGGGTGGGGATGATCCTCATCTACCTGCTGGTGGTGGCCCAGTTCCGCTCCTATCTGGTGCCGCTTATCATCATGGCGCCCATTCCGCTCACCCTCATCGGGGTGATGCCGGGCCACGCTCTGCTGGGGGCCCAGTTTACCGCCACCTCGATGATCGGGATGATCGCCCTGGCCGGGATCATCGTACGCAACAGCATCCTGCTGGTGGACTTTATCGAGCAGCAGCGAAGAGTCGGTATGGCGTTCGAGCAGGCGGTGATTGCGGCGGCGCAGGTGCGGGCCAAACCCATCATGCTGACGGCGCTGGCGGCGATGATCGGGGCCCTGTTTATCCTCGGTGATCCCATCTTCAACGGATTAGCCATCAGCCTGATTTTCGGGATCCTGGTCTCCACACTGCTCACCCTGGTGGTGATACCCTTGCTCTATTATGCCCTGCTCTCCCGACGCTCATGACGGGAGTCACTAGCGAAAGGATGCGCGATGAAGAGAGGTTGGTTGTGGTGGGGAAGTGGCGCCGTGTTCGCGGTGGCTGCGGCGGCATGGTGGTGGCGACCGCAGCCGACGCCGATCAGGCTGGCTGAGGTCGGGCGGGGGGATGTGCTGGTCACCGTGGTCAACACCCGGGCTGGCACCATCAAGTCGTGTCAGCGGGCCGGGCTCAGTCTGCCCGGTGGCGGCGTGGTGGAGCAGATCGCCGTCAAGGCCGGGGAGCGGGTAGCCCAGGGGGATCTGCTGCTGACCCTTTGGCGTGACGATATCCGCGCCGATCTCGCCCGTGCCCGTGCCCAGCAGGCGCTCGGCAAGACCCAGCGCGAGGAGCGCTGCAGCGAGGCGGCCTACTACGAGCGGGAGGCCAACCGGCTGGCCACCCTGCTGGCCAAAAATCTCACCTCCCGCACCCTGGCCGAACAGGCCCAGAATCTGGCCGCTACCCGCCGCTACATCTGTCAGGCATCCCGTCAGCAGGAGCGGGTCGACGAGGCCCAGGTCGCCCAGGTGGAGGCCCGCTTGAGCGAGCGTCGTCTGCTGGCGCCCTTTGCCGGGGTGGTGGCGGAGGTCAACAGCAAGCTGGGGGAATACATGACCCCTTCCCCCCCCGGAGTAGCCATGCCCCCGGTTATCGATCTCATCGACGATAACTGCCTCTATGTCTCAGCTCCCATCGATGAAGTGGATGCCGCCCGCCTCAAGATGGGCCAGTCTGCCCGGGTACTGCTCGACGCCATGCCCGGGCGCGATTTTGCCGCCACCGTCACCCGCATCGCCCCCTATGTGAAGGAGCTGGAGAAACAGGCCCGCACCGTGGAGGTGGAGGCGGCGCTCACTGCCTTGCCCACTGACGTGCCCCTGCTTATCGGCTACAGCGCCGATCTTGAGGTGGAGGTGACTCGCGCCACCGATGTGCTGCGGGTGGCGGCCAGCAGCCGGGCCGACGATGGCAGCGTGCTGCGGCTGGAAGGGGATAAGCTGGTGCGGGTGGTGCCCCGCTGGGGCGTGGAGAACTGGAACTGGATTGAGGTGGCCGAGGGTCTCGCGGCCGGTGATCGGCTGGCCGCCCAGCCCGGACAGATTGTCGGGGAGGGCCCTTTCAGCGCCGCCACGGAGCAGACGGATGAGTGATCTCATTCGCCTCGATGCCGTCAGCCGTCGTTTCACCCTGGGGGGGAGCGACGTCGCCGCCCTCGATCGCGTTTCTCTGCGGGTGGCCGAGGGGGAGTATCTGGCGGTGATGGGCCCCTCGGGCTCCGGCAAATCGACCCTGCTCAATGTGCTGGGGCTGCTGGACCGGCCCGACGAGGGGCGCTACTGGCTGGGGGGGGAGGATACCGCCACCCTGTCAGAACCGGCGCTGGCCCAGCTGCGCGGCCATCGCATCGGTTTCGTGTTCCAGTCGTTTCACCTTATCTCCCGCCTCACCGCCCGTGAAAACGTCGAGCTGCCGCTGATGCTGTGCGGGATCGCCCCCGCCGAGCGCCATCGCCGCAGTCAGCGCTTGCTGGGGGAGCTGGGGCTGGAGAACCGGGCCGGACACCGCCCTGCCGAGCTCTCCGGCGGCCAGCGTCAGCGGGTGGCCATCGCCCGGGCCATGGCGATGGCGCCGCGGCTGATCCTGGCTGACGAACCCACCGGCAATCTCGACTCCCGCTCAGGGGAGGAGGTGATGACCCTGCTTGAGACGCTCAACCGGGAGCAGGGGATCACGCTGGTGGTGGTGACTCACGACCCGCGCCTCGGTGAACGGGCGGGCAGGCGGATCCTGATGAACGATGGCCGCATCACTACCGATAGCATTACTCGCACCCATAGTGGCGGGGGCTGAATGCGGCGGCCCGATGTGATCCACTTTGCCGCCGTCGCCCTGCTGCGCCAACGCTCACGGGCGCTGGTCTTGATCCTGGCGGTGAGCCTGAGCGTCACTTCCGTGCTGCTGCTCACCGCGCTGGGGGAGGGGGCGAGACGCTATGTGGCCGACCAGTTCAGCTCCCTTGGCAAGGATCTGCTGGTGATGTTCCCGGGTCGCAAGGAGACCACCGGCGGGCTGCCGCCGGTCACCGGCAACAGCCTGCGGCAGATCACCCTCGATGACATGCACTACCTCGGCCAGCACCTGCCCAAGGTGCGGCTGGTGCCACTGGTGATGGGCTTTGCCGAGGCCAAGCAGGGGGCGCGGCTGCGCCAGACCATGCTGCTTGGCAGCAGTAACGGGCTGCGCGATACCCACGGGCTGCAACTGCTCTCCGGCCGCTGGCTGCCGGGGGAGGCCGCCGAGGATCGACCGGTCGTCCTGCTCGGGGCCGTGGTAGCCCGGGAGCTGTTTGGCCAGGCCGATCCGGTCGGCCAGTGGCTGCGTTTTGACAATCGCCGCTTTCGGGTGGTGGGGATCTTCACCAGCCAGAGCAGCAATCTGGGGATGGACATGGCTGAAGCCGCGCTGATCCCGGTGGGCAGCGCCATGCGGCTGTTCAATACCGAGGGGCTGTTTCGGCTGCTGATCCAGCCGTTGGCGGGGCAGGCTGTGTCCCCGCTGGTCAAGCGACTGGAGCAACTGATGCAGGCGCGCCACGGGGTGCTCGATGTGACCGTGGTACGCCGTGACGCCATGCTGGCCACCTTCTCCACCATTCTCTCGACCCTCACCCTGGCGGTTGCCAGCATCGGCGCCATCAGCCTGCTGGTATCCGGCATCATGATGATGAATCTGGCGCTGATCAGCACTCGCCAGCGCACCGGCGAGATCGGTCTGCTCAAGGCGCTGGGGGCCGACAGTCGCCAGATCCGCCAGCTGTTTTTATGGGAGGCGCTGCTGTTGAGCGGCAGTGGCGCGCTGTTTGGCACGGTCTTGGGCTATGCCCTGGTCGCCCTCGCCGCGTTGGTGTGGCCCGGATTTCCGGTGGCGGTGCCTGTGCTCGCGACCCTCTGCACCCTGCCGGCGGCCCTGCTGACCGGGCTGTTTTTTAGCTGGCTACCCGCTTCCCGGGCGGCACGGCAAGATCCGGTCAGCAGCCTGCGCAGCGGACAATGGAGCGGTGGCTGATGCGCCTCGCCGATCTGCTGTTCTGGCTCTGGCGCGCCTTGCTGGCAGGGCGCAGTCGCAGCCTGCTGTCGGCGCTGGGCATCGCCATCGGGATCGCCTCGGTGACCCTGCTCACCGGCATCGGTGAGGGGCTCAGGCTCTATCTGCTCGACAGTTTCTCCCAATTTGGTACCCGCTTGATCGCCGTGACCCCGGGCAAGACCGACACCGCCGGCGGCCCGTCCGGTATCCTCTCCAGCAGCCGCCCCCTGCTGTTGGAGGATGCCGATGCCTTGGCAAGATTGCCGGGTATCGAGGCGGCGCTCCCTGTGGTGCAGGGGCAGGGAGAGGTGCGCAGCCGCGGGCTGACTCGCAGCACCGCCATTCTGGGCACCGGCCCGGCGGCGCTCTCTGGCTGGCGCCTCAGCCTGATGCAGGGGCGTTTTCTGCCCGCGGATGACAGTGCCATGCCCCGCGCCTATGCGGTGCTGGGGGCCAAGGTGGCAGCGGAGCTGTTTCCCGGCGGCGATGCCCCGGGGAGTCTGCTGCGCGCCGGAGATCGCCGCTTTCGGGTGGCCGGGGTGCTGGCCCCCAAAGGACAATTTCTCGGCTTTGATCTGGACGACATGATCTATCTGCCCGCCGCCCACGCCCAGGCGCTGTTCAACAAGGAGGGGCTGCAGGAGATAGACGTCATCTATCGCGCCGGGCAGACAGAGGCCGACATCTCGGCCCAGGTCCAGCGGGTGCTGATCGCTCGCCACGGCGCCGAGGATTTTACCCTCACCTCCCAGCAGGACATGCTGACCAGCCTTGACAAGATCCTCTCCATCATCAAGCTGGCGGTCGGCGGGCTCGGCATTATCTCGCTGCTGATCGGGGCGGTCGGCATTTTCAGCATCATGAGCATCGCCCAGCAGGAACGGATCCCGGAGGTGGGTTTGCTGATGGCGCTGGGCTGCCCACGGCGTCGCATCTTATTGCTGTTTCTGCTCGAAGCCGTGGTGCTGGCACTGCTGGGCGGGGCTATGGGATTGGCCCTGCTCGGCGGTCTCAAGCTGCTGCTCACCTTGTTGGCGGCCGGGTTGCCGCTCACCCTCCATCCTCTTTATCTGCTGCTGGCGCTCGGTTGTAGCGCCCTGGTCGGTCTGCTGGCCGGGGTCGCTCCTGCGCTGCGGGCGGTGCGGCTCGACCCGGTGGTGGCCCTGCGGGGGGATTGACCCTGCACCCTGCTGATAAGGGGGCACGAGCGGGGCTGGTTGCAAGATGTGACTATCCGCCGCTCGGATGATTGACTGCTTCCCTTCTGACATATTGTCGCTGTCGGCCCCTCTGACACGGGGGTATAACGGCCGCACGTTTGTTGTACTAATGGTATAAAAATGAGTGACTTGGTCTATCTGAAAGACGACAGCGACAATGCTGTTCACCCCGATTTTTCCGCCCGCTTTGCAACCGTAAAAACCAATTTTTTCTCACGCAATCCCGATCTCTGGCCCGTTTTTCGCGAACCCGGATTTGCCACCCTCAATGAATTTCGGGCCCGTGGCCTGGCGCCGGATGCCCGCCTGAACGCCTGGCCAGATGGCCAACCCCAATCTGGTCTACTCCGAATATGCCGGAGTGGCCGAGGAGCTGGAGAAGAAGGTGGTGCGCCAGATTGTCCTGCTGGCGGGCTATGACCCGGATCGGGTCACAGGTATCTTCACCCAGGGGGACATTCTGTAACCGCTACGGCTACCTGCTCGGCATTCGCAAGAGCCTGCCGGAGGCCAAGCACAAGGGGCTCGGCCACTATCAGGATTACACCAACTGGGTGGCGGCGGTGGCCGGCTCCGACTACGATGCGCGAGGGCGCTACTCCTACATCGCCGGGGAGAAAGCCGTCTTTATGAACCCCGCCTGCACTCGCGAGCAGATCGACGCCTTTATCGACCATATTCGCGGTTGATGGCGCTCTTCCTGACCACTGATGGTGGCCAATAGTGACCAGTGGTGGTTGGGGATCTTGTCAACAGATAAACAAACGGCGAGCCGTTTGGCTTGCCCTTCTGTTTTTGCGGTACTGTGCGCAATTAGTGGGGAAGGCCGGGTTCAGAGGGCCAGTAACTGCTCATTCTCGACAATTTCGCACCCGGCGGGCAGTTTCGAGAGCGCGATCATGGCGTGAGCCACCTGACGGGCCTCGATGGCGCGCCAGCGGGTTAGCTTGCCCACCAGCAGCGGTCGAAACAGCGGATATATAGTCTGAAAGATCTGCTCGGAGAGGCGTGGTAGCTGGCGATCTCCGAGCAGCATGGCGGGCCGCACGATGGCGAGCCGTGGCCAGGATTGGGCCAGCAGTGCCTGCTCCATCTCTCCCTTGGTGCGCGGATAGAGAGCCGGGGACGATGCGCTGGCCCCCATGCTCGAGACCACGATCAGCCGTTGACAACCGTGGCGGCGGGCCAGCTCGGCAAAGGCGACCACATAGTCGAGATCGACCCGGCGAAACGCCTCGGCAGAGCCCGCCTCCTTGCGGGTGGTGCCGAGGGCACAGAAGGCGATATCCACCGGACGGGAGAGGGTGACGCTGGCCAGATCATCAAAATTGACCGGCAACCAGTGGTGCGCCTCCTTGCCCGGCTTGCGACAGAGCAGGGTCAGTTCATGTTCGGCAGGCAGTTGCTGCACCAGTTCGCGACCGATCAGGCCGCTGGCTCCGGCAATCAGGATCCGGCTCATGGGGATTCTCCCTGTGTCATTCGATGGTGTTGATGCCATGGTGGCTGCTCATCAGCATCAGGCAATTTGCGAGCTGCTGCAATGGGGGAGATGACACTGTATATAGCGCGGTGGCTGGATAAAACAAAACCGGCGCGAGGCCGGTTTTGCGGGATATCAGAGCGGGGTATTGAAGGCTGCTGGCAGCGGGAAGTCACCCGTCACCGTGGTGAGCCGCTCATTGGCGAAGGTCACGGTGAGCTCTTTACGCTCCTTGTCGCCGTGGCCCGGCTGGAATTCATAGAGGTAGTACCAGGTGTTGGGGTCAAAGCCGTCGCGCAGCATGGGGGTCCCCAGCACATAGCTGACCTGCTCGCGGGTCATCCCCTGGCGCAGTTTGTCGACCTGTTTTTGTTCCACATAGTTGCCCTGAGGAATATCAATGCGATAGACCAGGCTGCAACCGGAGAGGGTGAGGGCGGTCAAAGCCGCGGCAATCAGGTGTTTCATCCGCATATCGAGTTCAGATCATCCATACAGTCTTTTTGGCTCGGCAAATCATACCGACTCCCTCCGCGGAAGTAAAAAGCCATTGATCCATCAGCCAATAAAAAGGGTCGCAGTGCGACCCTTATCGGCAATCAGACAATCATTACATCGCTGCGCGGAAGATGGCGACGATCTCTTCGTGGCTCGCCTGTTTCGGGTTGGTGAAGCCGCAGGCATCTTTCAGGGCGTTGCTGGCCAGGGTATCGAAGTCGTCGGCCTTGACGCCCAGCTGCTCCAGACCGGCCGGGATCTTCACATCCAGCGCCAGTTGCTTGATGGCTGCGATGGCGGCGGCGGCACCCTGCTCGTCGTTCATGGCGCTCACGTCCACACCCATGTAGCGGGCCACATCTTTCAGGCGGGCAGCGCTCACCTGGGCGTTGTAGGTCTGAACGTGGGGCAGCAGCACGGCGTTGCAGACACCGTGGGGCAGATCGTAGAAACCGCCCAGCTGGTGAGCCATGGCGTGCACGTAGCCGAGGCTTGCGTTGTTGAAGGCCATGCCGGCCAGGAACTGGGCATAAGCCATCTGCTCGCGGGCATGCAGGTCATCGCCGTGGTTGACGGCGGTGCGCAGGTGCTTGGCAATCAGCTCGATGGCCATGATGGCGCTGGCATCGGTCACCGGGGTGGCGATGGTGGAGACATAGGCCTCGATGGCGTGGGTCAGGGCATCCATACCGGTGGCGGCGGTCAGACCAGCCGGTTTGGCCAGCATCAGCTCGGGGTCGTTGACCGACATCAGCGGGGTAACATGCTTGTCGATGATAGCCATTTTCACGTGGCGCGCTTCGTCGGTGATGATGCAGAAGCGGGTCATCTCGGAGGCGGTACCGGCAGTGGTGTTGATGGCGATAAGCGGCAGCTGCGGCTTGGCGGAGCGATCCACCCCTTCGTAATCCTTGATGCTGCCACCGTTGGCGGCAACCAGCGCGATGCCTTTGGCGCAGTCATGGGGCGAGCCGCCACCCAGCGAGATGACGCAATCGCAGCCGTTGGCCTTGATCATCGCCAGACCCGCTTCGACGTTGCTGGTAGTGGGATTGGGTTTGGTCTCATCGAAAAGCACGCTTTCAATGCCATGTTCAGCCAAGAGAGTGGTGAGCTTGGCGACCACGCCGATCTGGTTGAGAATTTTGTCGGTGACGATCAACGCCTTGCGATAGCCGTAACCCTTGATATCGGCGGCAGCCTCTTGCAGACAACCGGCACCCATCAGGTTGATTGCAGGAATATAGAACTTGAATGTAGCCATGATGGACTCCCTATAGTTAGCCATTTAGTGGTAATTGAGGGCTAAGTTACCATCATGGGTGGGATACAAAAGCATCTTGTTTACAACTTTACGGGGTCGATCACGAGTCGTTAATTAAGTGCTGAACCGGACTTGACTTTCCCGCTTCTGACTCGCTTTGCAGAAAAACGTTTGTCAATTATTTCATCGAGTTAGCAAACGTTTTGTGCGGTGTTTGTCACTGTCAATGCGTGGAAGTGTGAGGCGCTTCAAGGAATTGGAAAGCGCTTTCGACCATAGTTGGCGCCTCCCCGAAGAGGGGGGTAAAGGCTTGAAAGTATCATAAAGAATCATCTTAACTTGTGCCCTGACCATGCTGGCAGGGGGCAACCAGGAGTCCAATATGTCTGATGTATTTCACTTGGGTTTGAAGAAAGCGGATCTGCAAGGCGCCACCCTGGCGATCGTCCCCGGTGACCCCGAGCGCGTGAAGCGTATCGCAGAGCTGTTGGATAACCCGGTGCACCTGGCCAGCCATCGTGAATTCACTACCTGGCGCGGCGAGATGGACGGCAAGGCCGTGATCATCTGCTCTACCGGTATCGGTGGCCCGTCCACCTCCATCGCGGTAGAAGAGCTGGCCCAGCTGGGCATCCGTACCTTCCTGCGTATCGGCACCACCGGTGCCATCCAGCCGCACCTGAACGTGGGTGATGTGATCGTCACTACCGGTTCCGTGCGCCTCGACGGTGCCAGCCTGCACTTTGCACCGATGGAGTTCCCGGCGGTTGCCGACTTCGACTGCACCACCGCGCTGGTCAACACCGCCAAAGAGATGGGCTCCAAGCTGCACATCGGTGTGACTGCCTCCTCTGATACCTTCTACCCGGGTCAGGAGCGTTACGACACCGTATCCGGCCGCGTAGTGAGCCGTTTCCAGGGTTCCATGAAAGAGTGGCAAGCCATGGGCGTGCTGAACTATGAGATGGAATCTGCAACCCTGCTGACCATGTGCTCCAGCCAGGGCCTGCGTGCCGGTATGGTGGCTGGTGTTATCGTCAACCGCACCCAGCAAGAGATCCCGAACGCCGAGACCATGGCGAAGACCGAATCTGATGCCATCAAGATCGTACTGGGCGCTGCCCGCAAGCTGATCTGATAGCAGAGCTCTTGTTACAAGAGCACCGAGTGGGGGGTGGGGGCCGTTGCGAAAGCGCGGCCCCTATCTTTATCCGCCGTTTACCGCGTTTCCTCTCCCGTCACGCCTTTCACTGATCCCGTCGCACTCGCGCTGGTTGTCTCTACTCATTACCTCTAAAACGGCGGCGTGCAGCGGATCTGCATCGGTTCGCCGCTCACCGGATGGACAAAGTCCAGCTCGCTGGCGTGCAGCATCAGCCGCGGCGCCTGTTCGCAGCCGGGTGGCAGCAGGCCGCCATAGAGATCGCAACCGAGGATGGGGTGGCCCAGTAGCTGACTGTGGATCCGCAGCTGATGGGTGCGGCCGGTCTCCGGCACCAGCCTTACCCGGGTCAGTGGCACGGTTTGTCCCTGCATCTGCTGCGCCAGCCGCTCAACAACCCGATAGCGGGAGCGGGCGGGTTTGCCGCTGGCGGCGCAGATCTTAATCAGCGGGAAAATCGACGGGTCCTTGGCGATGGGGGCATCGATAAGGCCTTCGTCGTCAACCAGATGGCCGCAGAGCAGGGCGCTGTAGGCTTTGCTTACTGCCCGCTGACTGAACTGCTGGCAGAGCAGGGCATTGATGGCCCTGTTTCTGGCGACCACCATGATGCCGGAAGTGCCGAAGTCGAGGCGATGCACCAGGGTGCAGCCGGGGAAATCCTGCACCAGTCGATAATGAACCGAGTCGAGATTCTGCGGATTTTTGCCCGAGAGGCTCAGCAGGCCACTCGGCTTGTTGATGAGCAGCAGATGATCATCCTCAAACAACGTCTCGATGGCGGCACTGCAGGGCGGGGCGATAAAGGTGTCGACGATAACAGACATAGGGCACACGGGCTGGAAACGGGGGGCGATCATACCCGAACCGGCGCGGTCGGGCGAATGGGCGGTGCGCAGCCTCGGAAAATGCACGGGATGACGCCATGCAACCTCTTGATAATGAGCCGCTTTAAGCGAGGCGGTGTGCAGTATAAACCGCCCTAGTCACCAACAAGACCCCGTTTTGTGAACCCTTCCCGAGTTCATCCGAAGCGTGCTTGTTAAGGTATGGTGACCCACGAGGCGCAGGTGATGGATGAGGATATCGAGCGGGTGCGCGCCATCACCAATCCTGTGGCCCAGTGCGTGGCCGGGCTGCTCGACTTTTTCATGATCTACCATCGAGATCCCAAGTGGGGATTTGCTGGTGCACCGCTCCATGACCCCTGTACCATTGCCTGGTTGCTGGCTCCCGAGCGGTTCCACGGGGTTGAGTGCCGGGTCGATATCGAGACGGGCGGCACTCATACTTGCGGTATGACGGTGGTGGATCGCTATGGCCTGACCGGCAAGCCTGCCAATGCGCTGCTGCTGTTTGGGCTGGATCGTCCGGGCTTTATCGATCTGCTGGTGACTCGGCTGCGGGCGTTTGACTGAGCGCCGGTTCATGTTTACAAGAAGGGGCGGGGAATGTGGAAGAGAGGGGTGATACTGCTGGCCGGGTTGCAACTGACAGGCTGCGCGACGCCATTCGAGCGGATGTGGCAGGGGCTGGCGACCTGTGAATTTACCGATCTCTATGTAGATGAGACGGGCAGGGCCGCCAATCTACAACTGGCCAACTACACCCCCTACAAGGTGAGCGATGGCTTTGCCTGGTACAAGGTGCACGAGGAGCTGCACGGCTTGCCGGTGGTCGGTTTTATCGTGCCTGCCGCAAGCTTCGAAGTGCATGCCCTCTTTGTTGATACCCCCATCGCCAATGCCCGCCGGTTGACCCACAACGCCTACGGCAGCGAGTTTGGCGACGAGCAGAAGCATGGCGAGGGGTTGGCGCCTCTGCTGTTGCGCGATCCCAATAACCCCAAGCGATCGATCATCGATTGTACCAAGGGGGAGTCCGACGAGGAGCTGCAGGATTCGGCCATGCCCGAGTAGAGCCACCTGTCACTCCATCGGCCTGAAAAAAGAGGGACCAGCCTTATCGGCTGGCCCCTCTTTAATTTAACGCAGAGTGTATCGCAGAGCGGTTCCCGGATCAGGGATAGCTCAGCGTCTCCTTGATCAGCGGCAGTTGGGCCTTGATCCATGCCGGATTGCAATAGGTTCCCCAGTCGCAGGCCTGACTCGACGTCATTTCAGGGATAGCTCAGCGTCTCCTTGATCAGAGGCAGTTGGGCCTTTATCCACGCCGGATTGATGGGCCCCCAATCGCTGATGCGATAGTGCCCCTGCAGGTGGCGAGCCCCCTCGGTCTGCTCGAAGGCGCAACTGATATCGAGTTCGGCCAGCGCCGTCAAGGTATCCTGCGCGGTGCGGCGCGGCATGCCGGTCGCCTCCATGATGGCGGGCACCGTATCCGTGCCCTGGCTGATCAGCCAGGCCACGTAGAGCCGCCGGTAAAAGCTGGTGCGGGTCTTGCTCGGCTCACTCATAGCTCGTCCTCAAGACGATCAAAGTAGCGCCAGGTCGCAATGGTCGCCTTGCCCATCACCAGTGCCCAGAGGCCGAACCAGAACCAGCGGAAAAAGCTCCAGGTGGAGGCGTCAGGCTCGGTGCTTTCGATCTTGGTGACGTTGGGGAACATGGAGAACATGTTGATGCGCCAGCCGTAGGAAGTAATGATGGCGAGCCGCTTTTCAAACTCCATCGACTTGGCCTTGGCCTGCACGTCGGCAGCGTTGAACTTGAAGTAGAAGGGCCAGCCCCACTCGGTATCCTCGTTGCGGAACACCCGGATCTTCTCGCCGGGGCGCTCGGTGTAGATGTAATAGACGTCGGTGGTGGGACCGTCAGCCGGGTTCTTCTGGCTGATGGGGCCATCCTTGTCGGTACGCTTCACCTCGACCCCGGTGATGGTAGCGATGGTGTGCTCCGGCAGGTAGTAGTCGAGCCAGGCGGCGGAAATGAGGGCGATGAGCCCCAGGGCGATAAAAGCGGGTTTCTTGAATCTCAGGCTCATGGTGTGCTCACGTGAGGGGGAGTAACGTGCCTCTACCATACCGATATTTGACAGGGCAGCCCAGCCCCTTATGGCGCCACAAGCCAAAAAATGGCGTTTAAAACAGAGACAAAGCCATTGCTCCATCAACAAGAAAGGCCCTTGCGGGCCTTTTTGTCTGGTTCACTTTGTGCGCTTATAGCTGGAATATTCCTCGGTGGCGGCATTGAGCGCCAGCAGGGAACTGTCACAGTCTTTTATTGCTGAAATGAGCGAAATAAATGCATTATTCTTGTGATAAAGCGGTCTTTTAGGCATGGTTTAGCGCTTAATTCCCTGAATATGTGATACAACTCGCGGGATTGCGTCAATCCTGTCCCTTTTTCGTGATTTCCTGTTCTCGTTGTATGGAGGTGTGTTGTGTCCAGCTGGATCGATCCGGCCATTCTGGCTCTGTTTATCCCGACCTTTTTCTTTGTCTCGGTGACCCCGGGCATGTGCATGACTCTGTCGATGACCCTGGGGATGAGCCTGGGGGTACGCCGTACCCTGCACATGATGTGGGGGGAGCTGATCGGGGTCGGGCTGGTCTCGGTGCTCTCGGTGATCGGGGTGGCAGCCATCATGCTCAACTATCCGGGGATCTTCGCCGCCTTCAAATATGTGGGGGGGGCCTATCTGGTGTGGCTTGGCATCCAGATGTGGCAGGCCAAGGGGAAGATGGCCATTCCAGCGGATCTCTCGGCCGGTCAGCAGACCAGCCCCATGGGGCTGGCGGTGCAGGGCTTTGTCACCGCCATCGCCAACCCCAAGGGGTGGGCTTTCATGATCTCCTTGCTGCCCCCCTTTATCTCTGCCGACAAGCCGATGGCGCCGCAGATCAGCGCGCTGGTGGCGCTGATTCTGGTCATCGAGTTCTCCTGCCTGCTGCTCTACGCCAGCGGTGGCCGTACTCTGCGCCACTTCCTCGCCAAGAGCGGTAACGTCACCCTGATGAACCGCATCGCCGGCACCCTGATGCTGGGGGTGGGGGTCTGGCTGGCGCTCGGTTAAGAGCCGTCAGTGACCCACGTCACGAAAGAAAAATGCCACCGCTTGGTGGCATTTTTTATGGGAGCGGCTTGGCTCAGCGGGGCTTGAAACGCTCGACCCAGGGGTTGGCGGTCAAGCCATGGAGCAACACGCTCAGAATAATGGTGCAGAGCACGGTCGCTATGATAGGGCGCTGGCCGATCAGCGCCGGCTCGTTTTGCAGCACCATCACCGCAAAGACGATGCTGGCCAGGCCCCGCGGCCCGAACCAGCCGATAAAGAGCTTGAGCTCGGGCTTGAGGCCGGTGCCGATAAGGCTGAGCCAGACCGGCACCATCCGCAGCAGGGTGAGGCTGGCAATGGCATAGAGCCAGTATTGCCAGTGCAGCAGCTCCGGCAGGATGGGCATCAGGGTGGCGCCAAACACCATCCAGATCACCACGGAGAGCAGGTCGCCGTAGCCTTCGCAGCTATCCATGTAGGCGTGCTTGTGCTCGCCGAGGCGATGGCCGATAAAGAGGCCACCGACAAAGGCGGCGATAAAACCGCTGCCCCCCAAGGTCTGGGCCAGGGCGAAGCAGAGCAGGGCCAGTCCCGGCATGGTGAGCTGGCGCCAGAGCGGCAGTTGCCAACCGTTGAGATAGGCAATTTTCAGCAGCCGGATAGTGAGGCTGGTCAGCACAAACGCGACCAAGAGGCCAATGCCGATCTCCTCCAGCATCAGGGTGATGGCCAGGGTCGCAGTCCCTGTGTGCTGCTCGGTAGGGGAGATAAGGGCCAGCAGCAATAGCAGCACAGGTACGCAGATGCCATCGTTGAGGCCGCTCTCCTGATTGAGACCTTCGCGCACCGGTGCCGGCACCGCGGGGTTGCTGACCACCGCCTTGCCGAGCGCCGCATCGGTGGGGGCCAGGATGGTGGAGAGGATGGCCATCTCCAGCAGTGGCAAGTCGGGGAAGATCCAGTGGCCAAACAGGGCGCCACAGAGCAGGGTAAGAGGGAGACCGATCAGCAGCAACCGGATCGGCAGTTGCCGGTTCGCCAGCAAAATCTGCCAGTTGGTGTTGGCGGCATCGTTGAACAGCACGATGACCAGGGTCAGCTCGGCCAGCAGCTTGATACCGGCACTGTCGATGGCGAGGGAGAGCAGTTCCAGCCCTCCCGGCCCCAGCAGCCAGCCGGTTAGCAGAAACAGCAGGGGGCCGTTGACCAGTTTTGATTCGAAGCGCCCTGCGATCAGGCTGTAGATCAGCAAGAAGGCGGCGATCACCGCCAGATTCTGATAAAGCAGATGTGTATCCATACAAACTCCCTTGAAACCATACTGTCAGGGCGGTTTAACGACCATCCTGGCCCCGGGTTATGCCCCATATTCTCAGTTGCCGACGCCAGGTTGCGGCCTCTTTGCGCACGTTTTGTCCAGAGTGGCAGTGCCCATCACATCCGTCGGGGCCGATTATGTCGGCTCCCGCGGACCGTTCAATCGGTCAGACAGTCGGGGTCAAACACATACTCACCATCCAGCCAGCGCACGATTTCGTCGACACAGGATTGGTCGCGAAACGGCAGATAGCGGGCCTTGAGGTGGATCACCTGCTCAGGGGTCAGCTGGGCCAGCCCTATATCCTGAAACAGCGGCAGATCGGCCTCGATCATTGCCGAGATCTGCGGGCCGCAGGTCGCGTTGAGGGCGGTATGTAGCGCCTTGTCCGG
Source organism: Aeromonas fluvialis (assembly GCF_000819885.1). Lineage (GTDB taxonomy): Bacteria > Pseudomonadota > Gammaproteobacteria > Enterobacterales > Aeromonadaceae > Aeromonas > Aeromonas fluvialis. The sequence continues at coordinate 38,017 of NZ_CDBO01000008.1, forward strand.
GTCGTACTGCTTGCCGAGCCGGTAGCTCATCGGCAGGGTGGCGAGTGGCAGGGCCGACAGGGCCGCCTGCTTCATCGGGTTGACCGCGTGGCCCGCCACCAGTTCGCTGAGCTCGGCCGGGCGGTTTTCGAAGGCGCGCAGATGGAGGTAGCTGCTGGCCTTGCTGCCATCGTTGACCGGGTAGTTGTCCCACAGGAACGGCTTGCGGTGCAGCCACTCGGCCGTCTGCTGCAGGTGAGCTGCCGGGTACTCGCTGGAGCAGACCTTGGGACCGGTCCAGAAGATATCGATTCGCCGATCCAGCCCTTGACCCAGATCCTCCAGATAGTGGGGGGGCATGGCGCCGAACACCTTCTCCAGTACCGGGTCGGTTGAGTAGTAGCTGGGACAGAAGATGAGGCGGGCCGCCTTGCTGTGGGCCGCGATGTCGTGGGCAATGGTGAGCTGCCAGTGGGCGAGATCCGGGGTATCCCCCTTCATGTCGTCGAACAGGATCGCCAGCATGTCGGGCTGGAGCATTTCATCGATAAGACGCACTTTTTCAAGCAGCGCCGGACGCTGGCGGGCATAGTCGTGGTGGGCGCCCATGGGGCTTAAGCCCACCCCGAAGGCGAGCCCGTTGGCACGGCACTGGCGCGCCAGCTCGGCGAGATCCGCCAGCTGTTGTTTGGGCCAGGGGAGGGCCCAGTGCTTGCGCAGATAGCCATCTTCTTTCGGGGCGTAGAGATAGAAGCCGTAACCGTGGCGCGGCAGCCACTGGGCGTAGCGGGCGCGGGCCTGCCAGCTCCATCCCTTGCCAAAAAAGCCTTCAATCACCCCCAGATTGGCTGCGGGGGGCAGGGGGCCGGACAGCAAACTTTGATATGGCATAACGCTCTCCCTTCTTGCTGGGGACTCGATGCGGGACGGTCCGTCAGACCGGGTCCTCTTCCTGAAAGCGCACCCCGATCTTGCTCGGCACGCTCTCGTCCATTTCGGCCACGGTCCAGATCAGGCCCTGCCATTCGATGTTGTCACCGACCACCAGATTATCGCCCAATTGGGTCGCAATGAAATCCCCCAATGTCTGTTCCGCCGCCTCGCTCACATCCAGACCATAAAGAGGGGCCAGATCCGTCAGACGAGCCGCTGACTCCAGCAAAAAGTCGCCGAAGAAACGGGGGCCGAGATCCTGCTCCGGCGCCTGGCTGAACAACTGGCCGAGGGCGGGGAGGTCGCGCTCGTGACCGATCACGCAGAGGATGTCATCGGCCTGCAGACAGGTACTGCCCGAGGGGTGGAGCAGCTCGCGGCCACGAAACAGGGCGCTGATCCGGGTGCCAGCAGGCATCTGCAGATCCCGCAGTGGCGATCCGATGCACCACTTCTCTTCCCCCAGCTGGTAGACGAAGGTCTCCCACTGGCTGTCGAGATCGATCTCGAGCCCGGAGCGGTTGATGGGCGACGGGGGTGCTGGTACCTCCACCCGCGCCAATTTTGAGGCCAGCGGCAGCGAGCTGCCCTGCAAAATCAGCGAGACCAGCACCACGAAGAAGGCGACGTTGAAGTAGAGCTGGGCGTTAGGTAGTCCCGCCATCATGGGGAACACCGCCAGAATGATGGGCACGGCGCCGCGCAGGCCAACCCAGGAGATAAACCAGCGCTCGCGGGGGGCGAAGTTCTTGAACGGCAGCAGCCCGATCCAGACCGAGACGGGGCGGGCAAACAGGATCATCCACATCGCCAGCGCCAGTGCGGGCAAGGCGATGGGGAGCAGATTGCTGGGAGTGGCCAGCAGGCCAAGCACCAGAAACATGCCGATCTGACTGAGCCAGGTCAGACCGTCCAGCACCGACAAGGTGGTGCTGCGGCTGCGCAAGGCGAGGTTGCCGAGCAGCAGACCGGTGAGATAGATGGCGAGAATCCCGCTGCCCCCCACCGCCGTGGTCAGCGCGAAGATCAGCAGGCCGCCGCTGACGGTGAGCAGCGGATAGAGGCCCGGTGCCAGGCGGGCAGTGTTGATGAGGCGCCACAGTAGCCAGCCGCCGCCAAGGCCGAGACCGGCCCCTAGGCCAAACTGCTGGAGCAGTTGCAGCAGGAGGAAGCCTGCATCCAGCCCCTGCTGGGCGGTGGCAAGCACTTCGATCAGAGTGACGGTGAGAAACACCGCCATGGGATCATTGCTGCCTGACTCTATCTCCAGGGTGGCGCTCACCCGCTCGTTGAGGCTGCGTCCGCCGAGCAGGGAGAAGACCGCCGCCGCGTCGGTGGAGCCGACGATGGCGCCGATCAGCATCCCTTGCATCAGGTTGAGGTCAAACAGCCAGGCGGCGGCCAGACCCGTGAGGCCGGTGGTGATGGCCACCCCGACCGTGGCGAGTGACAAGGCCGGCCAGAGCGCCACCCGAAACGAGGAGACCCGGGTGCGCATGCCGCCGTCGAGCAGGATGATGGCGAGCGCCAGGTTGCCCACCAGATAGGCGATGGAGTAGTCAGCGAAGTGGATGCCGCCGGGACCATCTTCACCGGCCAGCATGCCGACCGCAAGGAAGATGACCAGAATGGGAATACCGAGGCGGGAAGAGAGGGCGCTCAACAGGACGCTGGCGCCCACCAACAGAGCCGCGACAAAAAAGAAACTGTTGATGGTAGCGGCATCCAAAGGCGAACTCCTTCCTGGTAATGGGCAAAGCAGGCACATTATATGCAGTTAGGCCCCCCTTGTGTGGCTTATTTGTGCATCAATTTGCACTTTCTTACATTTTTCATCCCTTTTTCCAGCATGGCCGCGCCATATTCTGACTGTGACGGGGTTATCGAAAGCGGAGTCAAAGGAGTGTCGATTTCAGGATGCGCAGGGAGCTGGTGGGGAAAAGCGAAACGGCACAGCAGAGGGAGAGGGGAGCACAAGGGCGCTCCCCAGGGATGGGGCGGGATTCAGTCGTCCTCGTCATCCTTCACTTCGCGGATCTTGTCCTTGTAGTTGGGCAACTGTTTCTCGAGCCGTTTCATGTCTTTGATGGCATTGAGAAACAGCCCGAGCAGGAAGAGCAGTGGCAAGCCGATCAAGAGCCAGAGATTCATGGGATTTTCCTTTGATCAGGAGAGGTGGTGACATAACGGGCCAAAATGTCATCAAGGTTGGCCAGTATGGTCGCCTTGCCTTCAATATCCGCCTGTTGCAGGCAAAGCGCCAGTGCCGCGGGATCGAGCCGCTGCTCGTCGGATTCCGGCGCGAAGCTGATATGCCAGGGCTCGTAGGCGACCCCGCTCCCGGCTCCGACCGGTTTGGCGTAAGGGAGGAAGAAGCCAAAGTCGCTCATATGGTCGTTTAGCCACTCGCCGAGGTCAGCAAACCACCCCCCGGCTTCATACTCCCACGGCTCCAGTGCCAGCCTGGTATCGGCAGGCAGGCAGTCCGGATCATAGATGTCGAGATCGGTTCCCCAGTGATGACGGCTGGTGCCCGGCAGGGCGCTCCAGTGCAGGATAGCGTGCAGCCGATCCACCTCGCTTAGCAGCAGGGCATCGATGGGTTGGCTGTTGGCATCGAGTAGCGGCCGTTCGCCGCGCCACTTGCCATTCCAGATGGCGAGCTGGCGGTCGAAGCTGCGCCAGCTGGAGGCCGCTTGCAAGTTTAACCCCTCATAGGCGGCGGCCACCTGCATGTCGTTGAAGGCCGCTGCGGTGGCGGCGGTCAGACGATGGGGGCCGCGCCCCACCACAATAAGGTGGCTCTCGTCGAGCCCCAGCAGTTGTTCCTGCGTCATGCCAGCAATCTCTCGAGCACCCCTTGATACATGTCAGCCAGCAGATCCAGATCGTCTGCCTTCACGCACTCGTTCACCTTGTGGATGGTGGCGTTGACGGGGCCGAGCTCAATCACCTCGGCCCCGGTGGGGGCGATAAAGCGTCCGTCGGAGGTGCCGCCGGTGGTGAGCAGGGCCGGTCGCTGACCGTTCACCGCCTCGATGGCCGTCACCGCGGCATCGAGCAGCGCACCGGTATCGGTGAGGAACGGTTGGCCGGAGAGGGTCCAGCTCAGCTGATAATCAAGACCGTGTCTATCCAACAGCGCTTCGACCCGCTCGCGGATATCCATGTCGGTCAGCTCGGTGCTGAAGCGGAAGTTGAACTGCACCTGCAGTTCGCCCGGAATGACGTTGGAAGCGCCGGTGCCCGCTGAGATGTTGGCGATCTGGAAGCTGGTGGGGGGGAAGTAGGCGTTGCCCTCATCCCACACGGTAGCGGCGAGCTCCGCCAGCGCCGGCGCGGCCTTGTGAATGGGGTTGTCCGCCAGATGGGGGTAGGCGACGTGACCCTGTACCCCGCGCACCAGCAGATCGCCGGTGATGGAGCCGCGTCGGCCATTTTTCACCACATCCCCCACCACGGCGGTGGAGGAGGGCTCGCCGACGATGCACCAGCGGATCTTCTCGTTACGTGCCTCCAGGGTGTCGATCACCCGGGTAGTGCCATTGATAAAGGGTCCCTCCTCATCGGAGGTGATCAGAAAGGCAATCGACCCTGCGTGATCCGGATACTCGGCCACGAAGCGCTCGACCGCCACCACCATGGAGGCCAGCGAGCCCTTCATGTCGGCCGCGCCGCGCCCGTAGAGCACGCCATCCTTGATGGTCGGCGCGAACGGCGGGGTGTGCCATTTGTCCAGCGGCCCGGCGGGTACCACGTCGGTGTGACCGGCGAAGCAGAAGAGCGGCCCCTCGCTGCCACGGCGGGCCCAGAGGTTGGTGGTGTCCTCAAACACCATGGGCTCGATAACGAACCCGATCCTGGCGAGGCGCTCCGCCATCAGGGTCTGGCACCCTTCATCGAGAGGGGTAACGGAGGGGCGGCGGATCAGATCCTTGGCCAGTGCGATGACATCCGACATCAGTTGTCCTTAATTGTCCTTAACGGGAGAAGAGGGATTGGTAGTGATCAGCCTTGAAACCCAGGGTCAGTTCGCCGTCACGATCGAGCAGCGGGCGCTTGATCATGGCCGGGTGTTCCAGCAGCAGGGCGCGCACCTTGGTGGTATCGAGCCCCTGTTTGGCCTCATCCGGCAGTGCGCGGAAGGTGGTGCCGCGGCTGTTGAGCAGGGCTTCCCAGCCGAGTTGTGCCAGCCAGCGATCCAGGTCGTCCGGATTCAGGCCGTCGGCGCGGTGGTCGTGAAAGCGGTAGTCGATACCGGCCTCATCCAGCCATTTTCGGGCTTTCTTGATGGTGTCGCAGTTCTTGATGCCATAGAGAGTGATGGCCATGGGGAGTCCTTCGCTTGTGGGCGCTGGCCGTGGGCCGCGTCCCGAAAATCCGAATCAACACAGTGCAAGGGCCCGATTCTGGCATTGTGGCGATCGCATGGCAACGCTGATGGTCAGGCTCGCGGGTTTTACCGGGACTGGTCACACCTGAACGGCGTTTTTGAGCTCAAGATCAGAAGCTGTGCGGCGGGCGTGCCCGATGGGGTTGGTTATTGCGGGAGAAAAGCCGCTATTGCAGGAGAAAAAGATAAGGGACAAACGCCAGATAGCCAAAACGCGCCAGCAGGCGCGTTTTGGTCGGCATCATCAAGCACGTGAATCAGTGCAGGGTGCTCCACTCATGGTCAAAGACCCGGGCCCGTTCCCAGGGGGCGTCCGGCAGGCTGGAAGAGAGGCCGGTGTATTTGCCCACGTCGTCCACCACGATGGCGGAGAGGATCGGCAGGTTGTTTTCGGTGCAGTACATACGGATGCGTTGCAGCAGGGTACGCAGTTCATCCTGACACCGCTCCAGCCCGGCCTGTTTGGCCAGTTTGGAGTAACGAATGGTAGTGCGTTCCTTTGCAGACTCGACGAGGATGTCCCAGCAGGTCGAGACACCTGCGGTGGCTTGGCTTGTCATAACTCTCTCCGGCGCGAAATGGTCGCTATATGTCGAAGCGCATCTTCGCCACTTCGGCGCTGTCATATTTTGATCCAGCGCAAAAAAGAGGAGAGTCGCATCACACAATTTCCGGATGCGGGTTAGTAAAGGTTTTTTGGTGGTTTAAATAACCAGTTTTTGTCATTTTATCGATATGTTTATCTGGTTGATTGCAGTGATGTCATATTTATTGATGGGGATCAAAGGCAAATGGTGGTCAGATCACTAGATTTCGTTTTTCGATAAATGTATCAGGAGTGAATATTGGAACTGCTATTCGTCTTGCTCGTACTGGTTGCCGTGGTCTACGGCATCATCAAGGATTACAACCCGCAGGCGGTGCTGGCGCTGGCGGGTATGGCCATTTTTGCGGTGGCCTACTGGCTGGGGCTGCATCCCATTCTCCCCGCAGACAAGAGCACCGGCTTCGCCCTGTTCGACCTGTTTGAAGTGTTCAAGGGGATCTTCTCCTACCGTGCGGCGGGGCTGGGCCTCACCATCATGGCGGTCGCGGGTTTTGCCACCTACATGTCCCATATCGGTGCCTCCCAGGCGCTGGTGCGGGTGGCGGTCAAACCGGTGGCGGGCATCCACTCCAGCTATCTGATGCTCTCCATCTGCTATCTGGTGGCGGTGTTCGTCTCCCTGTTCGTCACCTCCGCCACCGGTCTTGGCCTGCTGTTGATGGTCACCATGTACCCGGTGATGCGCAACCTCGGCATCAGCCCGGCCTCCGCCTGCGGCGTCATCGCCACCTCCCAGGCGTTCGAGATTGGCCCGACCCAGACCAATGCCATCTTCTCTGCCGGTCAATCCGGTATGGACCCGACCAGCTACTTCGTCGACTACCAGATCTGGCTGGTGGCCCCCATGCTGCTGGTGACCATGGTGCTGCACTTCTTCTGGCAGCGTCACTGCGATCGTAAAGATGGCTGGGATCCGGCCTTGCATCGCGGCGAGCACGCCGAGCTGGACGAGAAGGGAACGGACGAGGTCAAGGCGCCGACCTGGTACGGTCTGTTGCCGATCATCCCCTTCGTGCTGATGATGACCTTCTCCAAGCTGCTGGTGAACGACATCAAGATGAGCGTGGAGGTGGCCATGCTGCTGTCGGTGTTCATCGGCATGCTGTGCGAGCTGCTGCGTTCGCGCTCGGTGCGTACCTCCTTCGCCGGCCTGTCGAGCTTCCTCGACGGCATGGGCAAGGTATTCGGCCCTGTGGTCGCGCTGATCGTCTGTGCCGAGCTGTTTGCCGAGTCTCTCAAAGCCATCGGGGCCATCGACACCCTGCTCCATTCGGCCAGCAATGCCGGTATCGGCAGTGGTCTGATGACCCTGGTGATGGTGGCGCTGATCATGGTGGCGGCAGTCATCATGGGCTCCGGCAACGCGGCCTTCCTGAGCTTCTCCACCCTGGCCCCGGCGGTCGCGGCCAAGTTCGGCGTACCGGCGGTGACCATGCTGCTGCCGATGCAGCTGGCTTCGAGCATTGGCCGCACCATCTCTCCCATCGCGGCTGTGCTGATCGCCTGTGCGGGGATCGCCAAGGTGTCGCCCTTTACTGTGGTCAAGCGCACCAGCGTGCCGATGGCCGGGGCACTGGTGACGGCATTGGTGCTCAACTATCTGCTGTTTATGTAGTGCTCTTTGCAAGGCATTGACGAAGCGGGCAGCCTGGCTGTCCGCTCCTTTTATTCTGTTGCTGGCGATGACCCCGGGTGGGACGTTGCATGGAGAAGAGAATGACCTGTCTTAACAATGCGTTTTCCCTCGATAGCTATCTGGCGGATCTGGCCCCGCTGATCAATCTCGATTGTGGCACCCGCACCCCGGCCGGGGTGGCCAGGGTGGCCGATATCATGACCGAGAAATATGAGGCCATCGGCTGGCAGGTGACCCGTCATCAGTTCGCCGCCGAATGTGGTCCCTGTCTCGAGATCACCAATGCGCCGGGTGCCGATCACTACGATGTGATGCTGATCGGTCACATGGATACCGTCTTCCCCGAGGGGACGGCAGCCAAGCGTCCGCTGACAATCGAAGGCAATCAGGCCTTTGGCCCCGGCGTGTCGGACATGAAGAGCGGCCTGCTCTCCACCTGGTATGCCTTGCAAGGGATGGATCCGGCGGTGCTGGCCAAGCTCAAGGTGCTGGTCTGCTGCAACTGTGACGAGGAGGTGGGATCCCCCTGGTCGAAGGAGTGGCTGGTCGAGAAAGCCAGACAGAGCGGCTGCGTGCTGGTGGCCGAGGCGGCGCGTCCGAGCGGCGACCTTATCAGCGCCCGCAAGGGCAATGCCAAGTACCGCATCACCTTCCACGGCAAGGCATCCCACGCGGGTTCGGCCCTGACCGAGGGGGTCTCGGCCATTACCGAGCTGGCTCACTGGGTGCTGGCCATCAACCAGCAGGTCAACATGACCACAGGCACCACCATGAACGTGGGGGTGGTACAGGGCGGCACCGGCGTCAACGTGGTGCCGGACTATGCCGAGGCCATCGTCGACTTGCGCTTCTGGAGCAACGAAGAGGCCGGTGCCGTGCACGACCGGCTCACCTTTATGGCCAACAACCCCTTCCTCACCGGCTGTCGGGTCGAGGTGGATCGCCAGACCTTCAAGCCGGCGATGCGCCCGAGTGGTGATACCGAGGCACTGATGGCGCTGGTGGAAGCGGCCGCTGCGGATGAGGGGATCCCCTTCAACTGGCTGGAGGCCGGTGGTGGTTCGGATGCCAACTTTACCGCAGCGGCCGGGGTGCCGTCCCTCGATGGCTTTGGCCCCATGGGGGGCGGCTTCCACTCCGAGGCCGAGTTTTTGCTGCTCGACAGCATCGAACCGCGCATCCGCCTGTTGCAGCGGGTGCTGGGCAAGCTGGCCAAAGAGTCCTGAGCAAGGGCAATGCAAACGGGAGGCTGATGCCTCCCGTTTTTTATCTCTGCGATCGGCCAAAAGGGCGCGGTCATATCTCCTCTTCGGCCAGATAGGCGAGATTTCCCTCCCGCACCACCAGCCAGTGACCGAGTTGCACGGGGGCGCTGAACCCGGGGCCATCGGTCACCATGGTGTGGAACTCCCCTTGCTCGCCGCAGGCATCGAAGCCCTTGTGCTCGGCCAACTGCTGCAGCTCGGCGATGGTTTCGCCATCGAGCACCCGGCCGACCCAGTCGGGTGTCAGGAAGCGGGTATCGACGCAGGAGAGGTGGGCGACGATGTCGCGCGCCAGCATATCCGCCAGCAAGGCTTGACGAGATTGCTGCCAGAGTGGAGTGTGGACGGCGAGCCCCAATGGGCGGCAGCGCTCGCGGATCCAGTTTGGTGCGCCCCCCACGCTGTCGATATCGCCGGTGACCACCCCGTCGATCGTCCACTCCTGGCGCAGTTGGGCCAGTGCTCTCTCATAGCCCAGGTCGAACGGTGCTTCGATGGTGACCAGCCGGTGGGGCAGCCCAAGGGCCAGCGCCTGTCGCCGTACTTGCGACAGGGGATGAGCGAGAAAGCGGGGGGCGGGCGGCGCAAAGGTGACCAGTGCCACCACCTGATGGCACTGGTCACGGGCATGACAGAGGGCCTGCATGGCATCTTTGCCGCCGCTCCAGAGCAGGATGACGCGAGACATGGGGGAATTCCGGTGGTGAAAGAGGGGCATGCTACCCAGTGGGCGGCCACTTGGCAAAGTACGGCGGGTCACCACATCGCCGAAAAGAGACAGGCCCCCGTGCGGGAGCCTGTCTGGCAGACCGGGCAAGGAGCCCGGATTAGAGCAGGATGCTGGTCAGGAGATAACCCAGGGTACAGGAGGTCACAACCCCGATCAGCCCCGGAATGATGAAGCTGTGGTTGATGATGAACTTGCCGATACGGGTGGTGCCGGAGCGGTCGAAACCGATACAGGCCAGATCGCTCGGGTAGGTCGGCAGCACGAAGTAGCCGTAGCTCGCCGGCAGGAAGGCGATCAGCAGCTTGGGCTCCACACCCAGCGCCAGACCCATGGGGGCGATGGCGGTCAGCGCGGCGGCCTGGCTGTTCACCAGCTTGGAGATGAGGAACAGCACCAGGGCGTAGGTCCAGGGCTGAGCCTGCACCACGTGGGCCAGGGTCTCTTTGAGCAGCGGCATGTGCGCCTGGAAGAAGGTCTCGCTCATCCAGGCCACCCCGAATACGGAGAAGATGGCGACCATGCCTGCCTTGAAGACGGCGCCATTGGCGATCTCGCCCGGCTTGACCTTGCAGCGCATCAGGATGATGGCACCGGCGATCAGCATCATCATCTGGATCACCAGGTTCATGGAGAGCGGGCCAGTTTTGTCCTTGATGGTGAACACCGGACGCAGACCTTCGTTGGCACCGAGCAATACCACGGCAGCGATGGCGGCGAAGAAGATCCAGGTAGACCAGTAGGCCTCTTTCGGGAACTTGGTGTTGAGCAGAGTTTCACCACCACCGTAGATGAAGGCACGCTGCTCTGGGTCTTTGATCTTGGCCTGGAACTCTTCGTCCTTGTCCAGATCCTTGCCGCGACGCAGGCTCCACAGGGCTGCCACGATGACACCGGTCAGGGAGGAGGGGATGGCGATCATCAGGATGTCGAGCAGGCCGTAAGCCTGACCAATACCGTGACCGGCAGCCAGAATGGAGACCATGGAGACCACGGCAACGGAGACCGGGGAGGCGCAGATGGCCATCTGGGAGGCAACGGAGGCAACCGCCATCGGGCGCTCGGGACGGATGTTCTTCTGCAGCGCGATGTCAGAAATGATGGGGAACATGGTGTAGACCACATGGCCGGTACCGCACAGGAAGGTGAGGGTCCAGGTGGTGAGCGGCGCCAGAATGGTGATGTATTGCGGATGACGGCGCAGCAGACGCTCAGCCACCTGCATCATCAGGTTGAGGCCACCAGCCGTCTGCAGGGTGGCGGCGCAGCCGATCACCGCCAGAATGGTCAGCATCACCTGAACTGGCGGTTCGCCCGGCACCAGGCCGAACACGAAGGTCAGCAGGAACAGACCGATACCACTGATAAGACCGAGTCCCATGCCCCCAAAGCGGGTACCCAGCAGCAAGCAGCCGAGTACCACTAAAAATTCCATCAAGATCATTCCATTACCTCGTGTGATTCAACCCATATTGCCGCGGGTTGCCTGACCCATAAATTGTCATTGTCTGTTATTTTTAGCCCAAAAGGGTTAGTCGCTATTCTGCTCCCCTGAAACAGTGAAAAAATTGAGTTACTTCAAGAACTCGATGAAATACCGATTAAACCACTTAAAAACCACGTATTAACAAAATAATGATTGTCATCATCGTGTGGTATCACTCGGGGCTAATGCCTCGGGTTGTCAACCTGACAACTCAAGCCGGTGGCGCGGTGACAGCGGGGTGGCTGAAAAGGGGCGGGATCAGGGGAGAAGAGCGTCAAAAAGCCGGGGTTCAGGTCATCTTTGCCGACAAACGAAGCATTCAGCGGGTTGGCTTGTCTGGTTGAGGGGCTGGCTGCAGATAGCGACGCTGATACTGCTCGCTCAACTGCTTGATATCGAGTCTGGCTAGCGCATTGTTCACTCGCTGCTGCAACTGCTGTTGATCGGGGCGGAACATGATGTGCAGGCTCTTGTACCCGAGGATTTTCGGGTTGAACTGCAACTGTTCGGGGTGGAGCTTGTCATCGTGAAAGGTGAGCCAGTAGAAAACATCCCGGTCGATGACAGCCAGATCGAGCCGGTCGCGCTGCAATTTCCGCAGGTTGAGGTGATCGCCGTCCACGGCAAAGGTGTTGAGGCGCTTGCTTGTCATCAGGGCATCAAATTCGCGGGTATTGATATAATCGGCGACGACCCCAATCCGGTAGGAGGCGAGCTCTTCGAGTCGACGCCAGTGGATAAGGGGGCCGGCTTGCTGCGCCATGCCCAGCACACTACTGCCTATGCTGGTGGAGATATGCCACCGTTTATCCAGATCATTGGCGTAGTATTGGGGAAAGTAGCCGCTGTAGTGCAGGGCGGGATCGGATGCCAGCAACATGGCTCGCTGCCAGGGGTAGAAGTCAAACTCAACCTCCAGCCCTGCTTCGGCAAAGGCGCGCTTGACGATATGACCGGTCAGGCCGCCATCAGGCAGGCTCTGGCTGGTATAGGGGGGCCACTCCAGGGTGGTCAGACGAACGGGTTCGGCCCACAGTTGAACAGGCATGCAGGACAGCAATAGCGAAAGCAGCAGGCGATATCCCATAGGCGACGAGTTCCTTGTGCCGGTTGATCCTGAGTATCACCCATAACGGTGACAATAAAAAAGCCGACCCTGAGGACGGCTTTTGCAATGCAGTGGCAAGATGCCGCTGATCAGAACTCGGCGGTACGCGGAGTACGCGGGAAGGGGATCACGTCGCGGACGTTGCCCATGCCGGTCACGTAGACCACCAGACGCTCGAAGCCCAGACCGAAACCGGAGTGCGGGACTGTGCCGTAGCGGCGCAGATCACGATACCACCAGTAATCCTCCTGCTTCAGCCCCATCTCGGCCAGACGGGCATCCAGCACCTCCAGACGCTCTTCACGCTGGGAACCACCGATGATCTCGCCGATCCCCGGGGCCAGTACGTCCATGGCGGCAACGGTTTTGCCGTCGTCGTTGAGGCGCATGTAGAAGGCCTTGATATCTTTCGGGTAGTTCTTCACCACCACCGGAGATTTGAAGTGCTCCTCGGCCAGATAGCGCTCGTGCTCGGAGGAGAGATCGATACCCCAGGAGACCGGGAACTCGAACTTCTTGCCACAGTTCTGCAGCACTTCAATGGCATCGGTGTAGTCGATCTGGGCGAAGTCGGAGGAGACGAAACGCTCCAGACGGCCGATGGCATCCTTGTCGACGTGCTGGGCGAAGAACTCCAGATCGTCGCGACGCTCGGTCAGTACGGCGTTGAAGACATACTTCAGCATGGCTTCGGCCAGTGCGGCGTTATCTTCCAGATCGTTGAAGGCCACTTCCGGCTCAACCATCCAGAACTCGGCCAGGTGGCGGCTGGTGTTGGAGTTTTCCGCGCGGAAGGTCGGGCCGAAGGTGTAGACCTTGGAGAGGGCGCAGGCATAGGTTTCGGCGTTCAGCTGGCCGGATACGGTCAGGAAAGCCTCTTTGCCGAAGAAATCTTCGTTGTAGTCCACCTTGCCGGCGTCGGTGCGCGGCAGGTTTTCCAGATCCAGGGTGGAGACGCGGAACATCTCGCCGGCACCTTCGGTGTCAGAGGCGGTGATGAGCGGGGTCGCAACCCAGAGGAAACCCTCTTCGTGGAAGAAGCGGTGGATGGCTTGCGCCAGGCAGTGACGAACCCGGGTCACGGCGCCAACGATGTTGGTACGCGGGCGCAGGTGAGCCTGCTCGCGCAGGTACTCGATGCTGTGGCGTTTGGCGGCCATCGGGTAGGTGTCCGGGTCTTCGACCCAGCCGACCACCTTGACGTCAGTGGCCTGCAGTTCGAAGGCTTGGCCGCTACCCTGGGATTCGGCGATGACCCCAGTCACTTCCACGGAGCAAGCTGTGGTCAGACGCTGCACTTCACTCTCGTAATTGGCCAGGGTATTGGGGACGACGGCCTGTACCGGATGGAAACAGGAGCCATCGGATATGGCCAAAAATGAGATCCCCGCCTTGGAATCACGGCGAGTCCGGATCCACCCTTTGACTGTTTGGGTGGTGCCGACCGGATACTTACCGGCCAGCACATCTACTACGGATGCGTGCGTCATCGAAATATTGTCTCCAGCTTGTTCTTGCAGCGCTATTTGCAACACTAGGGAGTCTGGCCCGGGCACAGATGGCCCACCATGGCAGACTAAGCCGTCAATCTTACCCGTGCGGGTTTGATAAACAAGCAAAAATGTCGGACTCTGGTGGGGTTTTCGGCATGGTTCACTCAACAAGAGTGTCACGGGCGCAGGAGCGGTGGGTGAAAGATCGGCGGCATGGGCCAGATTGGCTGACACGGGTGTTACAGGGGCTGGTGATGCTCTGCTGGGGCGGCTTTATCGTGCTGCTCTCCCTTTACCACCATGCCCGCCCCGAAATTGCCTACGGTTTTCTGGTCTATGGCGGGATCGAGGTGCGCGATTATTGGGATCCCGCCTTTACCACCTGGCTAGTCTACGGGCTCTGGAGCTGCTGCGCCCTGACGCTGGCGGTGTTGCTGCTGGAGCGCAAGCGCAGCCGCCGTCAGGATGACGCCCGGCACGTCAATCTGGCGATCCTGCTGCTGATCCTGATTGCCTGCCTGCTGTTCTATTACACCGGTTAGCCGGTGCTGGGCGGGGGAGCTCGCTATTCGCCGGGGCGAGATCCCGGCTTACAGCCAGATGATCGCTTGCCGAGCTGGCGCTCCACACTGTCGAGCATCTGGTTGTAGGCTACGGCCACCCGGCCAATCTCGTCGCCATCATCCCCTTCCAGCCGGTGGCCGAAGTCGTGCAAGTCGGTGGCCTCTTCCATGGAGCGGGTCAGCTGATTGAGGGGGCGCACGATCCAGGTGCGGATAACCCAGAGGGTCAGCAGCAGGCCCATCCCGAAGATGCCGGTGAGGATCAGTGCCGAGGTGAGAATATTCTGCTCGACCCGGGTAAACAGCGAATCGAGGGAGTAGTCAAAGCGCACCGCACCGAGCACGGTATTCTCCGGCACCAGATGGCAGCTGGTGCAGTCGGTGCCGCGAAAATCCTTCTTGGCCAGCAGTGGTCGGGTGACGATCAGACGGCTGTGCATGTCGTCGTGTACGACTTCCAGGCTCCCTTTGCCCGCCAGAGCCAGCTTATCAAACTCATCCTTTACCTGTTCTGTCTCTCGTCCCGGCCCGTACTGTTTGCTCACTGCGTCGCCACGGATGATGCGGGCATCCTCCACATGGGCGTGGTCGAGAAACTTGCCGCGCAGGGTATCACGGGCCTCCATCTTGCCGGTCAGCATCAGCAGGTTTAGGCCGTCGAAGTAGGCTTCGGTCTGCTCGCGGCTCTGCTCCTTGATGAGGGTCAGGATGAGATCGCGCTCGCGTACCGCTTGATAGGCGGCGGAGAAGACCAGGACCATGGAGAAGATGAAGAGCAGGAAGAAGTTGATTTTGGCAGCAATGGAGAGGCGCATGAGCAATCTTTCTTGATGGTAAAACCGCAGCAGTTTACCCCTCTTGGGGCCTCAGGTCTGGTGTTTTGCTCACATTACGGCAAGTGAAACCGTACTGAAGTGGATAAAGTTGCCCTCTTTATATATCAAATTCAGGTAGCCAAACGGGCGGCAGCGATGGCCGCCCGCTGTTTGCATTAAAACTCGCCTTCGGTGATGGCCTGACTGATGGCGCCGGTCAATATCCGCAGCTCTTCCGGGGTGATGACGAAGGGGGGCATCAGGTAGACCAGCTTGCCAAAGGGGCGGATCCAGGCGCCCAGCTCGACAAATTTGCGCTGGATGCGCGCCACATCCACCCGCTCTCTCATCTCCACCACCCCGATGGCGCCGAGCACCCGCACATCCGCGACCGCCGGGTGGAGGGTCAGCGCTACCAGCTCGGTACGCAACTGATGCTCGATGGCGCGCACCCGCTCTTGCCACGGTGAGGCCAGCAGCAACTCGATGGAGGCGTTGGCCACCGCGCAGGCGAGCGGGTTGCCCATAAAGGTGGGGCCGTGCATAAAAACGCCCGCCTTGCCGTCACAGATGGTACGGGCGACATGTTCGGTGGTCAGGGTCGCCGAGAGGGTGAGATAGCCGCCGGTGAGTGCCTTGCCCAGACACAGGATGTCGGGGCTGATCCCCGCCCAGTCGCAGGCAAACAGCTGGCCGGTGCGGCCAAAGCCGGTGGCGATCTCGTCGGCAATCAGCAGCACGCCGAACTCGTCGCACAGGGCGCGTACCCACTGCAGGTAGCGGGGGTGATAGAAGCGCATGCCGCCAGCGCCTTGCACTATGGGTTCGAGCACGATGGCGGCGATCTCTTCGTGATGATCGGCCACCAGCGTTGCCAGCTCCACCACGCACTGCTCGTCCCACTCGGCGTGGAAGCGGCAGCTGGGGGCCGGGGCGAAGTAGTGCTCTGGCAGGAATCCCTGGTAGAGCTCATGCATGCCGCCATCGGGATCGCAGACGCTCATGGCGCCAAAGGTGTCGCCGTGATAGCCGCTGCGCAGGGCGACAAATTTGGCTCTGGGCGTCCCCTTAGCGTGCCAGTACTGCTGGGCCATCTTGAGCGCCACTTCCACTGCCACCGAGCCGGAATCGGCCAGAAATACCCGATCCAGCCCCGTCGGGGTGATCTCCACCAGCTTGCGACAGAGCTCGACCGCCGGAGCGTGGGTGAGGCCGCCAAACATCACGTGGGACATCTTGCCGAGCTGGGCGGTGGCGGCGGCGTCCAGTTCCGGCACCTGATAGCCGTGCACGCAAGCCCACCAGGAGCTCATGCCATCCACCAGTTTTCGGCCATCGCTGAGGGCAATGGTCACCCCTTTGGCGCTGGCCACGTCATAGCAGGGCAGGGGGTGAGTGAGGGAGGTATAGGGGTGCCAGATGTGGTGTAGGTCGAATTCTTGATTGGTCATTTGTTATTCTGTTGTCAATTGGTTTGATCTGGTGGGTGTTGACAGTCTACGCGTGCTCTCTACACTAGCCAACAATTTCAGCCACTTGGCACTGCGCATCACCCTGAGCGCGCGGGCCCGGCGGCGGGTTTTGTGGCCGTCCATCCCAAGATGGCGGGCGCAGGATCCCACTAATAACAACCGGAAGCCATGTATGAATGCTCTCACCGCGGGCGGTCACGCCCTTCGTCATGACTGGACCCTTACCGAGGTTCAGGCTCTGTTTGCCCTGCCGTTCAACGATCTGCTGTTTCAGGCCCAGACCGTCCACCGCGCCCACTTTGACCCGAATGAAGTGCAGGTGAGCACCTTGCTCTCCATCAAGACCGGCGCCTGCCCGGAGGATTGCAAATACTGCCCCCAGAGTGCCCGTTATCACACCAGCCTTGAGGCCGAACGGCTGATGGAGGTGGAAAAAGTGCTGGAGCGGGCCCGCGAAGCCAAGGCCAACGGCTCGTCCCGTTTCTGTATGGGGGCCGCCTGGCGCAACCCCAAAGAGAAGGACATGCCCTACATCATCCGGATGATTGAGGCGGTGCGGGGGCTCGGCATGGAGACCTGCATGACGCTAGGGATGCTGACCGCCGATCAGGCGGCCCGTCTTGGCGCTGCGGGGCTCGATTACTACAACCACAACCTCGACACCTCGCCGGAGTTCTACGGCGAGATCATCTCCACACGCACCTATCAGGATCGGCTAGATACCCTTGAGCACGTGCGCGGCGCCGGCATGAAGGTCTGCTCTGGCGGCATCATCGGCATGGGCGAGCAGGCCAAGGATCGGGCGGGCCTGTTGATGGCGCTGGCCAACCTGCCGCGCCACCCCGAGAGCGTGCCCATCAACATGCTGGTCAAGGTGAAGGGAACGCCGCTGGAGGATCAGGAGAACCTCGATCCGTTCGAATTTATCCGCACCATCGCCGTGGCGCGGATCATGATGCCCGCCTCCCATGTGCGCCTCTCCGCCGGACGGGAGAAGATGAACGAGCAGATGCAGGCGCTGTGCTTTATGGCCGGGGCCAACTCCATTTTCT
This sequence comes from Aeromonas fluvialis, assembly GCF_000819885.1. Lineage (GTDB taxonomy): Bacteria > Pseudomonadota > Gammaproteobacteria > Enterobacterales > Aeromonadaceae > Aeromonas > Aeromonas fluvialis. The sequence continues at coordinate 55,546 of NZ_CDBO01000008.1, forward strand.
ATGGCTGCAAGTTGCTGACCACCCCCAACCCGGACGAAAACAGCGACATGCAGCTGTTCAAGCGACTCGGCATTCGCCCCGCCCAGCGTGCCCAGAAGCCGGATGTGGTGCAAACATTGGAACTGGAAGCAGAGCTGCTGGCCGAAGTGAGCCGCCAGAGCGAACCGGCCGAGATGTTTTATGACGCCACCCGCCCCCGTGCAGGGGCCGTGCGGTCATGACTGGCCTTGCAGTCACAGGCCCCTTTGCATTGGGCGCGGCGCTGGCCGAGCGCGAGCAGGCTGGTCTGCTGCGCAGCCGCATCGCGACCGACGGGGCGAGTGGCGGGCGGCTCCGGGTGGCGGGGCGCGACTACCTCAATTTTTCCACCAACGACTATCTGGGGCTGGCAGATCATCCCGCCATCAAGACCGCCTTCAACGCGGGGATTGAGCGTTATGGTACGGGCTCCGGCGCCTCGCCGCTGGTGACCGGTTACAGCCGTGCCCACCAAGAGCTTGAGGAGACTCTGGCCGAGTGGCTGGGGGTGGAGGCGGTGCTGCTGTTCAACTGCGGCTTTTCTGCCAATCAGGCGGTGCTCAAAGCCCTGCTCGGCAAGGATCATCTGCTGTGGCAGGACAAACTCAACCACGCCTCCCTGCAGGAGATGGGCAGCCAGTTGCCCTGCAAGATGAAGCGCTTTGGCCACAACGATATGGCAGCCCTTGAACGGCTGCTTGAGCCAAATCGCGGGCTGATTGTCTCGGAGGGGGTATTCAGTATGGACGGGGATCAGGGCCCCTGGGCTGAACTGGCTGCACTGGCCGCCCAAAGCGGAAACTGGCTGATGATCGACGATGCCCACGGCCTCGGTGTGCTGGGGCCCGAGGGGCGTGGCACCCTGGCGGCGCAAGGGGTGAACCCGGCCAGCGTACACATTCAGATGGGCACTTTTGGCAAGGCGCTTGGGGTCGCTGGCGCCTTTGTCGGCGGCAGCCGCGCGCTGGTGGAGTATCTGGTCAATTTCGCCCGCCCCTATGTCTACAGCACCCATATGCCCGCCGCGCAGGCTTGCGCCGTCAGCAAAAGTATCGAATTGGTACGTGCGGCCGATGAGTCCCGCGCCCATCTTGGCCAGCTGCTCGCCCGTTTCCGACAAGGGGCACAGACGCAGGGTTGGCAGCTGGGGGCGAGCGTCACCCCCATCCAGCCGCTGTTGGTGGGGGAGAGCAGTGCCGCCCTGAAACTGGCCGAACGGCTGCGGGATCGCGGCGTCTGGGTCAGCGCTATTCGCCCGCCCACGGTGCCGGTCGGTACGGCGCGGCTGCGTATCACCTTGAGCGCTGCTCACCGCGAACAGGATGTGGATCGCCTGCTCGATGCCCTCGGCCCCTGTTCGTGCGGTGCCACGTCGGAGGACTCTCACCATGGCTGAGCGTTTTCAAACGGTCGACAAGGCCCAGCTAGCCCGCCGCTTCGGCGCCGCTGCTCGTCATTACGATGCTCACGCCCGCTTTCAGCAGGAGGTGGGTCAGGCGTTGCTGGAATGGATGCCGAGCAGGCCGGTTGGCACTGATCTGACGGTGAGCGGGCTGGATCTGGGCTGCGGCACCGGTTTTTTCTTGCCCCAACTGGCGAATCGCTGTCACCAGCTGGTGGGGCTGGATCTCGCCCCCGGCATGCTGGCGCAGGCCGCCTTGCGTGGCAGCGGCGCCCGCCTGCTCTGCGGCGATGCGGAGCAGCTTCCTTTCGCCGATAACACGTTCGACTGGGTTTTCTCCAGTCTGGCGTTACAGTGGTGCGAGCGTCCGGCCCATGCTTTTGGCGAGTTGCTGCGGGTGGTCAAACCGGGCGGCCAGATTTTTTTCTCGACCCTGCTCGATGAGTCGCTCTGGCAGTTGCGAGCCGCCTGGCAGCAGCTTGATGGTCGCGCCCATGTCAATCGCTTCCTCAGCCTGCCACAATTGGAGCAGGCGCTGGCTAGCGCCGGGGTAGCGGCTCCCGAACTGCGTTGTATCACCTGGGATCTCGCCTATCTTGAATTGCCGCAGTTGTTGCGCGATCTCAAGGGGATTGGGGCCAATCAAATCAATGACAATGAACGGGCCGTTGGACTGAGCGGTCGCGCCAGATTGCAGCAGCTGGCGCAGGCGTATGAGGCGTTTCGCCAGCCCGATGGCAGGCTGATCGCCAGTTATCGGGTGTGCCTCGGCCGCCTCAGCAAGCCTCGCTGAGCGCCGGGAATCGCAGTGTGTGCAGGGTAGTCAACGGGCCCTGCCAAGGAGAGAACCGTATGAAATCATTCTTTATCACCGGCACCGATACCGATGTGGGCAAGACGCTGGTGGCGCGCACCCTGCTGCGCGAATTTAGCGCACAGGGAATCAAGTGCGCGGGTTACAAGCCGGTCTCGGCCGGATGTGCCCGCACTCCAGACGGGCTGCGCAACCTGGATGCCGTTCTGTTGCAGGAGGCGGCGAGTCTGCCGCTGCCCTATGAGGTGGTCAATCCGTTCGCCTATGAGCCGCCGATTGCGCCCCACATTGCCGCCAGCGAGGCGCGCCAGCCCATCACCATGCAGGGGTTGAGCGAGGGGCTGCGCAAGATTGAACAGGCTGGGGCCGAACTGGCGGTAGTGGAAGGGGCGGGGGGCTGGTATCTGCCGCTCGATCGCAAGCACCTGCTTTCGGACTGGGTGAAACAGGAGAACATGGCGGTGATCATGGTGGTGGGGGCCAAGCTAGGTTGCCTCAACCACGCGCTGCTTACCTTTGCCGCCATTCGTAACGATCAACTACCGGTGGCGGGCTGGGTAATTAATCGGCTCCATGGTTCCATGAGCCATTATCAGGAAAATTTGGACACCCTGAGGGGCTTGCTACCTGCCCCCTTCCTCGGTGAAATTCCGTTTATAAACAATCCGCTTGAAGCCAATTTGCAGGGGCGTATCGATATCTCGCCGCTCCTGTGACGGCATATTCAGCGAACATTCATCGAGCCTCCCTAAAATTCATCCGTAACATGGAGACAGGGAGGTCGAGTGATCTCTTTCGATGTCTTTCATTCTCACAAGGAGTCTATATGAAGCGAATTATGCTATTCCTGGTGACCAACCTGGCCGTCATGCTGGTGCTGGGGGTGGTACTCAATATCCTGTTCTCGGTTCTGGGGATCAACAAGTCCAGCATTTCCGGGCTGCTGCTGTTCTGTGCCGTGTTCGGTTTTGGGGGTTCCTTTATCTCCTTGCTGATGTCCAAGTGGATGGCCAAGCGCAGCTATGGTGTCCAGGTCATCGAGCAACCCCGTAACGAGACCGAGCACTGGCTGGTGAGCACTGTGGCTCGTCAGGCCCGCGAAGCGGGTATCAAGATGCCGGAAGTGGGGATCTACGACTCTCCCGAGATGAACGCCTTTGCGACCGGTGCCCGCCGCGATGATTCGCTGGTGGCGGTCTCCTCCGGCCTGCTCTACAGCATGAGCCGTGACGAGGCGGAAGCGGTGCTGGCCCACGAAGTGAGCCACGTGGCCAACGGCGACATGGTGACCCTGACCCTGATCCAGGGGGTGGTGAACACCTTCGTGATGTTCTTCGCCCGCATCGTGGCCGGCGTCATCAGCAACTTCTTCAGCTCCAACAACGAGGAAGAGAGCAGCAGTAGTGGCGGCTTCGCCTACATGATCACCGTGTTCGTGCTGGAGATGCTGTTCGGCGTGCTGGCCTCCATCATCGTCATGTGGTTCAGCCGTCAGCGTGAATTCCGCGCCGATGCCGGTGCCGCCAAGCTGGCCGGTCGTGACAAGATGATCGCCGCCCTTGAGCGTCTCTCCCGCGGTGCCGAGCCGCAGATGGAAGGCGCCATGATGGCCTTTGGCATCAACGGCAAGCGCTCCATGAGCGAGCTGTTCATGAGCCACCCACCCATAGAGCAGCGTATCGCCGCCCTGCGTGGTTAAGCGATCCTGCCATTAAAAACGGCTGCCCTCGGGCAGCCGTTTTGTTTTCTGGGGCCGCCCTCTTAGGGGCGCGGGGCTTATCGCGGGCCGATCACCAGATCGGTGAGCGGCACGGCGCAGCAGGTGAGGATCTTGCCTTCGGCCCGTTCGGCGGCAGTGATGGCGGGGGCGTCGGGGTGATCCACTTCGCCCGAAAGCAGGGTCTGCTTGCAACTGCCGCAGATGCCGGCACGGCAGCTCCAGGGCAGCTCCACCCCTTGTTTGCTGGCCTGATCGAGGAGGGTGCCCTGATTGTTGCCGGCAAACACCCGCTCGCCGATGTGCAGTTGCACCGTCTGATGAGCGCGGGCCACCGAGAGGATGGCGCCGCCAAAGCTCTCCTGCCTGATGCGTGCGGCCGGCACACCAAGGGCTGCCACTTTGGCCGCCGCATCGGCCATAAAGCCGTGGGGGCCGCAGATAAAGACCTCTTTTTCGGCCAACCCTTTTACCAGCGCGAGGTGCTCATCGTTGAGTCGCCCTCTCTGCCCCTGCCAGTGGCTGTCCGGCTGGCTCAGGATAATGGTGAGGGTCATCCCCTGCTGCGCCATGGTGTGCAGCTCGCCGGCGGCGGGAATGTCCGCTTCGCTGCGGCACAGGTGCATAAAGTGGACATCGCCAAGCTCGCCGCGCAGGGCCAGAGTGCGGGCCATCGCCAACATGGGGGTGACGCCGGAGCCTGCGGAGAGCAGCAGGAGATTGTGCTCACGGCCCAGGTGAAACTCTCCTGCAGGGTTGGCGGCCAGCAGGGTATTGCCCACCTGCAACTGCTGATGCAGCCAGTGGGAGATGCGGCCACCTTCCACCTTCTTGACGCTGATGCTGTATCGCTCCGGGTGATCCGCTGTGGAACTCAGGGTATAGCGCCGCTGAACCCGCTCGTTTTTGATATCTAGGCTGATGGGTAGATGCTGGCCCGGCAGGTAGTCGGGCAGGGGCTCGCCATCGGCCGCCTCGAACCAGAAGGTCTCGAGATCCCGCGCCAGCGGTTCGCGGGCCACGCAGATCAACTCCCGCTTTTTGGGGGCTGCGTTGGGGTAGACAGGCGCGCGGGTGCGTTCCAGTACCTCGATCTCGCTGCCTGCCTCAATCCACCCCTCGTTCAGCGCCACCAGATTCTGGCCGAAGTAGACCTCGCCATCCTCGCCGCGGCGGTAACGGGTGAGGGTGGCCAGCGGCTCTTTCAGGGCATTGAAGCGATCGGTGCCTGCCTCCACCGTGGTCATGATGCAGCGGCTGCAGGGCTTGGCCACCCGAAACTCCACCTCGCCGATACGGATGCGCACCCAGCTGTCCTCCTCGAAGGGTTGAGTGCCGCTTGCCATCAGATTGGTGCGAAACTGGCTCATCTGGTGCAGGGCATCGGAGCGCAGATTGAGATCCTCAAGCGAAGCCTGACTAATCAGCAGCAGCGGATAACCGTCGGCAAAGCTGACCCGGGTGCCGCTCTTTTCCCGAAAACGATCAGAGGTTTCACCCAGCCAGAGCAGTTGCACCGTTTCCCCTGCCACCCGGCTTAGCCAGCTGTCAGCAATGGGGGTGGTATGCAGTGCGGTGAAGCGGTCGCCCCAAACTCCTGTCGCTTGCGGGGCGCGGCTGAAGTGAGCCTCTTGCAGGGAGAGCGGTTCAACGCCCGGATAGTTCAGTTGCAGGCCACCTGCAACTGGAGTCGCAACCACCTGCTGCAACTGGGGGTGGGTGCGCGCGGTGACAAAGGTGCCGTCCGGTTTGACCACCATAAAGCGGCGATCGCCGGCGAGCCCCTCTTCGGTTACCCGGGCGCGGGCCAGCGCCATGCCCGCAGTCGACTTGATGGGGTAGAGATGAATGCTGGCTAGCGTCGGCATGTCCGGTTCCTTATTGAAGTGACTGTTTTTGCTAGGGAAGAGGGCAACATAACGGTTCCTTTCTGATCCGGCAATCTCTTCACTGTGCCGATCGATGGCGAGACAGACAATGCAGTTTTTTTGATAAACCGGCCCCTGTTTGCCGTGCCGATTTTGGTGGTGTCGGGTCACACGCGGCAAAGGCCGAGGTCAATCAGGAAGATGTTAGCTGAGTCACGTTCCGCTCTATTTGAGTCATCAACTGCAACATTTTTTGATCCTGATGCGCTAATCAGTACAAAAAAGCGACCATTATCGACTCAGTTCCCAGTTTCTAACGCTTTCGCTTCTTCCCTCTCTGGCCACCGTCCGCTTCGGCGACACGGTATCAAGTGCTATCGGAGTGGGCCTGTTACCCAACAAGAAGAAAGCAATGTATGAGCAAACAACTGGACATGACCCCATTGCCGGATCTCTCCCTGAAAACGGGAACAGGCCCGGTGCGTACCCGGCTACCCGTCTGGCGGCCGGCCTTGCCACCCTGCAATCACGCCTGCCCGGCCGGAGAAAATATCCAGGCCTGGCTCTCTCTGGCGCAGGCCGGCCGTTTTGAGGCGGCCTGGCAGACCCTGATCGAAGAGAACCCCTTGCCCGCCATTCATGGTCGGGTCTGCTATCACCCCTGCGAGAGCGCCTGCAACCGCGGGCAGGTGGATGAATCCGTCTCCATCCACGCCATCGAGCGCTTCCTCGGCGACGAGGCGCTGGCCCGTGGTTGGCTGCCCGCAACCCCCGCGCCCGCCAGCGGCAAGAAGGTGCTGGTGATCGGTGCCGGCCCCTCCGGCCTCTCCTGCGCCTGGCATCTAAACCGGCTCGGTCATCAGGTGGAGATCCGCGAAGCGGGGCCACTGGCGGGCGGCATGCTGCGCTTCGGTATTCCCGCTTACCGTCTGCCTCGCGATGTGCTGGATCGGGAGGTAGCCCGTATCGTGGCGGCCGGAGTGACGCTGACTCTCAACCACAAGGTGGCGGATGTGCTGCGCGAGCGTGACGAGGGGGGCTTTGACGCCGTCTTTATGGCCATCGGCGCCCATCTGGCCAAGCGGGTCGATATTCCGGCCCGGGAGGCGGGCAAGATCCTCGATGCGGTGAGTTTCCTCGAGCAGGCCAGTCTGGCCGAAGAGCAGGGCTTGCCGCCCCCCAAACTGGGACGGCGGGTGGCCATCTACGGCGGTGGCAATACCGCCATGGATGCGGCTCGCACCGCCCGCCGTTTGGGCGTTGAAGAGGCGATGATCATCTACCGCCGCGACCGGGACCACATGCCCGCCCACGCCTTTGAAGCCGATGAGGCCGAGGAGGAGGGGATCAAGATCAACTGGCTGCGCAGCATCCGCCAGCTCGACAACACCAGCATCGAAGTGGAGGTGATGGCGCTGGATGCCGAGGGCAAGCCGGTGCCCACCGGCAAGTTTGAAACCCTTGAAGCGGACTCCCTGATCCTGGCGCTCGGTCAGGAGGTCGACCTCTCGGTGCTGGAGAGCATTCCCGGCGTGCGGGTCAACAAGGAGGGTGTGGTGCAGGTTGGCGAAAACCTGATGACCGATGTGCCGGGTCTGTTTGCCGGCGGCGACATGGTGCCCTCCGAGCGCACCGTCACCATCGCCACCGGGCACGGCAAGAAGGCAGCGCGTCATATGGATGCCTGGTTGCGTGGTCGCCACTACCACAAGCCGCACTCCTACCCGCTGGTGGGGCCAGAGCAGTTGCAACTCTGGTTCCAGACCCACGCCCCGGCCAGCAGTCAGCCGGCCAAACCGGCGTGGGCGCGGGATGACTTTGGCGAGATCATCGGCGGGCTGGATGAGGTGGCCGCCCGTTACGAGGCGGCGCGCTGCTACTCCTGCGGCAACTGCTTCGAGTGCGACGGCTGCTATGGCAGTTGCCCCGAGCAGGCCATCGCCAAGCTGGGGCCGGGGCTGGGGTATCAGGTGGATGCAGAGCGCTGCACCGGCTGCGGTGCCTGTCATGACCAGTGCCCCTGTCACGCCATCCTGCTGCGTCAACCGGAGGAGTCCCAATGAAACATGAACTGATCATGGTTGACGGCAACGAAGCCGCGGCCCGGGTGGCATACCAGCTGAGTGAAGTGTGTGCCATTTACCCCATTACCCCGAGCTCGACCATGGCCGAGCTGGCCGATGCCTGGGCGGACGAGAAACAGACCAACCTGTGGGGCAACATCCCCACCGTGGTGGAGATGCAGAGTGAAGGGGGGGCGGCCGGCACGGTACACGGCGCCCTGCAGGCGGGGGCGCTCGCCACCACCTTCACTGCCAGTCAGGGGCTGATGCTGATGCTGCCCAACATGTACAAGATCGCCGGTGAATTGACCTCGGCGGTGTTCCATGTGGCGGCCCGCTCGCTGGCGGCGCAGGGGCTCTCTATCTTTGGCGACCATCAGGATGTGATGGCGGCGCGCAGCACCGGCTTTGCCATGCTCGCCTCCGGCTCGGTGCAGGAGGCGCAGGATCTGGCGCTGGTCGCCCACAGCGTTACCCTGCAGTGCCGGGTGCCCTTCATCCACTTCTTCGACGGGTTCCGTACCTCCCACGAGGTGAACAAGATCACCGCCCTGCATCGGGATGAAATTCGCGCCCTTATCGACAACGACTGGGTACGCGCCCACCGTGCGCGGGCCCTCAACCCGGATCATCCGGTAATGCGTGGCACCGCCCAGAACCCGGATACCTATTTCCAGTCCCGCGAGAGCGTCAACCCCTTCTACGAAGCGGTGCCGACGCGGGTGCAGCAGTGCATGGACAATCTCGGCGAGCTGACAGGTCGCCACTACCGACTGGTGGAGTACCACGGTGCACCGGATGCCACCGATGTCATCGTACTGATGGGCTCGGGGGCGGCCACCGCCCGCACCACGGTGGATTGGCTCAACCAACAGGATCGCAAGACCGGGGTCTTGGTTGTGCGTCTCTATCGCCCCTTCCCGGTACAGGCGCTGCTCGATGCGCTTCCCGCGAGCGTGCGCCGCATCGCGGTACTGGATCGCACCAAGGAGCCGGGGGCCGGTGGCGAGCCGCTGCTGCTGGATGTGCAGAGCGCGCTGATCGACGGCTTGCAGCGCGGTCTTATCAAGCGGCTTCCGTGGCTCAGTGGCGGTCGCTACGGCCTCTCCTCCAAGGAGTTCACCCCCGCTATGTGCGCGGCCGTGTTCGAGGAGCTCTCCTCCGATGCGCCGCGCCCCCGCTTTACCGTGGGCATTGTCGATGATGTGTCGGGCCTCAGTCTGGCCTGGCACCCCATCGGTGATCTGGAGCCTGCCAGCCGGGTGCGGGCGCTCTTCTTCGGCCTTGGTGCCGACGGCACCGTGGGCGCCAACAAGAACAGCATCAAGATCATCGGCGAGCTGGAGGGGCTCCACGCCCAGGGCTACTTCGTCTACGACTCCAAGAAGTCGGGCTCGCGCACCGTCTCCCACCTGCGCTTTGGCCCCGAGCCCATCGACGCCCCCTGGCTTATCGAGCAGGCGAGTTTTATCGGTTGCCACCAGTGGGGGTTTGTCGAGTCGGTGGACTTGCTGGAGCACGCCGCCGAAGGGGCGACCCTGCTGCTTAATGCTCCCTATGAGGCGGACAAGGTGTGGGGCCAGCTGCCCGAGCGGTTGCGCGCCCGTATCCGCGCCCTCAATATCCAGCTCTACTGCATCGATGGCGATCGGGTGGCCGAGCAAAACGGCATGGGCAATCGCATCAACACCATTATGCAGACCTGCTTCTTCGCCCTGGCCGGAGTCTTGCCACGGGATGAGGCGATCGCGCTGATCAAGGAGAGCATCGAGAAGAGTTATGCCCGCAAGGGACCCGAGGTGGTGGCGCGCAACTTCGCGGCGGTGGACGATACCCTGGCTCACCTCTGCAAGGTGGCGATCCCGGCCGGTGAGGAGCAGATCAGCGACTATCCGCTGCCACTGGCACCGGGGGGCAGCGAGTTTGTCCAGCGGGTCACAGGCGAGATGTTGGCGGGGCGTGGCGATCTTATTCCGGTCTCCATGCTGCCGGTGGATGGCACTTACCCCACCGCCACCAGCCGCTTCGAGAAGCGGGATATCGCCCGCGAGATCCCGATCTGGCACTCCGATATCTGCATTCAGTGCGGCAACTGCGTCTTTGTCTGCCCCCACGCGGCGCTGCGGGCCAAGTTCTACCATCAGGACTGGCTGGCGACCGCCCCCGAGGCGGCCCAGTCGGTGCCCGTTACCGCCAAGGGTTTCCCCGACAGCCGCTATACCTTGCAGCTCTATCCGGAGGATTGCACCGGCTGCGGCCAGTGCGTGCAGGCTTGTCCGGTGCGGGCTGGGGCTGATGAAGAACACGAGGGCGAGCGCGCCATCACCATGCTGGATAAGGCGCCGCATCTGGCTGGCCAGAAGCAGGCGCTGCGCTGGTTCGAGAGCCTGCCGTGGCCTGCCCGCGAGCGGGTGGACTTCTCCACGGTGCGCGGTGCCCAGTTCCTCGAACCCCTGTTCGAGTTCTCCGGTGCCTGCGCCGGTTGTGGCGAGACCCCGTACCTCAAGCTGCTGACCCAGCTGTTTGGCGATCGCATGCTGGTGGCCAACGCCACCGGTTGCTCCTCCATCTACGGCGGCAACCTGCCGACTACGCCGTGGGCCAAGAACGGCGAAGGGAAGGGGCCGGCCTGGTCCAATTCCCTGTTCGAGGACAACGCCGAGTTTGGCTTTGGCTTCCGCCTCACCGCCGATCAGCATCACGGTCAGGCGGTAGCGGCCCTTGAAGCGATGAAGGGGGAGCTGGGCGCCGAGCTGGTCGATACCCTGATTAGCGCCCCGCAGCGGCTGGAGTCGGAGATCCGCGCCCAGCGTACCCGGGTGGCGCAAGTGCGCGAGCGGCTGGAGGAGGTGAAATCTGGCAAGGCCCGCGAGCTGCTCTCCTTGATTGATCAGCTGGTGCGCCGCTCGGTCTGGATCATCGGCGGCGATGGCTGGGCCTATGACATCGGCTCAGCGGGGCTCGATCATGTGCTCGCCTCCGGGCGCGATGTGAACGTGCTGGTGATGGATACCGAGGTCTACTCCAACACCGGCGGTCAGATGTCGAAATCGACCCCGCTCGGTGCCGTCGCCAAGTTTGCGGCGGGGGGCAAGACGCTGGCCAAGAAGGATGTGGCGTTGCAGGCCATCTCCTACGGCAACGTCTATGTTGCCCGCATCGCCTTTGGTGCCAACCCGCAGCAGGCGCTGCAAGCCTTGCGTGAGGCGGAGGCCTATCCGGGGCCGTCGCTGATCATCGCTTACAGCCACTGTATCGCCCACGGCATCGACATGGAGTTCGGCCTGACCCAGCAAAAACGCGCCGTGGCCTCCGGTCACTGGCCGCTGATGCGCTACAACCCGGTATTGCGCAGTGCGGGGCAGAACCCCTTCAGCCTCGACAGCCTGCGCCCCTCCATCCCCCTTGCTGAATATCGGCAGGAGGAGACCCGTTATCGGGTGCTGGCCCAGAGCCATCCGGAGGAGGCCGAGCGGCTGATGCAGGTGGCGCAAAAAGTGGCGTGGCAGAAGTGGGCCACCTACGAGGAGATGGCTACCCGCGAGGCCAGCCATTTCCATCCGCCGGTGTGATGGTGAAGTGAGTGAAATATAACCAAGCGGGCCAGTGGTCCGCTTTTTTGTATCGGGAGACTATTGGATGTCACTACTCACTATTTGATAGCACCTGTCAGGTGAATAACATCCCCATACACCCTATCCATAGCATCAGGCTTTCTTTTCCCTCCAAGGCAGGTAAGCTGCGGGACAAAATGCGTCAAGCAGGAGAAGGGACGATGACAGAGCAACATTTCGCCGGGACGATCGGCATTCTGGGGGCGGGGTGGCTGGGGCTGCCGCTGGCGCGGGCCCTGCTGGCGGCAGGCAAGTCGGTGGCGGTCACGGTTAGCAGCGCCGAGAAGGCGGCTCGTCTGCAGGGGGAGGGGATCGCTGCCTATCCGCTGACGATTTCTGCCCATATGTCGGATGCGTGGCCCATCCCCTGCGAGAGTCTGGTGATCTGCGTACCGCCCAGCAAGACCGATGACTATCCGCAGGCGGTGGCAAAGGCCTGCGCGTTGGCCAAAGCGAATGGCACCCGGCGGGTACTGTTTGTCAGCGCTACCTCGGTGTGGGGCGCGGGGCAGCAGGAGGGGGAAGAACCCCAACCCCGCCATGCCCGTGGCGAGCGGATGCTGGCAGCGGAGCAGGCGGTGCTGGCGGCAGGTATCGAGACGGTGATGATAGTGCGCCCCTCCGGCCTTTATGGCCCGGATCGCCACCCCGGCCGTTTCCTGGCGGGCAAGACTCTCGATGGCGGCGCCCAGTCGGTCAATCTGGTCCATCTGGACGATGTGGTGGCGGCCTGCATCTTGCTGCTGGCGCGGGGCAAGGAGGGGGATGTCTTCAACCTGAGCGCGCCGGTGCATCCGCGCCGCGAGCAGTTCTACCCCTTTGCCGCTCGCCAGCAGGGGCTGCCTGTTCCGGTCTTTATCGAGCCTGCCGGTGAATTTCAGCCCATCGATGGTCAGTTGATTTGCCAGCAGATGGGATTCAACTATCGCTGGCCCGATCCGGCCCACTGGTTTGCCGAGCTCGCCGCCTCGGGCAATTGAGGTTTGCCAAGGGGGTGATCGCCCCCTATCATGCCGCCATCCATGAGAGAGAGGCGGTAATGATGGTAGATACAAAACGTCACCCCGATGGGGAGTTGTTGCTGAGAACCCTGGCAATGCCAGCCGATACCAACCCCAATGGCGACATCTTTGGTGGCTGGATCATGTCCCAGATGGATATAGGTGGGGGCATTATGGCCAAGGAGCTGGCAAAAGGACGTATTTGTACCGTATCCGTCGAAGGCATGACCTTTCACAGTCCGGTCAAGGTGGGCGATGTGGTCTGCTGCTACGGCCGCTGCATGAAGATCGGCCGCAGCTCCATGAAGCTCAAGCTGGAGGTGTGGGTCAAGCCGGTACTGCGGGAAAACGACGCCCAGCGTTACTGCGTGACCGAGGGGGTCTTTACCTATGTTGCCATCGACGAACAGGGTAAATCCCGCCCGGTGCCGGTGAGCGTCTGATCAAATAAGCCGGGCATTGATGATGGATATTTCCTGCTCAAGCCCGGTTTTTTGCCGTATCATGCGTTCCAGCATCTCTTCCGAGCCCACATATTGCAGGGTGTCAAACAGACAGAGATCGCATTGAGGGTCCCGTCTGATGTGGTAGATGGTGGCCAGCTCCACTTGATGACAGTTTCCTTGTTGATCATAAAACGTCACGTTGTACCGAAGTTCTTTCGCCATAAAAGAGTGTCCTTCTGGTTGGGTGGAACAGGGACTATCAGCTTAGTCGGCGTGGATGACGTTTGTGATGGTCGCAACAAAAAGCAAAGGCGGGCGGTTGTTAGCCAATGAAAAATAGTTATCGCATTCTTGGCACCTCCCTGCTGACCTTGGGGTTGGTAGGTTGTTTTGAGGTGCCGGATCAGAACCATCTGGTCACTGCTCAAGGGATTGTGCCGGGACTCGACTGCCAGCGTCCGCCTCTGGTAGCGTTGGCGACCACGGCGCTGCCCCGTGAATTCGGGGTGACGGTGTGGAATCTCTACAAGGGCCAGCGCAAGAACTGGCGTGAAGGGATGGACAGTTATGCCAAGGGGCAGGATCTGGTGCTGCTGCAAGAGTCGGCCACCCGTCCCGATATGCTCGACTGGCTGCGCGCCGGTGATTTCCAGTGGCAACAGCTGCAAGCCTTCACCCAGGGCGGCGTGTCGTTCGGGGTGATGACGGTGGCCAAGACCCCGCAGGCGTTCGTCTGTGGCGTGCGCTCTCCCGAGCCCTTGCTGCGCATCCCCAAATCCGGGCTGGTGAGCCTCTATCCGCTGCAGGGTGATCCTGATGGCTTGATGGTCATCAATATCCATGCGGTCAATTTCGAGCTGGGGATGGCCACCTTCCGCGAGCAGCTCAACGATCTGACTGCGCTGGTGCGCCGCCATCAGGGGCCGGTTATTCTGGCCGGTGATTTCAATACCTGGAGTGACAAGCGCCAGTTCTGGTTAAGCAAATTGGCGGACGAACTGGGTCTGCAGGAGGCCGTGCCGGTGCCTGACTTGCGCCGTACCGCCTTCGGTCGCCCGCTGGATCACCTCTACTACCGCAATCTGGATCTGGTCGAGGTGAGTTCACCGGCCACCGACTCGTCCGATCACAACCCCATCATTGCCCGCTTTGCCGCCCAGTCTGTGACTCCCTGACAAGGGATGGTGCGTGTTGCCCATTAAAAAATCCGGCGCCTGATGGCGCCGGATTTTTTATACGCTGCTGGCGGTCAACCCGCTCGGCATGGCCGCAGGAATTACTGGTAGAGACCCAGATTCGCTTTGGCGTAGGCTTCGAAATCGGTGCAGCCACCGATGTGCTGCTCGTCCAGGAAGATCTGCGGCACGGTATTGACCGGCTTGCCGGCGCTCTTGGCCAGATCGTCCTTGGTGATGCCTTCGGCATGAATGTCGACATAGCGGAATTTGAAGTCATCGCGCTGTTCGGTCAGCTGCTCGGCGATCTGTACGGCACGGACACAGTAGGGGCAACCCGGGCGACCAAAAATCACTGCAAACATATTTTCTCTCCGTTCTTTAAGCCGTTATGTAAGGCCGTTGATATGAGGCAGGCAACAGCATAGCCCTGCCGCGTGGCGACTTGAAGCCGAAATTATCGATACCGTGATTCGAGTGGGCCTATTGGCTCAGCTCTCATCGGCGATCTGGATAGGCTGCTGCTGATAGATGCTCTCCAGCACCCCCTTCTCGAATACGGTCCAGGGCCAGGGGGCCTTGCTGGCACGGTAGCGCTCATGGGTAGTCGGGTCTTGCGACAGACCACGCTGGAACATCACGAACGCCTTGCGCTGGCCGCTCGCGGTATCGATAAAGCCGGCCAGATTGGAGGTACCGGTGATGGTCCCCGTCTTGGCGTGGACCTTGTTCTTCATCATCGGGGCGGTGACGCTGCGGCGCCACGCCAGGGTGCCATCCACCTGAGAGCTTGGCAGCAGCTTGATCAGGCCAAGCTCGGCATCGTTTTTCTGGATAAAGTTCAGCACCGACAGCATCTGACGGGCGCTGATGAGATTGTGAGCGGAGAGGCCGGAGCCGTCGGCCAGGGTGGCGTTGCCCAGATCGATTCCGTTCTTGGTCAGGATGGCGCGCACCGCCATGGTGCCGCTGCGATAGCTGCCCGGCTTGTTGTAGTAGTGGCGCCCCACGGTTTTGAGGAAGGTGTCGGCGTAGAGGTTGTCCGATTTCTTCAGCATCTTGGCCAGCATCACCGGCAGGGAGACCGAGTAGTGGGTGCCGAGGGTCTCGGCACCGATCGGTGCCTTGTGGGTAACCCGCAGCAGGCCATCATGCTTGATACCGGCACGGTTCATCGCCCAGCGGATGTTGTCCCAACCCCAGGCTTCCACATCGTGAATGGCGAAACGCAGACCCTGCGGCTCCTTGTTCGGGTTGATGCAGCCCTTGAGCTCGTAGAAGTTGCCCTTGGCCATGTCCACTTCCAGCGCGCAGAACTGGCGCGCCATGTCGCCGTAGCTCATCACCTCGACGTTGTCGGCACCGATGCCGATGGCGACGCCGGTGGCCACATTGCCGACCGCCGGTTTGCCAATCTGGGTGGCAGTGATGGTGCCGTAGGCGCAGTTTTTGTCGATGATGACCGAGGCGACAGGGGCGGCGAAGCAGAGGGTCTGATCCCCCCACGACCAGCCGTTGCCGAGCTCGTAGCCGTTGTAGGCGCCGGTGTTGACGTAGACATTGCCCTTGATGCTGCTGACGCCGAGCTGTTTGAACAGGGCCAGCAGATCCATGCGGGAGAGGGTGGGGTCGCCGACGAAGTTGATCCAGATATCGCCGTTGATGGTGTCACCCTGTTTGGCGCCGGGCTGTGCCTGAATGTCGGTGGCGAAGCGGAAGTCGGCACCCAGCTCGAGGCGGGCTGCCAGCGCAGTGAGCACCTTCATAGTGGAGGCGGGAGCGATCATCTGATCGGCATGGCGGGCGAACTCAACGCCGTTATTACCCTGCACCATGATGGCGTACTGGCCACCCTGAGGGGGCGTCAGCGGGGCGGCGTGAGCCGCCAGAGAAGAAAAAAGAGCACAAAAACCAATCAACAGCCGCTGCATAACATCCTCTAACGTGACGAAGGGCCCGGCAGTGGTGCTGGCCCTGATGATTCAACCAGCCGATGGGGGATCGACGGGGTAACGCAATTCATGCCATGTATGCCGGTCGCCATCATGCCATCGCGTTGGCGGTACGATAGCGACCCTCATAATCAAAAATCTTCTCTTTTATCTGCCAGAAGCGACCCGATTTGCGGGCGATGACAAAATCCGGATGACGGAACTGGCTTTGCGCCGCCAGCACGCTCGCCAGGGTGGCAAATTCGGGCTCCAGCCCCGGGGCGGGCCAATGATGACGCACAAAGTGCTGTTGAAACAAGCGCCGCGCGCCCGGGGAGTGAAAACCGAAGTATTCGCTGAGGGTCAGCCCATCCTCATCGTGGTAGGTCACCTCCAGCCGCTCCCCCTGTTTGCCGCGCCCGGCTGTGAGGGTCAGCCCCGCGCAGCGAATGACCATGCAATCCTTGAGATTGAGCGCCTCCTTGAGCTTGTCGTCAGGGTCTACCAGCAGCTGATCGCAGTGCTGGCAGCGGCGGGCGGCAATGTCGTTCTGTGCGCCGCAACCGGGGCAGATCTTGGCGCGAAAGCGGTAGTCGCACTCCTCGCGGTGGCCCTCGTCATCTTCAAACAGCCCCTGACAGCGGCGGCCGTAGTGCTCGATCACCTTGCCATCCTCGTCGGTCTTGCCCCAGAAGGTGTTGGCAAAGCCGCAGGCGGGGCAGGGTATCTGCACCGGCTCGGTGCCCGCGTGGGGGCGAGGCTCCCCCACCTCGGGGGCGAACAGGTTGAAGTTGTTACCCGCGTAATCGAGCACCAGACAATCGCTCTTGCCCGGTGAGAGGCGCAGGCCCCGCCCGACTATCTGCTGATAGAGCGACACCGACTCGGTGGGGCGCAACATCACGATGAGATCGACATGGGGGGCATCGAAGCCGGTGGTCAGTACCGCCACGTTGACCAGAAAGGTGATCTCGCGGGCCTTGAAGGCATTGATAAGGGCATCGCGCTCCGGGCCCGGGGTTTCCCCGGTGATCAGCGCCGCACTCCGGGATTGGGCCAGCAGCAGTCCCTGAATTTCGCGGGCGTGCTCGACGGTGGCGGCGAAGATCATCACCCCCTGCCGGTCGGCAGCATACTCCAGCACTTGGCTGAGGATATGGGGGGTGACCCGCTGCTGGCGTTTGAGCTCGCCATTGAGATCCGCCTCGCTGAACAGGCCATTCTTCCGCGCTACCAGCTTGCTGAAGTCGTAGTGGACGATGGGGGCATCCACCATGCGTGGCGGCGTCAGGTAGCCGTTTTTGACCATATAGCGCAGGGGCAGTTCGAACACGCAGTCGCCAAACAGCCGCTCGCCGTGGCTCTTGACCATGCCGTGGTAGTGGCGCCGGTAGATCCAGCCCAGCCCGAGCCGATAGGGGGTGGCGGTGAGACCGAGGATCTTGAGGGCGGGATTGGCGGCCTTGAGATGCTCGATCACCTGATGGTACTGGCTGTCGTCATCGAGCGAGACCCGATGGCACTCGTCGATGATCAGCAGCGAGAAGGCGCCGTCGAAGGCCTCCAGATTGCGGGCGACCGACTGCACCGAGCCGAACACCACCTGGGCGCTCGCCTCCTTGCGATCCAGACCGGCGGCGAAGATGTCGGCCTTGAGCCCCCACGCCTCGTACTTGGCGTGGTTCTGCTCCACCAGCTCCTTGACGTGGGCCAGCACCAGCACCCGACCGCGCGCCTTGCGGGCCAGTTCGGCGATCACCAGACTCTTGCCGGCCCCGGTGGGCAGCACCACCACGGCGGGATCCGGGTGTTGGCGAAAGTGGCTGATCACGGCGTTGACGGCGTCGGTCTGATAGGGTCTGAGAACGAACATGAGGGTGTGGTGTTTGGGTATGGTGCGGCGCAGGGTGGCGCCATTATAGGGGGCTTGCCGCCACAAAAACAGCGGGCCGGCATGGTGCCGGCCCGCTGGGAGGGATGGTGCTGATTAATGGAACGGGAAGATGTAGTTCATCCAGCTTGCCATGCGCAGCAGCACTTTGCGCATCACAGATACATGGTGGAAGTAGTGGGTATAGATGGCAGCCTGCCCGCTGGAGCCTGCAATTACCTGATACTTGGCCCACTCGGGGTCGGTGATGGAGATAACCACCGGCAGACGACCCGGGCGCACCGCCGTGGTCTGATCCAGCAGACCGGCGTTGGCCTGCACGTTACCGGCGGCAATGGCCGGAACCACGGCTGTCACCTTGCCTTTGAAGATCTTGCCGGGTACGCCATCGATCACCACTTCGGCCTCATCGCCCACCGCCAGTCGTTGCATGCTGTTCTGCCAGAACCAGCCGACGTAGGCGGTGTCATCCTTGTGGATGAAGGTCATCACCGGACGATACATGAAGGGGGTGGCGATCATGCCGGGGCGCAGGGCCAATTGCACCACATGACCATCGCTCGGGGCATAGACCACGGTTTGTGACTGCTGGTACTTGGCTTCCATCAGCTGGGCTTGCAGATCATTCAGGGTGGCTTTCTGCTGGTCAATCTGGGCCACGATGTCATCCACGTTGGCCTGGGTGACGTCGAGGTCACGCTGCTTGCCCACGCCACGGCGCATCAGGTCGCTGGCGCGATCTCTGTCCAGCCTGGCGGAGCGCAGTCTCGCCTCGATGGACTTGAGGTGCTCGCGGTTGGATTCGACCCGTGCGGTGAGGCTATCCACTTTCAGGCGGAACGGCTCATCGTCGATGCGAAACAGCACATCCCCTTTCTTCACCGGTTGGTTGGCCTCTACCGGCACCTCGAGCACCCGGCCCTTGACCAGCGGTACTATGGGGGTGGAGACGTAGTAGTTGCGGGCCATCTCGGAGTAGGGGTGGTTGTAGTTCATCAGCATGATCAGGGTGCCGATGATGACAACGCCGCCCAGTGCTGCGGTGGGAACAGTCCACTTGTTGAGGGGGATACGGAAGATTTTGAATATGGCGACACACAGTGCCGTATAGGTCAGGATCAGTAGCAGGTCCATGGTTTATCCCTGTTTATCACACTGTTCGATGGTGTTGATGCGACTCTTCAGGTCGTCCAGCTCCTGTTTCAGGGCGGCTAGATCGTCTTCATCTTTTTGCTGTCGCTGGCTAAAGCCCCAACCGCGATCCGGGCGGTAAAGGGTTGCCCAGATCCAGAGGAAGGGCCACAGCACATGCAAGGTAAACAGACTGACCCAACCTGCCACGTGAATGGCGTCTTGATGTGGGTGATTCCGGTGTTTGGCTATTTCGTAGGGAATATCGTGGATCACGATAATCCCGTAAAAAATGACCAGCCCGACAAAAACGAGCAGGCCAAGAGCAAAATAATCAAGGGCCATTTAAAACCTCCACTGGCGTAATGCGCAGCTTAATCATTGGTTTCAACAAGAGTTAAAGCAATTAAGAATCACATATTTATCGTTACTTCGCACGGAATCTTAAGGCCTTTCGCTGCAGGGCAAGATTATGAACTTTTTTTGTGCAGCACAAGGTCAAATTTGAACTTGGCAGGGTTAAGACACATGGCACTTAACATGCTTAAAGCTGAGCCGACCAAAATTAGTGTGCCAATGAAGCAGAAGCGTTGCATGATGAAAACCGGCTTCTTGAGCAAGTCTTGGTTGCTGGATTTAAGCCAATGGCTAAATCCTAACCATTCATGCGGACGACCTGCCTTTCGCTATATTGAAGCTGAAGCCGTTCCATCGTTGCGCTATTAGCATGTTTATCATTAAAAGAGGCGCCATAAGGCGCCTCTTGATGCTGTTTTTATACGGAATTTTTTGCCGTATTACCCTTCATTGATACTGCTGACCAAGGGTTGGCGGAACTTCATCAGGAAGGCCACGGTAATGGCCGCCGAGGCAGTCAGACCGATAATGGTGGAGACCCCCATATCCAGCCCGAACCCGATGGGCGCGTTGGCCAGATAGGTGAACACCACGGCAGTCATGAACATGGCCGGCAGGGTGCAGACCCAGTGCAGCTTGCCCTCTTTGATGAGGTAGGCGGCGGCGGCCCACAGCATGATGACGGCGGTGGTCTGGTTGGCCCAGCCGAAGTAGCGCCAGATCACCCCGAATTCGGCCTTGGAGATGATAAACCCAAGGATGAACATGGGGATGGCGATCAGCAGACGCTTGACCAGTGGCTTCTGGGTCACTTGCAGGAAGTCCGCCACGATCAGGCGAGCACTGCGAAACGCGGTATCGCCGGAGGTAATGGGCAGGATCACCACGCCGAGAATGGCGAGGATGCCCCCCACGGTGCCGAGCAGGCTGGTGGAGACTTCATGTACCACAGCCGCCGGGCCGCCGCTGGCCAGGGTGGCGTTGAGCGCTTCGGTGCTGTCGTAGAAGGAGAGACCCAGGGTGCACCAGATAAGGGCGATAATCCCTTCACCGATCATGGCGCCGTAGAAAATGAAGCGGCCGGATTTTTCGTTCTGCATGCAGCGCGCCATCAGCGGTGACTGGGTGGCGTGGAAGCCGGACACTGCACCACAAGCGATGGTGATAAAGAGCAGCGGCCACAGGGGCAACTCGGTCGGGTGCAGGTTGGAAAAATCCATCCCGGTGTTGTAGAAGCCCTTGCCGGAGACGATGAGGCCGATGATGAGACCGACCGACATGAAGACCAGCAGTGCGCCGAAGATGGGGTAGAAGCGGCCGATGATCTTGTCGATGGGCACTATTGTCGCCAGGATGTAGTAGGCGAAGATGGCCATGATCCAGTAGACCAGATCGGTGGCGGTCAGGTTGGCCAGCAAACCCGCCGGGCTCAGCACGAACACCACGCCCACCAGCATCAGCAGTACCACGGCGAACAGGTTCATAAAGTGTTTTGCCGCGTTGCCCAGATGCTCACCGACCACGGTCGGAACCGAGGCGCCCTTGGCGCGCACCGACAGCATGCCGGAGAAGTAGTCGTGGACTGCGCCGGCGAAGATGCAGCCAAAGACGATCCAGAGCATGGCGACCGGGCCGTAGAGGGCACCCAGGATGGGGCCGAAGATGGGGCCGACGCCAGCGATGTTGAGCAGTTGGACCAGATAGACCTTCTTGTCCGACATGGGGACATAGTCAACCCCGTCCGCCATGGTAATGGCGGGGGTTTTCAGCTCAGGTTTCGGGCCGAATATCCGTTCGATGAACTTGCCATAGATGAAATAGCCGGCGACAAGCAAGCCGACGCAGAGGAAAAACCAGATCATTGTTACGCTCCTGCATTGTTATTTTTTAGTGTGCAGAGCGAGTCTAAAACGGTTGCTCCTGTCTGGCAGGTGAAACTACCCGAGCGGCGTTGTGGCGCGCCGAGCGGTCGGCGGTTGTGATCAGGCGCACACTCTTGGCTCAGTCCAGCCCCAGTTGATCTTTCAGTTCTTTGAGGTAACGGCGGCTGACCGGCACCCGGGCGCCGCTCGGGGTGACAATCTCCGCCAGCTGGTTATCCAGCAGCCGGATCTCGAAGATGGCGTTGGGGGAGACCAGATACTGGCGGTGGCAACGTAGCAGCAGGCTCTTCTCCTCCAGGGATTTGAGGGTGAGCTGGGTGTGGAACAGCTCGCCCTGACAAGCCACATGGACGCCACCGAGATCGGAGAAGGCATACTCCACCTGCGTGATGGGCAGCAGCCTGACCCGATTGTGCAGATGGCCCGGAATGTGTGTGATGGCGGGGGCCAGCCGCTCGATGGGCTGCGGCGAGATATCCTGCTTGAGGCGAGCGAGGGTCTTGGCCAGCCGGGCGGGTTCCACCGGCTTGAGCAGGTAGTCGAAGGCGTTCTCTTCGAAGGCCTGAATGGCGTACTCGTCAAAGGCGGTGACAAAGACAATGCGGGGCAGAGGGTCGAGCATGGCGACCAGCTCCATGCCGCTTAGCTTGGGCATCTGGATATCGAGGAACACCACATCGGGCTTGAGGCGCTGAATAAGCAGCAGCGCTTCGATGGCATTGGCCGCTTCCCCCACCATCTCGATGGTAGGATCGCAGGCCAGCAGCTGCTTCAGCTCTTCGCGGGCGTAGTGCTCGTCATCGACAATCAGGGTGCGGATCATGGCTGCTCCTTGGGGATGGTGAACGACACCCGGGTCCACTGTTCGGGCTCGCACGCAATGGTCACGCCGTAGCGCTCGCCAAAGGCGTTTTTAAGCAGCCGGTCGACGATGGTCATACCCAAACCGTCACCGGCAGGGCGCGCTTGCCAGGCACCGGCATTGTCCTCCACATGGATGGTGACGCAGGCGGGCTGCTCCTCGGTATAGAGGCGTATGCACCCCTGCTCAAGCATGGTCGAGATGCCGTGCTTGATGGCATTTTCGATCAGCGGCTGCAGGGTGAAGCTGGGCAGCCGCAGGTTGGCAAGGTGGCTGGGTATCTCGTTTATCACCGTCAGCCGATCGCCAAAGCGGGCCAGCTCGATCTCCAGATAGGATTGGCAGTGCTCCTGCTCCTCTTGCAGGGTGGCTAGGCCGCTCTGGCGCTTGAGATTTTTGCGAAAAAACAGCGACAGGTGCAGCAGCAGATCCCGCGCCTTGTCCGGATCGCGCCGGGTGATGGCACTGATGGTGTTGAGGGTGTTGAACAGGAAGTGGGGATTGATCTGGGCCTGGATCAGCTTGAGTTCGGACTGCACCAGCAGCCGCTGATGCTGCTCCAGCCGACCGGCCAGCAGCTGCTGTGATAGCAGGTTGGCAATGCCTTCTCCCAGGGTGTGGTTGATCTTGAGAAACAACCGCTTCTTCGGCTCGTAGAGCTTGATGGTGCCGATCACCCCCTTGTCTCCCTGCAGCGGGATCACCAGCACCGAGCCCAGCTGGCAAGTGGGGGAGAGGCTGCAGCGATAGGGCTGGCTGTTGCCGTCGGCAAACAGCACCTTGTTCTGGGCGATGGCCTGCATGGTGATGGCTGACGCGATGGGGGTGCCCGGCAGATGGTGATCTTCGCCGATGCCGATAAAGGCGAGGATCTGCTCGGTGTCCGTGATGGCGACCGCTCCCACGCCTGTCTCCTCCTGAATGATGCGGGCAATCTTGTTGCTCGCCTGTGGCGTAAAGCCCTGGCTCATGATCCCCACGGTGCGATTGGCGATGTTGAGCGCCTTGGCGGAGAAGACCCGGGAGAACTTCTCATACATCTGCTGCTGGTCGCGGATCATGCTGATAAAGAGCGCCGCGCCGCAGGAGTTGGCCAAAATCATCGGGGCGGCGATGGTGCGAACCAGTAGCAACGCCTTGTCGAAGGGGGCGGCCACCAGCAGGATGATCACCATCTGCATGATTTCGGCGTAGAGGGTGGTGAAGAAGGCGATGCGCGGTTCAAACAGGGCATCGGTGCGCCCCGAGCGCATCAGTCGCCAGTGCACAATGCCCCCGAGCAGCCCCTCGCAAGTGGTGGAGATGGCGCAGGCGAGATCGGTAAATCCCCCCAGCGTATAGCGGTGCAGGCCGCCGGTCAGCCCCACCAAAAAGCCCACCAGCGGTCCCCCCAATAATCCCCCCAAGACGGCACCGACCGCCCGGGTGTTGGCGATGGCATCGTCGATATCGAGGCCCACATAGGTGCCGAGGATACAAAAGCTGGAAAAGATGATGTATATCAGTACCTTGTGAGGAAGCCTCACAGAATAGTTGGCAAGCGGGCGCAGCAGCGGACTTTTCGAGAAGAGATAAGCAATCACCAGGCTGACGCTCATCTGCTGTAACAAAGAGAGAACCAACTGCATAAAAAACGCGCCTCATCAGCCAGCCTGCAAAACAACCAGCCCGTGCATAAGTGTGATCAGGATCTTGTTCTGTTGGCCCTGCGGGTCGCAACGGACTGTCAGTTTGCCAGAACAACTGGATAAAACCACATTAAATCAGCATGTTAAATTGATATTTGTGTAAGAGGCAGCAGATTGCTATTGATGGATAGAGCATGAATGTATCCGCCGGATACGCCACATGGAAGTGGCATGCTCCGCCCGGCCCCCTGGCTGGGCGTTTTTTATACACGTTCAGATGGCAACCGGCTGGTGGGGGTTCGAGCAATTATTCCGGTTTGTCCAATGAGTTATCCCCAGCTTCTGGGGATAACTCAGAATGCAAAGTAGTAGCAGAAACGGCGGGTCAGATTGAAGAATTGCCGCTGTCCCTCATCCAGATCTTCCTGTTTGATAGCGGAGCTGATGGTGCGTTCATCTTCCCGCAGATCGATCATGGCGACCGCTTCCGGACGCTGGGCCTTGATATAGGGCAGGATCTTTGGTTTGAGGGGCATGGTGGGCTCGGTAGAGAGCACCAGCGCAATGCTCTCATCGGAGAGTTTGACCAGAGAG
Source organism: Aeromonas fluvialis (assembly GCF_000819885.1). Lineage (GTDB taxonomy): Bacteria > Pseudomonadota > Gammaproteobacteria > Enterobacterales > Aeromonadaceae > Aeromonas > Aeromonas fluvialis. Next base: position 79,941 of record NZ_CDBO01000008.1, read on the forward strand.
CCAGGCGGGTAGACCCCCAGCACCTTGACCAGCAAGTTGACCAGATTCTGGTCGAACTTCTTCTGGGATAACTTGTAGAGCTGGCTGATGGCTTGACTCGGAGCCACCGGAGTGCCGCTGTTGCGGGGATGGAGCAGCTCGTCGTAGAAGTCGACCAGCCCGATCAACCGCGCCAGCGGCGGGATCTCGCCCCCCTTGATCCCCAGTGGGTAACCGCTGCCGTCGAGTCGTTCATGGTGCAGATGGGCGACCTGACGGATTTTCGGTTCAAAGGCATTGAGCTGGGTCAGCATCTCCAGCCCGTACTGGGGGTGCATATTGAGGAAGTTCAGCTCGGCTTTGCTGAGTTCCCCGCGCTTTTGGGTGATCTGGCTCGGAATTTTCAGTTCGCCGATGTCGTGGATAAGTCCTGCAAGTCCCGTCTCCTCCAGTTCGATGGGATTCATCCCCAATTCGCGCGCCATCAGCATGGCAATGAAAGCCACGTTAAGGCTGTGTTGCAGCAGGATATCGGTGTGGGCGCTGCGAATAAGGTGCAGCCCGAGAGGCCCTTCATGCTGACTGAGGGTGAAGGCGGCATTACGGACGATCTGGGCGGTGTTGGCCAGCCCCTCATCCGGTTTGAGGTTCAGAGCCCCCAACGCATCGCGCAGCTCGCTCATGGACTGGCCAAAAGCTTTATCGGCGGCGCGCATGGAGCGGCGAAAGGCTTTTTCGTCAAAACGCGGGGAGGCGGCATCCATCAGGGTTTCCAGTTCATCGAGATCGGGGCCGACATCGGGAATATCGCCACGCAGTAGTGGCTCGATAGGCAGATCGCTCTTGTCGGGGTCGACCATCAGCAGGGTGAGATCAAGATGACGGAGAATGTCGAGTTGCTGCTGATCCTTGATCTTGAAAGTATTGAACATAAACGGGTGGTTAGCCCATCCGGTGGGGAGATGGATATAGTGGCCTACCCGCAATTGTTCTATGGAGGCTTGGATCAGTGCCATCGGTTAACCTGCATTTCGTGAATGCCTACACAACAAGCTAGCAAAATCCGATGGATAGACAACTAAAAATCCATTTCGGGGGAGCGGGGCACCCCTTGCTGTGATGGGGCGCACGAGCGCTGTGCTTCTCCTTTTAATTCGCGCTTAAGATTTACTTCCTACGCTGGCCCCGTCGTTTTTGTTGGCTTGACCGGCCCTCTGCACTGTTGGCCTGTATGTAGGAGTTGTTTATGCGTGTAACCCTCGGTGTACTGCAGACCAATCTGTTACTGGTGCTCTTTTTCGCCCTGGTACTGAACTGGCCAATCTTTTTGCATTTCTATACGGCGCTCAGCGCCCTGACTCATGTCAAAGCCGGATTTGCCATCTCGATCCCGCTGGTGCTGGTTGCGGCGCTCAATGCCGTGTTTATTCCCTTCACGTTCCGGTTTGTGCTCAAGCCCTTTTTTACCGTGCTTATTCTGACTGGCTCCATCGTCAGCTACGCCATGCTCAAATACGGTGTCATCTTCGATGCAGGCATGATCCAGAACATAGTGGAGACCAACAGTGGTGAGGCGTGGGCCTATTTGAATGGCTCGGTTGCGCTCTGGTTTCTGCTGACCGGGCTGCTGCCTGTTCTGGTGCTCTGGTCACTGCGGATCCGCTATCCGGCTCGCTGGTATCAGGGGTTGGCGTTGCGGGCTGGTGCACTGGCTATCTCTCTGCTGTTTATCGGGGGAGTGGCGGCACTTTACTATCAGGATTACGCCTCGGTCGGGCGCAACAACAAATCGCTGGCCAAAGAGATTGTGCCTGCCAACTATGTGCTCGGCCTCTACAAATATGGGCGGGATGTGCTGTTTGCCACGCCGATCCCCTACCAGCACTTGGGGACCGATGCCAGGGTGGTGGCCCGGGGTAGCAAGCCGACCCTGATGTTCCTGGTGGTGGGGGAGACGGCCCGCAGCCAGAACTACTCCCTTAACGGGTATGGCAAGGCGACCAACAGCTTCACATCGAAAGAGGAGGGGGTGGTGTCGTTCAAGGATGTGCGCTCCTGCGGTACGGCCACCGCCGTGTCGGTGCCCTGCATGTTCTCCAACCTCACACGCCGTGGCTACGATGACCAGCTTGCCAGCTCCCGTGACGGCCTGCTTGATGTGCTGCAACATGCCGGAGTCTCGGTGTTGTGGAAAGAGAACGATGGCGGTTGCAAAGGGGTGTGCCGCCATGTGCCGACCATCGAGATCCTTCCCAAATCCTATCCGACGCTCTGTCAGGGAGAGTCCTGCTATGACGAGGTGTTGCTGGAGGGGCTGGATCAGCAGATTGCCGCCATGAAGGGCAACAAGCTGGTGGCTTTTCACCTGATGGGCAGCCATGGCCCGACCTATTTCCGTCGTTATCCTGCCAGCGAACGTGTCTTTATGCCGGACTGCCCGCGCAGCGACATCGAAAACTGCAGCAATGAAGAGCTGGTCAACACCTATGACAACACCATCCGCTACACCGACAAGGTGGTGGGGCTGCTGATAGACAAGCTCAAGTCGCTGGAGAGCCAGTACGATGTGGGACTGGTCTATCTCTCCGATCACGGCGAATCCCTTGGGGCCATGGGGCTCTATCTGCACGGCACGCCTTACAAGTTTGCGCCGGATGATCAGACCCGGGTGCCGCTGATGACCTGGTTCTCACCCCAGTTGCAGGCCGATCGCCAGCTGGATATGGGTTGCCTGGCGGCGGAGGCGAGCAGTCAGCGCTTCTCCCATGACAATCTGTTCCATTCCATGCTGGGGATCATGGATGTGCAGACCCGTGTTTACGACAACAAGCTGGATCTGTTCAAGCCATGTCGGGCGGGCTAAACCGCCAGCAAGCACACAATAGAAAACGGCAGCCAGTGGCTGCCGTTTTGTTATCTCGCAAGATCAGAGCCTCACTTCTGCTCCATGATGATCTGCAGCAGATCCCCTTCCAGCAGGGCGCGCTTGACCAGCGCAAAGCCGCCGATGGTGGGCTGGTTCTGGAAGCGGGCCTTCACGATGGGCAGGCCACGATGGAAGCTCGGCAGGGATTGATGCTCAACGCAGCGACGGATGGCCGGGAACAGGAGCTCGTCGGCGGCGGTGATTTCACCCGCGATCAGCACTTTTTGCGGGTTGAACAGGTTGACCATGATGGCCACCGCGCGTCCCAGATGCTCACCCACGTTTTCGATCACGCTGCGGGCCAGTTCGTCCCCCGCCAGTGCCGCCTTGCACACCTCCTGAATGGTGATGTGTTTCTCCTGCAGCACGCTCTGGTGACCGCGGCTGATGAGCTCCTTCACCTTGTCGATGATCGCTTCGTTGGAGGCGATGGTCTCGAGGCAGCCGAAGTTGCCGCAGTGACAGCGCTTGCCGAGCGGCTCGACCTGGATATGGCCGATCTCGCCGACGTTGCGGTTCTGGCCGAGAAACACCAGTCCCTTGGTGATGATCCCCGAGCCCGTCCCCTGGTGGACACTCACCAGAATGGAGTCCATGCAGTCGCGGGACTCGCCAAAGAAGTGCTCGGCTAAGGCCAGGGTGCGGGTGTCGTTGCCCAGATAGCAGGGCAGGTTGAAGTGGTTTTCCAGCAGCCTCGCCAGCCCCAGATTGCGGATCTGGTACTTGGGGGTGTAGATGACCATGCCGGATTCGGGATTGACCAGACCCGGCATGGTTAGCGCGATGCTGATGAGGTTGCGGCTGCGTTCGCTGTTGGCATCAATAAAAGCGCCTATCTCCCGCAGCAGCATGTCGACCACGGGTTGCTGGTCGATCTCGGTTACCTGGGTGATGTGTTGGTCGAGCTCCTTGCCATCGAGATCATAGAGACTCAGGTGCAGGTAGCCGCGGCCCAGCTTGGCAGAGACAAACTGAAAGCGTTGTTTGATGGTGGTCAACGAGATGGCCCGCCGTCCGCCGGTTGAGGCTTGCGGTGAGGTCTCCTTGATCAGGCCATGCTCGATCAGTTGCCGGGTGATCTTGGTCACGCTGGCCGGGGCCAGCTGACTCAACTCGGCAATTTTGACCCGGGAGATGGGGCCTTGCAGGTCAATGAGTCGATACACGACAGCACTGTTGACCTGCTTGATAAGATCTACGTTTGCTATTTGTCCGCCAGTCATGATGTCACTGTTGTGTGTAGTGTCCGTTAACCACGGTCCCGCGGACCGTGAAGTCCTGATTGAATACAGTGAGGTTGGCTACTTTACCCACCTGAATACTACCGAGAGATGAATCCCATCCAATGGCGCGAGCGGGGTAGAGGCTGGCCATTCTCAGGGCTTCATCGAGCGGTAATCCGACCTGCTTGACCAGATTTTCCACCCCCTCAATCATGGTGAGGGAGGAGCCGCCGAGTGTACCATTCTCGTCGATGCACTGACCATTGCGCAAAAAGACGGTGGTGCCACAAAAATCAAATTTCTCAAAGCCTTCCGGCGCCCCTGCCGCTGCGGTGGCATCGGTGACCAGCACCAGTCGCTCGCCGAGGATCTTGTGGGCCAGGCGCACGTTGGCCCAGTGCACATGGTGGCCATCGACGATGATGCCTGCATAGACATCCTTGCGATCATAAATGGCGCCCACCACGCCGGGCTCGCGGCCGTTCAGGGTCGGGGTCATGGCGTTATAAAGGTGGGTCGCAAAGCGGATCCCGTTATCGAACCCGTCCATCGCCTGATCGTAACTGGCGGCGGTGTGACCAGCCGAGACCAGAATGCCCGCTTCCACCAGACGGCGGATATGGGCCGGCTCATTGCGCTCCGGTGCCAGGGTGATCTTGGTGATGGCATCGGCGTTGGCGCAGAAGAAGTCGATCATCTCGTCCGCCGGCTGGCGAATTTGCGCGGCAGGGTGGATCCCCTTGCGCTGGAGGTTGGTGTAAGGCCCTTCCAGATGGACGCCGAGTACCTCATTGGGATTGGCCGCCATATAGTCGCGGGTGACCGCAACGGCCTGCTTCATGTCGGCATCCGGACTGGTGATCAGGGTCGGCAGGAAGCTGGTGGTACCGGATTTGAGGTTGGCTGCCTGCATGGTGGCCAGGGTCTCGACCGTGATGTCAGTGTTGAACATCACTCCGCCACAGCCGTTAAGCTGCACATCGATAAAACCGGCCGTCAGGTTGGCGCCCTTCAGGTCAATCTGTTCGATGCCCGCAGGCAGCTCGGCCAGTTGAGAGATGGCGACAATCTTGTCGCCCTCGATAAGCACCCCATAGCCGGTCAGCACGCAGCTGCCGGTGTAGAGGGTGCAGTTGGTCAATGCGTACATGCTCACTCCTTACAGACGGCCGATGTTAGCGGCTTCCAGCTGCTGGAAGTAGCGAACTGTTTTGACCTTGAGCTCCATGGTGGAGGGCTCGTCACATACCATCATGCCTTTCGGGTGCAGTTGCAGGGTGGAGATGGTCCACATGTGATTGACGCTGCCTTCCACGGCGGCTTGCAGGGCCAGCGCTTTGCCGTGGCCGGTCACCAGGATCATGATCTCTTCGGCATCCATCAGGGTGCCGACGCCCACGGTCAGGGCCAGCTTGGGCACCTGCTCCATGTCGCCGCCAAAGAAGCGGGAGTTGGCGATGCGGGTATCTTCGGTCAGGGTCTTGAGACGGGTGCGGGAGGCCAGGGAAGAGGCTGGCTCGTTGAACGCGATGTGGCCGTCATTGCCCACGCCGCCCATGAACAGTTGGATCTTGCCGTAGGACTTGATCTTGTCCTCGTAACGTTTGCATTCGGCCACCAGATCTTCGGCGTTGCCGTTGAGGATGTTGATGTTTTCCGGACGAATGTCGATGTGGTTGAAGAAGTTGTTGTACATGAAGCTGTGGTAGCTCTCCGGGTGATCTTCCGGCAGGCCGACGTACTCGTCCATGTTGAAGGTGACCACGTGCTCGAAGCTGACTTCACCGGCCTGGTGCAACTCGATCAGACGCTTGTAGGTATTGAGCGGAGTACCACCAGTGGGCAGGCCAAGAACGAAAGGGCGCTCGGCAGTCGGTTTGAACGCATTGATGCGGTCAACGATGTAACGGGCAGACCAAAGACCTACTTGGCTGGCAGATTTCAACGGGATCAGGCGCATGATGGATACCTCTGTGTCGGGTTGCGACCGGTTTGGCGGTGGCAATTGGCTAAGACGGATTCAAGTTGTTTTACAGCGTAAATAAAGATTGCGAACTAAGCCACATCTATCCACCAACTTTATCTTGTTTGGGTGATAAAGATCACGATTACTGGTTTATTAATTTGCGCAGCGAAATAAAAGTCCTAGACTGCCAATCAAGCCTTGATGGCTTATGCGTCAAACGTGATAAGCACTTAATTTCTAAAAAAACATTAACTAAGGAGAGGAACCGTGAACATTCTCGGTTATTTGCAAAAGATCGGCCGTGCCCTGATGGTGCCGGTAGCGGTATTGCCTGCCGCCGCGATCCTGATGGGAGTTGGCTACTGGATTGACCCGAATGGTTGGGGTGGTGACAGTGCGCTGGCTGCCTTCCTGATTAAAGCGGGCGCTGCCATTATCGATAACATGTCTGTACTGTTCGCAGTCGGTGTCGCTTACGGTATGTCCAAGGATAAAGACGGTTCCGCCGCGCTGGCAGGCCTGGTCGGCTTCCTGGTTGTCACCACCCTGCTGAGCCCGGGCGCTGTGGCCCAGATCAAGAGTATCCCGCTGGAAGAAGTGCCTGCCGCCTTCGGCAAGATCAGCAACCAGTTCGTGGGTATCCTGTGTGGTGTTATCGCCGCTGAGCTCTACAACCGCTTCAGCAGCGTCGAGCTGCACAAGGCGCTCTCCTTCTTCTCTGGCCGTCGTCTGGTACCGATCGTAACGTCTGTCGTGATGATCGTCGTATCCTTCATCCTGATGGCCGTATGGCCGGCAATCTACGGTGGTCTGGTTGGTTTCGGTGAGTCCATCGTGAACCTGGGCTCTAGCGGTGCCGGTATTTACGCCTTCTTCAACCGTCTGCTGATCCCGATCGGTCTGCACCACGCTCTGAACTCCGTGTTCTGGTTCAACGTGGCCGGTATCAACGACATCCCGAACTTCCTGGGTGGTCAGGCTACCATCGATGCCGCGCTGGCCGCTGGCAAGAGCCTGGAACAGGTGAAAGGCGTGGTCGGTATGTACCAGGCTGGCTTCTTCCCCATCATGATGTTTGGTCTGCCGGGTGCCGCTCTGGCCATCTACCACTCCGCCAAGAAAGAGAACAAAGAGAAAGTTGCTTCCATCATGATCGCAGCTGCCTTTGCCTCCTTCTTCACCGGTGTCACCGAGCCGCTCGAGTTCTCCTTCATGTTCGTGGCGCCGGTACTCTATGTCATCCATGCCGTGCTGACCGGTATCTCCGTGTTCATCGCTGCCTCCATGCAGTGGATGGCCGGTTTCGGTTTCAGTGCCGGCCTGGTGGATATGGTGCTCTCCAGCCGTAACCCGTTGGCGACCAACTGGTACATGCTGATTGCTCAGGGTCTGGTCTTCTTCGGCCTCTACTACACAGTGTTCCGCGTAGTGATTGCCAAGCTGAACCTGAAAACTCCGGGTCGTGAAGATGACGAAGACACCGCTCCGGCTGTGGCTCAATCTACCAACCGCACCGAGCTGGCCAAGCAATACCTGGAAGTGCTGGGTGGTCAACAGAACCTGGTCTCCATCGATGCCTGCATCACCCGTCTGCGTCTGACTCTGAAAGACCGCAGCATCGTCGATGAGCGCAAGCTGAAAGCCCTGGGCGCGGCCGGTGTGGTCAAGCTCGGCGAACAGAACCTGCAGGTGATTCTGGGCCCATTGGCCGAAATCATCGCCGGTGAGATGAAAGCGCTGCGTTAATCGAGCGACTCGCTCACCTCAAGTCTAAGTCCATTGTTGACATAACTAAGGGCCCCGCTCTGGGGCCCAATATAAAAAAGCCAAGAAAATCCAACCTTTACTTCAAATGAGAGCAGCAGTTATGAACTTGAAACATTCTCTGTTAGCCATTGCCATGTCTACTGTTTTTGCCGGTCCAGCACTGGCCGCCGATGCCGCCAAGCAGGCCGTAGTCGACTCCCTCGCCAACAACCTGGTGGTTAAGTATGAAGTGGTCACCAACGACGGTGCCGGTGCAGGCCTTGATTGCCAGGCACTGGGTTCAGAGTGGGCGAGCTGTGGCGTAGCCAAACTGCACCTGACCAATACCGGTGCGGATGTGACCTCCAAAGACTGGAGCATCTACGTCTCCTCCATCCGTCGCATCCAGCGGGTGGATAGCGACCAGTTCACCATCACCCCGGTGACTGGCGACCTCTATCGTTTGACGCCGACCGAGAAGTTCCAGGGCTTTGCCAAGGATGCCACTATCGAAGTACCGCTGGTGGTGGAGTACTGGGTACTGTTCGAGTCTGACATCATGCCGAACTGGTATGTCGCCAGCGAAGGTGCCGAGCCGAAAGTACTGGCCAGCATGAGCAACATCGATGATGCCAGCACCTACGAGAAGCCGATGCCGGCTGATGGCTGGAAGCGCACCAAGGATGACAACAACATCCTGATGAACAGCGAAACCCGTTTCGCCGCCAACCAGACCAGCACGCTGCTGCCTGCCGGCAAGATTGACAACCAGATCGTGCCGACCCCGATGAAGCAGGTGGTTCAGGCTGGCCCGCAGGTTGACTTCTCCACCATCAAGCTCAATGCGCTGGATCTGCCGACCGATCGCGCCGAGGCGCTGAAGGCACAACTGACCAAACTGGGTGTTACCCTCTCCGACACCGGCTACCCGGTTACCATCAAGCTCGGCAGCAAGCTCAAGCAAACTGAAGGTTATGACATGACCATCGGTCAGAAGGGCACCGTGATCCAGGGTCATGATATCGATGGCGCCTTCTGGGGTGCACAATCCCTGATCTCCCTGCTGGGTGTTGATGACAAGCTGGTGAGCCCGATGACTGTCGAGGATGCGCCGCGCTTTGAATACCGTGGCATGCAGACCGATGTGGCCCGTCACTTCCGCAGTCTGGATACCATGAAGAAGCTGGTTGACCAGATGTCTGCCATGAAGCTCAACGTGCTGCACCTTGGCCTGACCAACGATGAAGGCTGGCGTCTGGAGATCCCGGGTCTGCCAGAGCTGACCGACGTCGGTAGCCAGCGTTGCCACGACGAGTCCGAAACCAAGTGCCTGATGCCGCAACTGGGTTCCGGCCCGACCAGCGACAACCAGGGTTCCGGTTTCTACAGCAAGTCTGACTACGTGGATCTGGTGCGTTATGCCAAGGCGCGCGGTGTGACCGTTATCCCCGAGATCAACATGCCGGCACACGCTCGTGCGGCTGTTGTCTCCATGGAAGCGCGCTACAAGCGTTTGATGGCGGAAGGCAAAGAAGCGGAAGCTAACCAGTTCCGTCTGACTGATCCGGCTGACACCTCCAACGTCACCTCGGTCCAGTTCTACGACAAGACGTCCTTCATCAACCCTTGCCAGCCGGGTGCTGCCACCTTCGTGGCCAAGGTGATGGATGAAGTGGCCCAGATGCACCAGGCCGCCGGTCAACCGCTGACCGCATGGCACTACGGTGGTGACGAGGCGAAGAACATCATGCAGGGCGGTGGCTATCAGGATCCGGCCGTCACCAAGAAAGAAGATCTGGTCGCCTGGAAAGGTAATGTTGACTCCAGCAAGCAGGACAAGCCGTTTGGCAAGTCACCGATGTGCCAGAAGATGATCGATGATGGCAAGATCAAGGACGTGGCCGAGCTGCCGGTCTACTTCGCCAAGGAAGTGGGTCAGATGGTCAAGGGCCACGGCTTCTCTACCCTGCAGGCGTGGGAAGATGGCCTGAAGTACGCCAGTGGCGCCAAGGACTTCGCTACCGACAACACCCGTGTCAACTTCTGGGAAACCCTCTACTGGGGTGGCTTCAACGAAGCGATGAAGTGGGCGCACAAGGGTTACGAAGTCGTCCTTTCCAACCCGGATTACCTCTACTTCGACTTCCCGAACGAAGTACACCCTGCTGAGCGTGGTTACTACTGGGCCACCCGTTTCAACGACACTCGCAAGGTGTTCGCCTTCGCCCCGGAAAACCTGCCGCAGAACGCTGAGACCTCTGTTGACCGTGACGGCAATGCCTTCGTGGCCAAAGGTGACCAGGATCCGGTCAAGTTCAAGGGGATCTCCGGTCAGCAGTGGAGTGAAACCGTGCGCACCGACGCCCAGTACGAGTACATGGTCTACCCGCGTATCTTCTCCGTGGCCGAGCGTGCCTGGCACAAGGGTGGTTTCGAGCTGGATTACGTGAAGAACCGCGAGTTCTCCGGCGAGACCAAGTATGTCAACAAAGCCACCCTCAACAAGGAGTGGAACCAGTTTGCCAACGTACTGGGTCAGCGCGTGCTGCCGAAACTGGATCAGGCCGGTGTTGAATACCGCCTCTCCGTACCGGGTGCCAAAGTGGTGAACGGTGTGCTGGAAGCAAACGTGGATCTGCCGGGTCTGCCCATCCAGTACAGCCTGGATGGCTCCACCTGGACTGCCTATGACGCCGCGGCCAAGCCGAGCGTGACTGGCAAGGTCTACCTGCGCACCGTCAGCTTCGATGGCAAGCGTACCAGCCGTGTGACTGAGCTGAACTGATAGTACTCAATCCATAACGCAAGGTGGGTCGCAAGACCCGCCTTTCCCAAGGGCGATGCTCTATCGGATTTGGGAAAGGTTGACTGTGCGTGTGGGCCTTTGTTGTGTGTAATTGTCTGTTTTGTTTTTTATCGCTTTCAGCCCCGCCTTGTGCGGGGCTTTTTTATGCATCCGCAGTGGTTAGCCTGCTTTGAGCGGTTTTTTAGCACGCTAATGGCCCGGAAGTGCCAAATTCAGGTTGAGGCAGCGCCCGTAATGAGGGATCATACCCGGCTTGACGGCGGGGGGATGAGGGTGCCAGCCGGCACAACTTCCGCCAGTGACGCATTTTTGAGGTGAGCCATGAGTCAGGCGAACAGCCCAACTAACTTTATTCGTCAGATCATTGATGAAGATCTGGCCAGCGGTAAGCACAGCAGCGTGCATACCCGTTTCCCGCCCGAGCCGAACGGTTATCTCCATATCGGTCACGCCAAGTCCATCTGTCTCAACTTCGGCATCGCCCGCGACTATCAGGGCCAGTGCAACCTGCGTTTCGATGACACCAACCCGGTGAAGGAAGATATCGAGTATGTCGAGTCCATCAAGCAGGACGTACAGTGGCTTGGCTTCCAGTGGAATGGCGAGATCTGCTACTCCTCCGACTATTTCGACAAGCTGCACGGCTACGCCATTGAGCTGATTGAAAAGGGTCTGGCCTATGTGGATGAGCTGACCCCCGAGCAGATGCGCGAGTACCGCGGCACCCTGACTGAAGCGGGCAAGAACAGCCCGTTCCGCGATCGTAGCGTGGAAGAGAACCTGACGCTGTTTGCCAAGATGAAGAATGGCGAGTTCGCCGAAGGCACCGCCTGCCTGCGCGCCAAGATCGACATGGCGTCCCCCTTCATGGTGATGCGTGATCCGGTGATCTACCGCATCAAGTTTGCCCACCACCACCAGACCGGTGACAAGTGGTGCATCTACCCCATGTATGACTTCACCCACTGTATCTCGGACGCGCTGGAAGGGATCACCCACTCCATTTGTACTCTGGAGTTCCAGGACAACCGTCGTCTGTACGACTGGGTGCTGGACAACATCACCATCGACTGCCACCCCCGTCAGTACGAGTTCTCCCGTCTGAACCTCGAATACACCGTCATGTCCAAGCGCAAGCTGAACCTGCTGGTGACCGAGCAGCACGTGGATGGGTGGGACGATCCGCGCATGCTGACCGTCTCCGGTCTGCGTCGCCGCGGTTATACCCCGGCCTCCATCCGCGAGTTCTGCAAGCGCATCGGCGTCACCAAGCAGGACAACATCGTCGAGATGAGCATGCTGGAAGCCTGCATCCGCGAAGACCTCAACGAAAACGCGCCCCGTGCCATGGCCGTGCTGCATCCGGTGAAAGTGGTCATCGAGAATCTGGCTGCCGACGAAGTGCTGACTGCTCCGGCCCACCCGAGCAATGCCGAGATGGGTACCCGCGAGCTGAACTTCACTCGCGAGATCTTCATCGACGAAGCGGACTTCAAAGAAGAGGCGAACAAGCAGTTCAAGCGTCTGGTGCTGGGCAAGGAAGTGCGTCTGCGCAATGCCTACGTCATCAAGGCCGAGCGCATCGAGAAAGATGCCGATGGCAAGGTCACCTGCATCTACTGCTCCTACGATCCCGAGACCCTGGGCAAGGATCCGGCCGATGGCCGCAAGGTGAAAGGGGTGATCCACTGGGTCAGTGCCACTCACTCCCTGCCGGCGGAAGTGCGTCTCTACGATCGTCTGTTCAAGGTGCCGAACCCGGGCGCCGAAGAGGATTTCGAAGCGGCACTGAACCCGGACTCTCTGGTGATCATCGAGGGTGCCCGTGTCGAGGCCTCCCTGAAGAACGCCCAGCCGGAGCAGGCTTACCAGTTTGAGCGTGAAGGCTACTTCTGCGCCGACAACAAGCTCTCCTGCCCGGATCATCTGGTGTTCAACCGCACCGTGGCCCTGCGCGACTCCTGGGGCAAAGCCGAAGGCTAACTCAGTGGGGCAGGGGAGAACCTGCCCTGTGTGATGCCAGACGGTTTGCGCCGGACAATAAAAAAGCCAG
>NZ_CDBO01000008.1:92829-108949 GCF_000819885.1 Aeromonas fluvialis
CTGGCTTTTTTATTGTCCGCAATCAGCAGTCATGCAGACTCAAGCGTCGTGCTTGCAATCACCGTTGGCGCAGTGACCATAAAGGTAGAGGCTGTGGTTGGTCAGGCGAATGTTGTGCTTCTTGGCGATCTCGCGCTGGCGCTGTTCGATCACCTCGTCGGAGAACTCGATCACCTTGCCACAATCGAGGCAGACCAGGTGGTCGTGGTGCTCTTGAGTGGCCAGCTCGAATACCGACTTGCCACCTTCGAAGTGGTGACGGGTAACGATACCGGCATCATCAAACTGGTTGAGAACGCGATAGACGGTAGCGAGACCAATCTCTTCACCCAGGTCGATCAGTCTTTTATAGAGATCTTCGGCGCTGGTGTGCTGGCAATCCGGCTGTTGCAGGATCTCCAAGATTTTGACCCGGGGCAAGGTGATCTTGAGTCCGGCCTTTTTTAACGCTTGGTTGTTATCTGCCATATTCTACTTATTCGCATTCTCGAAGGTGGGGTTATTCTGATGGACTGCCGCAGGAATGGCAACCTTGAACTCGCTTGGCCTGTCATTATAGGTCGTTGCCTTCCTAAAAATAAACCCAGTAATTCAAGGGGTTTAGTCATAAATGACCGATTGGATTGAAATAATCAATCGTGTTGTCCGGCTTGCTGGCATGGCAGATGTTGATAAGATGTAACTCTCATATGTCTGGTCGGATGAGAACCATGGATTGGCTTTTTGACAATGCGGCCTGGGTGCGCCGCGCACTCAACGCCTGGCCACCCTTCTGGGGCGCTGGTATCAAGATAGAGACCCTGAGCGATGACTTTCGCTACTGCCGGGTGACGCTGAAATCCCGTTGGTGGAACAAGAATGCCAATCGGACCCAGTTCGGCGGCAGCATGTTTGCGATGACGGACCCCATCTATCCGCTGATGCTGATGGGTTACTTCAAGAATCGCTATTACGTCTGGGACAAGGCGGGCAGCATCAACTACATCAAACCGGGCAAAGGCAAGCTGGTAGCCGAGTTCAACCTGACCGAGGGCTCGCTGGCCGATATCGTGGCGGCGACGGCAGGGGGCAACAAGCACTTCCCCGAGTTCGAAGTGACGGTGCAGGACAAGAGCGGTGAGCTGGTGGCTCAGGTCAAACGCACCCTCTATGTGCGCGCCAAACCGGAGCACAGAAGCGGATAAACAACTGGATCGCAGATACAACAAAGGCCCCGACGGGGCCCTTGTTGTCAGAGAGATGAGGGGACGGGGATTACTCCAGCTCGCCCAGGCACATCTCTTCATGCAGCTGTTTGCACCAGCCCTTGACGCGCTCGGCAGTCAGCTCCGGCTGGCGATCTTCATCGATACCCAGACCGACAAAGTGCTTGTCATCCACCAGCGCCTTGGAGGCTTCGAACTCGTAGCCCGCGGTCGGCCAGTGACCGATGATGATGGCGCCCTTGGCTTCGACGATGTCGCGCAGGGTGCCCATGGCGTCGAGGAAGTACTCGGCGTAATCTTCCTGATCTCCGCAACCGAAGATGGCGACCAGCTTGTTGGTGAAGTCGATTTCGCCCAGATCGGGGAAGAAGTCGTCCCAGTCGGCCTGTGCTTCGCCGTAGTACCAGGTCGGAATGCCAAACATCAGCAGATCGAAGTTTTCGATGTCGGCCTTGCTGCTCTTGGCGATATCACGAACTTCAATCAGGTTTTTGCCCAGCTCTTTCTGGATCATCTTGGCGACAGCTTCGGTGTTACCGGTATCGCTGCCAAAAAACAGACCTACACTTGCCATAGTGTTTAGTTACCCGTATTTGGTGTTAATGCTCAACGCTCAGACTGCAATGTCCACGGCAAACGCGGACTCAATCTGTTGTTTCAGGATAGATTGGATCAGCTCGGCTCGGCTGATGTTCTGTTGCAACGCAAGTTGGTTCAGGCGCTCCAGCAACTCGGCCTCCACCTTTAACTCTACCCGCTTAAGACCGTTCTCCCGATCGCGCTTGAGCTGGTTGCGCTTGTTGATCTTGAGCTGAGTCTCGCGGGGGAGTGGGTTGGTCTTTGGCCTGCCGGGCCGCTTCTCACTTGCGAACAGATCCAGTGTTGTTCGATCAGTTTGCTGTTTGGCCATAAATCACAGATGAAAATAAGTTAGCCGAGGCCTGAGCCTTCCCAGCTCAGCTCGATCAGCCCCTTGGCGACAAAACCCGCGCAACCCAGAAACAGCACCAACCAGACGATAAAACGTCCGAAACGGGGCACATTGCCACGTTTGAGCACATCCTGAATGGCCAGACCAATCAAAATGAAAATGGCCACCAAGAATAACTTGAGGCCCAGACTTTCGATCAGGTCGATATGTTCACTTAGCATGGATTGCGCACACTCCTTATGACCGGCGCACTATATCACAAAGGATTTGAAACTGTTAACCGCCTGTCGACAGGAAATCCACAACCAGTTTGTTGAACAACATCGGTTTTTCCGCATGTAGCCAGTGGCCGGTGCCGGCAATCACCCGTACCTTTGTCGCCGGGAACTGGCTCAGTGTGGTCTCGCTATATTGCGGTTGCATATAGTCAGAATCCCCCCCCTTGATAAAGAGCACGGGCCCCTCGAAGCGGCGATCATCCTCTGGCCAACCCATGATATTGGCGTAGTTTTGCTCAAGCGCGGGCACATTGAAACGCCAACCCCAGCCAGCTTCGCCTTTGGCGAAGGATTTGAGCAGGAACTGGCGCACCCCGGCGATCTCGATATGTTCGGCCAGAATGCGCTCCGCATCGCTGCGGCTCTGGGGTCGAGTTGCCAGGGTTGCGTTGAGGCCGGCGAACACATTCCGGTGGCGGGAGTGGGGATAGGCGACCGGCGCCATATCGGCGACGGTCAGACGACTTACCCGCGTTGGCGCCAGCTTGGCGACCTGCATTGCGACTTTGCCACCCATGGAGTGGCCAATCAGGGTGGCATCGGCAATCTCCAGCCGATCCATCAGGGTCAGGATATCGACTGCCTGGGCGGGATAGCTCATCTCGCTGCTATGAAAGGAGGCGCCGTGGTTGCGCAGATCGACGCTGATGACACGGTACTGCTCGCTGAGGGGGCGGGCCAGCAGACCCAGGTTGTCGAGGCTGCCAAACAGGCCGTGGATCAGAATGACCGCCGGGCCCTGACCCTGCTCCTTGAAGTTCAATATGCTGTTTTGTTGCAAAATGACACCTTGTCGGTCATGGGTGCGTATCGCTGTTTTATTTAACGCACTGGAAAAAAAGGGTTTCGTTCAGCAGAGGAGGATTTTTTGTGGTTTTTTTTCTAAAAAATCCCGTCCGGATCGGCTATCAGTGCGGCCGATCACACACTTGGCCCGCTATTATGCCGTATTCTCGATGAGATTCATGTTCATCTGCCAGCCCCTTGCTTGGGCTGTCGGGTTTGCCTATGTATAATCGCCGCATCCGAATTTCGACGAGTCCAGCGCATCCCTATGAAAACCATCGAGCTTGATGACGATCTCTACTTCTATATCGCCAGCCAGACCCGGCACATTGGTGAGAGTGCCTCCGATATTCTGCGCCGTCTGCTGGAACAACCCGTCCGTCAGACCTCGCCGGTCGCAGCACAAGTGACGGCGGTTCCATCACCCACAGTGACCGACGCCATGGGGCTGCAAGCCCTGCTCGATTCCGGTGAGCTGCAAAAGGAAGAGAAGTCCATCAACCGCTTCATGCAGGTGCTCAGTAACCTCTACCGGGACGATCCGGCCGGGTTTACCCAGGCTACCGAAATAAAGGGGCGCAAGCGAGTCTATTTCTCGCGGGATCCCGAGGCTCTGCGCGCCAGTGGCAGCACCACCAAGCCCAAGCAGGTGCCGGATACGCCGTTCTGGGTGATCACCAACACCAACACTAGTCGTAAACAAAATATGGTGGCCTTGCTGATGCAAAGCATGGGCTACAACGACGAGGTGATTGCTCGGGTCTGCGGCGCGATTTGATTTAACGGTTTCATTAGACTAAGGCCTTGTCTGACAAGGCCGCCATAACGTAAGGAAAACGCCATGGCTCAGCATTCTCATGCCGGACAACCGGCCCGTTTAAGTGATCTCACCAACATTCCCCGTCTGGTCAGCGCCTACTATCTCAACAAGCCCGACATGAGCCGCCCCGAACAGCGGGTTGCCTTCGGTACCTCAGGCCACCGCGGCAGTGCCCTGCACAACGCCTTTACCGAATCCCACATTCTGGCGGTGACCCAAGCACTGGTGGAGTATCGCCAGCAGGCCGGCATCACGGGTCCGCTGTTTGTCGGCATGGATACCCACGCCCTGTCCGAATCCGCCTTTGCCAGCGCCGTCGAAGTGCTGGCCGCTAACGGTGTTGAAACCCGCATTCAGGCTGGCCTCGGTTTTACCCCGACCCCTGTCATCTCTCACGCCATCCTGCGCTACAACGCGAGTAAACCCGCTGCCCGCGCAGACGGTGTGGTGATCACCCCCTCTCACAACCCGCCGGAAGATGGGGGGTTCAAGTACAACCCACCCCACGGTGGCCCCGCCGAAGGGGAGATCACCAAGTGGGTGGAAGACCGGGCCAACGCCATTCTGGAAGCAGGTCTGGCTGGCGTGAAGCGGATGCCGTTTGCCGAGGCGCTCAAGAGCCCGTTCGTGGTTGAGCACGACTATGTCACCCCTTACGTGGATGATCTGAAGAACGTGCTGGACATGGATGCCATCAAGAACGCGGGCATCAAGATCGGTGTCGATCCGCTGGGCGGATCCGGCGTCGCCTATTGGGACGTCATCGCCAAGACCTATGGCCTGAATATCGAGGTGGTGAACTACAAGGTCGACCCGACCTTCTCCTTCATGACCCTGGATAAAGACGGCAAGATCCGGATGGACTGCTCCAGCCCGTTCGCCATGGCGAGCCTGATTGCCCTTAAAGACAAGTTCGACATCGCCCTTGGCAACGACCCCGACTACGACCGTCACGGCATCGTCACCAAGTCTGGCCTGATGAACCCGAACCACTATCTGGCGGTGGCGATCCAGTATCTGTTTACCCATCGCACCGGCTGGTCTGCCGATGCGGCTGTCGGCAAGACCCTGGTCTCCTCTTCCATGATCGACCGGGTGGCCGGCGAGATTGGCCGCACCCTGAAAGAGGTGCCGGTCGGCTTCAAGTGGTTCGTGGATGGTCTCTACAGCGGCGAGTTCGGTTTTGGTGGCGAGGAGAGCGCGGGCGCCTCCTTCCTGCGCAAGGACGGCACCGTCTGGACCACCGATAAGGATGGTTTCATCCTGGCGCTGCTGGCGGCGGAAATTCTGGCGGTGACCGGCAAGGATCCGCAGGCCCACTACGACGCGTTGGAAGCCAAGTTTGGCCGCTCCAGCTACCGTCGTATCGACGCCCCGGCCAACAGTGCCCAGAAAGCGGTGCTCTCCAAGCTGGATCCGGCACTGGTTGAAGCGTCCATGCTGGCGGGTGAACCTATTCTGGCCAAGCTGACCAGTGCACCGGGTAATAACGCTGCCATCGGTGGCCTCAAGGTGGTGACCGAGAACGGCTGGTTCGCGGCGCGCCCCTCCGGCACTGAGGCCATCTACAAGATCTATATGGAGAGCTTCAAAGGAGAAGCGCATCTGGATCAGATCCAGCAAGAGGCCCAGCAGATCGTCTCTGCGGCACTGGCCAAAGCGGGTGTCTGATTTCAGGATCCAGCGGCCGTGAATAAATAAAGTATTTGGTATGAAAAAGGAGCCGTTCAGGCTCCTTTTTGTTTGCAGGCTTTTATCTGCTCATTGCTACTTTTCAGCGCGCCGCCTTCACCGCCAGACCCAGCTGCCACACAGCCATGGCGTAGTGGGTGCTGTGGTTGTAGCGGGTGATGGTGTAGAAGTTGGGCAGACCGTACCAGTATTGGTAGCCGGTGCCCACATCGAGGCGCAGCAGGCTCGACTCGCTGTGGTTGCCAAGGCTGCTGGTGGGAGTGAGCCCTGCACGGCGCAGGGTGGCCACCGGGTAGCGGGTCTGGAAGCCATGCTCGTAGCCGGGCAGCTGGCCCTGACCGCGCACCGCCACCGGTTGGCCTTTCTCCCAGCCGTGGGCCTTGAAGTAGTTGGCGACGCTGCCAATGGCATCCACCGGATCCCACAGGTTGGTGTGGCCGTTGCCGTCAAAGTCCACCGCATAGCGCTGGAAGCTGGAGGGCATAAACTGGCCATAGCCCATGGCGCCCGCATAGGAGCCCTTGGGTTCGGCAGGATCCATCCCCTCGTCGCGGGTCATCACCAGGAAGGCTTCCAATTCGCTGGTGAAGAACTCGGCCCGGCGCGGATAATCAAATGCCAGGGTGGCCAGTGCATCCAGAATGCGGGTCTTGCCCATCACCCGGCCCCAGCGGGTCTCGACCCCGATAATACCGACGATGATCTCCGGCGGCACCCCGTAGATCTGCTCCGCCCGGTTCAGCTCGCTTGCGTATTCACGCCAGAAGTTGACGCCGTTTTGCACGTTGTCGGGGGTGATGAACTTGGCGCGATAGCGGTTCCAGGCACCGGTCGGGCCGGTGGGCTTGGCGGTGGTCGGCGCCTGGGCATCCATCAGGCGGATGATCCAGTCATAACGCTCTGCCTGTGCCAGCACCTGATGCAGCTGGGCGTTGTCAAAACCGTGCTTCTCGACCATTTTCTGGACGAATCTGTCCACGTTTGGGCGATTGGCGAAGTCCCCTTTGCTAACCCCTTGTGTATAAACGGGTTTACTCGATGGCGCCTGATTGATAAAGGCGCTCTTGGGTTGGGGGACGACCACGGGCTTTGGTGTTGGGGCGCTGCTGCAGCCACCGAGCAGGGGGAATAACGACAGAGTGAGAAGAGAGGCAAGGCGACGCATAGGGTTCTCAAAGAGACTGATAAAAGTGTCGTCATGGTAAAACATTGCCATCCCCGTGCAAGTGTTCCGTGCGCCTTGTTTGCCGCCAATTCATCGTGCGATGGATTAGCCCTCCGGTGAGGGCTGTGCTGTTTATGGCTGGGGAGGACGTAGCGTGTGGTAGCCGCTCCAGAGTCGGGTCAGGGTGGTGATGGCGCAGAGCAGGGCAAAGCCGTAGGCGAGCGGGGCGAAGGCGGCGGGCCACAGGCACATCAGCACAAAGAGGGCGATGGTCTCACTCCCCTCGGTGAGGCCGCCCAGATAGTAGAGGGACTTGTGGTGATAGACCGGATTGTCGATCCCCCGCTTGCCCGCCATGATGGCAAACGCCAGAAAGCTCGATCCTGTGCCCATAAAGGCAAACAGCAGGGTGGCGGCGGGCAGCGCATTGGCGGGGGCGGCGAGGGCAAAGCCCAGCACCACGGCGGCGTAGAAAATAAAGTCCAGCGTGATATCGAGAAAGCCGCCGCAGTCGGTGATGCCGGTCTCCCGCGCCACGGCGCCATCGAGCCCGTCCAGCAGCCGGTTGAGCAGGATGGCCGCGAGTGCCCACTGATAGCAGCCAAAGGCCAGCAGCGGCAGCGCCAGCATGCCGATGGCAAAGCCGGTGAGGCTCACCTGATTGGCACTGATCCCGGCGCGGCAGAGCGGTTTGGCAAGCTGGGTGAGAGGGCTGCGGATCACGGGGATCAGGTGGCGGTCAAACAAGGTGAACTCCTCGGTTAAAAACAGGATTCGGTGAGATTGAGTATGGTGCCCGGTGCATCCTCTTCGTCGTGGGTCACCAGAATAGCGGGGATGGCCAGCGCCTTGATCTGCGCGAATACCAGCGCGCGAAAGGCGGCCCGCAGCGGCTTGTCGAGGCGGGAGAAGGGCTCGTCCAGCAGCAGGGCATCGGGTTCGGCCAACAGGGCCCGCAGCAGACTGACCCGCGCCCGCTGACCCCCTGACAGCAGCTGCGGCAGCTTGTCAGCCTGATCCGCCAGCGCGACCTGCGCCAATGCAGTCAGCGCCTTTTCCCGCCGCACGTTTTTCCCCTTGATGGTCGCAGGCATGGCGAACATCAGGTTCTCCGCCACCGTCAGATGGTCGAACAGCAGATCATCCTGAAACAGCATGCCGATGCGCCGCGTCTGGGGTGGCAGATGAGTGAGCTGACGTTCGCCGAGGGTGACTTCCCCCTCCAGCCGGATCGGACCGATTGCGGGCAGTATCCCCGCCAGCGCCGCCAGCAGCGAGCTTTTGCCACAGCCGCTGGGCCCCATCAGGGTCAATACCTCGCCGGGCGCCACCTGCAGGGCGGGGAGCGAGAGCAGCAGATTTTCATCGAGATAAAGTCGAAGAGGCGTGGTGCTCAGCATATGGCTATTTCCATCATGAGAGTTCATCGTGAGCCGCCCCCTTTGAGCGCCGGATTGATCCGCGCCGGCAGCCAGAGCGCCAGCAGATAGATAACGAGCGGCAACAAGAGTTGCAGCAGGCCGTAGAGCCCGGCCAGCCGTCGGTTGAGACCGCTACCGATGGCCACCGCTTCTGTGGTGATGGTGACCACCCTGCCTGCGCCAAACAGCAGGGTTGGCAGATATTGGGCCAGGCTCACCGCCGCCCCGACGCCGAAGGCAAACAGCAGCGGGCGCGCCAGCAGCGGCGCTTTGACCTGCCACCAGGCGCGCCATGGCGTCGCCCCCAGCAGCAGGGCGCTCTGGGTGATCCGCGGGTCGAACTGGCGATAGGGGCCGTGCAGGCAGAGATAGACGTAGGGGAAGACAAACAGCAGCTGGCTCCAGAGCACCCAGCCCCAGCCAATGCCGCTGCTTATCGCGTTATGTGCAAGCCAGTCCAGCCCGAGCCGGATGCCAAACAGCAGGCTGGCCTGCGGCAGCAACAGTGGCAGGCAGATAAGCCAGAGCGGCCAGGGGCGGCGCCCGGCTTGCACCTCCAGACTCAGCACCGCCATCACCAGTGCCAGCAAGCCGCTCGCCAGTGCCAGCAGTGCGCTGGTTGTCAGCAGCGGCAGCAGGGTGGGCAGCAGATCCAGCCAGTAGTGGCCGCTCCACTGGCTGGGCCAGAGGGCGGGAAAGGGCCAGCGGCGCGCCAGCGACCAGAGCAGCAGCGCCGCCAGCACCGCCAGATTGAGGGTGATCAGAGTGAATGCAGAGCCTGCTGCGAGCCGGTTGGCAAAGGGATCGGGCGCAGCCCGTTTGCCATCGAGCCAGCAGCCTTTGCCAACCTCTTTATGAAGCCACTCCAGTAATCTGAGCAGGGTGATAAGCAGCGCCGTGATGGCGAGCAGCAGCAGGGCACCGCTGGCGGTGGCACCGCGCCAGAGCAGATCCGGGTCCTGATACCAGAGCCACAACCTTACCGCCAGCGGGGCGGGGGCATCGGGCCCTAGCAGTTGGGCGAGATCCACCACCGCCACCCCGTAGGCCGCCACCGCATAGATGGGCAGGCGCAGGGCTGGCCAGAGCGCTGGCAGCAGCAGGCGCCACCAGATCTGGGGGGCGCTGAAGCCGAAGCTCGCCCCCAGCCACTGCTGGCGTGCCAGCTGGGTGGGTTGCTGTGCGGCCATCGCCATCAGCAGCAGAAAGGGGGTCTCTTTGAAAACGAGCAGTGCAATCAGCCCGAGCCCCCAAGGATCCCGAATGGTCTGCCAATCGGGGGGGAGATCAAACCCGGTCAGAACTGGCGAGACGAGCCGCATCAGCCAGCCGGAGGGGGCCAGCAGAAAGGCAAAACCGATGGCAAAGGCGACGTGGGGCATGGCCAGCATCGGCGAGAGCAGACGACGGAGCAGCCCGAAAGCCCGGCTGTCGCTGTGGGCCAGCAGCAGTGCGGTCAACAGCAGACTACCGAGGGTCGAGGCGGCGCCAATCCACAGGCTCAGCGCAGCGGAGTGCCAGAGGCCAGGCTGGTCCAGCAGCAAGGCGAGATGAGAGGCGCTCATCCCCTCCGCCAGCAATTGCCATAGCCCCGCCAACAGAGGGATGACGAAGAGCGCCAGATAAATGACCGCCACCCCCATATTCATACTGGGGTGGCGTGTCAACCGGCACCAAGGTCGGGCATGGGCAAGCGGGTGACCAGCAGCACTCATCAGTGGCCGTAACGTTCGGCCCAGGCCGCTTCCAGTTTGAGCTGCCAGCTGGGGTGAGGCTCGGCCACCGCCTTGAAGCGCAGTGCCGGTTGCCCCTTGGCGGCGTCAGGCAGGGTATCGGCCCGCAGCACGCTAGTATCACCCCAGAACGCCGGATTGGCCTTTCGTGCCTGCGCCGCCGGGCTCAGCAGGAAGTTGGCCACCACCTTGGCCCCCGCACGGGCGTTGGCATTGAAGGGGATGGCGAGAAAGTGGCTGTTGGTGAGCGCGCCCTTTTCCATGGCGACCGCTTCCACGCTGGGGGGCAGGGCGCCAATCTGGGCCGCGCTTTGTGCCTCCTGCGGGTTGAAGCTGATGGCCATCGCCAGCTCGCCATCATCGAGCAGTTGGCGGGTCTCGGCGGCGCTGGCTGGGAACAGCTTGCCCTTGCGCCAGAGTGCCGGATGCAGTTCATCGAGCCAGGCCCAGAGCGGGGCGGTGAGCTGGGCAAAGTCGCTCTCGGTCGCCTCCCGATAGAGGGGCGCGGGGGTTGGCGTCAACTCCAGCAAGATCTGCTTGAGAAAGCTGGAGCCATGAAACTGGGGCGGTTTGGGATAGGTGAAGCGGCCGGGATGGGTCTTGGCCCACGCAAGCAGGGCCGCTGCCGAGGTGGGCGCTCTGGTGACCTCTTCGGTATCGACCATCAGATTGAGCTGGCCGATGCCCCAGGGGGCTTCCAGTCCCTCTATCGGCAGGGTGAAGTCCTCACTCACCGGCAGGGTGCTGTCGACCAGCGCCATGTTGGGTAGCTCAGCGGTAAAGGGGGCGCCAAGCAGCCCCTGCTCCTTGAGCGCCTTGAAGTTCTCGCCGTTGACCCAGAGCAGATCGATGGGGCCGCCAGTGCGCTTGCCCGCCTGCTTGTTGGCCAGCAGCTGGCTGACGCTCTGGGCGATGTCATCCACCTTCACCTGCACCAGCTTGACCTGATAGTCGCGCACGATCTCCTGCCCGGCCCACACCAGATAGGCGTTGATCTCCGGGCTGCCGCCCCAGGCGTTGAAATAGACCGTCTGCCCTTTTGCCTCCTCAAGGGTCTGTTGCCAGCTGTCATCGGTATTTGCTAACAGCGGGCCGCTGGCCAGCAGGGGCAGGGCGCACAGCAGGGCGTTGAGCCGCTGTTTGAGCCGAGAGTTACGGTGTGAGTTGAGGCGTGAGTTGAGCAGTGAGAATGGCGTGAGCATAAACGTTTCCCTGGTTGTCAGGCGCCACGGCGCCAGCGGTGATAACGGGCCAGCAGGGCCAGCACCCGGGTGGGCTGGTGGGCCCGTTTCCATTCACCTGCCACATATTTGTTCCCCTCCATCAGGGTGGGGTAGGCATGAATGGTGCCGAGGATCTTGCCAAGGCCGAGGCGGTGGCGCATGGCGAGCACGAACTCGGCGATCCGTTCACCGGCGTGAGTGCCCACTATGGTGGCGCCAAGGATAGTATCTTTACCCGGCACGGTCAGCACCTCGACAAAACCGTGGCGCTCGCCATCGGCGATGGCGCGATCCAGCTCGGCCAGCTCGAAGCGGGTCGCCTCGAAGGGAGTCCCCTGCCCCTCGGCCTCCTTGCGATTGAGGCCGACCCGGGCAATTTCCGGTGTGGTGTAGGTGGCCGCCGGAATGACCCGATAGTCGGCCCGAAAGCGCTTGAACTGGCCAAACAGGGCATTGACCGCCGCATACCAGGCCTGATGAGCGGCGAAGTGGGTGAACTGGTAAGGGCCCGCTACGTCTCCTACCGCCAGTATGCTGGGGAAGTTGGTTGCAAGGAAGCCATCTACCGCTATGGTGCCGCGGTGGGCAAGCTCGACCCCCAGCGCTTCGAGCCCGAAGCCGCTGACGTTGGCGACCCGACCCAGTGCCAGCAGCAGCTGATCCCCTTCCACCACCTGCGTCTCATCGCCCCGGCGCAGTTGCAGCCGGATGGGGAGTTCCCCCTCGGCTGCGGGCAGATAGTCGGCTCGTTCGGCGCGCCAGCCGGTGAGTAGCCGCACGCCATCGCGGATCATCTGCTCGGCCAGCGCGTCGGCTACCTCGCTATCTTCGCGGGGCAGCAGTTGCTCCGAGAGTTCCACCAACGTAACGGGAATGCCGAGCAGGGCGAAGCTCTGGGCCAGCTCGCAGCCGATGGGGCCACCGCCCAGCACCAACAGGCGGCGCGGCGGGGTGCGCAACTGCCAAACGCTATCCGAGGTGAGGTAAGGCACCTGATCCAGCCCCGGCAGCTTGGGCACCAGCGGCCGGGCGCCGGTAGCGATGACGATATGACGGCTGGCGAGGCGCTGGCCATTGACTTCCACCTCCCAGGGGGAGACCAGCCGCGCCTCCCCTTCGATGCACTCCACCCCAAGCCCTTCATAGCGCGCCACCGAATCGTGGGGCTCGACCTCCTTGATCACCTCAGCCACCCGCTCCATCACGGCGGCAAAATCGGCGCAGGAGTGGCTTGGACTAAAGCCCAGACTTTCGGCTTTGCGCTGCTCTGCGGCAAAGCGGGCGCTTCGGATCAATGCCTTGGAGGGGACGCAGCCGCTGTTGAGGCAATCGCCCCCCATCTTGTGCTTCTCGATGAGCGCTACCTTGGCCTTCACCGCCGCGGCAATATAGCTGGTGACCAGCCCACCGGCACCCGCACCGATCACCAGCAGGTTGTAGTCATAGCGAGCGGGTTTGCGGTAGGGGGCGTGCAGGCGCCGCTGGGCGAGGTGTGCGGTCAATTTCTTGACCAGCCAAGGCATCAGCCCCAGCAGGGTCAACGCCACCATCAGGCCGGGGGAGAGGATATTGCCGGTGCTGGTTAACTGGCCAAGCTCGCTGCCCGCCAGCACATAGACGAAGGTGCCGGGCAGCATGCCAAGCTGGCTCACCCAGTAGTAGGTGCTGACTCTGATGGGGGTGAGCCCCATCAGCAGGTTGACCAGAAAGAAGGGGAAGACGGGGATGAGGCGCAGGCTCAGCAGATAGAAGGCCCCCTCCTTCGCCATGCCGGACTGAAAGGTGGCCAGCTTGTCGCCAAAGCGGGCCGTGACCCAGTCGCGCAGCAGAAAACGGGCGCTGAGAAAGGCCAGGGTCGCGCCTATGGTGCTGGCAAAGGAGACCAGCAGCAGCCCCCAGGCGACGCCGAAGACCGCGCTGCCACCCAGGGTGAGCAGGCTGGCGCCGGGCAGGGAGAGGGCAGTGCTCAGCACATAGATAAGCACGAACAGCAGGCTGGCCGAGACAAAGTGGCTGTCGACCCATTGCGCCACTGCCGTCTGCTGGGCCTGCAAGGCGTCCAGAGTGAGGTAACGGCCAAGATCGAGGGCAAAAAAGGTGCCGATAAGGCTCCCCATCACCAGCGCAAGCAGCAGGCGGGTCCGGTTCATCAGGCGTCCTTGCTGTCTGGTTGGGTGGGGCGTTCCGGTTGTACCGGCAGTTGGCAGAAGCCCTGCGGGGCGATATCGAGGGCGGCGTTGAACTTGGCTGACATGTTCTGGAAGGCGATAAGGCCGGTCAGCTCCACCATGGCATCGTCGTCGAACCAGGGCTTGAGGCGGGCCGCCTGTTCATCGCTCACCCCATCCAGCCCGGTCATCGCTTCGGTGTAGTCGAGCACCGCTTTTTCCCGCTCATCGAACAAGGGGCTTTCGCGCCAGTTGGCCAGCGCCTCCACCTTGTCGCTGGAGCCAGCCCGTTTGATCAGGGTCATGGCGTTGATGTCGACGCAGAAGCGGCACCAGTTGAGCTGGGAGACCCGCACCGTCACCAGAGAGCGCAGTACGGAGTCTATGGGGGAGCGCTTGCGGTTGATGACGCCGTAGAGGGTGGCGACGGCGGCAAAGAGGCGCGGCGAGCGGCCCCAGCACTTGCCCGGAATAAGCACCTGACCATAGTTGCGCTTTTGCAGCCAGAAAAAGGGACGGATAAACCAGGCATATTCCCGGTCTGGTTTGACCTCAACGCGCATCAGTTACCTTCCTGTCGTTCCATATTTACTGTTTCATTTTGGGTTTGTAGGCCTGGCCGAGGCGCTCGTTCAGGCGCGCCAGGAAATCCTCGATCCGTGCCCGGTTGGTGCCCAAGTCGCTGCGCCCCTGACGGGAGGCTGAACGCATATCGATGCGGGTCTCGTTGGGGCCAGCAAAGACCCGCAACGCCACATCATCCTGAAAACCGAACCAGCCGGTAGTGGCCACTGCATCCAGACCATCCGGGCTCGGTCGCACCTGCCAGCCCAGCTCTTGCATCAGTTCGCTGGCTTCAATGACCACTTCGGCAGGGGAGGCTTTAGTAAAGAGAGGACCGGGATTTCTTTCAAATGCTTTCAGCGGGGCGCTATTCATTGGCAGATCCTGCGCGGTTCTGAGCTCTGCCGCCCAGCGCAACAGGGGGGGATGATAGGGATCGGTGCTCACATCGTTGATCAGCGGCATGCGCAGCGCCTGCACGACAAAGGTCAGCGGCAGCAGCAGTGGCAAGGCGCCAAGGCCGCTGGCCAGCCGGTTGTGGCTCCAGGGCAGACG
Source organism: Aeromonas fluvialis (assembly GCF_000819885.1). GTDB lineage: Bacteria > Pseudomonadota > Gammaproteobacteria > Enterobacterales > Aeromonadaceae > Aeromonas > Aeromonas fluvialis. Next base: position 107,371 of record NZ_CDBO01000008.1, read on the forward strand.
CACCAGCAAGATAAGGGAGACAAGCGCTCCGATGAGACAGATCGCAAAGCCGATCCACCAGGGCCAGAGATGAAGGCGGCTGCCAAGCGCGCCAGCAAACGGGAGTAACCAGGCCAGCAGGGGCCACAAGCAAGAGCGGGGCATAGCACGGGATCCTCGTCGAATGTGGACAATGCCGAGAAGGATAAACTTAATTGCCTGATAACGTTAGTAAATTAATGCGAATTTGGCGTGGTTTCGGCCAGTTTTGCGAGGGGGGATGCAGAGGTGGTGAAGCCCGCCTGATGGGCGCTTCACCGAGAAAATGGTCAGTTGCGATGGGGTGGCTTATGTTAATTGCGATAGAGCACTTTGATCAGGTGAAAGCCGAACTTGGTGCGCACCGGCCCCAGCACCTTGAGCAGTTCGCCCTTGAATACCGCATCGTCAAACGCTTTTACCATATCTCCCTTGGAAAACTCTCCCAAATCGCCAAAACGCTTGCCTGAGGGGCAGGTGGAGAAGCGCTTGGCCATCTGGCCGAAGTCGGCTCCCTTTTCGATCTTCTCCTTGATCTCCAGACACTGTTTTTCGGTCTTGACCAGAATGTGCTGGGCACAGGCTTTTTTCATCGGGGCGCTCCTGGGTGTGATGGCGACACATCGTGTTGACAAATGGGGGCGCAAGCGTACCCCAATTTGCCCCCGGCGTCAGCCCTCACCGCCCGCCATTTACCGGCACTCGTCAGCCCTATTATTGGCGAGCGCGAGAGGCCAGCACGGCGCGGGGGCGAGCTTGCCAGATGATCTCCAGCCCGAGCAGGGCGTAGAGGCACCAGATGGCCAGTGGATTGAGCCACTCCCCTCCCAGTTTCAGGGTCATCAGGGCGCAACCTGCCAGCAGCAAGGTGATCCCCGGCAGCCGCCAGTGGGCGGGCAGGGGGGCCAGCATCGCCATCGCCAGCAGAATACCGAGGCCAAACGGCAGGTTCAGGGCGGTAAAGGCCAGTGCCTGTTGGCCACTCATGCCGGTCAGCAGGGCCAGCAGGGCGCTGCAACAGGCGAGAAAGGTAATGAACTCGAGACGATCGGCAATATAGTCAGCCATCTGTTCGCTACGTGCATGCATGATGTGTCTCCTTCAGTTGATGGTTCAAGTGTGAGGGAGGGGCGTCTGCAAAGGCAGCGGGATAATTCGATTGCGCTGAACGAGCAATTCTTAATCACCCGTACGGTGGGCGTTGGCGCGTGCCGGGCTGGTTAAACGGTGAGGGTGGGGCGATGCCGACAAACTCTGTCGTGGTGGGTGTCTGGTGGTAAAGAGAGGGGGAGAGGTGACAAATGGTGCCTGATGGCGGGGTGAACCTTATGCAGGGCAGGTCAATTCGCTTCCATCGGGAAAGCGGGGCGTCGCAATTGTCGTCAAAATGTGTGATTTGTGGTCAACCGCTTAAAAAATATGACGAATTTGCAAATGGTGCCGCGCTGTCGCTGGCCGATGCCTATGTTAGGATAAGGTTCGCTATTTATCTGGCGCGCATTGTTAAGTCACGGCCATGTACCCTATGACGTGCTGCGCCGCTTTAGCAAATGCCCCGTAA
>NZ_CDBO01000009.1 GCF_000819885.1 Aeromonas fluvialis
TGATCTAGGGGCGCTTACCGCTTACGAGGCAATTAAAAAATCATCATGCACTTACAAAACAAGGCAGTTGAGGCAGTTGAGGCAGTTGAGGCAGTATCAGAATTCATTAAAAGAAAAGCCGGGACAAGCCCGGCTTTTTCTTTATCACTCAGCAGCTGCTTCAGCAGCGGCCGGGCGGTCTACCAGCTCAATATAAGCCATAGGGGCGTTGTCACCTGCACGGAAACCGCATTTCAGAATGCGAGTATAACCGCCGGCGCGCTCCAGGTAGCGCGGGCCCAGTTCATTGAACAGCTTAGCCACGATCGCGTTATCGCGAGTACGGGCAAATGCCAGGCGACGATTAGCAACGCTATCAGTCTTGGCAAGGGTGATCAGCGGTTCAACGACACGACGCAGCTCTTTTGCCTTAGGCAGAGTCGTCTTGATGATCTCATGACGAACCAGGGAGCTGGCCATGTTGCGGAACATAGCCTGACGATGGCTGCTGTTCCGGTTCAGTTGACGACCACTCAAACGATGGCGCATGACCTTATCCTTCTAACTAAATCTGTGAAACCCGTAATCTGGATTACTCGTCAGCGATGCTGGCGGGCGGCCAATTCTCAAGGCGCATGCCAAGAGACAGACCACGGGAGGCCAACACGTCCTTGATCTCAGTCAGGGACTTCTTACCGAGGTTAGGAGTCTTAAGCAACTCAACTTCGGTACGCTGTACCAGATCACCAATATAGTGGATAGCTTCTGCCTTCAGACAGTTCGCAGAACGAACTGTCAGCTCCAAATCATCGACAGGACGTAGCAGAATCGGATCAAACTCGGGTTTCTCTTCTTTCTTCTCGGGCACGCTGACATCGCGCAGATCCACAAAGGCTTCCAGTTGCTCGGCCAGAATAGTGGCAGAACGACGGATGGCTTCTTCAGGATCCAGAGTACCATTGGTCTCCATGTCGATGACCAGCTTGTCCAAGTCGGTACGCTGTTCCACACGTGCTGCCTCAACATTGTAGGCAATACGAACGATGGGGCTGAACGCGGAGTCCAGCAGCAGGCGACCAATCGGTCGCTCTTCATCATCGTTGTGAACACGAGCAGAAGCAGGCACATAACCACGACCACGCTGAACTTTCAGGCGCATACTGATCTCAGCATTGGCACCAGTCAGGTGGCAGATTACGTGCTCCGGGTTTACGATCTCGACTTCATCACCGTGAGTGATATCACCAGCGGTAACGGGGCCTGTTCCAGACTTGGTCAGGGACAGAGTTACCTCGTCCTTGCCTTCCAGCTTCACAGCGATACCTTTCAGGTTGAGCAGGATTTCAAGAATGTCTTCCTGTACACCTTCTTTGCTGCTGTACTCATGCAGTACCCCGTCAATTTCGACTTCAGTAACTGCACAACCGGGCATAGATGACAGCAAAATACGACGCAGGGCGTTGCCCAGCGTGTGACCAAATCCACGCTCGAGTGGCTCAAGAGTCACTTTCGCATGAGTCGGGCTAACTTGCTCGATGTCAACTAGCCGCGGTTTAAGAAAATCTGTTACAGAACCCAGCATTGTGTCCTCTCTTTAGAAGCTAGCTTTACTTGGAGTAAAGCTCGACGATCAGCTGTTCGTTAATGTCGGCAGACAGGTCGGAACGCTCTGGCAGGCGCTTGAAAGCACCTTCCATTTTAGCGGCGTCAACCTCTACCCAAGTCGGCTTCTCGCGCTGACCAGCAACTTCCAGGGAAGCTTTGATACGCGCTTGCTTCTTAGCCTTCTCACGAACGCAGATCACGTCCTCAGGGGAAACCTGGAAAGAAGGAATGTTCACAACGCGACCGTTTACCATGATGGCTTTGTGGCTCACCAGCTGACGAGATTCAGCACGGGTAGCGCCGAAGCCCATACGGTAGACAACGTTGTCCAAACGACCTTCCAGCAGCTGCAACAGGTTTTCACCGGTGTTACCCTTTTGACGGGCAGCGTCACGGTAGTAGTTGCGGAACTGTTTTTCCAATACGCCGTAGATACGACGAACTTTTTGTTTCTCGCGCAGCTGAACACCGTAGTCGGACAGACGCGCTTTACGCGCACCGTGCTGACCAGGGGCAGTGTCAATCTTGCACTTAGAATCAATCGCACGAACACCAGACTTCAGGAAGAGGTCGGTGCCCTCACGACGGCTAAGCTTAAGCTTAGGACCGATATATCTTGCCATCTTCTTTCTCCAACAATCCTAGACCAAGTAGCTACAGCGTTATACGCGGCGCTTCTTGGGAGGACGACAACCGTTGTGCGGGATCGGAGTCACATCAGTAATATTAGTGATGCGGAAACCAGCCGCGTTCAGAGCGCGGATGGAAGACTCACGACCGGGACCCGGACCTTTGACCATGACTTCCAGGTTCTTCACGCCGTATTCTTTGGCGATCTCACCAGCACGCTCAGCAGCTACTTGGGCAGCAAACGGAGTGGACTTACGGGAACCACGGAAACCTGAACCACCGGAGGTGGCCCATGACAGAGCATTGCCCTGACGGTCAGTAATGGTCACGATTGTGTTGTTGAAAGATGCATGAACGTGTGCAATACCGTCGCTCACTTGCTTTTTAACGCGCTTGCGAGCACGAGTCGGAGTTTTAGCCATTTTCTACCTTCCCGTTACTTCTTGATAGCCTTGCGCGGACCCTTACGGGTACGAGCGTTGGTCTTGGTACGTTGACCACGAACAGGCAGGCTACGACGGTGACGCAAACCACGGTAGCAACCCAGATCCATCAATCGCTTGATGTTCATGGAAATCTGACGACGCAGGTCACCTTCAACGGTGAATTTACCTACTTGTTCACGCAGACTCTCGATCTGAGCTTCGTCCAGGTCTTTAATTTTCACATTCTCAGCGATACCGGCTGCGGCACAGATGGCCTTGGAGCGGGTACGACCGACGCCATAAATCGCAGTCAAAGCAATGACTGCATGCTTATGGTCAGGAATGTTAATGCCAGCGATACGGGCCACTATTCACTCCTACATATAGTAGATTACGACCACCACAAAGCCCGTGAGCGGATACGTGGCGGTCAACCAATACACAACAAAAGTTGGCTGGCTATATTAGCCAGCACAACTATTTGTTGCAAGTACTAACCGTAAAAAATTAGCCTTGGCGCTGTTTATGCTTTGGCTCGCTGCAAATCACACGCACCACACCGTGACGCTTGATGATTTTGCAGTTACGGCAGATCGCCTTAACGGAAGCACGAACTTTCATTGCTTAACTCCGTAACTACGCCGACCTTTAGCGGCCGTAGCCCTTCAGGTTGGCCTTCCTCAGGACGTCGCCATATTGATGAGACATCATATGGGTTTGTACCTGAGCCATGAAGTCCATGATAACCACCACGATAATCAGCAGCGAAGTGCCACCGAAGTAGAACTGTACGTTCCAGGCAGTCATCAAGAACTGGGGTACCAGACAGATAAAGGTTATATAGAGCGCACCTGCCAATGTCAGGCGAGTCATAACCTTATCGATGTAACGTGCTGTCTGCTCGCCCGGGCGAATCCCCGGGATAAAGGCTCCACTCTTCTTCAGATTATCTGCTGTCTCGCGGGGGTTGAACACCAGCGCGGTATAGAAGAAGCAGAAGAAGATAATGGCTGCTGCATACAGCATCTCGTAAAGCGGTTGACCCGGCTGCAGGACCATAGAGACCTGTTGCAAGATGTCAGCTACCTTACCCTCACCCTGACCAAACCAGGAGGTAATGGTCCCTGGGAAGAGGATGATACTGGATGCGAAAATCGCAGGAATCACACCGGCCATATTCACTTTCAACGGCAGGTGTGTGCTTTGCGCGGCGAATACCTGGCGGCCTTGTTGACGCTTGGCATAGTTAACGACGATACGACGCTGACCACGCTCCACGAACACCACAAAGTAAGTCACTGCGAAAACAATCAAGCCCAGCAACAACAACAGCAGGATATGCAATTCCCCTTGACGTGCCTGTTCGGCCGTAGCGCCAATGGCATGCGGCAGACCAGCAACGATACCCGTGAAAATAATCAACGAGATACCATTACCAATCCCACGCTCGGTAATCTGCTCACCCAACCACATCAAAAACATGGTACCGGTGACCAGACTCACAACCGCTGTGAAATAGAAGCCCAAACCCGGATGAGTCACGAGTCCCTGCATCATATTCGGCAGACCGGTTGCAATACCAATGGCCTGGAAAGTTCCCAAAACCAGCGTGCCCCAACGGGTATATTGGCTAATCTTGCGACGGCCGGATTCACCTTCTTTCTTGAGTTCAGCAAGAGCAGGGTGAACCACTGTCAGCAGCTGGATAATGATCGACGCCGAAATGTACGGCATGATCCCCAACGCAAGAATAGAAGCACGCGAGAGTGCACCACCACTGAACATGTTGAACATCTCAATGATGGTGCCCTTCTGTTGCTGGAACAACTCGGCCAGTACGGCGGCGTCAATACCAGGAATCGGCACATAAGAGCCTGCACGGAAAACGATAATCGCCCCGAGAACGAAGAGCAAACGGCTCTTCAGTTCACTCAGACCACCCTGTGCTTTAACATCCAATCCTGGTTTCTTAGCCATTGTACTGATTATTCCTCGATTTTACCGCCAGCGGCCTCGATGGCTGCACGTGCACCTTTGGTGACGGACAGACCACGAACGGTCACAGCACGGTCAATGTTGCCAGACAGAACAACTTTAGCGAATACGATGTTCTTGGTAACAACACCGGCTTGCTTCAGAGTGCTCAGATCGACCACATCACCTTCCACCATGGCGATTTCGTTCAGACGCACTTCGGCAGAAACCAAAGATTTGCGAGAGAAGAAACCGAACTTCGGCAGACGGATTTTCAAAGGCATCTGGCCACCTTCGAAACCAGCGCGGACTTTACCGCCACCGGAACGAGAGGTTTGGCCTTTAACACCACGACCACCAGTCTTGCCCAGGCCGGAGCCGATACCACGACCACGACGTTGTTTTTCAGGCTTGGAACCAGCGGCCGGAGACAGAGTGTTCAGACGCATGCTTAGCCCTCCACCTTAACCATGTAATAAACCTGGTTGATCATACCGCGAACGCAAGGAGTATCTTCCAGCTCAACGGTGTGACCAATGCGACGCAGACCCAGACCACGCAGAGTCGCCTTGTGCTTTGGCAGACGGCCGATAGAGCTGCGAGTTTGAGTTACTTTTACAGTGTTAGCCATGTCGCATTACCCCAGAATTTCTTCAACGCGCAGACCACGCTTTGCAGCGATCTGAGCTGGGGATTGACCCTGCACCAGAGCATCTACAGTTGCGCGAACAACGTTGATTGGGTTGGTGGAACCGTAGGTCTTAGCCAGCACGTTGTGGATACCAGCAACTTCCAGAACAGCACGCATAGCGCCGCCTGCAATGATACCAGTACCTTGTGAGGCAGGCTTCATGAACACGGTGGAGCCAGAGTGAACACCACGCACCGGATGGTGCAGAGTGCCATTGTTCAGCTCAACTTTGCTCAGATTACGCTTAGCCTGTTCCATTGCTTTTTGAATAGCAGCTGGAACTTCACGGGCCTTACCGTAACCGTAACCTACACGGCCGTTACCATCACCCACCACGGTCAACGCGGTGAAGGACATGATACGACCACCTTTAACAGTTTTCGAAACACGGTTGACTGCAATCAGCTTTTCTTGCAGTTCGCCGGCTTGAGATTCGACTTTAGCCATCTTCGACTCCTAGCTTAGAACTGAAGACCAGCGTCACGTGCAGCAGTTGCCAGAGCGGCAATGCGACCATGATACTTGAAACCGGAACGATCGAAAGATACGTTCTGAACGCCTTTGGCAATAGCTCGCTCAGCGATAGCCTTACCCACAGCGGTAGCAGCATCTGCGTTACCGGTGGATTTGAGCGCTTCACTGATGGCTTTCTCTACTGTGGAAGCAGAGGCCAGAACTTCGGAACCGTTGGCTGCGATTACCTGCGCGTAGATATGACGCGGGGTACGGTGAACAACCAGACGGGTAGCTCCCAGTTCCTGCATCTTCTTCCGAGCACGAGTAGCACGACGGAGACGAGCTGCTTTCTTGTCCATAGTGTTACCTTACTTCTTCTTAGCTTCTTTAGTACGCACTTGCTCATTGGCATAGCGTACACCCTTGCCCTTGTAGGGCTCCGGAGCGCGGTAAGCACGGATATCGGCGGCGACTTGGCCAACCATCTGCTTGTCGACACCACGCAGAACGATTTCAGTGGCAGTCGGGCATTCAGCGGTCACACCAGCCGGCAGCGCATGCTCTACCGGGTGAGAGAAGCCCAGCGCCAGCGCAACAGCATTGCCCTTGATGGAGGCTTTGTAGCCAACACCAACCAGCTGCAGCTTACGCTCGAAGCCTTGGGTAACACCGATTACCATGTTGTTGACCAATGCACGGGCAGTACCGGCCTGAGCGTCAGCACCAGAGATGCCGTCGCGCGGGGCGAACTTCAGTACATTGTCTTCTTTGGTCACTTCTACACCGGCGTGAATAGAGCGAACCAGAGAACCTTTACCACCTTTGATGGTCAGTTCCTGGCCGTTCAGAGTCACCTCTACGCCAGCAGGAATAGTGACGGGTGCCTTAGCAACGCGAGACATATCCTACCTCCTATTAAGCGACGTAGCAGATGATCTCACCGCCCATGCTTGCTTTGCGAGCAGCACGGTCAGTCATCACACCTTTAGACGTGGACACGATAGCAACACCGAGACCGCCCATAACTTTCGGCAGATCAGTAGTGCGCTTGTAAATACGCAGGCCGGGACGGCTCACGCGTTGGATCAGTTCTACAACTGGCTTGCCCTGGAAATATTTCAGTTCAATTTCCAGTTCCGGCTTCACATCACCTGCTACGGAGTAGCCAGTGATGTAACCTTCTTCTTTCAGCACGTTGGCGATAGCCACTTTCAGCTTGGAAGAAGGCATGGAAACCGCAACTTTGCTCGCCGCCTGACCGTTACGGATGCGGGTCAGCATATCCGCGATCGGATCTTGCATGCTCATAAGTCTAACTCCCGAGATTCGTTACCAAGAAGCCTTCTTCAGGCCCGGAATTTCGCCCTTCATGGCATGCTCACGCACCTTGATGCGAGACAAGCCAAACTTGCGCAGGAAACCGTGCGGACGACCAGTAATATTGCAACGGTTACGCTGGCGGGACGGACTGGAATCACGGGGCAGCTGTTGCAGTTGCAGTACAGCATCCCAACGCGCTTCTTCAGAAGCGTTCATATCAACAATGATAGCTTTCAGCTCGGTACGCTTGGTGGCGTACTTGGCTACCAGCTTCGCACGCTTTGCTTCGCGCGCTTTCATGGATGTTTTAGCCATAACCCTAACCTTACTTGCGGAATGGGAAGTTAAAGGCAGCCAGCAGAGCACGGCCTTCTTCATCGGTATTCGCGGAAGTGGTGATGGTGATATCCAGACCACGGACGCGATCGACTTTGTCATAGTCGATTTCCGGGAAGATGATTTGCTCACGCACGCCCATGGAGTAGTTACCACGACCATCAAACGCTTTTGCGTTCAGGCCACGGAAGTCACGGATACGCGGTACGGAGATGCAAATCAGCCGTTCCAGGAACTCCCACATACGCTCGCCACGCAGGGTTACTTTACAACCTATCGGGTAGCCTTCACGAATCTTGAAGCCCGCAACAGATTTGCGAGCTTTGGTGATCAGCGGCTTCTGACCGGAAATGGCGGCCATATCGGCAGCAGCATTTTCCAGCAACTTCTTGTCAGAGATCGCTTCACCAACACCCATGTTCAGGGTGATTTTCTCGATCCGAGGGACTTGCATGATAGTCTTGTAACCGAACTGTTTGGCCAGTTCATTTACTACATCTGATTTGTAGTAATCATGCAGTTTCGCCATCGTTAAACTCCAATTACTTCACAAGTTCGCCGGTGGATTTGAAGAAACGAACTTTTTTGCCGTCTTCAATCCGGAAACCAACGCGGTCAGCTTTGCCAGTGGCAGAGTTGAACAGCGCTACGTTTGATACATCGATCGGGGCTTCTTTGGTGACGATACCGCCAGCCTGACCCAGTGCGGGTACCGGCTTCTGGTGCTTCTTCACCTGGTTGATGCCTTCAACGATTACCTTACCTTTTGCAATCAGAACTTGAGTGACTTTGCCACGCTTGCCCTTGTCTTTGCCGGTAAGTACGATCACTTCGTCTTCGCGACGGATTTTAGCTGCCATCGTTCGACTCCTTACAGTACTTCGGGTGCCAGGGACACAATCTTCATGAACTTCTCATTACGCAGTTCACGGGTCACCGGGCCAAAAATACGAGTACCGATTGGCTGTTGGTTGCCGTTAAGCAAAACAGCCGCATTGTTGTCGAAACGGATGACTGAGCCGTCCGGACGACGAACGCCTTTACGGGTGCGTACGACCACCGCGTTATACACATCACCTTTCTTCACTTTACCGCGAGGAATGGCTTCCTTGATGGAAACCTTGATGATGTCGCCGATGCCGGCGTAACGGCGGTGCGAGCCACCCAGAACCTTAATACACATTACACTGCGAGCGCCGGAGTTGTCGGCTACGCCCAGCATACTTTGCATCTGGATCATTTTAGTGCTCCGCTTTGTTTACTTCTTATCCCTAGTGGGATCTGGCTGCCTTCAAAAGGCGCGAAACTATAACACAGGATTTTTAGAAAAGGTAGCCTAAAAAACAAACGGCCCCTGAAAGGGGCCGTTTGGACTAAAAAGTACCGATTAGGCCTTTTCTAAGATCGCAACCAGGGTCCAGGACTTGGTCTTGGACAGCGGGCGGCATTCGCGGATTTCCACGAGATCGCCTGCTTTACACTCGTTGGTCTCGTCATGCACGTGCAGCTTGGTAGTGCGCTTGATGATCTTACCGTAGATCGGGTGCTTTACCTTGCGCTCGATAGCAACAGTGATGGACTTGTCCATCTTGTCGCTGATTACACGACCTTGCAGAGTACGGATCTTGTCAGTCATTACGCACCTGCCTTCTCAGTCAGTACAGTCTTGATACGTGCGACGTCACGACGCACTTGTTTCAGAGTGTGAGTCTGAGCCAGTTGGCCAGTGGACGCTTGCATGCGCATGTTGAATTGCTCACGCAGCAGGCCCAGCAGCTCCTGGTTCAGTTCTTCGACGCTCTTTTGACGCAGATCTTGGGCTTTCATCACATCACCGTCTTAATTACGAAAGTGGTCTGAACAGACAGCTTAGCTGCGGCCAGGGCAAACGCTTCACGCGCCAGAGCCTCAGGTACACCGTCCATCTCGTACAGAACCTTGCCAGGCTGGATCGGGCAAACCCAGTATTCCACGTTACCCTTACCTTTACCCATACGAACTTCGAGGGGCTTTTCGGTGATGGGCTTGTCCGGGAACACACGGATCCAGATCTTACCTTGACGCTTAACGTGACGGGTCATGGCACGACGGGCTGCTTCGATTTGACGAGCAGTCAGTTGACCACGGGATGTCGCCTTCAGGCCAAAGGTACCGAAGGATACTTCGTTACCAGAGGTGGCCAGACCGCGGTTACGACCCTTATGGGTCTTGCGGAATTTAGTACGCTTAGGTTGCAACATTTACCGAATCTCCTTACTTAGCAGCGCGGCGCTTGTTGTCACGCTTGGGCTTTGCAGGAGCTTGCTCTTGAGCAGCGGCAGCGTTAACAGCAGCCAGACCGCCCAGAACTTCGCCCTTGAAGATCCAAACTTTAACGCCGATCACACCGTAAGTGGTGTGGGCTTCAGAAGTTGCGTAGTCGATGTCGGCACGCAGGGTGTGCAACGGCACACGACCTTCACGGTACCATTCGGTACGCGCGATTTCAGCGCCGCCCAGACGACCGGAAACTTCCACTTTGATGCCCTTGGCACCCAGGCGCATTGCGTTCTGTACGGCGCGCTTCATAGCACGACGGAACATTACACGACGCTCCAGCTGGGAAGTGATGCTGTCGGCAACGAGTTTGCCATCCAGCTCCGGCTTGCGGACTTCGGAAATGTTGATCTGAGCAGGCACGCCAGCAATAGTGGCTACAGCTTTGCGCAGCTTCTCAACGTCTTCGCCTTTCTTACCGATCACAACACCCGGACGAGCGGTGTGAATGGTCACACGGATGCTCTTGGCCGGACGCTCGATGGTGATCTTGGACAAGGACGCGTTTTTCAGTTCCTTGGTCAGGAACTGGCGTACTTGAAAATCGCTGTACAGGTTGTCAGCGAAGTCTTTGGTGTTCGCGAACCAGGTAGAATTCCAAGGCTTGGTAATACCCAGGCGAATGCCATTAGGATGTACTTTCTGACCCATTGCTTATCTCCCAGCCTTAGCGTCGGATACCACTACAGTGATGTGAGCGGTACGCTTGAGGATACGATCCGCACGACCTTTGGCACGCGGACGGATGCGCTTCATGGAGGGACCTTCGTCGACCATGATAGTAGCAACACGCAGCGCGTCGATATCGGCGCCTTCGTTGTGCTCAGCGTTTGCAATGGCAGATTCCAGCACTTTCTTAACCAGCACAGCAGCCTTTTTCGGGCTGAAGGTCAGGATATTCAGAGCCTTGTCTACGGACAGACCACGTACTTGATCGGCTACCAGACGAGCTTTCTGGGCAGAAGTACGGGCATAACGGTGTTTAGCGATAGCTTCCATCATTTATCCCTTAGCGCTTCTTAGCCTTCTTATCAGCAGCATGGCCGCGATAAGTACGAGTCGGTGCGAATTCACCCAGTTTGTGACCGATCATTTCTTCGGTAACGAAAACCGGAACGTGCTGACGACCATTATGGACAGCGATGGTCAAACCGATCATGTTCGGGATGATCATTGAACGACGGGACCAGGTCTTAACCGGCTTTTTATCCCCGCTTTCCACCGCTTTCTCTACCTTCTTCAGCAAGTGCAGGTCAATAAATGGACCCTTCTTGAGAGAACGTGGCATGGTGATTCCTCTATGTTAACAATTACTTGTTACGACGACGTACGATGTACTTGTCGGTACGCTTGTTCTTACGGGTCTTGAAGCCTTTAGCCTTCTGGCCCCATGGGGACACAGGCTGCATGCCTTTGTTACGACCCTCACCACCACCGTGCGGGTGGTCGACCGGGTTCATCGCCATACCGCGAACGGTCGGACGAATACCACGCCAGCGGTTTGCACCGGCTTTACCCAGTTGACGCAACATGTGCTCGGAGTTACCGACTTCACCGATGGTAGCGCGGCACTCGGCCAGAACTTTACGTACTTCGCCGGAACGCAGACGCAGAGTTACATAGTTACCGTCACGAGCCAGGATCTGGATGAAAGTACCAGCGGAACGAGCCAGCTGGGCACCTTTACCAGGCTTCATCTCTACAGCGTGAACGGTAGAACCAACCGGGATGTTGCGCATCGGCAGGGCGTTACCTACCTTGATGGCTGCATCAGCACCAGAAGCGATTGCATCACCAGCTTTCAGGCCTTTCGGAGCCAGGATGTAACGACGCTCACCGTCTGCATACAACACCAGAGCGATGTTAGCGGTACGGTTAGGATCGTATTCCAGGCGCTCTACTTTAGCCGGGATACCGTCTTTGTCGCGCTTGAAGTCGACGATACGGTAGTGCTGCTTGTGACCACCACCGATATGACGGGTAGTGATACGGCCGTTGTTGTTACGACCACCGGACTTGCTTTTGCTGTCCAGCAGAGCGGCGAAGGGCTTGCCCTTGTACAGCTCTTGATTGACGATCTTGACGACGTGACGGCGGCCCGGAGAAGTAGGCTTGCACTTAACGATTGCCATTTTTGAGAACTCCTCTTACTCGGCTGCGCCCATGAAGTCGATGTCCTGACCTGCTTTCAGGGTCACATAAGCCTTTTTCCAATCGGAACGACGGCCTACACGCGCACCTGAGCGCTTGGTCTTACCCTTCATGTTCAGGGTACGGACGGTCTCAACTTCGACCTCAAACAGTTTCGCAACTGCAGCTTTGACTTCCGCCTTGGTGGCATCAACAGCAACTTTGAACACGATAGTGTTCTGCTTTTCTGCGACCATGGTGCTCTTTTCAGAGATGTGCGGAGCCTTCAGAACTTTTAACAGACGTTCTTCGCGGATCATGCCAGCATCTCCTCGATTTGCTTAACTGCGTCAGCAGTCATCAGAATCTTGTCGAAGGCGATCAGGCTGACCGGGTCGATACCGGCAACATCACGCACGTCGACCTTGTACAGGTTGCGAGCAGCCAGGAACAGGTTCTCATCGACTTCAGCAGTCACGATCAGAACGTCAGTCAGTTCCATCTCTTTCAGCTTGGCGATCAGTTCTTTGGTCTTCGGCGCTTCGATGCCGAATTTCTCGACAACGATCAGGCGCTCTTGACGTACCAGTTCGGACAGGATGCTACGGATAGCGCCGCGGTACATCTTCTTGTTTACTTTCTGGCTGTGATCTTGCGGCTTAGCAGCAAAAGTCACACCACCGGAACGCCAGATGGGCGAACGGATGGAGCCAGCACGGGCACGACCAGTACCCTTCTGACGCCACGGCTTTTTGCCGCCACCAGACACTTCAGAGCGAGTCAGCTGCGCACGAGTACCCTGACGGGCACCAGCGGCATATGCAACGACGACCTGGTGAACCAGAGCTTCGTTGAATTCGCGCCCGAAGGTAGTCTCGGAAACTTCAAGAGCGCTCTTGGCGTCTTTCATTACCAATTCCATTACTATCTCCTCAGACGTTACGCTTTGACGGCAGGTTTGACGATCACGTTGCCGTTGGTTGCACCCGGTACTGCACCTTTGATGAGCAGCAGGTTGCGTTCAGCGTCAACACGAACCAGTTCCAGGTTCTGAGTCGTTACACGCTCAGCACCCATGTGACCAGCCATCTTTTTGCCCTTGAATACACGACCCGGAGTCTGGTTCTGACCGATAGAACCCGGAACGCGGTGAGACAAGGAGTTACCGTGGGTCATATCCTGGGTGCGGAAGTTGTGGCGCTTAACAGTACCAGCAAAGCCCTTACCTTTGGATGTGCCGGTAACGTCTACCAGCTTAACGTCAGCGAGAAGATCTACTTTCAGCTCGCTACCAACAGTGAAAGTTTCACCGTTGTTCAGGCGGAATTCCCACAGACCGCGACCGGCTTCTACACCAGCTTTGGCGAAGTGGCCAGCTTCCGGCTTGGTTACACGGCTGGCTTTCTTGGCGCCAGTGGTAACCTGAATAGCGTTGTAGCCGTCGGTTTCTACAGATTTGACCTGAGTTACACGGTTAGCTTCAACTTCGATAACAGTCACCGGGATAGAAACGCCATCTTCAGTGAAGATGCGAGTCATACCCACTTTGCGACCTACAAGACCGATTGTCATTGTTATCAACCTCTTTCCGTAATTAACCCAGGCTGATCTGGACGTCTACACCAGCTGCCAGATCCAGACGCATCAGGGCGTCAACGGTCTTGTCAGTCGGCTCAACGATGTCTACCAGACGCTTGTGAGTGCGGATCTCGTACTGATCACGCGCATCTTTGTTGACGTGCGGGGAGATCAGGACGGTGAAGCGCTCTTTGCGAGTCGGCAGCGGAATAGGACCGCGAACCTGCGCGCCAGTGCGCTTTGCAGTTTCAACGATTTCCGCAGTGGATTGATCGATCAGGCGATGATCAAAAGCCTTCAGGCGGATACGGATTCTTTGGTTCTGCATTGACAGAGCTCCAATAGATAAAAGAACATAAATCAACACCGCCCGACCGAGACTTCTCCCGCCAGAGGTGTGATTTTTCACGTTTCCTCCCATATCGGGAGGACTGTATGGCTGGTCCCTGTAAACAGAAAACTCAGCAGCAGACATATCGTCTGGCTTACCTCATGGGTAAGCGGAGGGGATTATACGGATTTTTCAAATTTGCGCAAGGGAGAGCGAACAGATTATGCGCAGCTTTATGTGACAGATGGATCTCGCCTGCGACAATACACTCTGCTGCCAACACCCAGATAACGACAATGTTACAAGCAGACTGGTAGACTGTGCGCTTGCCTCTGTCAGTGGAACGACACCCCATGCTCAAAGATCAAAAGAAGGCCTATCAGTATGGCCTTTGCGCCGTTGCCCTCTGGTCGACGGTCGCTACAGCCTTCAAGATCTCCCTCACCTATTTCGAACCTGTGCAACTGTTGCTTGTGGCCGCCTTCACCTCGACTCTCACGCTGACAGCCGTCGTCGCCAAACAGGGCAAACTGCCGCTGCTGGGGAGCCACATCAAGGCCCACCCTTTCTACTACCTGACTCTGGGAGTGCTGAACCCCTTCCTCTATTACCTGCTGCTGTTCAAAGCCTATGATCTGCTGCCTGCCCAGCAGGCCCAGACCCTCAACTACACCTGGGCAATCACCCTCAGTCTGCTGGCCGTCCCCTTTCTCGGCCAGAAGCTGCGCCGCCGCGACGGGGTGGCCATCGTGCTGGGGTATTTCGGCGCCCTGGTAATTGCCACCAGGGGGGATGTATTCGGTCTGCAGTTCGACAGCCCGCTCGGAGTGACCCTGGCGCTGGTATCGACCCTCATCTGGGCCAGTTACTGGATCCTCAACACCCGCAATCAGGGAGACCCCATCGTCAGCCTGCTGCTTGGCTTCATTATCAGCCTCCCCTTTATCGTGCTTGCCACCTGGCTACTGGCTGACTTCCGGCTGACCGCCTGGCAAGGGTGGGCTGGCGCCATCTATGTGGGGCTGTTCGAGATGGGCTTCGGCTTCGTGCTCTGGCTGATGGCGATGCGCCATGCCACCAACACGGCGCCCATCAGCAACCTCATCTTTATTTCTCCCTTTGCCTCGCTGCTTCTGCTCAACCTGCTGATCGGCGAAACCATCCATCCAGCCACGCCGATCGGCCTTGCCCTGATCGTCGCAGCCCTGCTGATCCAGCAGCTCAAGTACGGCAAACGCTATCGCAACCAGGCCGAAACGGAAGGCTGACAAAAGCAGAGGGGCGTATCCACGGATACGCCCTTATCTCAATCCACCCACTCCTGCGGCTGATGTTTTGGCAGCCTCATCTCGACCAGCAAACCACCGAGGTCCGAGCTACCCAGCCGGATGGTACCGTGGTGCTGGGCAACGATCTTGGCCACAATCGCCAGCCCACTGCCGCCGACGGTGCGGGCAATATTCCCCTGGGTGAATGGCTTGAGCACTCGGGAGTAATCCTCCTCCGGAATGCCGGGACCATCATTAGAGAGGCGCAGACGCACCCAATGCCCGTCATCCTTCAACTCGGCGTGCAACCGACCCGCCCCATAGCGCAACGAGTTGCTTGAGAGGTTGTTCAATACCCGCCGTATGCTGACCGGATTGCAAGCGACTCGCACCGCCTCTTGCGGCAACGCCAGATCGACCTCCAACCCCTGCTCCGAGTAGAGCAGTAAGGAATCGTGTACCAGCTGGGTCAGGTCGATCGGCAATAAATCCAGCCCCTCATCCGGGCGGATATAGTCGATAAACTGATCGATGATGGCGTTGGACTCGTCGATATCCGAGTTGATGCTCTCCTTGAGATACTCGTCACTGGAGGACATCATCTCGGTCGCCAGCCGGATACGAGTCAGCGGGGTGCGCAGATCGTGGGATACCCCCGCAATCATCAGGTTTCGCTCCTCGATCAGGCTCTTGATGGAGTGCGACATATGATTGAAGGTGCGGGTCAGTCGCCTGACCTCTCGCGATCCCAACTCCCCCAGCGCCTCGGGGAAATGGCCTCTGGCCACCGCAACTGCACCAGCCTCGAGATCCTCGAGCGGGCGCACCAGCTGGCGGGCAAAGCGCCAGGCCGCAAACAAGGTGATCACCAGCAACATGCTCAGATAGATGATGAGGGGTTCGATATCGTCGTCTTCAATCTCGGTCAGCGGGATCCGTACCCAGATTTTGCTGGCCTGGGGCGGCTGGATCCAGATGATGTAGTGATCCTAGATCTCGACCCGCATCTTGGCCGGGCCACCCAGTTCACGACTGATGTTCTCTTCCAGATAGGGGTACGGCTTGGCATTGTTGAAGCCATGATGGATCGCCTCGCTCTGGGTATAGATGTCGGTGCCGGTCGCCACATAGACCAGCGCCTCGGCATCTTCACTCAGCGCCAGCTGATCGGTATTGACCGGAAAGATCAGCTTGACCTGATTGGCCAGCAAGTGACTGATCTGTTTGACGGTGGGAGCAAGCGGGAAACCTGCACGTCAATGCTGCGCTCGGTGGCGGTGTACTCGCGGCCACGGGCCAGATTCATCAGCTTGTCGCGGGAGAGCGGCTCACGGGGATGGCTGACCAGCACCTTGAGCACCGCAAATTCACCGCTGGTGAGCGCCATCGGCTCGCCATCACGGCTCAGCTCGCGGGTCGCCAGATTGAGCTGGAAGGCCCCGAAGTTGACGACCTTTTCCGCGACAGAGGGGGCCCCCGGCAGCTCGACGGTATGGCGACGCAGCACGGCACGGATCCGTGCCAGCAGTTCGCGGGGATTGAACGGCTTGGGCAGATAGTCGTCCGCCCCCATCTCGAGCCCGACGATACGATCCACCTCATCCCCTTTGGCGGTGAGCATCAGCACCGGGATCTGATTGCCCGCTTCGCGCAGACGGCGGCAGATGGAGAGCCCATCCTACCCCGGCAGCATCAGGTCGATGCACCATCAGACTGAAATTTTCACGAGTCAGCAAGCGATCGGCCTGTTCGCCATTGGCCACGCCGCGCACCACGAATCCCTGCTCGGTGAGATAGCGCTCCAACAGGGAACGTAATTTCAGGTCATCATCCACCACCAGGACCCTGTATTGCTGCTGACTCATTGCATTGCCTCTTCGTTCTTTCGCTGCCACCCATACTAGGGGGCAGCTGGCGGGAGCAAAGCACACATATGTTACCGGTTATTACCCATCCCGAGCGCGTGACGGGCCTCAAGCCCCCTTCACCAGCGCCGCCAGGATGGCGCCAGCCAAACAATCACGATTTCCCTCGACAGCGAGAGGACAAAAGCTAATATTCCCGAGCAGTTAGCGATGAATACCCCTCTTTGACCAGACCCGGATCACCATGAAGACAAAGCTGATCACCCGCGAAGGCTACAACAAGCTGAAAGAAGAGCTCGATCTTCTCTGGCGTCAGGAGCGCCCCGAGGTCACCAGGAAGGTGGCATGGGCTGCCAGTCTGGGGGATCGCAGCGAAAATGCCGACTATCAGTACAACAAGAAGCGGCTGCGGGAGATCGACCGGCGGGTGCGCTACCTGCGCAAATGCCTCGAAGAGCTGGGGATCGTCGACTATGCCCCCGCGCAGGAGGGCAAGGTCTTCTTCGGTGCCTGGGTCGAAGTGGAAAACGAAGAGGGCGAGACCAAGCGCTTTCGTATCGTCGGCTATGACGAGATCTTCGAGCGCAAGGATTACATCTCCATCGACTCCCCCATGGCCCGCGCCCTGCTCAAGAAAGAGGTCGGGGATGAGGCCATCGTCCGTACCCCAGTGGGTGACGCCTGCTGGTATATCAACGAGATCAGCTATCCCAAATAAACCAGCGCTGGCCCTGACGGCCAAATCTGCTGACGAGGCCAGGATGGATCGAGCATGCCCACCCACAGGGTATGACAAGAGTCATGTATGCCGGGGTGGCATCCCGCTGCCCGACCCCATATAGTGCTCACACTTGGCGCCTGATGGCGCGGACTCGACCACTGAGGCCATCAACAACATCATGATGCAAACCATAGAGAGACAGATTGCCGATGAGCTCAATGCTCGTCCGGAGCAGGTACAGGCTGCGGTACGCCTGCTGGATGAAGGCTCGACCGTGCCCTTTATCGCCCGTTACCGTAAAGAGGTGACCGGTGGCCTGGACGACAGCCAACTGCGCACTCTGGAGGGCCGCCTCGGCTACCTGCGTGAACTGGAAGATCGCCGTCAGGTGATCATTCGCTCCATCGAGGAGCAGGGCAAGCTGACCCCCGATCTGATGCGCGAACTGAATGGCGCCGACAGCAAGACCCGGCTGGAGGATCTCTACCTGCCCTACAAACCCAAGCGCCGCACCAAGGGGCAGATGGCGATCGAAGCAGGGTTGGAGCCGCTGGCCAATCTGCTGCTCAGCGACCCGATGCAGGATCCCGAGCAAGCGGCAGCCGCCTTCCTCAATCCCGAACAAGGCATTGCCGACAGCAAGGCCGCCCTCGATGGCGCCCGCTATATCCTGATGGAGCGCTTCGCCGAGCAGGCCGACCTGCTGGAGAAGCTGCGCGACTACCTGTGGCAAAACGCCACCCTGCGCGCCCGCGTGGTAGCAGGCAAGGAGCAGGAAGGGACCAAGTTCAAGGATTACTTCGAACACGACGAACCACTGCACAAGGCACCTTCCCACCGGGTGCTGGCCATGCTGCGGGGCCGCAACGAAGGGATCCTCAATCTGGCGCTGGTCACCGGTGAAGATGAGAGTGCCAGCCCCTGCGAAGGGATCATTGCCCACTACCTCAAGCTCAATCTGCAGAACCGCCCGGCCGACAAATGGCTGCAAGGAGTGGTGAGCTGGACCTGGAAGATCAAGCTCTCCCTGCAGATGGAGACAGAGCTGATCGGTCGCATCCGCGAGTCGGCAGAGGAGGAGGCGATCAAGGTGTTCGCCATGAACCTCAAGGATCTGCTGATGGCCGCCCCGGCCGGTATGTGTTGCACCATGGGGCTGGATCCCGGCATCCGCACCGGGGTCAAGGTGGCTGTCGTCGATGCTACCGGCAAGCTGGTCGACTACGCCACCATCTATCCGTTCGAACCGAAACGCCAGATTGACCAGAGCCTCAAGACCCTGAGCGAACTGTGCCAGAAGCACAAGGTAGAGCTCATCAGCATCGGCAACGGCACCGCCTCGCGGGAGACCGATCGACTGGTCAGCGATCTGTTCGAACGCTACCCCGCCACCAAGGCACAGAAAATCGTGGTGAGCGAAGCGGGGGCCTCGGTCTACTCCGCCTCCGAGCTTGCCTCCCAGGAGTTCCCGGATCTCGACGTCTCAATCCGTGGAGCCGTCTCCATCGCACGCCGCCTGCAGGACCCGCTGGCCGAGCTGGTCAAGATCGATCCCAAGAGTATCGGGGTGGGCCAGTATCAGCACGACGTCGGCCAGAGCCAGCTGGCCCGCCGACTCGATGCCGTGGTCGAGGATTGCGTCAACGCGGTCGGTGTGGATGTGAACACCGCCTCGGTTGCCCTGCTCAACCGGGTTTCCGGCCTCTCCCAGACCCTGGCCCAGAACATCGTCGCCTACCGGGATGAAAACGGCGCCTTCAAGAGCCGTCAGCAGTTGCTGAAAGTCAGCCGCCTCGGCCCCAAAGCCTTCGAACAGTGTGCCGGCTTCCTGCGCATTCGCGGTGGCAGCAACCCCCTCGACAGCTCGGCGGTACACCCGGAGTCCTATCCAGTGGTGGAACGGATCCTCGCCAAGCTGGAACAGAGCGTCGCTAGCCTGCTCGGCAACAGCAGCCTGCTGCGCAGCCTGAAACCGGCCGACTACACAGACGAACAGTTCGGCGTGCCCACCGTCACCGACATCATCAGCGAGCTGGACAAGCCGGGTCGCGATCCGCGCCCCGAGTTCAAAACCGCCACCTTCAAGGAAGGGGTGGAGAAGATCAGCGACCTGGTGCCCGAAATGGTACTGGAAGGGGTGGTCACCAATGTCACCAACTTCGGCGCCTTCGTCGATATCGGCGTCCATCAGGACGGGCTGGTGCACATCTCCTCCCTGACCGATCGTTTCGTCAAGGATCCCCGCGAGGTGGTCAAGGCGGGGGACATTGTGCGGGTCAAGGTGCTGGAGGTGGATGCCCCACGCAAACGGATCAGCTTGACCATGCGCCTCGACGAGAAGGCGGGACAACCTGCGCGCAAGCCAGCGGAGTCGCGTCACGCCACTGCGGGCAGCGCCAAGCCAAGAAATGAGCCCCGGCAAACTACCCCTGTGGGTGGCGCCATGGGCAACGCCTTCGCGGCGGCCCTCTCCAAAGCGAAAAAATAACGAAGCATTCCAGAACCCCTCTGAATACAAAAAGCCCCGCAAGGGGCTTTTATACAAGCGAAGATCAGGATTACTGCACCAGGGCAGCGAGAATACTCTCGGGCTCTCCATGGTGTGCCAGCACCTCGCGCAGCCGGTTGAATGCCTTGCAGGCCTCTTGCGGATACTTGCCGTAAGAGACGACGCCGGTGTGGCTCCAGCCAGCTACCAGCATCACTTTTTTCTTGAAATGGGTGCCTTCGGTCCCTCCTCCTCCGAGCTGCATCAGAAACTGCTCCATCTGCAGGTGGGGTGGAGGTACACGGGAGAAGGTAGTGAAATCTTCCGCTTTGACTTCGTCGAAATGCATATCTGCTCCTGTGGAATTGGACTGATCTTCAGGTTAGTTGCAAAACAACGAAAGCTTCTGAAAGTTTGGCGAACCTGATTCAGATATGCAGGCTGAGGGACTTTTTAGAGTCCGGACTGACAGCCTGTTGATAGTGGCCCGCGATGACGCGGTTACGCTTGTCCATATAGGCGCTCAGCACACCACCCGATGTCACGTTTTGCTCAGCCATCAGCTCTTTGCGAGCCCGGGATTCACTCGCGGCGGCACTGCGCGCGACCGACAGGTCTTGTGCGGAGGGCGCGGCAGGCGCCAATGCAGCTGCGCGGATCTGCTGCATCTTGGCGATGGTGGCGGCAGGGTCACCGGGTACGACACTGGTATCGATCTGGACTTCGCCACCTGTTGCATAACGCTTGCCATCCGGTCCTTGCGTAAACTGATAGGTGGGTGAACTGGCGTACTCACCTCCCGCTGACTGATGGGCCTGCTCGTGGGTGCGCACCTCCTTGTCACGTTCGATCAGATCCTGAACCTGCTGCTCTTGCCGCTGTTGCTGCTCCTGCTGTTTGGGATCTTGCTGCTTGCGCTGACCCTCTTCGCCGGTTGCCTCGACAAAGCGATTGTCTGGCAGTATCGTCGGCGCCGGTTGCCCGGTTTCACGGCTGTTCTGGGAGGTCTGATTGCTGGAGGCCTGACCGGCTTTGGATTTCTCTTTCTGGGAGCCGACTTCAGATTCGGCAACGGAGGCTTGACCCGCACGGGCCTGCGGGATCAGTTCTGCCCGGCGATTATCCGTCCTCGCCGCTTCCACCTGGGGTTGCAGCTGTGTCGGGATAAGAGGGGGCAGACTGACATTGATGTTCATCTCACACCCGGATGTCGATGAGGGTTCCCATCATCTCGCTGGCAGTCTGCACGACCTTGGCAGACGCACCAGCCTGCAGCTCGGCCACCTTGAGATTGACGAGCTCATCGGTCACTTGCACCCGATCCCCGCCGGGGGTGTTAAGACGTGCAATCTGATTGGATGCCTTGTCGGCAATCTGTTCGGCTCGCTGAAATCCCTGCACCCCACTGCTGAAAGCAGAATCAATACGCATGATGTTACTCCTCTGATCACAGATTAATTATCAGCCAGTCCAGAGGATTAATGAAGCTTGCCGGCTGTTTTTTAGCCAACAAAATCTCGAACGATTTCAATGAACTCGTCAGGATGGGAGATAAAGGGTGCGTGTGAGGCCTTATTGAGGGTCATGCTGCAACTGGCAGGGTAGAGGTCGTCCAGCAGGGGAATGGCCGCCTTGGGCACCAATGAATCCAGTCTGCCATAGATCCGCAACCAGGGCAGATCCAGTTCCCGCAGCGGTTCGCGCAGGTCAATGTCGGCCAACAGCGTCAGCCCCGCCTCAAGTGCGGCAAACTGGGGCGTCGGACGCTCGGCCAGCCAGTGGCGCAACTGACGGATATCGTCACGGGCATGTTCGCTGCCCATCGCCTGGATGGCGAGGAAACGCTCTATGGTCTGGCGAAAATCCCCCGCCAGCATCTGGTTGAAACTGGTCAGTACCTTGGGGGCGATCCCCGGCCACTCATCGCGGGCCATAAAACAGGGGGAGCTGGCCACAGTGACGAGGGAGTGCAACCGCTCGGGATGCGTCAGCGCCAGCTGGCTTGCCACCAGACCGCCGAGCGACCAGCCAAGCAGATGGCACTTCTGTGGCAAGATGGCGGCCACCTGCTCAGCAAGCCAGGGCAAGCTGTAATCCACCTCATCTGCCAGCGGGCTGTTGCCAAAACCGGGCAAGTCCACCAGATGCACCCGATAATCGGCTGCCAACTGTTGGGCAATGCCATGCCAGACCGCACCGTTCATCCCCCATCCGTGCAGCAGCACCAAATCGGCCCCTTGGCCAAACTGCTCTACCGATATACTCATCTAGACTCAAGATCCCTGTTCATGCTCTTGGGGTCAGCATGTTAAAGCGACTGCTCGCTAAAGCAAGCCTGCTGCTCGGCAGCCACAGCGACTGGCAAGGGATCTGCCTGCTCTGTCATCAGCCTTGCGACAACGAGCCCCTGCTCTGCAACTGGTGTCGGAAGGCGCTGCACCAGTCACAGCCAAGATGCCGCCTCTGTGCCGCACCGCTGGCTGACTATATAGAAGAGAGCATACAGGTCTGTGGCCGCTGCCAGCGCAGACCGCCCCCCTGGGAGCGGTTGCAGGTGGTCGGTGACTACAAGGCCCCCTACCCCATGCTGATCCCGCAGCTAAAATATTCCGGCCAGACCTTGCTGGCACCATTGCTGGCACGCCTACTGGCCGATCATCTGGATGGCAGCGATCAGCCTGAGGCGATCATTCCGGTCCCCCTCCACTGGTGGCGACAGTGGCGGCGAGGTTTCAATCAGGCGGAGGAGCTCGCGCAAGCCCTTGGCGAGCTCACCGGCATCTCCTGCGACAACTCGCTATTGCAGCGCATCAAGGCAACTCCGCAGCAAACAACCCTGAGCGCCGGGCAGCGACGGCGCAATCTACGCGGGGCATTCCGGATCCGCCCTCACCACTATCGCCACGTAGCCCTGCTCGATGACGTTGTGACCACAGGCGCCACCGCCGGTCAGCTAAGCCGTTTGCTCCATGAGAGCGGCATCACAAAGGTAGAAGTGTGGGCAATCTGTCGTACCCTCCGGCACAGCAAGTAGCCCTCGGCATGCTACCCAAGCATTAATAACCGCGTTATCATGAATACCCTAGTCGTACACTCAGGTTTATGAGGATAGTGATGATCAGCATTTCCGACACCGCCCAGGCCCATTTCCGTAAACTTCTGGAAAAACAGCCTGATGGCACCAATATCCGGGTGTTTGTGGTCAATCCGGGAACCCAGAATGCCGAGTGTGGCGTATCCTATTGCCCGCCCGACGCAGTGGACCCGGAAGACGAGCACCTCCCCTTCAGCGGCTTCGACTGCATGGTCGATCCCCTGAGCGCCCCCTTCCTGGTGGATGCCACCATCGATTTCGTGACCGATCAGATGGGCTCCCAGCTCACCCTGAAAGCGCCGAATGCCAAGATGCGTAAAGTGGCGGACGACGCGCCACTGATCGAGCGTATCGAGTACACCCTCATCTCCGAGGTAAACCCCATGCTGGCCGGCCACGGCGGCAAGGTGACCCTGACCGAATTGACCGAAGATGGCTACGCCATTCTGCAGTTTGGCGGCGGCTGTAACGGTTGCTCCATGGTCGACTACACCCTGAAAGAGGGGATCGAGAAGCAACTGCTGGAGAAGTTCCCGGGCGAGCTCAAGGGGGTGAAAGACGCCACCGAGCACCAGCGCGGCGATCACTCCTACTACTGATTTGTTGTGCTTGCGACGCAAAGAAAAGGCCCCGCCAGATGGCGGGGCCTTTTGCATGGGCAATCGTCCGATTACTCGTCCTTCTTGTCGCGCGACAGCAGGGCGATGGCAGCCTCTTTCGGGTTCTTACCCTCGTAGAGCACCTTGAAGATCTGCTCGCAGATGGGCATCTCGACGCCGCAGCGGGCCGCCAGAAGATGCACCTCCTTGGTATTGCGATACCCTTCCACCACCTGACCAATTTCGGTCATGGCGGTGTCGACATCTTTACCGGCGCCCAGCGCCAGCCCGAAACGACGGTTGCGCGACTGGTTGTCGGTACAGGTGAGCACCAAATCCCCGAGCCCCGCCATCCCCATAAAGGTTTTGGCATCGGCCCCCAGCGCCGCCCCCAGACGCTGCATCTCTACCAGACCCCGGGTGATGAGCGCGGTTCTGGCATTGGCGCCAAACCCGAGCCCGTCGGAGAGACCGGCCCCGATAGCGATGACGTTCTTCACTGCCCCACCCAGCTGCAAACCGACGAAATCCGGATTGGTATAGACCCGGAACGAACGGCCACAGTGCAGCAGGTGGGAGAGATCGTCGGCGAACTCGTCGTGGGTTGAGGCGACCGAGATGGCGGTCGGCAAACCGGCAGCCAGCTCCTTGGCGAAGGTGGGGCCGGAGATCACCGCCAGCGGCATCTCGTCACCCAGCACTTCGCGGGCCACATCCTGCAACAGACGGCCGCTGTCAGGCTCCAACCCCTTGGTGGCCCAGGCGATACGGGTATCGGGGCGCAGAAAGGGCTTGATCCGGGTCAGCACATCGCCAAATACATGGCTAGGCACGACCAGCAGCAGCACGGGGGCAGCTTGTACCGCACGTTGCAGATCCGCAGTCAGCTGCAGATCGGCAGGAAAAGGGACATCAGGCAAAAATGCCTTGTTGCAGCGGTCTTGTTCCAGCTCGGCGACATGGGCGGGGTCGTGACCCCACAGCAGGGTCGGGTGACCGTTGCGCGCCAGAGAAATGGCAAGGGCGGAGCCATAAGACCCCGCCCCCAAGACCGAGATAGCGATCTGGTCAGCCATTATCAGGCTTCCGCAGTCGCCTGCTGGGCCTGTGCTTGCGCCATGTGCTGGGCAAACAGGGCATCGAAGTTGACCGGTGCCAGGTTCAGCTGCGGGAAGGAACCCTTGCTCACCATGTTGGCCACGGCTTCGCGGGCATACGGGAACAGGATGTTCGGGCAGAAGGCAGCCAGGCAGTGAGCCAGTTGCGGCTCCGGCAAGTTACCGACGGTGAAGATACCGGCTTGCTGTACTTCGCACAGGAAGGCGGTTTCGGTTTCCAGTTTGCAGGTCACGGTCAGGGTCAGCACAACCTCGTACACGCTCTCAGCCAGGATGTTGGTCTTGGTATCCATATCCAGCTTGACGTCCGGCTGCCACTCTTTCTGGAAGATGTGCGGGGTGTTCGGCGCTTCGAAAGAGACATCCTTGGTGTAAACACGCTGGATGTGGAATTCCGGTTGTACTTCCTGGTTGTTGATCTCGTCAGCCATTTCGTTTGATTCCTTGTTATATGGGTAAGTGGGCTCAGGCCCTGCTTAAATCAGCGTTTCTTGGTTACCGGCAGATTTTCTGCACGCCATTGGGCCATGCCGCCGCCGAGCACATAAACCTGCTTGAAGCCAGCTTTGCTCAGCTGACGGCCCGCGCCGCCCGCAGTCATTCCCGACTCGCACACCACTATGATGGGGGCATCTTTATGCTTTTCAACCGGGCCCAGATTATTGCTCTGGATCTGGGTCAGCGGGAGGTGCTGGGCACCGGCCAGATGGCCCTTGGCGTACTCTTCCTGACTGCGAATATCCACCACGGTGGCATTCTCGCGGTTGATAAGCAGGGTCGCGGTGTGGTTGTTGACGGTTTTGACCGGAGACAAACGGGCACGCACCGTGGTGTAAACCAGGGTGCCAGCCAGACCCAACCAGGCGGCGGTCAGCAGCGGGTTACGGGCCGCAAAATCCAAATACTCTTGCATCTTCTACTATCCAGGGACCAAGACAAGGGCCCGAGTATACATGGGGGTATTGATAAGATCAGCCATCTTGGCAGCAAAGCGCGAGCAGGCTCCCATCATCATTGGGCAGCGAGCATGGCAGGAAGGGCGTGGCTTGCGGGGCCGCGGGAGCGCCCCTTGGCTATCAGGTGACTATTTCGGCAGATGTAGTAATATTACGCTAGTTTCATTTCCCGCATTCTTTCCACTCCGAGAGGACATACTCTTATGTCAACAGCTAAGAAACCTTTGGTTCTGGTCATCATGGACGGTTGGGGCTACAGCACCAAGCAAGAGCACAACGCCGTCGCTGCCGCCAAGACCCCCAACCTCGATCGTCTGGCCCGTGACTACACCAGCACCCTGATCTCCGGCTCCGGCCTGGATGTGGGTTTGCCGGATGGCCAGATGGGCAACTCCGAAGTGGGCCACGTCAACATAGGTGCCGGTCGCATCGTCTATCAGGAGCTGACCCGCATCTCCAAAGACATCAAGGATGGCGACTTCTTCCAGAACGTCGAGCTGGCCAAGGCTGTTGACGCTGCCGTGACCAACGGCAAAGCCGTTCACATCATGGGCCTGATGTCCCCGGGTGGCGTACACAGCCACGAAGAGCACATCATGGGCATGATCGAAATGGCTGCCAAGCGTGGCGCCGAGAAGATCTATCTGCATGCCTTCCTGGATGGCCGCGACGTTCCGCCGCGCTCAGCCCAGTCCTCCATCGAGCTGTTCGATGCCCTGTTCGCCAAGCTGGGCAAGGGTCGTTTCGCCTCCATGATCGGCCGTTACTTCGCCATGGACCGTGACAACCGCTGGGATCGCGTGCAGCAAGCCTATGACCTGATGACCCAGGGCAAGGGCGAGTTCACCGCCGAGAGCGCTACCGAAGCACTGGCTGCCGCCTATGCTCGCGATGAGAACGACGAGTTCGTCAAAGCCACCCGCATCGGCGAAGCTGCACCGATGGAAGATGGCGATGCGCTGATTTTCATGAACTTCCGTGCTGACCGTGCCCGTGAAATCACCCGCGCTTTCGTTGACGCCGACTTCACCGGCTTCGCCCGTGCAGTTGAGCCCAAGCTGAACTTCGTGATGCTGACCGAATACGCGGCCGACATCAAAACCGCCTGCGCCTACCCGCCGACTGCCTTGGTCAACACCCTGGGTGAGTGGCTGGCCAAGCAGGGCAAGACCCAGCTGCGCATCTCCGAAACCGAGAAGTACGCTCACGTCACCTTCTTCTTCAACGGCGGTGAAGAGTCCTGCTTCACCGGCGAAGATCGCGAGATCGTGGCCAGCCCGAAAGTGGCAACCTATGACCTGCAGCCGGAGATGAGCTCCGAAGAGCTGACCGACAAGCTGGTTGCGGCCATCAAGAGCGGCAAGTACGACGTCATCATCTGTAACTACCCGAATGGCGACATGGTTGGTCACACCGGTGTGTTCGATGCTGCCGTCAAAGCCTGTGAAGCCGTTGACCACTGCATCGGTCGCGTCACCGACGCGCTGCGCGACGTGGGTGGCGAGTGCCTGATCACTGCCGACCACGGTAACGCCGAAAAAATGCAGGACGAAGAGACTGGTCAGGCCCACACCGCCCACACCAATCTGCCGGTTCCGCTCATCTATTTCGGTCGCAAAGCCGAGGTTGCTGAGGGTGGCAAACTGTCCGATCTGGCCCCCACCATGCTGACCCTGATGGGTCTGCCGGTGCCGCCGGAAATGACTGGCAAGCCCCTGATGATTCTGAAATAATCCTTCCCCATGCGGGGATGCGAAGTTATTTCACAGAAAACCAGTCGCGTCGGCCTGTTGGCCGGCGCGCTGTTTTTTTGCCTGCTGGGTGGCGCCACGCCTGTCGTTGCCGCCAACCAGCAGTTGGGGACCATGCAGTCCCAGATCAAAGAGCAACAGAAGACCATCAAGCTCAGCAAGCAGGAGCTTGCCAAGCTCAATACCCAGCTCAAGGCTGACGAGCAGGCCATCTCGGCCGCCGCCGCCAAACTCAACCAGACCAGGCAGCAGTTGAAGCAGAACCAGCAGACGCTGGCGACCCTGCAAAAAGACAAGCTGGCGCTGGAGCTGCAAGCCAAACACCAAAAGCAATTGCTGGCCAAGCAGGCGGAGAGCGCCTTTCAGGCGGGCAACCACGACTACCTCAAACTGCTGCTTAATCAGCAGGATCCGGCCAAACTGAGCCGCTCACTCGACTACTACGACTACCTCAACAAGGCCCGCATCGAGGCCATCGATGCGCTGCGCGCCACCCGCGACCAGCTGGCAAAAAACCAGCTGGCTACCAAAGAGACCGAGAGCAAGCTGCAAGCCCTGCTAAGCGAACAGCAGGAGCATCACCAGACCCTGCAGGCCAGCCAGCAGAGCCGGGCCAAGGTGCGCAACCAGTTGCAGCAGTCGGTACAGGATGACGAGCAGAAGCTCACCAAGCTGGTCAAGGCGGAGAAGGCGCTGAAAGCCCGACTGGAAGAGCTGCGCCGCAAGCGAGAAGAGCAGGAGCGCCGTGAACGGGCCGAGCGGGAACGGCTGGCCAAGCTGAAAGCGGAGCAGGAGCGTCAGCGCAAGCTGGCCGAACAGCGCCGCGCCGAGCAACAACGACTCGCCGCCCAGCAGAACAAAACCGTCAAACCGGCAGAACCGGCAGAACCGGTCGAAGAGGTAGCCAGCAGCAAACCGGAGCGCGGCTCGGGCATCAGCAGTGCCGGTCACTACAGCGGTCTCAAGACCAATGGCAGCCTGCGCTGGCCGGTACAGGGGCCGATCCTCATCTCCTACGGTTCGCCGCGCACCGCCCAGCTCAAGTGGAAAGGCACCCTGATCGGCGCCAGCGAAGGGACCCAGGTCAAGGCCGTCGCACCCGGGCAGGTTGTCTATGCCGACTGGCTCGACGGCTTCGGCATGCTACTGGTGATCGACCACGGCCGTGGCTACATGAGCCTCTACGGTCACAACCAGTCGCTGCTACGTCATGTCGGCCAGAATGTCGAGCAGGGTGAACCGGTGGCGCTGGTCGGCGACAGTGGCGGCCAGGACAGACCGGGCCTCTACTTCGAAATTCGCTATCAGGGCGAGGCGATCAACCCGACCAAATGGCTGGCCAAGGGTTGAGTTAACCCGGCCAACAAGCGCGTCACACGCTCACTAGCAAAAGCCTGCCTCACGCAGGCTTTTGTCATCTCAGGAGCGCCCTCCCCACTGTCGGTCCCATTTGATGAAAAATTACCTAATTTTTCGCTCGGCTCAGGGGAAGACAACCAGACCGATCTGCTCCAGCAAGATCTGCTGCTGATCCTCGTTGATCTGCACTCCCTGCAGATCGACCCGGCGCAGATCCAGCCCAGGCAGATCGCACTGGCGCAGATCGCAGCCCTGCAGCTTGAAGCTGGTCCAGTCAATCTGGCCAAACTCGGAGCCGCTGAGATCGGAACCCGCCAGCGAGGCACCAAACAGGTTGGCTCCCTGCCAGCGGTTGCCGGTCAGCTCGCACTTCTCCAGCAGGCAGCCCTCGAAGCTGGCGTAGCTGAAGTTGTTGCCGGTCAGATGGGCCTCGCAGAAGTAGCTTTTGGCGGTGATCTGGTTGGCGAAGCTGGCATGGCTGAAGTTGATGCCGACCGCCTGACAGTCGCGCATCTCCAACCCCAGACACTGGCTGCGGCTGCAATCGGCCATGGTGAGATCACAGCACAGGAAGCTGGCCTCGCGCAGATCGCAACCCTGCAACAGGCAGCCCCGTTCACTCTCCCGATCGTAGAAGCTGCAGTCGATGAAGCGGCTATCGCTCAGATCCAGCCAGGAGAAGTTGCAGCCGATAAAGCGGCACTCCGAGAACTGCTCCCCCTCCACATCCTGCTGCCCGAACCTGACATCCACGAACTGCTTGCCTCTGATCATCGGAAAACTCCTGCAAAAACGGCTTCATATGCTGACTTTATCCGCCAAAAACGGTAATGTTACATGTAACATCCACGCTGGACACCCCTATGAGCCCCACCCGCAAGCGCCGCCCCACCCTGCAAGATATCGCCGACCAGACCGGCGTGACCAAGATGACTGTCAGCCGCTATCTGCGCGACCCGCAAACTGTGGCGGAGGGGACCCGCGAGCGGATCGCCGCGGTGGTGGAAGAGCTGGGTTATATTCCCAACCGGGCGCCGGATATACTCTCCAACGCGACCAGCAAGGCGATCGGCATCCTGATCCCCTCACTCTCCAACCAGGTCTTCTCGGCGGTGATCCACGGCATCGAGTCGGTGACCC
Source organism: Aeromonas fluvialis (assembly GCF_000819885.1). Taxonomy (GTDB): domain Bacteria; phylum Pseudomonadota; class Gammaproteobacteria; order Enterobacterales; family Aeromonadaceae; genus Aeromonas; species Aeromonas fluvialis. The sequence continues at coordinate 30,131 of NZ_CDBO01000009.1, forward strand.
GACCAGCCGGTTACCAGACCCTGCTGGCCCACTACGGCTACAGCCCGGAGCGGGAGGAGGAGCAAGTCGCGTCCCTGCTCTCCTATCACGTGGATGGGCTCATCCTCTCCGACAGCCAGCACACCGAGCGCACCCGCAAGATGATCGCCACCGCCGGCATTCCGGTGGTGGAGACCATGGATCTGCCGCAAACCCCCATCGACATGGTGGTCGGCATGGATCATAGAGCCGCGGCCCGGGCCATGGTAACAGAGATGCTGCGCCGGGGCCGACGCAAGGTAGTCTATCTGGGGGCGCGGCTCGACGTGCGTACCCAGCTGCGGATGGAGGGTTACTATCAGGCGATGACCGATTTCGGCCTCACCGGCCAGCATCTGCTGACCGAACAATCCTCCAGCTTCACCCTGGGGGGCGAGCTGCTGGATCAGGTGCTGGTGCGCTATCCCGACCTCGACGGCCTGTTCTGCACCAACGATGACCTGGCGGTGGGCGCCCTGTTGCAGTGTCAGGCAAAGTGGATCCCGGTGCCCCAGCAGATCGCCATCGCCGGTTGCAACGCCCTCGACATTGGCCACGCCATGACACCCAAGCTGGCCAGTATCGCCACCCCGCGCGAAGCGATCGGTCGGGAGGCGGCCACCATGCTGCTGGCACGTCTCAACGGCCAATCGCAACCCGACACCCGCAAGGATATCGGCTTCTCCCTCTATGTCGGGGAGAGTCTGGGGTAATCCCTTCCCTCACCCACTTACGTCACGCCGATAACAAACAGGCCACCCGAGGGTGGCCTGTCTGGTTTTCTGCACAACTGACGCTTAGCGTTTAACCATTGCAACCGCTTCGCGGGAGAGGCGGGTCACCTCTTCCCAGTTGCCGCTCTTGACCGCATCGGCCGGCAGCATCCAGGAGCCGCCGACGGTGGCCACGCACTTGAGCGCCAGATAGTCGGCCACGTTTTTCGGGCCGATACCGCCGGTAGGGCAGAACTTCACCTGGGGCAGCGGCGCGGCAATGGCGGAGAGCGCCTTGGTGCCGCCGTTCGCTTCGGCCGGGAAGAACTTCAGATGGTCATAACCCGCTTCCAGCGCCTGCATCACTTCAGACGGGGTAGCGACGCCCGGGATCAGCGGTGCAGTGCTCTTGGCCGCGTGGGCCAGCAGGGCCGGGGTCATCCCCGGGGAGATGACGAAGCGGGCACCGACAGCAACGGCTGCGTCAAACTGCTCGCAGTTGAGCACGGTACCGGCACCGACCATGGCATCCGGCATCGCCTTGGCGATGAGGGCGATGGCATCGAGCGCCACCGGGGTGCGCAGGGTGATTTCGAAGACGGAGATACCGCCGTCGAGCAGCGCCTTGGCCATCGGCAGGGCCTGATCCAGCTCGTTGATAACCATCACGGGTACCAGCGGGGAGGCGGCAAACACCTCGGCCGGGGTCACTTTCCAGTTCTGCATAGCTCTTCCTTAGTCAGCTCTTAATCAAAGATGGTAGCGCCACACTCGGCGCTCGATACCGCGCGACGCATCACGCTGAACAGTTCACGGCCCCACCCCTCTTGTTCCAGAGTGAGGTCAATCTCGGCCTGGGTACGGCCACTCAAATCGGTCAGGCAGTCGAGGCGACCACTCACCGCATCCACCCGCAGCAGATCGCCGTCGGCAAGCAGGCCGATGGCCCCGCCGTGCAGCGCTTCCGGAGTGACGTGGATGGCGGCCGGGATCTTGCCGGAAGCGCCGGAGAGACGGCCATCGGTGACCAGCGCCACCTTGTAACCCGCCTTCTGCAGGTTGCCGAGCACCGGCATCAGCTTGTGCAGCTCCGGCATGCCGTTGGCGGCCGGGCCATTGTGGCGCACCACGATCACGGCGTCCTGATTGAGATCGCCCGTCTTGTAGGCCGCTTCCACCGCATGTTGGGAGGAGAAGACCCGCGCCGGGGCTTCAATCACCCGATACTCGGGCGCGACGGCAGAGACCTTGACCACGGCGCGGCCCAGATTGCCCGCCAGCAGCTTGGTGCCGCCAGTCGCATTAAATACGCTACCCGTGGGAGAGAGCACGCTCGCATCGCTGCTTTCACCGACCGGCAGCCATACCAGCTGGCCATCGACCAGTGCCGGACGGGTGAGGTAATCCTGCATCTCGCCAAAGACCGGGGTGGCATCCATGTGGATCAGCCCCTCTTCGGCCAGACGACGCATCAGACCCGGTACACCACCCGCCTGTTCGAAGGCGTTGACGTCGGCCGGGCCGTTCGGGTACATGCGCACCAGCAGCGGCACCACGTCAGAGAGATCGCTGATGTCATCCCAGGTCAGTACCAGACCGGCTGCGCGGGCCAGCGCCACCATGTGGATGCTGTGGTTGGTGCTGCCACCGGAGGCGAGCAGGGCCACCAGACCGTTGACCAGTGAACGCTCGTCCAGCACCTCACTCAGCGGGCGATAGGCCGGGGAGCCCGGGATCATGGCGCTGATGCGGCGGGCCGCCTCATCGGTCAGGGCGTGGCGCAGTTCGCTATGGGGGTGTACGAACGCCGAACCCGGCAGCATCAGGCCCATGGCCTCGAATACCAGCTGGTTGGTGTTGGCGGTGCCGTAGAAGGTGCAGGTGCCTGCCGCGTGGTAGGCGCCGCACTCCATCTCGAGCAGGGCATCGCGACCCACTTCACCGGCGGCGTACTGCTGGCGCACCTTCACCTTTTCATCGTTGCTGATGCCGCTTGCCATGGGGCCAGCAGGAACAAATGCCGTCGGCAGGTGAGCGTGGGAGAGCGCCCCCATGATCTGACCCGGAGCTATCTTGTCGCAGATGCCGAGCAGCAGGGTGGCATCGAAGGTGTTGTGAGAGAGCGACAGCGCGGTGGCCTGAGCAATCAGGTCGCGGGAGAAGAGGGACATGTCCATCCCCGGCTGACCCTGAGTCACCCCGTCACACATCGCCGGAACGCCGCCAGCAACCTGAGCGCTGTGACCCAGTTCAGCCAGCGCCAGCTTGATCTGGTCCGGATAGCCCTGATAGGGCTGATGGGCACTCAGCATGTCGTTGTAGGCAGTGACGATACCGACGTTGGCACGGGTCATGTCGAGAATGCGGCCCTTCTCGTCACTGCTGCAGGCGGCCACGGCGTGGGCCAGGTTGCCGCAGGCCAGCGCGGCGCGGGTCTTGCCCTGCTCTGCCTGACGCTGGATGCGGGCCAGAAATGCCTGACGACGGGCGACACTGCGTTCGCGGATGCGGGCGGTGACGTCGGAAATGACCTGATGAATCATTGGGCTTGCTCCAAGGCTGTGACGGCGCGGTCAACCACCTGTTCGAAGGTGCCGTCGATATCAATGTGGAAGACACCGGCTTCGCCATCCGGGCGCTCCAGGGTATCGAACTGACTTTGTACCATGCTTTCGCGCATGAAATGGCCCTTGCGGGCCCGCATCCGCTCGAGGATCAGCGGCTGGCTGCCATCAAGGAAGATGAAATTGACCGATTCGTTGCCTTCGCGGATCTGGTCGCGGTACTTCTTTTTGAGGGCGGAACAGACGATGATGCCGGTCTCGTTCTTCTGCTCAAGGCTATAGGCGGCGTCACGGATCCGCTCCAGCCAGGGGGCGCGGTCCTCATCGTTGAGGGGGTTGCCGCCTGCCATCTTCTGGATGTTGGCCTTGGGATGCAGATCATCACCATCGATGAACTTGGCGCCCAGTGCGTCGGCCACTTTCAGACCCACGCTGGATTTGCCGCTACCACACACACCCATCACGATAATGCACTTACCCGCCATAATTTGACCTCTGTCCCACTTTTCAAAAAACCAGCTGTTGATGGGTTCTAATTTACCACGTTACCGGTAACATGTTACCGGTAACTACTAAAAATGTGAAGTCTGCCACAGACTGAGCAAACCCATAGTCACCTGGGCGCCTGATGTTGAGCCCTCGCCATAAATCTAAATAAATCATAAAGATATGGTTTGCCGACGGATCGGCAAGGTGTCACTACTGAACTTGGAAAAAGGAACGCATAACAATGTCTGACCTCTCCCTGATCATGACGGCCGCCGGCTCGATTGTGCTGCTGCTCTTCCTGGTGATGAAGGCCCGTCTGCACGCCGTCGTCTCCCTCATTCTGGTCTCCATGGTGGCGGGTCTCGCCGCCGGCATGAACCCGGCCGATATCGCCGCCACCATCCAGAAAGGGATGGGCGGTACTCTGGGCTTCGTGGCCGTGGTCGTGGCGCTGGGCGCCATGTTCGGCAAGGTGATGGAAGTGACCGGTGCCCTCGACCGGGTCGCCCATACCCTGCTCGGCAAGTTCGGCGTCAAGCGCGCCAACTGGGCCATGGCCCTGACCGGCTTTGTCTGCGCCCTGCCGCTCTTCTTCGACGTGGCCGTGGTGCTGCTGATCGGCGTCGCCTTTGCCATCGTCCGTCGTGGCGGCGGCAGCGTGGTGAAGATCGGTATCGCCCTGCTGGCGGGTATCGCCACCTGTCAGGCCTTCCTTATTCCGGCGCCGGGCCCCATCCTGGTGGCTTCCCAGCTGGGGGCCGACTTCGGCTATATGATCCTGTTCGGCCTGATCGCCGCCGTACCGGCGCTGATCCTGGCGGGCCCGCTGTTCGGTGACTTCATCAGCAAGATCGTCGATGTACCGCTGCCTGCCGATGCCCAGAATAGCGTCCACGATGACAGCAAATCCCTGCCCTCCTTCGGGCTGGCCATGGGGCTCATCGGTCTGCCGCTGCTGCTGATCGGCCTCAAGACCATCGTCAGCCGCTTCGTCGAGACAGGCACAACCCTGCACAACTGGCTGGAATTTGTCGGTCACCCCTTCACCGCCATCATGGTCGCCTGTCTGGCCGCCTTCTATCTGCTGGGCATTCGCCGCGGCATGTCCCGTGACGAGGTGATGAGCGTCTGCAACAGCGCCATCCAGCCCGCCGGTGTCATCATCCTGGTGACCGGTGCCGGTGGTGTGTTCAAGCAGGTACTGGTTGATTCCGGCGTAGGCGCCGCTCTTGGCAACATGCTGGCCGACTCCGGTCTGCCCATCGTCGCGCTGGCCTTCATTCTGGCCGCTGCAGTACGGGTGATTCAGGGCTCCGCCACCGTCGCCATGCTCACTGCCTGCGGTCTGGTGCTGCCAATGCTGGAACCCCTCGGCCTGAACGGTGCCCAGCTGGCGGCCGTGACCATCGCCATTGGTGGTGGGTCCATCGTGCTCTCCCACGTCAACGACTCCGGTTTCTGGCTGGCCAACCGCTACCTCGGCCTGACCGAGAAGCAGACCCTGCAGACCTGGACCGTGATGGAGACCATCATAGGCACCACCGGCGGCGTGATGGCGATGATCATCTACAGCTTCCTCTGACAAGGGCAAAAAACTGACAAAAAGGCCTCACTTGTGAGGCCTTTTTCATCTTTCTGATGATTCTTTCTTTGGCTGAGAGGGCGAGATTGCTAGAATCACCTATTCATCGCTCCGAGTGGAACGCTTAACCCCGTGATTTCAGGTTTATCTATGCATTCATCGGCCCATTATCGACAACTGCTGGCGCGCCTGCCCCAGATCGCCGTCCCGGCGGATCAGTTTGAAGTGCTCTACAGCACGCAGGATTTCAAACGCCGTATTCTTGCGCTTATCGCCAGCGCCACCCGGCGCATCTATCTGGTCGCGCTCTATCTGCAGGATGACGAAGCCGGCCGGGAGATCCTCTCCGCCCTCTACGCCGCCAAGCAGCGCAATCCGGCCCTCGACATCAAGCTGTTCGTCGACTTCCACCGTGCCCAGCGCGGCCTGATCGGCAAGGGCAAGCAAGGCGGCAACCACCTGATGTATCAGGGTATGGCTGCCGAAAACGAGCACCCTATCGAAATCTACGGCGTGCCGGTCAAAGGACGCGAGCTGCTCGGCGTGCTCCACCTCAAGGGCTTCATCTTTGACGATGTGGTGCTTTACTCCGGCGCCAGCCTCAACGACATCTACCTGCACCAGCAGGATCGCTACCGCTTCGATCGCTATCACCAGATCACCAGCCCGGAGCTGGCCCGCAGCATGGTCAACTATGTGGACGACCTGCTCGTGAAGAGCGACGCGGTGCAGCGACTGGATCACAGCGACATCCCCAGCGCCAAACAGCTGAAGGGGCCGATCCGCCGCTTCAAGCAGAGCCTGCGCAAGAACCAGTACCGCTTCAGCACCATGCCGGTCAGCACCCAGGAGGTGGCCGTCACCCCCATGGTGGGTCTGGGCAAGCGCAACAATCAGCTCAACCTGATGATCCGCAATCTGGTGCGCGCCACCGAGCGGGAGATCTTCATCTGCACCCCTTACTTCAACCCCCCCAAGGAGTTGAGCAAGGATATCGAGGATCTGCTGCAACGCGGTTGCAAAGTCACGATCGTAGTGGGCGACAAGACAGCCAACGACTTCTTCATTCCGCCGGAAGAGAAGTTTTCTACCATAGGTGGCCTGCCCTACCTCTACGAGACCAATCTGCGCAAGTTTGCCGAACGCAACCAGCGTCACATCGACGACGGACGCCTCAACCTGATGCTCTGGCGTTGCGAGCGCAACTCCTACCATCTCAAGGGGATCTTCGTGGATGACGAGTGGGCCCTGCTCACCGGCAACAACCTCAACCCCCGCGCTTGGGCGCTGGATCTGGAGAATGGCCTGCTGGTGCACGATCGCCGCCATCTGCTGCGCCCCCAGTTCAACGCGGAGCGGGACAACATCCTGGCCAACACCAAGCGGATCAGCTGCTTAGATCAAGTGGAGCAGGTCCAGGACTACCCGGAGCAGGTGCGCAAGCTGCTGGGGCGGATCCACCGGGTCAAGGCCCATCTGCTACTCAAACGCATCATCTGACCCCGGGCGTCATGCGCCTGCCCGTTGCCACCCGCACAAAGGCCTCCCGTTTTCGGCAGGCCTTTGTTATATCCGCCGCGTCCCCCGCGTTGGCGGCCCGGCCCGCAGCAACTCGGCTTGCATCAGCCCCTCAACAACCCCTATCATCTGGACATATTTACAGTATTTTCGGGCATCTAATTGATGAAATTGGATAAAATCTCCCTCGACAGCCTCAAGGGCGTCGGCAGCAAGATGCAGGAGAAACTCGAGCGGCTGGGGCTGGCAACGGTGCAGGATCTGCTGTTCCACCTCCCCCTCCGCTACGAGGACCGCACCCAGGTGTGGCCCATCGGCGATCTGCCGCCCGGGCTACACGGTGCCGTCGAGGGAGAGATCCAGGACACTCAGTTGGTGATCGGGCGCCGTCGCATGCTGGTCTGCCGTATCAGCGATGGTACCGGCACCCTTACCCTGCGCTTCTTCAACTTCACCGCTGCCCAGAAGAACAGCCTGAGCCCGGGCCGCCTGATGCGCTGCTTCGGCGAAGTACGCCCCGGTAAATATGGGCTGGAGATGGCCCACCCCGAGTACAAGCTGCTCGGCGAGGAACAAGCGGGCCAGACCGAAGAGGCGCTCACCCCCGTCTACCCGACTACCGAAGGGCTACGCCAGCTCACCCTGCGCAGCCTCACCGATCAGGCGTTGGCCCAGCTCGACCTCTATGGCGTGGAGGAGCTGCTGCCCGCCGGACTCTATCCCCATCAGATTGAACTGGCCGTCGCCCTGAAATTGCTGCACCGCCCGCCACCCTCGGTGGCGCTGCCACTGCTTGAAAGCGGCCAGCATCCGGCCCAGCAGCGGCTGGTGCTGGAGGAGCTGCTGGCTCACAACCTCTCGGTACTCAAGGTGCGCGCTCAGGCACAGACCCAGCTGGCTCGCGCCCTCAAACCGGCACCCGCGCTGGTTGAACAGCTGCTCGGCGCCCTGCCATTCAAACCCACCGGCGCCCAGAGCCGGGTAGTGGCCGAGATAAGTAAGGATCTGCAACAGCGCCACCCCATGATGCGGCTGGTGCAGGGGGATGTGGGCTCCGGCAAGACCCTGGTCGCGGCGCTGGCCGCCCTGCAAGCCATCGGCAACGGCTGTCAGGTGGGCTTGATGGCGCCGACCGAACTGCTGGCCGAACAGCATGCCATCAACTTCGCCAAGTGGCTGGAGCCGCTCGGCATCGGAGTCGGCTGGCTGGCGGGCAAACAGAAAGGCAAGGCGCGGGAAGAGGCGCTGGCCGCCATCGCCGATGGCAGCGTCAAGATGGTGGTGGGCACCCACGCCATCTTTCAGGAGCAGGTGATGTTCCAGCGTCTGGCGCTGGTCATCATCGATGAACAGCACAGATTCGGCGTGCATCAGCGCCTCGCCCTGCGGGAAAAAGGGGAGCGGGAAGGGGTGCATCCCCATCAGCTCATCATGACCGCCACCCCCATCCCCCGCACGCTGGCGATGACCGCCTATGCCGACCTCGATACCTCGGTCATCGACGAGCTGCCACCGGGCCGTACCCCCATCACCACGGTAGCGCTGCCCGACAGCCGTCGCGGCGATGTGATCGAGCGGGTCAAACTCGCCTGCACCGAGGGCAAGCAGGCCTACTGGGTCTGCACCCTGATCGAGGAGTCGGAGGTGCTGGAGTGTCAGGCCGCCGAGGATACCGCCACCGAGTTGCAAGCCCTGCTACCCGGTCTGCACATCGGGCTGGTGCACGGCCGGATGCGGCCGGTGGAGAAACAGCGGGTGATGGAGGAGTTCAAGGCTGGCATACTGCAACTACTGGTCGCTACCACCGTCATCGAGGTGGGGGTAGATGTGCCCAATGCCAGCCTGATGATCATCGAGAACCCGGAGCGACTGGGGCTGGCGCAGTTGCACCAGCTGCGCGGTCGGGTTGGCCGGGGGGCGGTCGCCTCCCACTGCGTGCTGCTCTATCATGCCCCCTTGTCCAAAACGGCCCAGAGCCGACTCGGGGTGCTGCGGGAGACCAACGACGGCTTCCTCATCGCCCAGCGCGATCTGGAACTGCGCGGCCCGGGGGAACTGCTCGGCACTCGCCAGACCGGTCTTGCCGACCTCAAGATCGCCGATCTGGTGCGCGACCAGCCGCTTATTCCACAGGTGCAAAAAATGGCGCGCTTCCTCATGGATAGGCATCCAAGCCATGTCGAACCCTTGATACGGCGCTGGCTCGGCTTACGGGATCACTATTCCAATGCCTGATCTAGGTAGATGCAGAAGATGGGCACATGTCCTTATGGATAGGCATCCAAGCCATGTCGAACCCTTGATACGGCGCTGGCTCGGTCTGCGAGACCACTACTCAAACGCCTGACAACACACCCCAAAACAGGAGGAAAGCAACTATGAATTCCTGGCTACGCGGCCTGCTCTACACCTTCGCCTTCCTGCTGCTGTTTGTCTGGGTTGCCCTCGGCCTGTTCGACGCCGAGCGCGCCAAAGGCCCCATCGCCAGCTGGATCAGCCAGCAGACCGGCGTGCCGGTCACCATAGGGCGGCTGGTGTTCAATCCACTTCACCCCTACACCCTGCTGGCGGAGCAGGTGCGTTATGGCGATGCGGTCTCCCTCGACAAGATCTATCTGGAGATCGAGAGCATCGACTGGCTGAGCCGCGATGTGCGCATCGCCCATCTCGATCTCATTCGTCCCGCCATCAAGCTGCCACTGCCCAACCAGTTGCCAAGCCTGCCGGTGCACTCCCTCACCATCAGCGACAGCACTATCGACAGACTCAGTCTGGAGAGCAGCGAGCTGACCATCCGCGGCCTCAACGCCACCCTGAGCGACTGGGAGCTGATCGACCCGAAACGGCAACCACAGGCCAACCTGAACCTCAACATCGGCCAGCTGGAGACCCCGCAATTCACCTTCGCCCGTCTCAACCTGCAAGGACGGCTGGAGGGGGAAGTGCTGCGCACCGACAAGCTGGTGACCAACCTGTTCGACGGCGGGCTTACGACCGGCATGGTGCTGGACTGGCCCGCCCGCACCCTGCAACTGCAAGACCTCAAGGCGCGCGGCATGCGGGTGGAGCTGGGTGATCTGACGCAGCACGAATTCCCGCTACGGCAGGTATCGCTGGATCGCGGCCAGCTGGACGGCGTCAGCCTCAACGACATCAATCAGGAGCTCTCTTTCAACAACTTCAGCGGCCAGCTCACCGCCTTCAACTGGCAGGCGGGCAGCCAGCCTACCGGCTATCTGACCGGCACTCTGGGCGACATGGGGCGCGGCCTGTTCCAGCTGGAGGAGATCAAGGGCAAGGTTGCTTTCTCCGCACAGCAGATCGATGCCGAACTGCAGGGCAAGGCCTATGAAGGGGCATTCACCCTGGATCTGGCCCTTGACACCCAGCAGCAGAAGCTGACCCTCAAGGATATGACCCTGAGCGGCATGGATATCAGCCTGCCGCAGGGGTGGTGGCAGGATTGGCAGAGCTGGCGCCCGCAACAGGTGGATATTCGCAAGCTGGCGTTCGACAAGCTCAAGGTGCTCTCCTTCGACGATACTCTGCCCCTGTCGCTGACCGGCTGGCAGCTCTATCTGAGCGATCTCGCCCTGCGCGATAATCAGCCCGGCCCGTTGCTTGGCCGTGCCCGCATCGAGAGCAAGTGGTTCGAGCTGGTGTGGGATGGTCTCAGCGCCCGCAACGGCGAGCTGGATGGGGAGCTGACCCCCAGCTCCTGGCAGTTGGGCAAACTCACCAGCTCGCTGCCGGATGAGGGCACCCTCAGCATAAGCGGCCAGTGGGGCCGCGAACCGGGCCAGAGCAGCCACCTGCAACTGCAGGCGACCCAGCTGGATCTGCAGCAGTGGGGCAAGATATTCCACTCCCCGGTCTCCTTTGCTGGCAAGGCGGACGTGAACGCCGACCTGCAAGCCGAACACGGCAAAACAGCGGGCGAGTGGCGCCAGACCCTGCAGGGCAGCTTTGCCCTCGATGCGGACGAGCCCTTCTGGGACAAGGTGAAGATAGACCCGCTGCTGGATGAGTGGTTCAAGGGAGCGACCCCGCCCACCCTGACGCCGGATCAGCTATGGCTGGCGATGCAGGAGGGTGACACCCCCTTCTACCGCATCAAGCTGCAAGGCAAGATCGACAAGGGGGAACTGCAGATCGAGCAGGCTGGCGCCTCCACCATCACCCACCTGCTGGCGCTGCAAGGGGGGGTCGATCTGGTCAACGAGCTGTGGCAGCTCGATCTGGGGGTCCTCAACGGCAACCGCTGTGCCGAGCTGCTCGGCCAGTGGCGCGGGCCACTGACGGCCCCCACGCTGGCATGGAGCTTCCCGCAGAAGCAGGACGCCTGCGGCTGGGAGGTGGGGGTACGCTATCCGCCACAAGGTAACAGCACTCCGCTCTGGCGACCGGCCCCGGTGCCTAAAACCCAGGCCCAAGCGGGCCAGACAACCGACAGACAGCAAGGGTAAAAACAGACCAGGCCTCATCGTGAGGCCTGGTCGTTTGATGGGGAAACGGTGCGGTTACTGGCCCGAACGGCGGGGCGGCTGCACCACGTAGTGACCGAGGAACTCCGCCGCCAGTTTGCTACCGCTGAACAGCTGGATCCTGAGGCTAAACTTGGCGGATTCGCCGGCCTTGAGCGGCTCAAGCACGGCGGGCATACCTTCCCGCGCCACCCGCGCCTCTGGCTCTTCCTTGACCGGCCGGTAGTATTTGATGTTGCCCTCCGCCAGCACCGTATCCCCCACCAGCCCAGCCTCCTTGAGTTGCAGCCAGATCAGGCCCCAGCCCGCCAACACGCACTGACTGTAAATGCTGCCGGCAAACATGGTGTCATGCACGTTGAAATTGGCTGCCAGATTGGCCTTGAGGTGGAAAGTCTGGCCGTCGTAGTGGGTGATATGCACCCCCATCTTCTCGCTGATGGGAATGCCGCGCGACCAGCGGGTGGTCAGATCCTGGCACCACTCCGGCCGGTACTGGATGGTCTGCAGCGGGCTCAGGGACTTGATCATCTGGCGGTGCGGGATGCGCCCGAAGGAGACGGGACCCTCCCCCACCTCGAGAAAGCCACACTTGCGGTAAAACTCCACCGCCTCCTGGCGGGCATTCATCACCAGCCGCTTCACCTTCTCGCTGCGAGCCAGCTGTTCAAGATCTTCCACCATGCGAGCGCCCAGCCCCTGACCGCGAAATTCGGGGCGCAGCGCCATAAAGCGGATCTGTGCCTCGTCGCCACCGACAAACAGCCGCCCCACCGCGATAGGGGTGCCGTCGGGGGCCAACATCAGCCGGTGAATAGCGACGGTGTCGTACTCATCCCGTTCGGAACCGACCGGCAGATTGAAGGGTTTACGCAAGAGTTCCCAGCGCAACTGGTAGTAGGCATCCAGCTCGGCGGCTGTCTGAGGGGTGACTACCCGATACATAAAGCGATCCTTAGAGTTTGCGCCGACAGGCAGATTGAAGGGCTTACGCAACCATTTATTCCAGCGCAGCCTGCAGTAAGTACCCAGCTCGGCTGCCGCTTGGGGGGGACTACCCGGTACATAGTTTCATCCTTGAGTTACACTGGTCGGAAACCATCTTGCCGTGCAAATTCATGGACTTCAATCTGCAAGCGTACCAAGCCGATCACTTGTTGCACCTCAGCGTCAAACCCCAGCGCCGCCTTACCGTGCAGGAAAATAGCCACCACCGCTGGCTGGAAATAGACGGCGTGGTGCAATCCGCCATGTCGCTCGCCGACCCCGCCGCCCTCTGCCTGCCCCATCAGCGGGTCATCGCCTGTCTGCTGCCCGAGCAGGCCACCCGGATCCTCGAGCTGGGGCTGGGGGGCGGCGATTTCACCCGCCATCTGCACCAGCGCTGGCCCGCTGCTCGCCACGAGTGCGTCGACCTCGACGAAGAGGTGTTGACCGTTTATCAGCAGTTTTTCCAGCATCAGGAGAGCGATAAACGCGCCGCTCCGGCACTCCATCAGGCCGATGCCCTCGCCTTTCTCGAACAGAGCGAGCAGCAGTACGACCTCATCCTGCTCGATCTCTTCAGTCAGGATGGCAACCCGCTGCTGCTGTTTCAGGAACGGCTCTACCGGGCGCTGGCTCCCCGCCTCAGCGGCACCTTGGTTATCAACCTGCTGCCGCGTACCGAACTTGAGCTAACCCACGCCCTGACACTGATCGAGCAGTGGGTTGGCCCGGCCACCCCCTATCCGGTCGCGGGACTCATCAACGTGATCGTCCACGTCACACCGCGGGATCAAGCCTCCTCAGACCTGTAGCCAGAAGGTGACCGGGCCGTCATTGACCAGCGCCACCTTCATGTCGGCGGCAAAACGGCCGGTTTCGGTCGGGATACCGCTGGCTGAAGCCTTGGCCACGAAGTAGTCATAGAGCCGCTCGGCCTCGCTCGGGTGGGCACCGCAGGAGAAGCTGGGACGCATCCCGCTCTTGGTATCGGCCGCCAGGGTGAACTGGGAGACCACCAGCAGGCTGCCGCCGACTTGGCTGACATTGAGATTCATCTTGCCATTCTCGTCGCTGAAGACCCGATAGCCGCTCACCTTGTGCAGCAGCTTGTCGGCCTTGGCCTCGTCATCCCCCTGCTCCACCCCGAGCAGCACCAGCAGCCCCTGCCCGATGGCACCGGTCACTTCCCCCTCGACGGTCACGCTGGCCTCGCTGACCCGCTGAATCAATGCAATCACATCCCTCTCCTCTGAAAACAGAACGACCGCCCCCTCACAGGGACGGTCGTCGATGCTACCAATAAACCGGTGGCCAAGGCGATGGATCAGCCCAACTCTTCGCTCGCCGGTTTTTCGTATTCACCGAGGCAGGCCGTGGTTTCCGCACCAAGCAATACCACCAGCCAACTGAGATAGACCCAGACAAACAGAATTGGAATGATGCCGCTCAGCCCGGCTCTTCGCTGGCTGGTTTCTCGTATTCACCGAGGCAGGCCGTGGTTTCCGCACCAAGCAATACCACCAGCCAACTGAGATAGACCCAGACAAACAGAATTGGGAATGATGCCGCTCAGCCCAGCTCTTCGCTGGCTGGTTTCTCGTATTCACCGAGGCAGGCCGTGGTTTCCGCACCAAGCAATACCACCAGCCAACTGAGATAGACCCAGACAAACAGAATTGGGATGGTCGCCAGCGCGCCATAGATAGCCTGATAGGAGGGGAAGCTGGTGATGTAGATGGCAAAGCCGCGCTTGGCCAACTCGAACAGGGTCGCCGCTACCAGCGCGCCGATAAAGGCGTGGATCAGCCGCACCTTGCAGTTGGGCACCACCGTATAGACCAGCAGGAAGGTGAGCACAGAGAAGAGGAACGGCAAGCCGCGCAACAGCAGATAACCGATGCCGAACAGGCTCTCGGCACCAAACAGCCGCAACGAAAAGATGTAGGAAGAGATGGCAATGCTGGCCCCGATAAGCACGGGCCCCAGGGTCAGGATCATCCAGTACATGGCGAACGCCTGCGCCAGCGGGCGGCTCTGGGTCGAGCGCCAGATGTAGTTAAGATTCTTGTCGATGGCGGAGATCAGCATCAGGGCCACCACCACCAGCGCCCCGATCCCCACCGCCGTGGTGTTGGTGGCGTTGGCCACGAAGCCGTCGATGTACTCCTTGAGCATCTCCCCGGCGGTCGGCACGAAGTTGTGGTAGACGAACTGCTCCATCGCCTGCTTGAGGCTCTGGAACACCGGGAAGGCGGACATCATGCCAAACACCACGGCGATCATCGGCACCAGCGAGAGCAGGGTGACATAGGCCAGATAACCGGCGGTGACCGTCAATCTGTCCTGCTGGAAACGGCCCCAGACAAACTGGGCGAAGTGGCGACCATCGTGGCGCACAAAGGAGAGGGCGTGGGCCAAACGGCCGCTGATTTGCTGCTGCATCTTGATTCCCGTAAGTGTCGACATGCCGACATTGTGTCAGAGGGGAGCGCTGTTTGACCACCTGTGAACCGGGATCGCCGCCATATCTCCCCCGTTGCGGCACAGGCTGCACCTCTGGCTGTCACCGGATGCCATAACAACAACAGCCCCGATAACGGGGCCGTTTGCAACGCCGGATTACAGCATGTAGTCCGCTAGTAGAAAGGGCAGCAAGTGGACCTTGCCGCCCTATTCCGGTGCCGATGCTGTCGAGCCAGCTCAGTTACCCAGATAGACAGGCAGCAGACCCGCCATCGACAGGAAGTGGAACAGCGCGGTCGCCAGACCGAACAGGATCAACAGCCAGGCCATCAACTTGCCGCCCGGGGTGACAAAGTGCGGTGTGACTTCACCACGCTCGGCCCGCGCCCGGGTACGCAACACCAGCAGCGCCGGGATGATGCAGGTCCAGATGGTGGCGGCGGCACCGGCATAGCCGATGGCCAGCAGGAAACCAAGCGGGAAGAGCAGGGAGAGCAACAGCGGCGGCAGGAAGGTGACCGCCCAGGTCTTGCTGCGACCGGCGCGGCTGTTGTCGAACTTGAACAGATCCGCCAAATAGTCGAACACCCCGAGCCCCACCCCGATAAAGGAGGAGAGGATGGCCGCCATGGAGAAGCCGTTGATGGCGCTGGCCACCTTCTCCGATTCGATCACCCCAGAGAGTGCGGAGAGCAGCACGTTCACATCACCCCCCTTGGCAATGACCGGGGCAAAATCCTGACGGGGCAGGTTGCCGAAGATCCCCAGCAGCCAGAGCACATACAGGGCCAGCGCGATCAGGGTGCCCACCAGAATCGCCCAGCGGGCCTGCTGCTCGTTCTGGTAGTAGGCGCGCAGGGAGGCGACCGAGTGGTGATAGCCGAACGAGGTGAGCGCCACCGGCAGCATGGCCATGGCGTAGGGGGCATAGCGGCTCTCGCTGCCCGCCAGATCGAGCAGGGTCGGCAGCTTGATATTGCCGAGCAGCCCGGCCACACCGAGGGCGAAGCTGAGGATCATGAAAGCGATCAGCACCACAGAGATGCGGTCAACGGCGCGGGTCGAGTGCCACACCACCAGCGAGAAGATCGCCACGAACAGTACCGAAGCGAGCTTGCTGTCGATCCCCAGAATGCCCTGCAGGATGGCACCGGAGGAGGTGATATAAGCGTAAAGCAATATGCCGCCAACAAAGTAGACCGAGAGGTTGTTGAGGAGATTGAGCTTCTCCCCCAGCAGCTCGCGGGTCACGGTATTGAAGGAGACCCGCATCTCGTGGTGCTGGAAGGACTCCAGCAGCATCCAGCCAGAGAGGGTCATCATCACCATGGTGACGGTCAGTGCCAGCACCGACCAGAGGGTCCAGGCCCCCGCCCCAGAACTCGGCAGACCGAGCATGCCGGCGCCCACGCAGACGCTGGCAATGATGCAGGCGCCCCCCAAAATTGACGGTTTTTTCTTCATAGTCCCTTCTTTTTCTGACTGATTATCTATCCGCAGTAAACAAGACCGCGGCATGATGCCAGCCTTTTCCATAAGACGCCTACCACTATCTGCCGCGACAGGGCATGGCGGCCCCATAAAAAAGTGCCCCGTTCGGGGCACTCTATCAGCGGAAATGATGTGAAGAGGGGTTAATCCATCACCGGGATACCCGCTCTCGCTTCGGCCTGACGGGCGATGGCTTCGGTCATCCCCTGAAAGATAAAGAGGTGGAACGGCAGCATGGCGAGCCAGTAGGCCAGCCCCCAGGCGCCCTGCGGGTGCCAGTGAGCGGTGACCCGGATGCGGGTCAGGCCAGACTCCTCCGGCAGGATGTTGAACTCCAGCCGCCCGACGCCCGGGGCCTTCATGTTGAACAAGAGATCGAGCCTGCGCCCCTCCTCCACCCCGAGGATCTGCCAGGAGTCGAGCATGTCACCCTTCACGAAGCGATCGGGATTGGTGCGGCCACGGGTACGGGCCGGGCCGCCGATCAGATGATCCATCCATTCGCGCACCACCCACAGCTCGTTCATGTAGAAGTAGCGCTGCTCACCCCCCAGCTGCTGCAACACCTGCCACACCACCTCGGGAGAGGCGAGGCAGATGGCCTCGCCGCTGGCGGTACGGTCGTAGAAGCCATATTCGGGATGGCGCCAGCGCAGGCCGAGCGGCGTCTCCTGCCCCTGCTGCTCGGCCCCGAGCGTCTGCTCCAGGGCCAGACTCTCCGTCAGCGCCTCGTCGAAGCTGAGCAGGGTCTGTGGCAGCAGGGCACGCAGCGGGCTGTCATCGGCCGGGATGTCGTGCTTGAGGCCGCCCACCAGCGCCTTGGCCACCGGCTGTGGCACCGAGGTGACAAACTGCAGCCACCAGGCGGAGAGGCGTGGACTCAGAAACGGGATGGGAATGATGGGGCAGCGCTTGCCGATATGGGCGGCGAACTTCTGCAACTGCTGCTGATAGCTGAGCAGCTCGGGGCCGACCGCGTTGAAAATTCTGCCATCCACCTCGTCTGCTTCCACCAGTCCACTCAGATAGTGCAGCAGGTTGGACAACGCGATGGGGGGGGTGCGCGAGCGCACCCATTTGGGCGTCACCATCATCGGCAGGTTGAACACCAGATCCCGCATCACCTCGAACGCCGCCGAACCGGGCCCGATGATGATGCCGGCGCGCAGCTCTACCGTCGGTACGCCAGCGTCACGAAACAGCTCGCCGCAGTGGCGGCGGGAGTTGAGATGGCGGCTGTTGCACTGCCCGGGCTGGATCGCACCCAGATAGATGATGCGGCGTACCCCGGCGGCGCGGGCAGCGGCGGCGAAGTTCTTCACCCCCTGCTGCTCCAGCCGGTGAAAATCGGCCCCTGCGCCCATGGCGTGCACCAGATAGAAGACGGTGTCGATGCCCGCCAGCGCAGGCAGCAGGGTGATGGGTTTGAGGCTGTCGGCGAGGCGAAACTCGACCCCCTCCGGCAGACGGCAGGG
Organism: Aeromonas fluvialis; assembly: GCF_000819885.1. GTDB lineage: Bacteria > Pseudomonadota > Gammaproteobacteria > Enterobacterales > Aeromonadaceae > Aeromonas > Aeromonas fluvialis. The sequence continues at coordinate 47,915 of NZ_CDBO01000009.1, forward strand.
ACGGCGAGCCCCGGCAATCACCCTGTAGCCCAATGTTTGCAGGTGGGGCACCAGATAGGAGCCTATGTAGCCCGCCGCCCCCATCACCAGACAATTTCTCATCCTCTATTCCTCTTCACATGTTGCGCCCTGCGCTTGGGCAAACGGGCTACCACCCGCATGCCCATCATCCTGCCACGCCGCCACCTTGCAACCTAGTACTAACCACCTCTCTGATTAGTCCGATTTGGTGTTAAGCCCTGCTCACCAACTGGTCGATAACCGACCAGATGTATAGCGCCGAGGGCGAACGTATGCGCATCGATCACTACGACCTCCAGGGGGAGGTGCAATACCGGCAACAGCAGGCCCAGAGCCGCAAGGTGCGCAACCTCGGGCCAGTGCCACCCACCGTCAATCCACCAGAAGGCAACAGAGCGGCTGCGGCTGGCGAACGCGGCAGCACCCTGACACTCACCAACCCCCTGACGCTGCAAACCGCGAGGCAATCGGCAGTCAGCCAGCAAGCGGCAACGCCTCCCGCCCCGCCCGCAGCGGACGTCGGCAAAGAGCAGGATGGCATTCCCGATGATGGGCTCGATAACCGCCAGCGGCTGATCAAGCTGATGGTAGAGGCGATGCTGGGCCATGAGATCGAGTTGCCCAAGCCGATCAAACCCACTGAAGAAGGGGGCAAGGGAGTGACCCAAGGAGACGCCGCCACTCAGGCCGTCGAGCAGGATCAAGTGGTGGAGGTAACGGACACCCTGCTGCAACAGGAGCAGCTCAAGGTGGTGGCGTCAGCCAGCGTAGCGACTCGGGATGGCCAGACTATTCAGCTCGATCTCGGCTTTTTCCTCGACTGGCGTCAGCTGGAGGTGAGCCAGCGGCGCACCACCCTCAATGCCCTCAAGGATCCGCTGGTGCTCAGTCTGGATGGCAAGATTGCCGATCTGACCGAGGCACGGGTCACTTTCGATATCGATCAGGATGGCAAGGAGGATAGCCTGCCGGGCCTGCGGGAAGGGAGTGGCTTCGTGGCACTGGATCGCAATGGCAACGGCACCATAGACGATGGTGGCGAGCTGTTCGGCGCTCGCTCTGGCAATGGCTTCGGCGAGCTGGCCGGGCTTGATGAAGATGGCAACGGCGTGCTGGACGAGGGGGACAGCCAGTTTTCTGCGCTGCAGTTCTGGCACCCGGAGCACACCCCCATCGCCTTGGTGGAGCTAGGGATCGGCGCCATCCTGCTGCGTCCCCTCGATACCCCCTTCAACCATCTGGGGGAGAGTGGCACTCAGGGGGTGCTGCGCCAGTCCGGCCTCTATGTGACCGAGCAGGGCAAGGGAGGCTGGGTGCAGCAGATCGACCTGCGGGTCTGAGCCTTGAAACGGAATCATCCGATCGGTCGTTGATGAAATCTGCCAGCGACCGGCTCCGGCGCCATCAACTCAGCTCGGTGGGGTCGATATCCAGACTCCAGCGCACCTTTTTGGTCTCGGGCCAGCCTTCCAGCTCCTTCACCGCCCAGTCCAGCAGTTGGGCCATTGGCGCTCGATTCGGCCCCTGCACCAGCAACTGCATGCGAAACTTGCCCGCCTTGCGCTCCATAAAACCGCTGATGGGCCCCAGCACCTGCAGATGGGGATAGCGGGCGCTGCGAAGGGTATCAGCGAGACGGGTGAGGAACAGCTGCACCTCGTCGCGGCCGTTGGCCTCGGCGCGGAACAGCCCCTGATAGCTGAAGGGCGGCAACCCCAACAGGCGGCGCTCTTTCAGCGCCGTGTCGGCAAAATGGCCGTAGCCGTTCTGGGTCAGATCCTGCAGCAGGGCATGCTCGGGGTGGTGACTCTGCAACACCACCAGCCCCGGCTTGCTGGCGCGACCGGCGCGGCCCGCCACCTGGGTGTAGAGCTGGGCCAGCTTCTCGGCGGCGCGAAAATCGGCGCAGAACAAAGCACCATCCACATCCAGCAGACCCACTAGTGTCACATCCGGGAAGTGGTGCCCCTTGGCCAGCATCTGGGTACCGATCAGGATCTTGTACTTGCCCGCCTTGATGTCGCCGAGATGGGTCTCCAGCTCCCCCTTGCGGCGGGTGTTGTCCCGATCGATGCGCACCACAGGGTATTGCGGGAAAACGGTGGTGAGCAGCTGTTCTAGCTGCTCGGTACCGACCCCGGAACCGATCAGCTCGCTGCTGCCGCACTCGGGGCAGTGGTGGGGCAGCGGGCGCACGCTGTCGCAGTGGTGGCAGTGCAGCCGTCGCCCGGCCTGGTGCCAGGTGTACCAGGCATCGCAGCGCTCGCAGGCGGCGCTCCAGCCGCACTGGTGGCAGATGAGGGATGGGGCATAGCCACGGCGGTTGAGAAACAGCATCACCTGATTGCCTGCCGCCAGATGTTCCGCCATCAACTGCTCCAGCTGGGGGGAGAGCCCTGCCTGCAGCCGCACGCTCTTGATATCCAGGATCACCTGACGGGCCATCTGGGCGTTACCGGCGCGGCGGGTCAGGGTGAGGTGGTGATACTTGCCGGTGCGGGCGTTGTGCAGCGTCTCCAGCGAGGGGGTGGCTGAACCGAGCAGGATCGGGATGCCGGCACGATGGGCCCGCATTACCGCCAGATCCCGCGCGTGATAGCGAAAACCGTCCTGCTGCTTGAAAGAGCCGTCGTGCTCCTCGTCGATGATGATGATGCCGAGGTTGTGAAACGGGGTGAACACCGCAGAGCGGGTGCCGATCAGGATGGCGGCACCACCGTCACGGCAGGCGAGCCAGGCATCGAGCCGCTCCCGGTCGTTCATGGCGGAGTTCATCGCCACCACAGGCACATTGAAGCGACGGCGGAAGCGGTTGATGGTCTGCGGGGTGAGGCCGATCTCCGGCACCATCACCAGCGCCTGCTTGCCCGCCTTGAGCAACGGCTCGAGGATACTCAGGTAGACCTCGGTCTTGCCGGAGCCGGTGATGCCATCGAGCAGGAAGGCACCGAACTGGTTGCTCTGGCTGGTAACGGCGGAGACGGCCAGCGCCTGCTCGCCGTTGAGACGCAGCCCCTCCCCCGGTTCAAAGCGGGCGGCCCAGTCGCCGTCGTGGCTCGGCTCCAGCAAGCGTTTCTCCAGCAAGCCCTTCTTCTCCAGCGCGGTGAGGGCGGCGCTCTGGATCTCCTCCTGCTTGAGGGCGGATGGCGTTTGCGGCCCCTTGCGCAGCAGCGCAAGCGCCTGCTGCTGCTTGGCCGCACGCTTGAGCTCGTTCAGATCGACGGCCATGCCAGCCTCGGTGGCAAACCAGAACTCCAGCTCCCGATAGGCGGCAGGCTCCCCCTTGCGCACCAGCACCGGCAGGGCGTGGGGCAGCACCTCCCCCAGCGGATGCTGGTAGTAACTGGCGCTCCAGTTCATCAGCGCCAGTATATCCGGCCCCAGCACGGGGGTACTGTCGAGCACCCGCTTGATGGGCTTGAGCTTGTTGCGCGGCACCTGACTGTCGGTCGGATGATCCACTACCAGCCCGACCAGAGTTTGCGGGCCAAAAGGGATCTCGACCCGGCAACCGGGAGCAGGTAACGGCAGGGAAGAGAGATAGTCGAAGTGACGGCGTAACGGTACCGGGACAGCGACACGAACCATATCCAGCGTTTGGGAAGAATTCACCAGGGGTTGCCTATTTTTTCTGCGAAGCCACTTGCCTGATCTCAGGCATTTCCTATATTATTCGCAGCCTTTGAAACTGTGTTCAACAATCGTGTGGTGTCCGACAAGAGATCGGATGGCGACACGGCCTATTAATTGAGGTTGTCCATGAAAGCTGGTATCCATCCTGACTACGTAGCCATCACCGCCAAGTGCTCTTGCGGTAACGTCATCAACACTTTCTCTACCCTGGGTAAAGATCTGAACCTGGACGTGTGCTCCGAGTGCCACCCGTTCTATACCGGCAAGCAGAAAGAAGTTTCTAGCGGCGGCCGCGTAGACAAGTTCAACAAGCGTTTCGGTGCGATGACCACCAAGAAGTAATTTTACTTCTGAAGAATTCTGAAAAAGGCGCCCATCGGGCGCCTTTTTTATTGTTCCTCGTTTGCTTCCTGCACATTTCCTCAACCGGCCGCACTCGCTCCTACTGACCAACCTCCATGGCACGACGCAGATAGACATACCCCTCACCCGGGCTGCCCCAGCGCGGGCGCCCTGTGTTGTCATAGGCACGATCCAGCAGTCTGACACTATCCGGGCCAATCCAGATATGCTGCACCAGCGTCGTGGCACCACCAAAATCGGTGGCGCAGTGGCCAACCCGGGTGTGACCTGCATATTCGCCGGAGGGGGTGCGGGTCAGCCAGATCTCGCACCCATGGCGCAAGGAGAGCTGCTGCGGGGTCAGGCTGTCGAGCAGGGTGGGCTCATGCCAGGCACCGGCAAAATCGATGGCCCGGGGCATGGTTAACTCTGCCATCAGGATCCGCCCGTCAGGGGCAGGGGAGAAGCGATAGATGCGCTGGCGGAAGGGGCGGATGGAGCGCTGGCTCAGGGACTGCTCGGCATAGACCCAGCGATAGCCCAGATAGCCGGGCCAGATCTCCATCAAGCGCAGCTCGGCACTGGTAAAGCGGCTGTCGTAACTGGCCTGCTCCCGGCTCGAGAATGCCCCGTTGTACCAGCTGAGGAGCGGCTCCATGCCCGGCTTGAGTGGGGTGGCCTGGGGGACCGGTCCTGCCAACGCCAGACAGGAACAGATCAGCCCGAATACAGCCACCAGCAACTTTGCCATCGAATCCTTCCGAATCATCATAGTGGCGGCGATTATATGAGCGAATTCGCCCAATAACAGCCCTTACGATCAAATCATTGCCACTCTGGTGCAAAAACCTCGCAAGGATCTTCGCCCGGTCACTAGACTCGGTACTTCGCAACCGCCTGATTCAATAGCTGAGCCTGTTTATTGAGTCCATCGCTGGACTTGGCATTCTCTTCGGCCATGGAGCTCGACTCCTGGGCGATGTCACGGATGTTGTTGACGTTGCGGTTCACCTCGTTGGCCACCAGGCTCTGCTGCTCGATGGCCGCTGCTATCTGGGTACTCATGTCCATGATGTGGGTCACATCCTGGGTGATCTGCCCCAGCAACGCCCCTGCGGTACTGGCCTGATCCGAGCTGCGGTTGCCCTGCTCGCGACAGGTTGCCATCACCTCGACGATGCTGCCGGTCTGTTTCTGCAGGGAGTCGATGATGCCGGCGATCTCCTGGGTCGATTTCTGGGTACGAATGGCCAGATTGCGCACCTCATCGGCCACCACCGCAAAGCCGCGACCCTGATCCCCTGCCCGGGCCGCTTCGATGGCCGCGTTGAGGGCCAGCAGGTTGGTCTGCTCGGCAATACCACGGATCACATCGAGCACCGAACCGATGGTCTCGCTCTCTTTTTGCAACTGGCTCACCTCGCGGGATGAGCTCTCCAGATTGCCCGCCAGCGAGCGGATCTGCTCGACAGTATTCTCGACCGCAGCCCGCCCCTCCATCGCCTTGTTGTTGGTCGCCTGCGCATTGTTGGCCGCCTGCTCGGTGTTGCGGGCGATCTCTTCGATGGTGGAGCCCATCTCGGTGGAAGCGGTCGCCACCATGTCGGTCTCCTGCAGCTGGCGCGCCGCCCCTTCACTGGTGCGTTTGACGTTGGTCGAAAGGTGATCCGCCGCCTCGGTCAGGGTGTGCACGCTCTGCTTCACATCGCCAATCAGGTTGCGGAACCCGCCCAGCATCACGTCGAGATTGCCAGCCAGCTGGGACATTTCATCAGCGCCTTGCAACTCTATCTTCAGACGCAGGTCATTATCCTGACGAATGCGGTTGACTGTTTCATTCACCTGAGTAATGGGACGGTCGATACTGCGCCCCAGCAACACGCTCATGATGCCGATCAGCACCACAATCACCCCGCCACAGACCAGCATCAGGCTGTTGAGGCGAGCGCTCTGCCGCTCCAGCTCATCGACAATGTGCTGATCGACGGCTGCAAACCCCTGTTCGGTCTGATGCACCAGATCCCGCATCTGGTTGCGCAGCCCTTCATCCTCTTTCAGCCCCAGTACCTGCATCCCCTGCACCAGCGCCACAAAGTCCTGCCGGTACTGCTTGCTGGCCTGCTCCAGCTTGCCACGATCCGCCTCCGGCAAAGTGGCAAGGCTATCCTGAAAACTCTTGTGCAAGGTCTCGAAACGCTCCAGATACTGGATATCGGCGCGCAGCATGAAGTCTTTCTCCACCCGCCTCAACTGCAACATGGTGATGAGCAACCCCTGCTGATCCAGCTGCTTGAGCCCATTCTCCACCTCATGCACCGCCGCCCGCAGCTTGCCATAGAGCCCCTCCTCCGGCCCCAGACCAATCTTCTGCTGCTGGGCTACCAGATCGTTGAAGGCCTTGCCATAGCCGCGGATTTGCTGATCCAGTCTGGTCAGCTCCCCCTCGACGGCCGCCAGATTATCATCGGTCACCAGCTCCCGGTTGTGCTGGTGAAAGTCAGACAGCCCCTGATTGAAGCGCTCGACGAAGGTCATCTCCTTGCGGATCAGAAAATCCTTTTCGGCCCGCCGCAGGTTGAGCATGGCGATCTCCAGCTGGTCGATATTACGCTGAGCTTCGGTCAGGTGACGGTGCACCTGGCTGGAGTAGATAAACAAGCAGCTCAGTACCAGCATGGCAACGGCAACCAGCACGGTATTCAGGATCAACTTATGACGGATAAGCACGATGGACCTCTCGCAAACTGGCAGTGAACTGCATTGAGCTTATGCAGAAAAGCGGCGACAGGTGATCTGTGCAAGGAATATTCATTGAAATGCCACACCCACTCCTTATACTGGTTGCACCTGTTTCCAGCCGTGGATTTGACACTATGGAATACAACACTTCTGAACTGTGCGACATCTATCAGGACATGGTGGATGTGCTTGAACCCATGCTCTGCTCCTTCGGCGGCCGCGCCTCTTTCGGCGGCGTCATCACCACCGTCAAATGCTTCGAATCGAATGGTCTGATCCGTGAACTCGTCAAAGAGAACGGACTGGGACGCGTCTTGCTGATCGATGGCGGTGGCTCCATGCGCCGCGCCCTGATCGACAGCGACATCGCCACCACGGCGGCCGAGAACGATTGGGAAGGGATTGTCTGCTACGGCTGCGTCCGCGAAGTCGATATTCTGGAAGATCTGGATATCGGCATTCAGGCACTGGCAGCCATTCCGGTCGGTGCCGACAGCAAGGATGTAGGGGAGACCGATCTGCCGGTCAACTTCGGTGGCGTGACCTTCCTGCCTGATGACCACCTCTACGCTGATACCACTGGGGTGATCCTCTCCCCCGAGGCACTCGATATCGAGTAAGCCACAGACAGCGTGACGACGGGAGCCTTGGCTCCCGTTTTTTATGCCTGCAACTTGCTGAAAAATGACAAAAAAAGAGGGCCAGATAAACTGGCCCTTAACTGGAAGCAATGTGAGCAATGTCGTGCCTTCACAAGAAGTCCATCACGTTGGAACGAATGAAGTCTTTCCCGGAAAACAAGTTAACAATAATCATTCTCATCTAGCTAGGCAAGCGCTATTTGCAGAAAGTGCAAAAAAATTGACCACCGTGAAGGGTGGTCAATCTCGTCAAGCTTGCCGGGTGGCCGTTTGCAGGCTGGATAATCCGGCCTCGCCCACCAGCTTGCGGCTGAGGTAACGCAGCAAAACGCCGTAGAGCGGCACGAACAAACCAAGGCTTATCAGCAACTTGAATACGTAATCGACGGTTGCGATCTCGACCCAGTGCTCTGCCATGAAAGGATCTGTGGTGCGCCAGAAGGCCACACTGAAGAAAGCGATGGTATCGACCAGATTACCGAACAGGGTGGAGGCCGCTGGCGCAATCCACCATTGCTTGAGTAGACGCAGCCGGTTGAATACCACCACATCCATGAACTGCCCTACCAGATAGGCCATAAAGCTGGCCAGCGCGATACGCGCCACGAACAGGTTGAACTCGGCCAGATGACCAACGCCCTGGAAGCTCCCTTCGAAGAAGAGCACGGAGAGCGCATAGGAGACCGCCAGCGCAGGCAGCATCACGGTCTGGATAATCTTGCGCGCCAGACCGGCACCGAAGATCCGCACCGTCAGATCGGTAGCCAGGAAGATAAACGGGAAGCTAAAGGCACCCCAGGTAGTGTGAAAGCCGAAGATGGTGATCGGCAACTGCACCAGATAGTTGCTGCTGGCAATGATCAGGATGTGGAACAACGACAGGCGCACCAGCGCCGTCTGGTGCTGAGCAGGGGTCAGATTCATATTGTGACCTTTTTGGTTAATGGGGTTAGGGAACCCATATCGCCACCATTGGCGATAATCGAGGGGCGACATTATACGCCCCAAAACCGATAGTTCAATCTTTATGCTGTTCAGCAAGCCAGAACAGCACCTCCTGATCGGCCGGGTGAACTGCGGTCAGCCAGCAACCGCTGTAGTGTTCATACTCGAGTCGCAACCGACTGCCTTCAAATTCCAGCAACCAGCTGTGACGGTCTGCCCCCCATTCCCGTTCGATCACAATCAGCTCCCACGCGGCCAGCAACGACTCGGCACGGGCGGGAAAGTTGTCCCACTCAAGCCCATCACACGCCAGCATCACCACGCCGGCCTCCGTATCTGTCTGTGTCATTCGCCAGTTCATCTCTTGCCTCTCAACTGCTGCACGACAGCTCGCCACCGCAATACCAAGCGGCAACCGGCGTGGCGAGATCCTCATATTCGGATTGTTCATCATAGGGGTGCTGCAAGGCCGCAAACAGACGCTCGAACGGCGCCATGTTGCCTCGCTCGGCAGCCTCGATCACCTGTTGGGCCAGCGCATTACGCAACACATACTTGGGATTGACTGCATCCATCTTCGCCTTGCGGGTAGCGTCCTCGCTCCCCTCCCGGATTAGGCGCGCCCGATAGGCTTCAAGCCACCCTTGCCAGGCGGCAGGATCTGGCAGCAGGGCCAACAGGCTGGCGGGCCAATCGCCCTGAGCGGTCAATTCCCCCATCTGGCGCAAGAAGAGGTGATAGTCCACCTTGTGCGCCGCCAGCAACCGGAACAACTCGCGGAACAACGCTGGGTCATCCTCCTCCCACACTGCCAGCCCGAGTTTGGCCCGCATCAGCTCGGAGTAGTGCAACATCAGCTGCTGTTCGTACTGGGCCAACGCCGCTGCCAGTGCATCACCGTCCACATGGCCAGCCAGCGCCTGCGCCAGCTTTTGCAGATTCCAGTAACCGACCGCAGGCTGCTGATCCAGCGCGTAACGACCCGCCGGATCCGAGTGGTTGCAGACAAAATCGGGCATGTAGGCATCGATAAAGCCGTAGGGGCCGTAATCCAGCGTCAGCCCGAGCAGCGACATGTTGTCGGTGTTCATCACCCCGTGACAGAAGCCCGCCGCCTGCCATTTGGCAATCAGCCGCGCGGTGCGACGCACTACCTCGGCAAACAGTTCGGCACCACTCTCCAGTTCGGGGAAGTGGTGGCGCAGCAGATAATCGATGAGCGGCGGGATCTTCTCCCCCTGCCCGCTCCAGGCGAAATATTCGATATGACCAAAGCGCAGATGGCTGGAGGCGGTACGCAGTACGGTCGCGCCTGTCTCCACCTGCTCGCGGTAAACGGGCTCCTGACTCCCCACCAGCACCAGCGCCCGGGTGGTCGGAATACCGAGGGCATGGAGCGCCTCGGAGGCCAGATACTCACGAATGCTGGAGCGCAGCACGGCGCGGCCATCACCAAAACGGGAAAACGGGGTCTTGCCTGCACCCTTGAGGTGGAGATCCCAACGCTGACCATCCGGTGCCTGCTGCTCACCCAGCAGCAGGGCTCGGCCATCTCCAAGCCGGGGGCTGTAGCCGCCAAACTGGTGGCCGGCATAAACCTGCGCTACCGGCTGCATGCCTGGCAGCACTTTTCCCTCGCCACAACAGGCGATCCAGTCTGCCTCGCTGACGCCTCCCAGCCCCAACTCATCCAGCAAAGCCCGGTTGAGATGAAGCAACCGGGGCTGGTGCAGCGGCTGGGGGACCACGGGTTCACAGGCCCAGGGCAACTCGGTCGCAAAAGTGTTGATCAACTTCATGGTTGTGCCATTCGTCCCTGCGTATGCTCGCGTCACTCTTTATACTGCCGTCAGCCATGCTTGCGCTCACTGGCGACCATCATTTTTCAATTCAAGGAGAAGAAGATGCAAAAATGGGTATATGCCCTGCCCTTGCTGACACTGGCGTGGGGTCATCAGGCCAAGGCTGCCGATATTGAAGCCGGCAAAGCCAAGGCGGCGGTCTGTGCCGCCTGTCACGGCGTGGAAGGCAAGGCGATGATCCCCAACTATCCCCATCTGGCGGGTCAGAATGCCGCCTATCTGGTGAAACAGTTGAAAGCGTTCAAGGATGGCAGTCGCAAGGAGCCCCTAATGATGCCCTTTATGGCGCCGCTCACCGATACCGACATGGAGAATCTGGCGGCCTATTACGCCAGCCTCAAATAACCTGGCGCGCCCGACTAGCGGGCGCCTTCCCCCTGATGTGCCGGTCTGAATCTGCCGGGTCGATGATGCTTCGCCAATCGACCCTAGCGGCGGCAGTAGTTGATGATCAGGTCCATAAAGGCTTCGCCGAAACGCTCCAGTTTGCGGTGGCCGACACCATTGATGGCCAGCATTTCGTCTTCAGTCATCGGCATCAGCTGAGCCATCTCCACCAGGGTCGCATCGTTGAACACCACGTAGGGCGGCACCTCTTCGTCCTCGGCAATCTGCTTGCGCAGGCCGCGCAACTCCTTGAACAGCCGTTTGTCGTAGTTGGCGTTGTCGAGCAGACCATTGCGCTTTTCCTTGCGGCTGGAGATGGGTTGCAAGCGGGGCACCGCCAGCTCCAGCTTCACCTCGCCACGCAGCACGGGGCGGGCCGCTTCAGTCAGCTGCAGCACCAGATTGCGAGTGATGTTCTGGGTCAGCAGCCCCTTGTGGATCAGCTGGCGGATCACGCTCATCCAGTATTCATGGCTCTGATCCTTGCCGATGCCGTAGGTCGAGAGCTTGTCGTGGCCGTGATCCTTGATGCGCTGGTTGAGCGAGCCGCGCAGCACCTCCACCACATAACCCACCCCGAAATTCTGCCCCACCCGCCAGACGCAGGAGAGCGCCTTCTGGGCATCTTCAGTGCCGTCATAGCTCTTGGGCGGATCGAGACAGATATCGCAGTTGCCGCAGGGCTTGTCGTTGTACTCGCCAAAGTAATTGAGCAGCACCTGACGGCGGCAGGTCTGCGCCTCGGCAAAGGCCGCCATCACGTTGAGCTTGTACTGCTCCACCTGCAACTGCTGGGGATTCTCGATGTTGTCGAGCAGTCGCCGCACCCGGCCGATATCGGCGGGATCATAGAGCAAGAGGGCCTCGGCGGGGGTGCTATCACGCCCAGCGCGGCCGGTCTCCTGATAGTAGGACTCGATGTTCTTGGGGATGTCGTAGTGCACCACGAAGCGCACGTTGGGCTTGTCGATGCCCATGCCAAACGCCACCGTCGCCACCACGATCTCGATGTCATCCTTGAGGAAGGCATCCTGGGTCTGCTGGCGCTGCTCGAGCGGCAGCCCCGCATGATAGGGCGCCGCCTTGCAGCCGTGGCGGGACAGTCGCTCGGCCACCTCCTCCACCCGATTACGACTGGAGCAGTAAACAATCCCGCAATTGCCCTTCTGGCTCTGCACGTAGCGCAACAGCTGTTCGGCCGCCTTGAACTTCTCCACCAGGCTGTAGCGGATATTGGGGCGATCGAAGCTGGCGGTGTGGATGAAGGGATCGTTCAGCTCAAGCCGGTGCAGCATGTCGCTGCGGGTCGCCTCGTCGGCGGTCGCGGTGAGCGCCACCACGGGCACCTGGGGGAACCACTGCTTGAGCCGCCCGAGCGCGGCATACTCCGGTCGAAAATCGTGACCCCACTGGGAGACGCAGTGGGCCTCGTCGATGGCGAACAGCCCGAGCGGCAGCTCAGCCAGCCGGTCCATAAACTCGTGCTGCAGCAATCGTTCGGGGGAGACATAGAGCAGCTTGATCTCGCCGCGACGCATGGCGGCAAAGTTCTGGATCATCTCCTCCCGGCTCAGGGCCGAGTTGATATAGACCGCCGCCACGCCGTTGGCACGCAGACTGTCTACCTGATCCTTCATCAGTGAAATGAGGGGAGAAACCACCACTCCAAGCCCGGGCCGCAGCAGCGCCGGGATCTGATAGCAGAGCGACTTGCCGCCACCGGTGGGCTTGAGCACCAGCGCATCGCGCCCCGCCACGATCTGCTCGATAATCTCGAGCTGACCCGGCCGAAACTGCTGGTAGCCGAAGACCGCCTGCAACAGGGCAAGCGGACTCTCTGGCTGAGGATCTGGCAGGGTTTCGGCAATCGCGGTCATGGGCTCTCCTTTGGGGTCGCCATTCTAAAGCAGCCGCAGCCCACAATAAACCTGCCATTGCGACTGTTAAGGAACTGTTGCAGACTGGCTGGAGTTTTTACTCGACTTTGATGACAAGGATTGGGATCAGAGAATGAAACAGATGCTCAAGAAGATGGCGCTCAGTGGCATTGCCAACCTGTTTGCCGAGAAGATGCCCTTCAACAAGCTGATCGGCATGCAGGTGACCCACTACGACTTCGACAAGGTCGAATTGCGTATCAAGATGGACGAGAAGCTGATCGGCAACCCTTTCCATAACATCCTGCACGGCGGCGTCACCGCCACACTGCTGGATGTAGCGGGCGGCATGATCGTCGCAGCCTCCTGTATCGACGAGCTGGAGGAGTTTTCCCCCAGCTACCTCAAGGAGCGCTTCGCCCGCCTCGGCACCATCGATCTGCGGGTGGACTACCTGCGCCCGGGGCGAGGCAACGAGTTTATCGCCACCGCCCACATCATCCGGGCTGGCAGCAAGGTAGCCGTCGCCCGGATGGAGTTGCACAACGAAGAGGGCACCCACATCGCCTTCGGCACCGGTACCTATCTGGTGGGTTGAACCAAGTTAGTGCATAAAAACCACGCTGCTAATCCACTTTTAATCATTAGATTCCTTACCCCTCCGCCCGATCCGGGTTCATACTGTTGGACGGGATTGCATGCAGAGGGAGGATTGCAGGCGATGAGTGCGAAACTGGCCATCAAACCATCCAGAGCCTTGTTGACACAGCTCGAGTTGATGCTCGACGAGGTGCAGACACCCGAGTGTCGCCACTGGCTGGAACAGGAGCTTGAGGGGTATTCTCTCTCCTCGCCCCTGCCTTGGTATCGCATCGTTCCCTGCCGGCAACGCGGTCACTTTCTGGATCTGAAAACGGGAAAATATTTGACCTGTCACATCAACAGTCAAACGCTATGCCAACGCGAGCTGGCCCAAATTCAGTTCATTTATGCCCGTGAACCCGCCGCCCACTATTTGCTGCAACGCAATTCCGGTATTGAACCGTGGCCAGAACAGCTGCTGGAAAATTATCAGGAGCAGCTGATCCCCGGCCATCTATGCCTGCAAGCCTGGCATGAGCCCGTGATATCATTACGTGCACAACTGATGGAGGGAATAGAACATTTCATTAGTGAGTACCCCAAGCACGCGGCCTTGCTGCCTCAACACAGTTTCAAGGCTTTGCGGCATCAGCACTGGCATATCTGAGTAAGCGCCTGGCGCGCAAGGAGGGTACCATAGACAAGACCCATAGCGAGATTGCCACAATCTAGAGTGCCGGAGTCAGGATCAGACTCCACCGATGGGCCACCGAACGGTGGCCCTTTTAAACCGATGTTAGCGGCTGCCGTCAGCCAATATAACTGGTTCTTCGCATTATCGCGGGAAAGAGAGGATTGACAGTCAGGGACTCAGGTAAATTGGCAGTCGCCAAACACACCAACCCCTTAGCCCTGCCGCCACAATGCACCCTATCGATCTTGCCGCTTTTTGGCCAGGCTACGCTGTCGTAGCCAGCCACCCAAGATACCAACAACACCCTCACGCTCACGCTAGAGCCTCTCACAACTGAGCTTCCACGCTGCGGTCGCTGTCTTGAGCCAAGCCCCCTGAACCATGATCGCCATATCCGTCTTATACGGGATCGCGATCTGCTCGATCAGCGTGTCCAATTACAGGTGCCTGTCCGCCGCGTGGACTGCATGAACTGTGGTCGTGTACTGAGCACATCGACTGGCTCGCACCCTCATCACGCCTGACCCAGAGGTTGCGAACGTGGGTCGAGACCTTGCTGCAGATGCTACCGCTAAGTCATATCAGTCGCCTCACCGGGCTGCACTGGCACACTATCAAGGCCATCGACAGGCGCCGCCTACATTGCCCAGCGTTTTAAGCGATTTGTGGTGGCGAATAACCTGGGCATCGGCATAGATGGCAGCGATCAGGGGGTCGTGGTCTTTGGAGAGATCTACCAGCATCTGGCGATAGTGGTTGAGCAGGTTGATGCCAGAGCGGTTGGCGAGCTCGGGCCAGCGGCACGATTCGGGCAGGGTGTGGGCGGCCAGGATGCCCGCCTCTTCGTTCTCGTGCACCATCTTGATAAAGAGCAGCAGCACCAGCTCGGTGACATAGTCGGAGTAGTTGATGCCATCGTCACGCAGGACGTCGCAGAGGTTCCACAGTTTTTGAACAATATCGTTATTGCGCATGGGAATTCCGGTTATTAGCTGTGAGCCGCCAGCAGGGCGCACAGGGGTTGGTTGATATAGTAATTGCCGCGACCAATCTTCTGTTTTTGCAAGAATCCCTGCTCCACCAGCAGATCCAGATAGCGGGTGGCGGTAATGCGGGTCACCCCGAGATCGCTCATGACAAAGTCGATCTTGGTGTAGGGGTGGTTGAAGAGGTTATTGAGCAGATCCTGGCTGTAGATCTTGGGCAATCGGTCGCGAATGCCCTGCTTGTAGCTGGCCATCAGCTCCTTGATGCCGGTGATAAGCGCTATGGTGCTCTGGGCCGTGTCGATCACAGCATCGAGCATGTAGAGCAGCCAGGGCTCCCAGTCACCGCTGTCGCGCACCGCTTGCAGCTCGCGGTAGTAGCGCCCCTTGTCGTGGATAAAGTGGCGGCTGAGATAGAGTACTGGCAGATTGAGCAGCCCCTGAGCCACCAGATAGAGCAGGTTGAGGATGCGGCCGGTGCGGCCATTGCCGTCATAGAAGGGGTGAATGCTCTCGAACTGGTGGTGGATGATGGCCATCTTGACCAGCGGATCGGCATCGCACAGCTCGTCGTCATTGATATAGCGCACCAGATTGTCCATCAGGGCTGCAATCTCGTCACCGTGTTGGGGCGGGGTGTAGATCACCTCGCCGGTACGGGCATTCTTGAGATCGGTGCCGGGCAGACGGCGCAGGCCTGCGCGGTTTTTCTCCAGAAACTGCTGCACTGCCAGAATGTCGGCCAGCCGGATCAGCTGCTGACGACGTACAGTGGCAAAACCCTGCTTGAGAGCCGCGGCATAGTCCTGCACCTCTTTGGTGGCGGGATTGACCGCCTCTTCAAACAGGTTGGCGCGATAGAGATCATCGTGGGTGGTGATGATGTTCTCGATCTCAGAGCTGTTCTTTGCCTCTTGCAGTGACAGGGTGTTGATGAGGATCCCTTCGTTGGGGATGCTGGCGGCCACTCCCTTGAGCTCGGCCAGATAGCGGTGAGCTTCGGCGCTCTTCTTAAGCACGGCGCGGCTCTCCAGCTCGGCGATATTGGCCAGTGGTAGTGGGGTGATAGGCATAGAAAGTCCCCTGTTCTATATATGGCGGCGATTGTATGTATAGAAAATTTAATTTTCTATATGTATATCGACCAAGATAGATAAAAAGGACCCTTTTCTATACCTGTCTCTATCGAAGGCGGCTAGTCACAGCAGCTTATCAGGCGGCTTGCCAGAGTGCATCGCCAAGCTGATCCAGTTGCTTGCCGAGCAGACCGTCGAGCCTCTTGGCGCCGCCATCATCGGCGAAGCGCTCGTTGATAAAGTCGCGCTCGATGATCACCTCGTGCACCAGCTGCTTGGCCAGGCGCTCTGCAGATTGGCCTCTTTGAAACCGGCGTTGTCGAGCAGCAACTTGACCTCTTTAAGCTGGATCCGGGTGAGATTGCGCGGGGTATTGACCACCGCCATCAGCGCCGCATTGCTGTTGACCTGCTGGCGCAAGAAGGCGCTGGCCTGTGTGGGCCCAAGCTGATGGAGGTGCTGGTGCAGTTTGTCAGGCGCCACCCCCACTCTTCCCCCAATTCAGCCAGCTTCTGCTTTAAGGGCGGATAGCGGATCCGCCTTGCCCTCAGCCTTGCGCAGTATCCGCATCAGCTTCTGGCTGAGCTGGCTCAACATGGTATCGGCCTGGCTTTGGCCCAGTTCGTCTCCTGCGACGGCAAGAGCTTGCTCCAGATACTGTGGGTCGCTCAGCTCACCGACCAACTGCGCAAGGGTGATATCAGGGTTTTTGATCAGCGGCTGGGTCGATAGCCATCGACCCGATGATCGGCAAACTGGATCAGAGCTCCATCCTGCTGGTGGTCTATGTCGCCTTCAGCGAGGCGGTGGTGCAGGGGATTTGGCGTCAAGTAAGTTGGTACGATCTGGCCAGTATCGTGTTGCTGAGCTGCGTCTTGCTGGCGCTGGTGCTCTGCTGGAACGTCTGGGTCAGCCGTCGCCTCGGCTTTGACAAGGCGGACGAGATCACCATCGTCTTCTGCGGCTCCAAGAAGAGTCTCGCCAACGGGGTGCCGATGGCCAACGTCATGTTCCCCGCCGCCAGCGTCGGGGTGATGGTGCTGCCGCTGATGATCTTCCACCAGATCCAGCTGATGTGGCCCGTCGCTATCACGAGCAGGGAGATTGATGCTCGCGCCGTTTTGACTGCCATAACAAGAGGGAGGCCCGTTGGCCTCCCTCTTCTCATCTGCATGCCGAGCGGCGTGCTAGCGTTTGCGCCAGACGGTCAGCTGCGCCACCGTGTGCTGGTATTTGCGGGCGGTCTCGCGGATGACGAAGGGCACATCCCGGGGCGGGCAGTGCTCCTCAAACTCCGCCGCCAGCAGCCGTTGCAGCGCCTGATAGGTGGTGAGCGCTTCGCCGTTTTCACGAATGCCGCCGAGCCAGTTGGCGGGCGGGGTATATTCCGCCAGCCAGGTGTAGGGGCTGGTGAGCACCAGCAGGCCACCGCTGCGCAGTCGCGGGGCAATGTCGCGCAAGAAGCGGGCAGGTTCGCGTAGCCGGTCGATCAGGTTGGCGGCGAGCACCAGATCGTAGTGGTCGTACTTGGGTTTGAGGTTGCAGGCATCCCCCTGACTAAAGTGGATGCGCTCAGCCTGACTCGCCCCCAGCCCGTGGCTCGACAGGCGCGCCTCGCAATACTCCACCAGTTCACCCTCCAGCGGAATGGCGTAGCGGAAGCTCTCCTGGCTGGCGAGGGCCAGTGCCACATCGATAAAGCGGGCCGAGTAGTCCACCCCGTCCACATGCTGGAAGTGGCGAGCCAGTTCGAAGCTGGCGCGGCCGGTGGCGCAGCCAATATCCAGCGCCCGCTGGTGGTTGCTGCACAGCTCGCCAGCAAGATCAGCAAGCGTCTTGGCGTAGTTGGCTACCCCGAAGTGGCTCGGGCCGTACTGGAAGTCGAGGTACTGAGCGACGAGCGTGTCGGTTTCATAGGGATTCACGATAACGGGTTCCTGATAACGGGAGACCAGATAGCGGAAACCCGCATGCTGGAAGAAGTGACGCCGGAAGGCGTAACGGGATGATTTGAGCGCCTCGTTGCCGGTGCTGATCCAGCTGCCGCCCTTGATGAGGGTGTGCTTGCCATCAAAGGTGGGGGTGGAGAAGTCGTCGTAGAGTGGATGGATCCGAAAGCCGTCGAAGCCATCGATGGCGGTGCTGGTCCACTGCCAGACATTGCCCACCAGATCGAAGAACGCCCCTTGCGGGCAGGCATCCACCGAACAGGAGGAGGCAAAGCGGGCCAGATTGATATTGCCGGGGGCCTGTGTCCAGTCCGGCTGATCGCCGGGTAGCTGCTCGCGCAACTGCATCCATTCCGCCTCGCTCGGCAGCTGGATGGGGAGTCCGGTCTGGGCCGCCTTCCAGCGGCAGAAGGCGGCCGCCTCCAGCTGGTTTACCTCCACCGGCCAGTCCCAAGGCATGGTGACCTGCTCGGTCATCAGCCGCAGCTGCAATTGCCCGGGCTCGGTGGGATCACCCACCCAGAAGGTGGGCATCTGCGCTTTGGCGTACTGGCACCAGCTCCACCCCTCTTCATCCCACCACTGCTGCTGGCCGTAGCCGCCCGCCTGGACGAAGGCGAGGTACTCGGCATTGCTCACCAGCATGCGGCTGGCCTGAAACGGGGTCAGCTCGATATGGCGCTCGCCATATTCGTTGTCCCAGCCGTAGGTGGCGTCCTGCTTGCCCAGGCGCACCTTGCCGCCAGCCACCGGCAGCAGGCTGTTGGCGGGTACCTGGTCAATGCGGTGGCGGGCTTCGGTACAGGCGGGCCAATAAGGCTGCGATCGCACCCAGGCGAGCGGCAACTGGCGGATCAACACGCTGGAGGTCTCGAGGTGGATGCGCTCGTGCTCTATCCCCATCAGGATCACCCAGGCTGGGCTCTGCCAGTCGATGGGCAGAGTGAGCGGCATTTGGCGGATAAAGTCGCACACCAGAGTACGGACTTTGGCTCGATAGCTGCGCAGCTCGGTAACCTTGGGCCAGTCGTAGTGGGTCTCGTCCAGATCGTCCCAGCTCATCTCATCCACACCGATGGCGACCATGGCCTCGATGCGGGCATCCAGCCGCTGGTCGATCAGGCAGACCGATGGCAGTGGCATGGTGAGGGCTTGCTTGTGTCACGCTCTGATTCCTTTTGGCAGTGAGGACTGACAAGACAGTGGTAATGACATTACCGCAATGGAGAGCTTGGTACGCATGAAGTACCACTATTGGCTCAACAGACCGGTACGGCAATCAAAAAATTCCACGGATTGTCAGCATAGTGAGCCGCGAGATTACCCGCCAATCAGCCACAATCATATCCGTTCTGAAATGGTTGTTTCCTTTTGAATCATTAGGTTAATTTTTGGCTCACGCTTTGCGGAGCATGAAAAACAATTGGCCATGGATGGCCAACACATAAGGAGGAGAGTAGCGATGAAATGGATGATGGTTGTCATGTTGATGGCTGGCTCAGTGGTTGTCACTGGCTGGATCAGACCAGAGTGACCGGAACGGGAGCTGTGGTCGAGCGCCAGCAGGCGCTTGGTGACGGGGTGACCCGGGTGCTGGCGGGGGTGCCTGCCACCCTCCATCTGGTTGCGGGGGAGCCGCGCGGTATCCTGATCAAGGGGCAGGAGAACCTGCTGCCCTATCTGGTGCTGACCGAGAGCGGCGACAAGCTGGAGATCGAGGTGAAGGAGGGTTACCGGCTCGAGCCTACCGAGCCGCTGGAGCTGACCATCACCTTGCCTGTGCTGAACGAACTGGCATTGGCCGGGACCGGCAACGGCGATCTGAGCGGCTTCAAGGGGGATGAGCTGGTGCTCTGTCAGTGGCTGGTACCGGTGACATCGTCGCCAGTCAGCTGGAGCTGAAACGGCTGGAAGGGAATATCGCTGGCACCGGCAGTCTGGAGCTGGGCAGCGGTTCGGCGCAGGCCATCGAGCTGAACATTGCCGGTGCTGGCGATGTGCTCGGGAGCGAGATGCGCGGCAACGAGGTAGAGGTCAATATCGCCGGCAGCGGTGATGTGGCGGTACGGGCGCAGGAGGCGCTGAAAGTCGGCATAGCCGGTTCAGGCAACATCGCCTACTGGGGCGATCCCAAGGTGGAGCAGCAGATCGCAGGTTCCGGTGGAGTGACCCTAGCGGGCAGCTGATATCAACCGATCACCACAACTGAAACAGGCCCGCAACGGGCCTGTTTTGCTTTTTCCAACATGGCGCAACTCACCGTGCCATTTGTGCAGATCCTGCATAAGTGATGTTCCGGCCCGCCGGTTTTTCAATACATCCCGCTCCCTAATAATGCGCCTCATCCGCTACGGCGAACTTATCTACTACTGAGGCGTCACTGATGACTACATCATTACCTTTTGCAAATGCCGTGCTCGATGATCAGGCTCTGGTCAGCGGGCTCAAATCCATTAACCCGACCTGGGGCGACATGACGGTTCGCGTGGCTGGTGAAGCCTGGGGCATGCCGCAGCTCGACCAGAAGACCAAGGCGTTCATCACCATCGCCATCGACCAGATGGCCCTCAACGTCAGCGGTGAAGGCAACCCCTTCGCAGCTCATGTCGATATGGCTCTCAAGCAGGGGGCGACCTGGCAGGAGCTTGAAGAGCTGATCGTCTTTGCATCCGTCTATACCGGCTTCAACAAGGGGGCGACCACCATGGGGGCGCTCAACAAATTGCGCCACGAGCGGGGGGATATCTGATGGCCATTCCAGGACTGAAAAAGCCGGATCATATCGGTTTTACCGTGCCCAATCTGGCAGAGGCTATCGCCTTTTTTCGCGACCACTTCGATTTCGAGCTGGCCTATGAGTTCGGGCCTTTTGTGGCGAGTGACAACTGGATGGCGGAGCACCTCAACGTGAATGCCCGCGCCGAGATCACCCGCATTGCGGTGATGAATGCCAAAGGGATCAATCTGGAGATCTTCGAGTACGCCAGCAATATCGAGCGCAACCTCAAGGCTCCCAACAACGCCGATATCGGTGGCCATCATCTCGCCTTCTATGTGGACGACATGGCGGCGGCAGTGGCTTACCTGAAGGAGCAGGGGATCGCCGTGCTGGGCGAGCCGACCTGCATGACGGAAGGGCCGACTGCAGGGGAGTCCTGGGTCTATTTTCTTGCGCCATGGGGCATGCAACTGGAGCTGGTCTCCTATCCGCAGGGCAAGGCCTATAGCCGTCAATCACCCGTCGCCCTGTTTGATCCACGATGAACGCGCTCCCGGTTTTGCTCATCGTGATGGCCGGCATGGGCCTCTCCTTCGAAGCGGGCCTGCTGGGCCCGCTTGGTGAACAGGTGGGCCATCTGTGGGCCACCCTGAGCATCTTCGGCGTGGGGGCTGCACTGCTCTGGCTGATCCGTTTCTTCACGGTACGGGGGACATCCACAGGGTGGCATGGGGTGCCGAAATGGCAGCTGATCGGTGGCTTGCTCGGCCCCGTCTATGTGGTGGCGCTCACTCTCTCGACCCCCATGCTGGGGGTAGCGATGACGATGATCTGCGTCCTGCTGGGGCAGGTGACCAAGAGCTTTGCCATCGACTACTTCGGCTGGTTTGGCATGCCGAAACGGGCAACCCGTCCCCTGCGGCTGGTGGCACTTGGCTGCATCGCGCTGGCGCTGCTGTTTACCTATCTGGGAGCAAACTGATGGTGCTGATTATCGTGTTGGCCATTGTCTCCGGCATGGCGCTCAGCGCCCAAGCGGCGATCAATGGTCAGTTGGGATCGCGGGTCGGTGTGGTGCAGAGTTCGCTGCTCACCTTCACCATGGGCACAGTGGTGACCGGCCTGCTGATCTTCTTCTTTGAGCCGCCCTATCAGGCGACCCTGCTCAGCGTGCCGAAGTGGCAGCTGGCCGGTGCCCTGTTCGGCATTGTCTACATGGTGGTGATGGTCGCGGCCATTCCACGGGTAGGGGTCGCCATCGCCACTGTAGCCACCATTCTGGGCCAGATGGTGATGAGTCTGGTGATCGATACCATGGGTTGGCTGGGCAATGCCCCCATCCCCCTCAACTACTGGCGCCTTGCCGCCATGATGGCCGTCGCCGCGGCGCTGCTCTGCATCTATCTGGCGAACCGACAACAGGAACAAGTGAATGAGTGAACAGGCAACAACCCTGATGGTCTTTTTCAATCTCAAACCGGGGGCGAACGAGGCGGATTATCTGGCGTGGGCACGGGAGGTCGATCTGCCCACCGTGAACCGGCTCAACAGCGTCACCTCGTTCGAGGTGTTCAAGGGGCTGAAGATGCTGGGGCAGCAGAGTGCGTCGCCGTGGGACTACTTCGAAGTGATCCGCATCGAGTCGGAGACGCAATTTCTGCAGGAGATCCAGAGTTCGCAGATGCAGCAGGTGATCCGGCAGTTTGAGGCCTTTGCCACGGATGCCCACTTTATCTGCACCCAGGACATCACCACGCTGTAGCCGGCTCGCCAGTGGTGAAGGGGATACCACTCTTGCCACTGGCTTGGCTGCCACAACATCAGAGGCTTTATGAAAAAACAGCTAGGCGAATACCTGCACGTGCTGGCCATCATCTTTCCGCTGACACTGCTGATTCCGAGCTGGATGGCGCCGCTGCTGGCGAGATGGCAGCTCGACCCCGCCGCCCCCGTCGCGGTGTTGCTCATCGACAGCGTGATCGTGGCCTGCGCCGTCTTTGTCTTGCTGCCGATGCTGCACAAGCTGACCGGCAGGCTGTCTGGCTAAATCTGTCTGGCATCCCAGTAGCAGGGAGTGCCATATTTTCCCGCCAGAAAATCGATCACCACTCTCACCTTGGCGGCGAGCTGGTCGGTCTCCAGATAAAGTGCACTGATCACCTGCTGCTCCACGCTGGTGGAGACGGTGAACCGGGTCATGATCGGCTTGAGCCGTCCGGTTTTCAGCTCCTCGCCGATGAGCCAGGTGGGGAACACTACAATCCCGGCACCCGCCATCGCGCCGGCAACCAGAGTATCGGCATTGTTGCTGTAGAGGGTGCCGCTCACCTCATAGGGTTGCAGCTGCTCCTGGCCGATGAACCAGCGTTGCAGGCCATTGCTCCCCTTGAAGACCAGACAGTTGTGCTGCACCAGCTCATCCGGACTGGCCGGTTCGCCATGGCGATTGAGGTAGTCGGTGCTGGCCGCCATCACGTAGTGCTGCTGGCCAAACTGTTTCATCCGCAGGGAGGAGTCTTGCGAGATCCCGATGCGGATCAGCAGGTCGATCGACTCGGCCGCCGGATCGACATAGTGATCCGTCTGCTGCAACTCGACCTTGAGCAGGGGGTAGCGCTCCAGCAATTCGGTCAGATAGGGGGCGATGTGCAGCCGGCCAAAGGCGACCGGCGCGCTGATCCGGATTGTGCCTCTCGGGGTGTCCGCCCGCTGCTCGATCTGGCCGACCACCCGCTCATACTGCTGGAGGATCTCGGCGCACTGTTTGGCAAAGGCGACCCCCTCCTCGGTGAGGGAGATGGAGCGGGTATGGCGGTGTAGCAGCTTGGAGCCCACCTTCTCCTCCAACTGCGCCATCTTGCGCGAGACGGACGAGGGGGTCATATCCTGCCGACGCGCCACATCTGAAAAACTGCCAAACCGGGTGGTCATCAGAAACAGCTTTATCTCCAACAACGAAACGTCGTAGTTCACGGAATACCTCCTCCATCGCAATCCTCAAGGGTAATCGGCCGACCTTGGCCAGGGCAAGCCGGTATTATGCGGAGGCTGCTGCCACTGATGCTCTGGTATGCCGTTACCACGAGCAGCAAGGCTGATCTTGTCCGATCACCACAACACCAACTGAAACAGGCCCGCAACGGGCCTGTTTTGATCAGATGTGGCGGGCGTGAAAGCGCAGGTGCGCCTCGATAAAGCTCGCCACGAAGAAGTAGCTGTGGTCATAACCCTCGTGGCGGTTGAGCTCCAGCGGCCACCCCTTGCTGGCTGCCACTTCGGCCAGCGCATCGATATGCAACTGCTCGGCGAGAAAGGGATCATCCAGCCCCACATCCACCAAGGTTGGTAGCGGCGTGACCGGCTGGTGGCGCAGCAGCTGGCAGGCATCCCACTCCTGCCACAGCAGAGGATTGCTGCCGAGATAGGCGCCGAGCGCCTTCTGGCCCCAGGGGCTGCGGCTCGGGTGACAGATCGGGCTGAATGCCGAGACTGAGCGGTAGCGACCCGGCTCTCGCAACGCGGCGATCAGCGCACCGTGACCGCCCATGGAGTGGCCGCTGATGGCGCGGCGGGTCGAGACCGGGAAGTGGGTCTCTATCAAGTCAGGCAGTTCGCGGGTGACGTAGTCATACATCTGGTAGTGCGCCTGCCAGGGGCTCTGGCTGGCGTTGACGTAAAAGCCTGCCCCCATGCCGAGGTCATAACCGGGATCGTCCGCTACGCCGTCGCCGCGGGGGCTGGTGTCCGGCGCCACCAGGGCGATGCCAAGCTCGGCGGCGATACGCTGGGCGCCCGCCTTCTGCATAAAGTTCTCATCGGTGCAGGTGAGGCCGCTGAGCCAGTAGAGCACGGGCACCTTTTGGCCGGTGAGGGCCTGGGGCGGCAGATAGATGGCAAAATTCATCTCGCAGCCGAGCACGCTGGCGTGGTGGCGATAGCGCTTGTGCCAGCCGCCGAAGCTCTTGTTGCTGCTGATAATCTCCAGATTCATCGAAGGACTCCTGCACCCCGCCCACGATGGCGGGCGGGGTGATCATGCTCAGTAGTGGATGACGGTGCGGATGCTCTTGCCTTCGTGCATCAAATCGAACGCCTCGTTGATCTGTTCCAGCGGCATGGTGTGGGTGATGAAGTCATCGAGGCGGAACTCACCCTGCATGTAGCGCTGTACATAGCTCGGCAGCTCGCTGCGACCGCGTACCCCGCCGAAGGCGCTGCCGCGCCAGACCCGACCGGTCACCAGCTGAAACGGACGGGTGCTGATCTCCTGACCCGCTCCGGCCACGCCGATAATGACCGACTCGCCCCACCCCTTGTGGCAGCACTCCAGCGCCGCACGCATCACCTTGACGTTGCCGATGCACTCGAAGGAGAAGTCGACGCCGCCGTCGGTCAGCTCGACGATCACCTCCTGAATCGGTTTGTCGTAATCGTTCGGGTTGATGCAGTCGGTGGCGCCCAGCTTGCGGGCCAGCTCGAACTTGCTCTCGTTGATGTCGATGGCGATGATGCGACCGGCCTTGGCCAGACGGGCACCGATCACCGCCGAGAGGCCGATGCCCCCCAGCCCGAAGATGGCGACGCTCTCACCCTCCTTCACCTTGGCGGTGTTCATCACGGCGCCGATGCCGGTGGTGACGCCGCAGCCGAGCAGGCAGACCTCTTCCAGCGGGGCGGCCGGGTCCACCTTGGCGATGGAGATCTCGGGCAGCACCGTGTATTCGCTGAAGGTGGAGGTGCCCATGTAGTGATAGATGGGCTGGCCATCTTTCGAGAAGCGGGTGGTACCGTCCGGCATCAGCCCCTTGCCCTGGGTGGTGCGGATCTTCTGGCAGAGGTTGGTCTTGCCGGATTTGCAGAACTTGCACTCGCCGCACTCGGGGGTGTAGAGCGGGATCACGTGATCGCCCACCTTGACGCTGGTGACGCCCTCGCCGACCGATTCGACGATGCCGCCCCCCTCGTGACCGAGAATGCAGGGGAAGACCCCTTCCGGATCCTCACCAGACAGCGTGAAGGCATCGGTGTGGCAGACGCCGGTGGCGACGATGCGCACCCGCACCTCGCCCGTTTGTGGCGGCATGACCTCGATCTCTTCGATGGAGAGGGGCTGACCCGGGCCCCAGGCGATGGCGGCTTTACACTTGATGCTTTGAACCTGTGCCATGAATGACATCCTTCTTGTTGAGCAGGGTGAACAGAGATGAGTTCGGACATTCAGTGTAGTTTCCCGCCGATTTGGTGATAATGAGGTCAAATCTCAAATCACTTTTACACACAGGTAATAATGTTCGGCTGGGAAGGGATCTGTGAATTTGTCAGCGTGGCGGAGCAGGGGGGCTTTACCCCGGCGGCGCGCAAGCTGGGAGTGTCGGTGGCGCAAGTCAGCCGTCAGGTGGCACAGCTGGAAGATCGGCTGCAGGCCAAGCTGCTGCTGCGCACCACCCGTCAGGTGCGGCTCACCGAGCTTGGCGAGATCTACTATCGCCACTGTCGCCAGCTGCTGAACAACCTCTACGAGGCGGAGCTGGCGGTGGGGCGCCATCAGGCCGTGCCGCAAGGCGCCCTGCGCATCACGGCCCCCGTCTCCTACGGCGAGAGCCGCATCGCCCCGCTGGTGAATGACTTTATGGTGCGCTTCCCCCAGTTGGAGGTGACCCTCAACCTCACCAACCAGCTGCTGGATCTGGTGCATGAAGGCTACGATCTGGCGCTGCGGCTAGGTCATCTCAAGGATTCGACGCTGGTGGCGCGCAAGCTGGCGCAGCGGGTGCCCTATGTTTGCGCCTCACCGGCTTACACCGCTCGCCACGGCATGCCCAACAGCCTCTCCGAGCTGACCCGCCACACCTGTCTGGTGGGCAACAGCGACGAGTGGCACTTCACCCTGGATGGCCGCCCCCACAGCGTGCGGGTGCGCGGCCTGTTGCAGTGCAACAGCGGCCACGCCCTGCTGGATGCGGCGCTCAAGGGGATCGGCATCATTCAGCTGCCGGACTACTACGTGAGCGACCATCTGGCCCGAGGCGAGCTGATCGAGTTGCTGCCCGAACTGCGGGCCCCGGCTGAGGGGATCTGGGCCCTCTATCCCCATAACCGCCACCTCTCCCCCAAGGTACGGCTGCTGGTGGACTATCTGGCCGAGCGGCTGAGCGACCCTCACCAACCGGCGCTGGTGATGCCGATAGGCTAGGGCGCTCCTCGCCCGTTGACTCACCGGCGGCGGGCGACAGGTGCGATGGCTTGAAAATAAAACCGACATTCCGCACCT
>NZ_CDBO01000010.1 GCF_000819885.1 Aeromonas fluvialis
ATGGCGGGCTGCCCCCAAACGAATCCGAGAGGATGTTCTGGGCGGCACACAAAACCGTGGCCAATTTTTCTTGACCACTACACCATGAGCTGTTTGAGGTGATGTGATTCGACATATCCAGTGACACCATACTTATCCCTGAGTGCTTGGTTCTTCATCCGTGCGATGTACTTGGGGTCACTCTCACGCTGGATCCGCTCAGCCTCAAGTCGCACACTGCGGGCTTTCTGCTCGGCTTTAAAACGTTCTTCATCTGCGGCCTTCTGAGCGGCGATCTCGCGTTGTTTCTGTTGCGCAAGCTCGTTTCGTTGCTCCTGTTCCGCTTTCCCTTTTTGGTCGAACTGCTCTTGGGAGAGTTCGCCGGTCAAGAAGCACAGCAAGGCATTCAACCCCCTGTTCAAGAGAAATTGTCTGTTTGCTGCTGATATCGTCGCGCCTTGTCCGGCAGCGACAAGGAGGCTGTACAACCTGGCTCCGCCCGTGATCGCACTGGTGATATCATCCACCCAGAATTGTCTGGCCAGTTCATGCGGGGGGAGGGACACAGAATTCTGGCCATCGGCCAGACCATTTTTGATCCGAAATTGCTGCAGGTAATCCCAAGTGGGATTTTGACTGGTCTTCTCTATATTAGCTTTGTCGTCTCGCGGAGCAGCCAAGGGCTTTGTGATTGAGGGTTGGTAGCGATGCACAATCTTTCGTCCCTTATAGTAAAGAGATTTAGAACGGCGCTGCTCCTGTTCTACCGCAGATTGGCGTCTGAACTCAGGGAGAGTCATATCGCCGTTGATAAAGCCTCTCAAGGCGTTGAGATCGTAGCTGGCTAGAATGTCGTAGCGGGGCGAAGTCAGAGGCTCATTCCTGAATATGGCTACGAGCAAACTATGGAGGTTATCGCCTATCGATAGGGCAGCAGGAATGTCATCGACACCGTAATAAGTTGCGAGATCCATAGGCGAGATAGACATCGAGCACACTCCTTGTGCAAAAAAAGAATTAGTACAATAGCGCCGCTGGCTTTTTACCTGCAATGGGTGACTTCAATTTCATCGCTGCGAATCCCCCAGTATTCCTCTATACCCCAAGAGCTTCAAACTGAGGGGTATTCAAGGGTGGAGGGATAAGTTTGCTGACTGATGGCGTATCAGTTGGCAATCAAGCCCTGTTAGCCTGCCTTGGCGACGTCCCGTACTTTTTGCTCTACTTGGTGTGCGATGGCCTGAATCTGAGCCAGTTCTAGTGAGCCTGCCCTAAATTGGGGGAGTTGCTTGGGGAGTGCAGCGGAACTGACGATGTAGGGGAAGGTGATCTTCTGGCGTAAATCCACAAACCAGCCAGGCAGAACCAGAACGCCACCTACCGGGACTTCGGTCCCAGTTGCACTGTTGAGCCAGTTACGCACTGTGGTGACGTTACGGCGGACCTGTTCGAGCGGCGCTTTTTCAACATGGTTTGGGAAGTGAAGCGCATCATTTTCGACCCGCACCTTGAATTGTTTTTCTCCATTGTTGATGGGTTTGGATCGGCCTTTAGTCTCGATGACAAAGACCCCGTTAGGGCAGATGATCAAATGGTCGATATTGAATCCATCAAACGGGATATCGTGGTAAACCCGATAGGGGTGCTGTGGGGGCCTAACGATTTGGTCCAACTCCTGACCAACTGCCAGTTCACAGGAATAACCCAGCTTGAGGTGCTGAACCTTGTTGGCCATTTTGTAAGTTTTGGTTGTGCCATAGATAAAGATACCCAGCATCACGATCCCGGAAATCAGCATCACAGTCGTGCTCATAGCCCTCTTATCGATATAGCTCTGTAACAAGAGGTAGAACCCGATCATCATCAGGGTCAATGGCGTGAATAGCATTTGGGAAAAGAGATCTATTTGTAGGTCTTGGATTTGCTGTTGCAGGGTGTGACCCGCTGGCCTGAGCAGGTCGGCGGTCAACGGGCTGACCCTATGTGAGCGAAGCCTTTTTCTTATTAACAAGATGATCCCGACAGATAAGAAAATCGGGCCCAAGAACAAGCCAGAAGTTGCCAGAATAGATACCGCGAGCGACGAGAATTCCATTTCATGCGTCTTTTGGGGATGTGGTGCGGACAGGTTAGCTGACCTGTAAGAGTCTATCCATAAGAATGTGGAGCAAGTAACACAGTAGTTTCTATCCCCAATGGAGATCTTACACCTTATGGTGTTAGTGAGACACAACAGAGAGTTACAGCACCCCCTTTGTGCGCAAATGGGGTTCGTTGCGCTTGGGTTTACTTGGCTGGTTGTATGTTTACTGATGCGACCCGGAAGCTGGGCGGCTGTAGTAACACACTCGGTGGCCTTAGCAAGCTGTCCTATGACAACACTTCCCAATGCCCACCCTTGCGCGGACCAACAAAGCGTAATCGTCCCGCCTTAACCAACGCCGCCGCCGCTCGCTCCACCGTACTGGTCGATCTGCCTACCCGCTCGGCTACTTGTTTAAGGGTCAAGGTCGGCTCAGCCACCAAGATAGCCAACACCGCGTCCGGCGTTTTTACCCGCATTTCTACCGGCGTTTCTACCCGCGTTTTTTCCAACCGTGTGAACTGTGATGCCGGTTGCGCGGCAATCGCCTCGGTCAACGCATCTCGCAGCGCCTCTAGCAGAAACAGAATAAAATCGGTGCAGTCACTCAGCCTGTCGGCCTGACTTAATTGGTGGTAGTAGTGCTCTTGGCGCTCTTTGATGATCGCTTCCACCGGCAGGAAGGCCAACACTGGTTGCCAACTGCTCAGGATCACCGTTTGCCACAAGCGTCCGATACGGCCATTTCCATCGGAAAAGGGGTGGATAAACTCCAACTCGTAGTGCAAGGCACAAGAGGCAATCAAGGGATGGGCTTCTGTTTCTGCCAACCATTGCATCAGTTGTTCCATCAGGCGTGGAACCTGAGTCGCGGGGGGAGCCATATGCACTAATTGCTCACCCCGATAGATGCCGACCCCACTGCTACGCCATTGTCCTGCATCGTCGCATAATCCGTGCATCAAGCGTCCATGGGCCCTGAGCAAATCCTCAGAAGAGGTAGGTGCCCAAGTCGACATTGCTTCATAAGCGGCAAACGCATTGCGCACCTCCTGGATCTCACGGGGCAGACCCAACACAGGTTTGCCGTCGATCACTGCCGTGACTTGATCCAGGCTCAGGGTGTTGTGCTCGATAGCCAGGGATGCCTGGATGGTGCGGATCCGGTTTTCCCGGCGCAGCATGGGCACTTGCGAGCTCTGCGTCGAGCGCCATTGCCCCACCAATTCTGCGATCTCCGCCACCCGGCTCAACATGGCGTGGGTCAGGGTGAAGGGAGGGGAATAGGCTGCCATGGGGGACTCCGACTGAAACGATTGCAAATGCGAAGGCTCAGAGATTATCAGATCGGGGGCAAGACCAACACGGCGGCGTATCTTTGCGAATTCTGTGATAAGCGGTATGCGATGTTCTATGACAGGGTGCGATTTGTTGCGAACTTGCGGTGTTACTCGCTCCATCTACTTGCTATTACATGTTATAAGATTCAAACGGAGCTGCTCGATTTAAAATCCCTCGACGTTCGCGTCGTGCCGGTTCGATTCCGGCCTCGACACCAGTTATGGAATGAATAAATCAAAGAGTTACGAAAGGGCACTAGAAATAGTGGCCTTTTTTGTTTTTCCGAAATGTGGTGATTTCAAACAACAACCTGTTTCGCCAGCGTACTGGGCGCTTTGTCGGAAATAGATGTTGTTAAATAAATGACAGAAAGAGAAAAGCCCCGCGAGCGGGGCCTGGTCTGTGACGGGGAGGCGCCCTCACTTCTTGAGGTGTTTTCTGATCGCCTTGCCTGAGGTGCCGACTGCTTTGACCGCCCGTTTCAGTTGGACTTCGGTGCACTCGAACATTTTGATCCACTGCTTCATCTCATAGGGATCGTTGACATTGATCTTCTTGGCATCGAACGGGTGAGCGATCGCATTGCTGTCAGGCATACAAACCTCAACTTGTTGAAATAGCTGGCGAGAAAGACGTTTCTGCCTGAGCGCCATCATCCTCTCAATTGGCAAGGGGCAAGGTGACGGGGTTCACACAACCTTGTGTCCTGATGCACGCCAGCAGGTTTGCATTGCTGATCTGTGAGCAACCACCACTTATTCGTTCGCGCCTGATGGGCTGTGACCCGGGTGGCGCGAACGATGGGGGGCTGAGCGCTTGGTGGGTCAACAGAACTGGCGGGCTATCAAGCCTCTGCCAGCGCCCGTATTTCCAGCCGCTGCTCGCCGGGGCGGCAGACCAGCACCGAGCCTTGCTCGAACCAGTCTCCCAGCACGATGCGGCGGGCGGGCTGGCCATCAAGGGTGAAGTCGTGGATGGCGGGTCTGTGGGTGTGGCCGTGGATCATCATCCGGCAGTCGTGGGCGCGCAGGGTGTCGTCCACCGCCGCTGGCGTCACATCCATGATGATCTGGCTCTTGTGGGCATTTTCCATCTGGCTTTGGCCGCGCATCTTGCAGGCGATGGCCTGACGGCGGGCGAGCGGCAGCCGCAAAAAGAGCCAGCGCAGCCATTTAAGCTGGGTGATGCGGCGAAACTTCTGATACCCCTCATCCAGGGTACAGAGCAGATCGCCATGGCTCAGCACTACCCGTTCCCCATAGAGGTCGATCACGCAAGGATCTCCCAGCAGGGTCATGCCCGCGCGCTTGGCAAACTGCTGGCCCAGCAGAAAGTCGCGGTTGCCGTGGATAAAGTAGATGGGCATGTTCTGCTGGCTCAGGGCCAAGAAGGCATCGGCCATCTGCTGATGGAGCTGATTGGGGTCATCATCGCCAATCCAGAATTCGAAGAGATCCCCCAGCACATAGAGGGCATCGGCGCCGGGGGCGTCGTGCTCGAGAAAGCGCACCAGTGCCGCGGTCATATCGGGCCGCTGGGCAGAGAGGTGAATGTCACTGATAAAGAGGGTGCTCATGATGTGGGGGTCGGGCTCGCGGTCGAAACAGGGCAAACAGGGGTGGCAGAGATAGTAGAAACAACAGGGGACGAATATTGCGCTGCGGGCGCCATCGCCGCCGCGTCAGTGGATGTATGAATATCGTCACGGGATGGGGGTTGCCATGACAGCTCGGCCAGATTGCGCCCCTCCTGCGTCAGCAGGGCGGTATAAGGATCGCCTGCCAGCCCCAGCAACCGGCACATGGCCGCTTCCCCTTTCAATCCCTCTTCAAGGCGCAGGCGCAGCACTTCGTGATAGAAGGCATCGCCAAAGCGCTCGAGCAGGGCCGCCATCAGGGTGAGGTGGCGCCAGCCGTTCAGCGTCTCGATGGGAGCTGGGGTGACATAGAGCTCCAGCGGCCAGCTGGCCTCGCTCTTATCGCAACCGCTGTCGGCACTCTTCTGCTCGAGACAGGAAAAGGTGCGCTCCAGCAGCCAGATATTGTCGCCCTTGTCGCTCGCCTGCCAGCGCTCTTTGTTAGGGAGTGCCGCAAGCATTGCGGCAAACACCGCCGGATCGGGATGCTGGCAGAGAATATCGAGATCGCTGCCCGGCCGATCCAGCCCGATGGCCAGCGTGCTCACCAGCGCCATATCGACGCACTGCGCTGTAAGCTCGTCCCACACACCGGCCGTGAGCAGGGCGTGGGCCGAACGCTGGCGCGAATTGCCGTGAGCCAGATAGTCGAGGCGGCGCCAGTTTGGGCTAGCGCTGGGGGAGGCAGATGGAAAAACTGCGGCCGGGGCCGCAGTTTCATCGGTGCCGAGTCGGCAGAGATCAGTCAGCAAGGGTCACCTTGGTGATCACTACATCTTCGGTCGGCACGTCTTGATGCATACGGCCGTAGTTACCGGTCTTGACGCCCTTGATATTGTTGACCACGTCCATACCGGCGGTCACTTCGCCGAACACGCAGTAGCCAAAGCCCTGGGTGGTGGCAGATTTGAAGTCGAGGAAGTCGTTGTTGTTCACGTTGATGAAGAACTGGGCGCTGGCAGAGTGCGGCTCCATGGTGCGGGCCATGGCGATGGTGCCGATCTTGTTGGAGAGACCGTTTGCCGCTTCGTTCTTGATGGAGGCACGGGTGTCTTTCTCTTC
Organism: Aeromonas fluvialis; assembly: GCF_000819885.1. GTDB lineage: Bacteria > Pseudomonadota > Gammaproteobacteria > Enterobacterales > Aeromonadaceae > Aeromonas > Aeromonas fluvialis. The sequence continues at coordinate 6,102 of NZ_CDBO01000010.1, forward strand.
AAAGCCGGGGGCATAGCCGCCGCCCTGGATCATGAAGCCGTCGATAACGCGATGGAAAATAGTGTTGTCGTAGTGACCGTCACGGCAGTATTGCAGGAAGTTGGCTACGGTTTCCGGGGCTTTTTCAGCATTCAGGGTGAGGGTGATGTCGCCGTGATTGGTGTGCAGAGTGACCATGATATGTCCTTTCATTTGATGCGGGCGACGAAGTGCCCGCAGGTGTATGGCATAAAGTGGTGGCAATTCTAGCCCATCAAGGGGCTGGGGCATAGTGTTGCAGAAAGTGCTGCAAAGCCCGTATCAATGGCCAGAACATAGGCGGCAGGCGGGGTTGGCCCTCTTTTCTGCCTCGTTTTCTGCCCCTGAACGGGGTATTATGACTGACCATTTTACTCACAGGCAGTGGTTATAAGATGCTGAAGATATACAACACACTCACTCGTCAAAAAGAAGAATTCAAACCTATCCACCCGGGCAAGGTGGGCATGTATGTGTGTGGCGTCACCATCTACGATCACTGTCATATCGGCCATGGCCGCACCTTCGTCGCCTTTGATGTGGTCGCGCGCTACCTGCGTTACGCCGGTTACGACCTTACCTACGTGCGCAACATCACCGACGTGGATGACAAGATCATCAAGCGCGCAGCTGAAACCCGCGTCACCTGTGACGATCTCACCGAGCGGCTGATCGGCGACATGCACGCCGACTTCGACGCCCTCGGCATGGTGCGCCCGGATATCGAACCGCGTGCCACCCAGCACATCGAAGAGATCATTGAACTGGTGGAGAGCCTGCTGGCCAAGGATCACGCCTACGTGGCGGATAACGGCGACGTGATGTTTATCGTCGAATCCTATGCCGACTACGGCAAGCTCTCCGGTCAGGATCTGGAGCAGCTGCAAGCCGGTGCCCGTGTTGACGTGGTCGATGCCAAGCGCAACCCGCTCGACTTCGTGCTGTGGAAGATGTCCAAGCCCGGCGAGCCGACCTGGGAAAGCCCCTGGGGCCCGGGTCGTCCTGGCTGGCACATCGAGTGCTCCGCCATGAACTCCAAGCACCTTGGCAACCACTTCGACATCCACGGCGGCGGCTCCGATCTGCAGTTCCCCCACCACGAGAACGAGATTGCCCAGTCCTGCTGCGCCCACGGTGGCGACTACGTCAACACCTGGATGCACAGCGGCATGGTGATGGTGGATAAAGAGAAGATGTCCAAATCCCTTGGCAACTTCTTCACCATCCGCGATGTGCTGGCCCACTACGACGCCGAAACCGTCCGTTACTTCCTGATGTCTGGCCACTACCGCAGCCAGCTCAACTACTCGGAAGATAACCTGAAGCAAGCCCGCGCTGCGCTGGAGCGGATGTATACCGCCCTGCGCGATCTGCCGGTAGCCGCTGCTGCCGGTGGTGACGAGCAGGTGGCTCGCTTCGTTGATGCGATGGACGACGACTTCAACACCCCGGAAGCCTACTCCGCCCTGTTCGATCTGGTGCGCGAGATCAACCGCCAGAAGGGTGAAGACATGGCCGTCGCCGCCGCGCTGGGCGCCCGTCTGCGCGAGCTGGGCGCCGTGCTCGGCATCCTGCAGCAAGACCCCGAGGCTTTCTTGAAGGGTGACGAAGCGGACGAAGAGGTTGCCGAAATCGAGCGCCTGATCGCCGAGCGCAATCAGGCCCGTGCCGACAAAAACTGGGCCGCGGCGGATGCTGCCCGCAACCGTCTCACCGAGATGGGCATAGTGCTGGAAGACAGCGCCGGCAAGACCAGCTGGCGCCGTGCCTAAGGCCGGTTGGCCTTGTTGGCGTCTGGTGCCAACAGGTTGAGCCAATAAAAAAACCGCAGCCCTTGGGCTGCGGTTTTTTTGTGGTCTGCCGGAGGGCTGACACCTTCCCTCTCTCCTGATTGGCATGGCGAAGCCATGCCATTTAGGCTGGCGATATTCCACCATGCAAAGACGTTACCGACCCCCTCACCCTAGCCCTCTCCCGCAGGGGGAGGGGATGGTTACCGCGGACGATTACGCTTCGCTAATCGACCCTACACGCATATTGCACCCTACGTGCATATTGTCCCCAACATCTCGCCCGAATGGGAGGGCGCGACCCTCCGGTTGCTTGGTGTCCCACCCCCCTGGATGCTAGGATGCCCAACCGTTTTCTTATCCAACCCTTATCAGTTATGGCAAACCGGCTCGTCGACAGTAAAAACAGCATCACTCGGGCAGGGCGCTGGCTTGCAACGCGCGGGGCCGCGCTCTTTGCCGAGCTCTCGGAGTTTCAGCAGCGCATCTGGGTGGTCAGCATCGTGAACGACACCTACACGGATACCTTTATCGTCAATGAAGGCAGCTTCGAGGAGCCCATGCAGTGGATGCGGCGCAAGCAGTACAACGCCGATATGTTGCAGCGGGTCGATGCCATGCAGCGATCCCAGGTGATCCAGTTCGAGTTGGGTGACACCCGCCATCGCCTGATGCGGGTCAAATAACCCTGAGCATGCCCGGTGGCGACGGGCGTTGAGCCAAACGGCATCGCCATCCGGCCAGTGGCCCGTCCCCCAGGGTGCAATGAACGAAGTGAAGTCCGCCTCTATTAGACATGGGTTGGATTGCGGAGCAACAGGCTTTGCCGATGACGCCATGTGCCTCACCCGCATGGGGAGAGGGGAGGGTTACCGCGGACGATTACGCTTCGCTAATCGACCCTACGCTAAAGTCGCTACCGCCCCTGACTCTCGCTACCAGATTGCGCCGTTGACCATTGATCTCGGAAAAGGGGTCAACAGACGCCCATCGCCATATTACGGAGCCAGAGTGGTCTTATCTATGGTTTTGATGAGCTAACTATCAGAAAAGAGTGATTTTTTGCGCTGGCACAAACTTTTATTAATTGGCGATTAGTTGTTGGTTGCCGGGCTTGGTCGTGGCAGGGCGGTGGGGTGATGCCGCGAGAGGAGTGCAAACGGTAAAAAGAGGGGAGTGCAAACGGTAAAAAGCGAAGGGGCCCGCGGTGGCCCCCTTGTTGTTGGCGCTCGATGCGGCGCCGCTATTTGGCGGCGGGGGTAGGAAAGTATTTGCTGTGCAGCAGCGGGTATTCGCTGCTCGCCAGCACCTGGGTCAAGCCGGTCTGGAACTCTTTGACCAGCTCGTCGCTCACCGGATGGCTGAAGGCGAAGCAGAACTGCTCCGAGCTCAGCACCCACTGCTCCTTGAAACGGGCGGGATCGAGTTTTTGTTCGACGATCAGCTGCGCTATGGTGGTCTTGTTGGTGGAGATCAGATCAACCTGGCCGGTGGTGAGCATCTTCAGCGCCTGAGCCAGCTGGTTGGCGGCCATCAGCCTGGTCTCGTCAAAGCCGTTGTTGAGCAGCAGCTGCTCCCCAACATCCGCCCGCACCGCCCCGATATTGAACGCCTTGGCATCGTCGAGTCGGGTGATGGTGATATTGCGCTCGGCCAGCCCCACCAGCACGATTTCGGCATAGCCGATGGGGCAGGCCCACTTGAACAGGGGATCCCGCGCCTGGGTGCGGGCGGTGGAGAAGAGCACCGCATTGGGCTTTTGGGTCAGCAGGTAGTAACCGCGGGCCCAGGGCATGAGGGTGATGGGTTGCGGCGGGGTGTTGGTCTTTTGCCACACCAGTTGCAGTAGTTCGACCGCAATGCCGCTCGGGGTGCCATTGGCATCGGCGTAGTTGTAGGGTTTGTACTCTTCGGTGATGTAGTGCAGTTTGCCGAGTTCAGGACTCGCCTGTGCGAGGGTGGCCAGCAGCGCCCCGGCCAATCCAATCCATGGTTTCATTTTTGCCATCCTGATCAAGGGAATATCTGCTCAAGTGTGAGCAAGCTGGCCGATTTCGCCAAGGTGGCGGAGCATGTTTGGCAAAAAAGCGCAGGTGGCGGCCGCCATCCTGCGCCCTATGTCGGCGGCGATCAGGGCGTTAGCGCAGTGGCAGGTATTTGGCTTGCAGGGCCGAGAAATCCGCTGAGGCGACAACGTGGGTCAGCGCCTGCTGAAAGAGGGCGACCTCGCTGTCGGGCACCTGACGGCTGAAGGCGTAGCAGAGCGGTGTGGTATCCAGCACGAAGGCAATATGAAAGTCATCCGGTTTGAAGCCGAGCTGCTGCAGAGTTTGATAGCCCACCAGCTTGTTGGTCGCAAACAGATCGGCGCGGCCTGAGGTGAGCATTTTGGCCGCCTGGGTGAGGCGGTTGGCCAGCATCAGCTGGCGCTCATCGATACCGCGTTCGAGCAGCAACTGTTTGGATACGGTAGAGCGCACCACGCCCACCTTGTATCGGCTGATCTCGGCCACCGAGCCGAGGGTGATGTTATCCGCCTTGCGCCCCAGCAGCACAAACTCCGAGTGATCGATGGGGCAGGCCCACTTGAAGAGCGCCTCCCGCTGCGGGGTACGGGCGGTGGCAAACAGCACCACATTGGGTTTTTGTTGCAGCAGGTTATAGCCCCGGGCCCAGGGCATAATGCGGACGGGCTGGGGCGACACGCCGCGCGCTTTCCAGATAAGCTGCATCAGCTCCACCGACAACCCGGTTGGCATCCCTTGCTGGTCGCTGAAATTAAACGGGGGGGAGATTTCGCTGAGGTATTCGAGCTTGCCCGGATCGGCCTGCGCGAAGGTGGCCCACAAGAGCAGTAGCAGATGAGGTAAATGCCATGTTCGCACGGAAAATATTCTTTGCAATCAACCATGTAGCCCAGTTTGACTGCTTTCGGCGGGAATAGCTAGCCACCTCTATTGCATCTTTCATCAATAAAATGGGCAGCCTTATGCTGCCCATCGGGTGAGTGAGCGCTCAGCGCACCGGCAGGTATTTGGCCTGCAATTTGCGAAACTCCTCCGAGGCGAGGGCGCGGGTCAGGCCCTGCTGAAAGAGGGTGATCTCGCTGTCGGGCACCTGTCGGCTGAAGGCGTAACAGAGCTGCTCGGCGCTCAGCACCATGGCCACATTGAAGTCGTCGCTGCTCAGCTTCAGTTTGCGGATGGCGTCATATCCCGCCAGCTTGCTGGTGGCGAGCAGGTCGGCGCGGCCGGAGAGCAACATCTTTAACCCCTGCGACAGGCGGTTGGCCGGGATGATGTTGTTGTCATCCATGCCGTTGTTGAGCAGCAACTGCTCGGAGGCGTCCGAGCGCACCGCGCTGATCTTGTACTGGCTCATCTGATCGAAGGCGGTCAGGGTGATGTTCTGCGCTTTGCGGCCGAGCAGTATGTACTCCGAGTAGCCGATGGGACAGACCCACTTGAAGAGAGCCTCCCGCGCCTGGGTGCGGGCGGTGGCAAAGAGCACCACGTTGGGCTTTTGGGTTAGCAAGTAATAACCTCGCGCCCATGGCAGGATGCGCACCGGCTGGGGCGCTACACCGCTGTGTTGCCAGATCATCTGCAGCAGATCGACTGCAAGGCCGGTGGGCTGGCCTTGCGGATCGCTGAAGTTGTAGGGAGGGTACTCTTCGGTGAGGTACTCGAGCTTGCCCAGATCCGCTCGGGCCGTCGAGGCCCAGCAGAGCAGCAAGAGATGACAGATCAGCCATATCCTCATTGGGAACATCCTTAGCGATCAACCTTCTCTTGAGTGTGACCATGAACAGAGTAAATAGCCACTCACTGTCGTTACCAGCGGGCGCGGATCTGCCCGATGGGCTGGTAGGCCTCGTCCCGCAGCCCCACCAGCAGGGTCTTGCCATCCGCTTGCAGCCGGAATTCGCCGTAGCGGGCCGCTTCGTACTGCTCCCCCGTCCCCTCTTCAAAGAAGTAGGCATCGGGGCCGATCTGCCACTGCCGCTCGCTCTGGTATACCAGCAATAGCCGCTCATCGCTGGCGAGCCGATCCGGTTTGCCATCGACCACCAGACTGGCCACCTGATGGGCATCGAGGCGGATCACCAGGGTGTCGCTGCCCTTGTCTTGAGTCGCACGGGCGTCGTGGCTGGCCAGCTCGCGGGCAATTTCATAGTTGAGCCGCATGTAATCCCCCTGCATCAGAGAGCGGGGATCGACCGGGGCGAGCCGCAGCAGCACCACTTCACCGCTGCTCATGGCGCGCTCATAGCGCCAGACGGTGGCATTGATGCCCGCCACGATGGCGAGGCCGCTCAGCAACAGGGCGAGCTGTCGGGTGACGGGTTTCATGAGTCGCTCCTTGCCGCGAAGGTAGTGAGCAGCTGGCGGGCACCCAGCAGCAGGATGCCGGAGCCCAGCAGCAGCCAGGATTTGGTCATCAGGGTGAGCCCCAGATCGTAGTAATAGAGCGAGCCATAGCCGAGCAACAGCAAGGCCGAGAGGGTCATCAGCCCCAGACTGCCGGCATGGAAGCCGAGGATCAGCACCAGTGCGCCTGCCCCCATGCCGGGGATGATGGCACTGATCAGCACCATTGGTAGGCCAAACAGCAGGGGGAGCTTGAGTTTCACCATCACCGCCAGCAGCAGGGCGGCGCACAGCAGCGGATTGAGCCAGAGCGGCAGGCGAGAAATCCCCAGCTCGTCCAGCACGCTGCTGCCACCGTCCCACAACGGGTGGTGCAGACGGCCCAGCACCAGCAGCGAGAGGGCCAGCCCCAGCGTGAGGGAGTGGTAGAGCGGGTGGCGCTGTGGATCCCTATCTGCCCGCAGCCAGCAGAAGGTGATGGCCGCCATCACCAGCGGCAGGGCCAGCAGTTGCAGCCCGAGGCAGGCGAGGCCAAGGGTGAGCAGCAGGGCCGCCGCCACGCTGTGAAACAGCCTTACCAACCAGTGATCGAACAGCACGGCGATGGCGAACGACAGCAGGCAGAGGCCAAACCAGAGCAGGGCGTGATGGAGATCCTGCTGATCGAGCAGGCCATAGAGCAGCCAGGCATCGGCCGCCAGAGTAAGGGCCAGCACGAACTGATCCCAGAGATCGCCGCTTTGGCTGCGATTGAGGGCGTAGGCGCCCGCCAGCAACACGGCCCCCAGCAGCAGGGCGCTGTTGGCCTCGCGGGTCAGCTGCTCGAAGGTCATAAAGAGAAAAAAGAGCAGGAACAGGGCGGCAATCCAGCCCACCAGCCCCAGCATAAAACGGCTCGACCAGTGGGGTTGGGTGTCACGGGGCATCTCCCCCTCCACCAGATTGGCCTGTTGCAGCGCTTGCCAAAGGGTCAGATCACTCATGAGACCTCCGTTGTTGTTGCAGCCAGCGGGCAGCGGTGACAGAAAGGCCGATGGCGATCAGGCTCAGCAGCAAGAAGCCGTTGATGTCGGGCTCCATCCACTTGCCCAGCGCCGCGAGGATGACGGCAATCAGGCTGAGGCACCCCATGGCGAGTCCGGCGATAAATCTGTGATGCCAGAGGGCATAGGCCGCGGCGAGCCAGCCAAACCAGAGTGGCCACACCAGCGCGGAAGCGGCATCAAACAGCGCCAGCAGGGTGAGCAGGGTGACCCCCAGACCGGCAGCCAGGCCCGCCAGCCAGCTTGGCATCAGGCGCCAGCGGGCCGGTGCCAGCAGAAGCAGACCCCAGAGGGCGGCGTTAAGCAGGGTAAGGCACCAGCCCAATCCCTCTTCATCGAAGGTAAAGAAAAACGTGAACAAACCGAGCAGCCAGTAGAGCACCAGCGCCAGCTGGCCGAGCAGCCAGCTTAAGGTCCAGAGCAGGGGGCTTTGGCCAAATACCGCCAGTGGCACCAGCATCAGCGCCCAGGTAGCGAACAGCTGCCAGGGATCGGCGCCGGTCTGGTAGGTCTGGCCCACCAGTGCCAGCAGGGCGCCGATATTGAGAGCGACAGCAAGCAGCAGCGCCTGACGGGGGGAATCCCCCAGCGGTTTGCGCCATAGCAGAAGCAGCATGGCGAGCAGCGGTGCCTCCAGCAGGGCGAGGCGGGAGACCCGGCCCAGCTCCTGCCAGTTGAAGGCGACGAAGAAGATGAGGCCAGCCCCGATACAGAGGGCGCCGAGCCAGAGCAGCAGCCGGTCAAACAGCCACTGCCAGCGCGCCGGAGAGGGGGGAAGATCGGCAAGGGTCAGGGCGTCCGCCAGCTTTTCTGGCGCCAGCCGTCCTTGTTTGACCCATTCGAGAAGCGTCTCTCTTGATACGTTGTGCATGGGGGACTCCACGAGGTTTGCCCCATTATGGCATGAGGCTCCCGCAACCGTGCACTGCCCCTTGGCTCTGTGGCTGGTGGTTGCGACAGCGGATTACGTAACAAACAAAGCAGCAAACAAAAAAGCCCTCCGAGGTGGAGGGCTTGGTCAGCGGAAAAGGCGATCAGGCAAAGATCAGGGTGCTCACCCCGAGGCCGACGAAGAGGATGGCACAGGCGATGCGGATCCCCTTGAGCGGCAGCTTGTCTGCCCCCAGCTTGCCGATCAGCACCACAGGCACGTTGGCCAGCATCATGCCGAGGGTGGTACCGGTAATGACCTGCACCAGAGAGTCATACTTGGCGGCCAGCAATACGGTGGCGATCTGGGTCTTGTCGCCAATCTCGGCAATAAAGAAGAGCACGAAGGTGGCCATAAAAGGGCCGTATTTATCCAGCGGGCTCTCTTCGTCATCCATCTTGTCCGGCACCAAAATCCAGATAGCCATGGCGATAAAGGCGATGGCGACCAGCCAGGTCATTATCTTGGGATCGAGCCAGCGGCTGATGAACTCACCAATCCAGGCGGCGCCCGCATGGTTGAGCAGGGTAGCCGCCAGCATGCCGGCGATGATGGGCCAGGGCTTGCGAAAACGGCAGATGAGCAGCAACGCCAACAGCTGGGTTTTATCGCCGATTTCGGCAATGGCGACGCTGAGGGTTGAGGTTAACAAGGCTTCCATAAAAATGACCGGGGGACGGAATTGTTATAAACCAAAGACAAGCCTGCGCCATCCGTCCCCGGTATTGGCACTGGCCCGTCAAAGGTCTTGTCAAATCCATGACTGGCATGGATCACCCTGACCATGGTGAGTTGGCACCAAGTATGTTGATCAGGGTCACAGCGCGGTATTCATACAATGGATGGAACCGGCGTGCGAGACTACTCCCCCTCGATGGGAGCGGGCATTCTAGGGAAAAACCGCATGAGTGACAAGGGGATCAGCCACCGACCAGCTTGACGCTGAAGCCGGCTTTCTCCAGCTCGGTTTTGATCAGGTCCCGTTTATCCCCCTGGATCTCGATGATCCCCTCTTTGAGCCCCCCCCCGGTGCCGCACTTTTTCTTGAGCAAGGTGGCCAGGGATTTTTGCTGATCGGCGGGTACGCCATGAATGGTGATCACCCCGGCACCCTTGCGCCCCTTGGTCTCGCGGCGAATACGGACAGTGCCATCGGCAGGGAAGGGGGAGGCGGATTGGGGAGCGCTCTGCTCCTTGATCATGCCGCCATCTGTGCTGTAAACGAGGCGGCTGTTGTTGTCGTGACTCATGGCAATACTTTATCGGTTAGCTAAACGGAGTTTGATTTTACGCAAATAAATCTTGAACACACAGCTTATAATGCCCAGAGTAAAAGAGAATTATTCTTGTTTAACATCAGGAGACCGCCATGGTCCTCACACAGCTATTGCCAGGGCAGAGTGCTCGCATCAAGAACATGAACCAGCTGGCCCGGCCGCTGCGCCGCAAACTGATGGTGATGGGCCTGTTGCCCCAGACTGAAGTGATCTATCTGCGCTCTGCCCCCTTGGGGGACCCGCTCCAGATCCAGTGCCAGGGGATCTGTCTCTCCATGCAAAAAAGTCTTGCTCAGCAAATTGAGGTCGAGCCGGTATGAGTTATTCCCTAGTTACGGTCGGTAACCCTAATAGCGGCAAGACCTCCCTGTTCAACGCCCTGACCGGTGCCCGCCAGCAAGTGGGCAACTGGAGTGGTGTCACCGTTGACAAGAAGATGGGTGAGTTCAGCGCAGGTGAGCATCACTTCAAGCTGATGGATTTGCCCGGCATCTATAGCCTGGCTGGTCAGGATAGCAGTCTGGACGAGCAGATCGCCAGCCGTTTTGCCCAGGGCCAACAGCCCGATCTGCTGCTCAACGTCATCGACGCCGCCAATCTGGAGCGCTCCCTCTACCTCACGCTGCAATTGCGCGAACTGGGCCTGCCCATGGTGGTGGTGCTCAACAAGCTGGATATCCTGCAAAAGCGCCGCATCGTCATCGACGAGAGCAAGCTCGGCAAATCCCTCGGTTGCCCGGTGGTGGCCCTCTCGGCACACAACAGCAAGCAGGTTGCCGCCTTCAAGCAGCAGATCCGGCAGTTTATCGGTCAGCCGCAAGCAGCCTTGCAGCTCGATTACGGTCACTCTCTTGAAAACGATCTGGCGGAGCTGGAGACCCTGCTCGCCCCGCACCACCTCACTACCCGTGGCCGCGCCCTGCGCCTGCTGGAAGAGGATGAGGTGATGCAGGAGACCCTGCTGCCCGGTCAGCAGGCCGCCGCCCACAATGTGGTAGCCCGTGCTCATCAGGGGCAGGATATCGACCTGCAACTGGCCGATATTCGCTACGGCCATATCCACCAGTGGGTACAACAGGCTCGTCAGCAGAAGGGCAAGCTCACCGAGGCCCAGAGCGAATGGCTGGATCGGGTGCTGCTCAATCGCTGGATTGGCATCCCCTTCTTCCTGTTCGCCATGTACCTGATGTTCATGTTCGCCATCAACGTCGGCAGCGCCTTTATCGACTTCTTCGACATCATGGGTGGTGCCCTGTTTGTTGATGGGGTGCACCACCTGCTGGGGCTGGTCAATGCACCCGAGTGGCTGGGCGCTATTGTGGCTGATGGCTTTGGCGTTGGCTTGCAGACCGTGGCCACCTTTATTCCGGTGATTGGCTGCCTCTATCTGTTCCTCGCGGTGCTGGAGAGCTCCGGCTATCTGGCCCGTGCCGCCTTCGTGGTGGATGCCCTGATGCGCCGCCTCGGCCTGCCGGGCAAGGCGTTCGTGCCGATGTTGATGGGCTTTGGCTGTACCGTCCCCTCGGTGATGGCGACCCGTACCCTCAACTCCGAGCGGGAGCGGCTGATGACTTCCGCCATGGCTCCCTTCATGTCGTGCGGTGCCCGTCTGCCGGTTTACGCCCTGTTTGCGGTGGCCTTCTTCCCCGAATCCGGCCAGAACCTGGTGTTCGGTCTCTACCTCATCGGCATTCTGGTGGCGGTACTCACCGGCCTGTTGCTGCGCAGCACCCTGCTGCCGGGCAAGAGCGACTCCATGCTGATGGAGATGCCGGATTACGAGTGGCCGCGTCCGATCAACGTTGCTATCAAGACCTGGCAGAAGCTCAAATCCTTCGTCTTTGGCGCCGGTAAAACCATAGTTCTGGTGGTCGCCGTGCTGAGCGTGCTCAACTCGCTGGGTACCGATGGCAGTTTCGGCCATCAGGAGCAGGAGAGCTCGGTACTGAGCAAAATCAGCCAGGCGGTGACCCCGGTGCTGCACCCCATCGGTGTGCGCGATGACAACTGGCAGGCCACGGTCGGTATCGTCACCGGTATCTTCGCCAAAGAGGCGGTGGTCGGAACCCTCAACAGCCTCTACGCCGGTGGTGCCAGCGCCGAGGATGAGAGCGAGTTCTCGCTGGTGGCCAGTTTCCACGAGGCGATCGACGCCGTGGCGGCCAATCTGGCGGAGATCAATCCGAGTGACCCCATGGGATTGTCCATCGGTGAGCTGGATGATCAGCAGGCCGCGGCCGAGGCGCAGGAGGTCGATGTCTCCACCTACGGCAACATGCAGACCCACTTCGACGGGGCGGCCGGTGCCTTTGCCTACCTCTTGTTCGTGCTGCTCTATATGCCCTGTGCCGCCGCCATGGGTGCGCTGGTGCGGGAAACCGGTCGCCAGTGGGCACTGCTGACGGCAGCATGGTGCAACTACATGGCCTTTATGTGTGCCACCCTCTTCTATCAGGTGGCCACCTTTGCCGCGCACCCCGAGCAGAGCCTGTTCTGGATCGTCAGCTACGGCCTCTCTCTGGTACTGCTCTGGTGGGCCGGTCGTCGCCACGGAGACATCGTCGCCCGCAAGGTGGTGACCTTATGATCCTGCGCGAGCTGGGGGATTACCTCGCCGCGCAGCAGAAGGTGAGCCGGCGCGATCTGGCTCGCCACTTCCATACCTCGGAAGATGCGGTGGAGGCCATGCTCGGCGTCTGGATGCGCAAGGGGCGGGTCATCAAGCGGACAAGTCAGGTCTGTGGGGGCAGTTGCTGCGGCAAGAGCGAGGAGGTGATGTTCGAGTGGTGTGACGCGGGCCAGATTGGCATCAAGATCCGCTAAACGACTACCAGACCTCATCACCAAACATCGAACAATAAAAAACGGCAGACCCTGAACAAGGGTCTGCCGTTTTTTTGATGATCGCGCGCCGGATCAGGCGCTCTGGCGAGCCTCGCTCAGCAGTGCCAGCGCCGGTTGGGCGTTGTCCGGCATCAGCCGGTAGGCCTTGTGATGCTTGACCAGGGTAGTTTTCTTGTTGCCTTGGCTCAGCAGCAGACCGTGCTTGAAGGCCGCCTCGGCCAGTACCTTCTCGTCACCGCGCACATAGAGGGTGAGCGGTTTGACAAGCTCACCCGCCTCGATGTGGCCCTGATACTCGCTATGGCTTACCACCAGACTCGCCTGGCCGCCGGATTGCAGGCGCAGCTTGGCGTTCACTTCGCTCTCGGTCAACACCAGCCAGCCTGCTGTTGCCAGCTCTTCCAGCAGCGCCGCCAGCTTGGCCCCCAGTTGCTGTGGGTTGCTCATGGCGCACTGGTACTGGAAGGCGATGCGCTCCAGTAGCCCCTTGAGGTCGGCGCCCGCTCCCAGGGTGCGGCCAAGCTGCACCCAAGCTTTCAAATCTTCCATCACCAGACGGGAGAAGCGCTTCTCCTTGAGGGAATCCGCCATCCAGGTGCAGAGAAAGTGGCTCTCTTGCGCCGGGGTGCGCTTGCCAGCCTTCTGCTCGGCGGTGCGGGCCAGTTCGGCCAGACTCTGGGTGGCCATGTCGAGCAGGGCCTGATTGTAGCTGGGAGGGGTCATAAGCACTCCTTGAGTTGACCACGACAGGTCAAAACCAATGACAGAGATGGCAAAGGCGCCAGTGGCGCCTTTGCGGTGTGATTGCGAGCCAGCCTCGGGCCTTATTTCGCCTGACGGGGCTTCTTGGCGGCCGCCAGACGCTTGAGGCGCTGACCCTGCAGCTTGGCTTCGGCCATCACCTGGGCCACGGCGTTATCTTCACGCTGCGGACGCTTGCCGAAGCGACGACGCTCCTGCAACTGCTTGATCAGCTCGTCACGGTTGCTCACTTCGTAGCCCGGCACCATGATGCGGCGGATCTTCTGGCCGATCAGGGCCTCGATCTCCAGCAGGGTGCGCTCCTCTTCACGGCTGACGAAGGAGATAGCCATGCCGTGCTTGCCAGCACGACCGGTACGGCCGATGCGGTGGACATAATCTTCCGCCAGGAACGGCAGATCGTAGTTGACCACGTATTCCAGATCCGGGATGTCGAGACCACGGGCGGCCACTTCGGTGGCGACCAGCACCCGGATCTTGCCTTCCGTGAATTCGCGCAGGGCGCGGCGACGGCTGCCCTGGGCCTTGTCGCCATGGACCACGGCGGACTTGATGCCATCGAGGTTCAGCTCCTCGACCAGCACATCACAGCTCTCGCGGGTACTGGCGAACACCAGCACCTGCTGCCAGTTCTGCTTGCCAATCAGCTCGGAGAGCAGCTCGCGCTTGCGCTTCTGCTCGACCGGATAGAGGGTGTGGCTGACGGTGTCGGCAGTGGAGTTCTGCTTGTTAACGCTGACGATCTGCGGGCGATCCAGCATCAGGTTGGCCAGCTTCTTCACCGCGTCGGAGAAGGTGGCAGAGAACAGCAGGTTCTGCCGGGTCTTGTTGACCGCTTGCAGGATTTTTTGCACATCGGCACTGAAGCCCATGTCGAGGATGCGATCCGCTTCATCCATCACCAGACACTCGACGCCGGAGAGGCTGAGGTTGCAAGCGGTGAGGTGCTCCAGCAGGCGGCCCGGGGTGGCCACGATGATGTGAGCGCCCGCTTTGAGCTTCTTGGCCTGCACGTCCTGCTTGCCACCGCCAACGATAGTGATGGTGGTGATATCGAGATACTTGGCGAAGTCATTGATGTTGCTCGCCACCTGCGCCGCCAGTTCACGGGTCGGGGTCAGGATCAGCACCCGGGTGTTGGACGGCTGGGCCGGGGCTGGATTGTCCACCAGACGTTGCAGGATGGGCAGGGCGAAGGCGGCGGTCTTGCCGGTACCGGTCTGGGCGCTGGCCAGCACATCGCGGCCACGGCGAATGGCCGGGATCGCCTGTTGCTGCACAGGGGTCATCTCCTGATAACCGCAATCTGAGACAGCACGCAAAATCTCGGGGGCAAAATCGAACGATTCAAATCTCATAATGGGTTCCTGTGTTCCAGCTGGGCTGTGGTTGGCTTGGTTAGCTCGGCATAAGCGAGACGGAGGTTGTAACCACCGACGGCTGCGCCTGACATCAAGTCAGAGAGTGAGCCGGAAAATGGCGGGCGCGAAGTGTAACAGATAGAGGTCACAAATTCTGCCTCAAATGGTTGGTGTTTTTCGCGTAGCGGCTGCCCTATGTTGTAGCCATCTCAAGCCACGGCATGCCGCACTCTTCACCATTGCTGGGCGCGTATGGGCGGCCGGCGAGCGCGCATAGAAAATCAGCCCCGCATTGGCGGGGCTGATTGTGAGAGAGCATCACGGCCTGGGTCGGTCGGCTCAGACCGCCAGATAGTCCATGATCCCTTCGGCGGCTTTGCGGCCTTCGTAGATGGCGGTCACCACCAGATCGGAGCCACGTACCGCGTCGCCACCGGCGAACACCTTGGGGTTGCTGGTCTGGAAGGCATAGTCAGCCTGTTCACTGGCCTTGATGCGATCCCGGTTGTCGAGCTCGATGCCATAGTCCGTCATCCAGGGCTGAGGGTTGGGCTGGAAGCCAAACGCCATCACCACCGCATCGGCAGGCAGCACCTGTTCGGAGCCCTCAATCACTACCGCATTGCGACGGCCGTTGGCATCGGGCTCAGCCAACCGGGTGCTCACGACCTTGATGCCGACGGTGCGGCCGCTGGCATCCAGCTCGACCCCGATCGGTTGCAGGTTGAACATGAACTCGACACCTTCCTCGCGGGCGTTCTTCACCTCCCGCTTGGAGCCCGGCATGTTCTCCTCGTCGCGGCGATAGGCGCAGATCACCTTGTCTGCCCCCTGACGGATGGCGGTACGCACGCAGTCCATGGCGGTATCGCCACCGCCGAGCACCACCACCTGCTTGCCAGCGAAGTCGATGTAGTCGGCTTGCGCCTTCTCGAAACCGAGCAACCGGTTGGCGTTGGCGATGAGGTAGGGGAGGGCGTCATAGACCCCCGGCGCCTCTTCGTTGGCAAAGCCGCCCTTCATATACTTGTAGGTACCGACCCCGAGGAAGACTGCATCGAACTCGCCGAGCAGGTCGGCGAAGGTGATGTCCCGGCCCACTTCGGTCTCGAGACGAAACTCCACGCCCATCCCCTCGAAGATCTCGCGGCGACGCTGCATCACCTCTTTTTCCAGCTTGAAGGAGGGGATGCCGAAGGTGAGCAGGCCACCGATCTCCGGATACTTGTCAAACACCACAGGGGTGACGCCACCCCGTGCCAGCACGTCGGCGCAGGCAAGGCCGGCGGGGCCCGCGCCGATGACGGCGACCCGCTTGCCGGTCTTGACCACCTTGGAGAGATCGGGCCGCCAGCCCATCTCGAACGCCTTGTCGGTGATGTACTTTTCGATGTTGCCGATGGTCACCGCACCGAAGCGATCGTTGAGGGTGCAGGCGCCCTCGCACAGGCGATCCTGCGGGCAGACCCGACCGCACACCTCCGGCAGGCTGTTGGTCTGGTGAGAGAGCTCCACCGCCTCCAGAATGCGCCCCTCTTTGGCCAGTTTCAGCCAGTTGGGGATGTAGTTATGGACCGGACACTTCCATTCGCAATAGGGGTTACCACATTCGAGGCAACGATCCGCCTGCATCTCGACCTGAGGTTTTTTGAAAGACTCGTAGATCTCCACAAACTGGATTTTGCGGATCTTGAGTGGCTTCTTGGGCGGGTCGACCCGCTGCACATCGATAAACTGAAATACGTTCTGGCTCATAGGGTTCCCTCCTTATTGCGCCTGAATTCTGAGTTCTGCACTGGAACGGCTGGTGTGGCCCAGCAGCGATTTGACGTCGCTGGACTTGGGTTTGATCAGCCTGAACATGGGCACATAGGAGTCGAAGTTGGCCAGGATCTCCTCGGCGCGCGAGCTGCCGGTCTCATTGAGGTGCGCCGTGATGATGCCGCGCAGGTGCTCCTGATGGATGGCGAGATCCGCCACGTCCAGCAGTTCCACCAGCTCGGGGTTGGTGCGCTTGGCGAAGTTGCCGCACTCGTCGAGCACGTAGGCAAAGCCGCCGGTCATGCCCGCCGCGAAGTTGACGCCGGTCTGGCCAAGCACGGTGACGATACCGCCGGTCATGTATTCACAACCGTTGTCGCCAATGCCCTCGACCACCGCCAGGGCACCAGAGTTGCGCACCGCGAAACGCTCGCCAGCGGTGCCTGCTGCATAGAGTTTGCCGCCGGTGGCGCCGTAGAGGCAGGTGTTGCCGATGATGGCCGCTTCGTGGGATTTGAACGCCACGCCGACGTGGGGCTTGATCACCAGCTTGCCGCCGGTCATCCCCTTGCCCACGTAGTCGTTGGCGTCACCGGTGAGGATCATCTCAAGGCCGCCCGCGTTCCAGACGCCGAAGCTCTGGCCAGCGGTGCCGTTGAAGTGCGCCCTGACCGGATCTGCCGCCATTCCCTGATTGCCGTGACGCTTGACGATTTCGCCGGAGAGACGGGCACCCACCGAACGGTCGGTGTTACGGATGTCGTAGCGGAACTCGCCGCCGCTGGCATGCTCAACCGCCTCCAGCAGGTCCTCGACCATTTGCAGGTTGAGCGGCCCCTTGTCGAAGGTGGGGTTGTGCTGCTGGCTGAACAGGCTGGAGCCTGCCGGCGCCACCGGGCGGGCCAGAATGCCACAGAGATCCAGCTTGGCCTGACGGGCGGTGAGGCCGGGCAGGGCTTCCAGCAGATCGGTGCGGCCAATCAGGTCGGTCAGTTGGGTGACCCCCAGCTGGGCCATCAGCTCACGGGTCTCCTCGGCGATGAACTTGAAGTAGTTCATCACCATCTCCGGCAGGCCGGTGAAGTGTTCGCGACGCAGCTTCTCATCCTGAGTGGCAACGCCGGTGGCGCAGTTGTTCAGGTGGCAGATCCGCAGGTATTTGCAGCCGAGCGCCACCATGGGGCCGGTGCCAAACCCGAAGCTTTCGGCGCCAAGGATGGCCGCCTTGATGATGTCCAGACCGGTCTTGAGACCGCCATCCACCTGCAGGCGCACCTTGTGGCGCAGGCCGTTGGCGACCAGCGCCTGCTGGGTTTCAGCCAGACCCAGCTCCCACGGGGAGCCGGCATATTTGACCGAGGTGAGGGGGCTTGCGCCGGTGCCGCCGTCATAACCGGAGATGGTGATGAAGTCGGCATAGGCCTTGGCCACGCCGCAGGCGATGGTGCCCACGCCCGGCTCGGAGACCAGTTTCACCGACACCAGACAGCTCGGGTTGATCTGCTTGATGTCGAAGATGAGCTGGGCCAGATCCTCGATGGAGTAGATGTCGTGGTGCGGCGGCGGTGAAATCAGGGTCACGCCGGGCACGGAATAGCGCAGTTGGGCGATCTGGGCGGTCACCTTGTCGCCGGGCAGTTGGCCACCTTCGCCGGGCTTGGCACCCTGAGCCACCTTGATCTGCACCACATCGGCGTTCATCAGGTAGTGGGGGGTGACGCCAAAGCGACCGGAAGCCACCTGCTTGATACGGGAGTTCTTCTCGGTGCCAAAACGCTTGGGATCTTCGCCGCCTTCACCTGAGTTGCTCTGACCGCCGAGGCGGTTCATGGCGACAGCCAGTGCCTCGTGGGCTTCCGGGCCGAGGGCACCGATTGACATGGCGGCGGAGTCGAAGCGGGGGAACAGCTTGTCGGCCGGCTCCACTTGATCCAGCGCCACCGGATTGTCGACCTTCTTCAGGGCAAGCAGATCACGCAGGGTGGCGACCGGGCGCTCGTTCACCAGACGGGCATACTCCTTGTAATCGGCATAGTTGCCGGATCGAACCGCGGTTTGCAGGGTCTGCACCACATCCGGGTTGTAGGTGTGGTACTCGCCGCCATGGACGAATTTGAGCAGGCCGCCGTGGGCAAGGGGCTTGCGGGCCAGCCATGCCTGACGGGCCAGATTGTGCTGATCTTGCTGGATGTCGGCAAAGTCGGCCCCCTGAATGCGGCTCGATACGCCGCGGAAGCAGGTATCCACCACCGACTTGGCCAGGCCCACCGCTTCGAACAGCTGGGAGCAGCGGTAACTTGCCACCGTGCTGATGCCCATCTTGGACATCACCTTGTAGAGCCCCTTGTTGATGCCGTTGCGGTAGTTGACCATGGCCTGGCGCAGGGGCATGGTGAGCACGCCCTCTTCAACCTGTTTGGCCAGGGTTTCGTAGGCGAGATAGGGGTAGATGGCGGTGGCGCCAAAGCCCAGCAGCACCGAGAAGTGGTGCGGATCGCGGCAGCTTGCGGTCTCCACCAGAATGTTGGCGTCACAGCGCAGGTTGTTGTCTACCAGGGTGCGCTGCACGGCACCCACCGCCATGGCGGCCGGGATCGGCAGGGTGTCGGCGCTGATATTGCGATCCGACAGTACCAGCAACACGGTGCCACTCTTGGCGGCAGCTTTGGCCTCGTCGCAGATGCGCACGATGGCCGCTTCCAGTCCCTCTTCGGGCTTGAAGTTGAGGCTGATCACCTGATGACGGTAATACTCACCTTCCAGTGCCAGCAGCTGGTGGAAGTCGGAGTAGAGCAGGATCGGCGACTGGAACAGCACCCGGTGGGCGTGGCCGAAGGTTTCGTTGAAGACGTTCTGCTCGCGACCGATACAGGTGGCCAGCGACATGACGTGATTTTCACGCAGCGGGTCGATGGGCGGGTTGGTCACCTGGGCAAACATCTGACGGAAGTAGTCATAAAGGGTGCGCGGGCCGGAGGAGAGCACCGCCATCGGGGTATCATCCCCCATGGAGCCCACCGCTTCCTGACCGTTCTCACCGAGAACCCGGATGATCTGATCCAGCTCTTCGAAGGAGTAGCCAAACAGCTTCTGGTAGGTTTTCAGCTGGTCGTCGGCAAATTCGCGGCTGCCGGTCTGGCTGTCATCCATCTGCTCGAACGGCACCAGTCGGCGGCAGTGCTTGTCCATCCACTGCCTGTAGGTGTGGCGGTTCTTGAGATCGTCATCGATCTCGAAGCTGGTCCACACCTTGCCGTTGCTGGTATCCACCACGAACAGCTCGCCCGGGCCGACCCGGCCTTTCTCCAGCACTTCGTCCGGGGTGTAATCCCAGGTGCCGACTTCGGAGGCGAGCGTGATGAACTTGTCCTTGGTGATGACGTAGCGGGCGGGGCGCAGGCCGTTGCGATCGAGCGCGCAGGTGGCGTAGCGGCCGTCGGTCATGACGATACCGGCGGGGCCGTCCCAGGGCTCCATATGCATGGAGTTGAAGTCATAGAAGGCGCGCAGGTCGTCATCCATGTTCGGGTGCTTCTGCCATGCAGGCGGGATCAGCAGACGCATGGCGCGGAACAGGTCCATACCACCGGCGAGGAAGAGATCCAGCATGTTGTCGAGGCTGGAAGAGTCGGAGCCCGTGGTGTTGACGAAAGGGGCTGCCTCCTGCAAATCCGGAATGAGCGGGGTGGCGAACTTGTAGCTGCGCGCCCTGGCCCACTGACGGTTGCCAGCGATGGTGTTGATTTCGCCGTTGTGGGCGAGATAGCGAAATGGCTGGGCCAGTGGCCAGCGCGGGCTGGTGTTGGTGGAGAAGCGCTGGTGGAAGACGCAGATGGCCGCCTGCATGCGGATGTCGGCGAGATCCAGATAGAAGCGGGGCAAGTCCACCGGCATGCACAGCCCTTTATAGACGGTGACCAGATTGGAGAGGCTGACCACGTAGAAGTAGTCGTCGTTGATGCGCTTCTCGATGCGGCGACGCACGATATAGAGACGACGCTCGAGATCCTTGTCAACCCAGCCAGGCGGGGCGTTGACAAAGACCTGTTCAATACTGGGCAGGGAAGCCTTGGCGATGGTACCGAGCACATTGGTATCGACGGGTACCTTGCGCCAGCCAACCAGACTCAGGGTCTCTTTTTCGAGCTCTTCGTCGATAATGTCGCGGGTCTGCTGGGCCAATACGGGGTCCGGGTTGAGAAACAGCATGCCGACTGCATAGTTGCGGCCAAGGTGCCATCCCTTCTCTTCGGCGACAGCCCTGAAGAAGCTGTCCGGTTTTTGCAGCAACAGGCCACAACCGTCGCCGGTCTTGCCATCGGCGGAGATCCCGCCGCGGTGCTGCATGCGAGCCAATGCTGACATCGCGAGACGAACAAGCTTGTGGCTGGCTTCCCCTTCCATGTGGGCCAACAGGCCGAAGCCACAGTTATCCCTCTCCAGCTTTGGATCATATAGTGACATTGCTTTCTCCCTTGCTCGGCCTTGCATCGCACAGTCATCACCTGACTGCATAAATTGCGATTGGCTCTTGTGGTTCCGTCTGCCTGACGTGGCGAATCTCCAAACTAATGGGATTTTCTGGCGAGGTCAATCGCAGTTCAGGTTTGTCCTTGCGGTTACATTTGCATAACAAAATGCCAGGTTAGAGGTTTTGGTCGATTTTTGTGGTGCAATTATTCTGGGTAAGTGTGCCTTTGTAGTTAAATATATTGAAAATGGGGTATTCAATGGTGAGCTTGGTGACCGAGGGGGAATGTAGTAATTTTACCAATTCGACGTTGCCGATAGCGGAAGGGATCACATTTTCAATATTGCAGGCTTGCAATTGTGTTTGCTCGGGTCTTGTTAAAATTTTCATTGTTCAACAGAGGGTTATAATGTTCTATTTTCATATGAGTTCTCATCCCCTGGGCAGCTAAAGAGTACCAAGATTCTTGTTTTTGCGTCTTTTCTCTATATTTATTCAAAATTGACTGGATATTTATATGCTTTATCTCATCTGCTAGCTTGATCCAGCTCAGTCCCTCTTGTGTGCAAACTCGTACAATGGCGCTCCTTTAGCGGAGGAGCCATGCAGTTACACGAACTCGTCAATACATTCGGTCAGGATCTCAAGCAGCGTCACGGCCAGAAGATCCACAAACTCTCCATTCACGGCGCCTTCACCTGCCCGAACCGGGACGGTACCCTGGGCCGTGGTGGCTGCACCTTCTGCAACGTATCTTCTTTCGCCGATGAGTCGGCCCAGCAACTCTCCGTGGTGCAACAACTGTTGGCTCGGCGCGATGAAGTGACCCGCGCCAAGCGCTATCTTGCCTATTTTCAGGCCTATACCAGTACCTATGCCGAGGTTGAGTATCTGCAGCGGATGTATGAAGAGGCGCTGTCGGTGAGCGATATGGTGGGGCTCTGTGTGGGCACTCGGCCCGATTGCGTGCCGGATGCGGTACTTGATCTGCTGGCGGGCTATCAGGCGCGGGGTTATGAGGTGTGGCTGGAGCTCGGGCTGCAGAGTGCCAATGATAAAACCCTGCAACGGATCAATCGCGGCCACGGTTATGCCGCCTATGTGGATGCGGTGACGCGTGCTCATCAGCGTGGCATCAAGGTATGTGCCCATCTGATCGTCGGCCTGCCGGGCGAGATGCCGATGGACAGCCTGGATACCTTGCATCGCATTGTGGAAACGGGGGTGGAGGGGATCAAGCTGCATCCGCTCCACGTGGTGCAGGGCAGTACCCTTGGCAAGGCGTGGCAAGCGGGGCGGCTTGAGGTATTGACGCTGGAGCAGTATGTGGAGGCGGCGGTCGCCATGATCCAGCACACGCCGCCCGAGGTGGTGTATCACCGGATTTCTGCATCGGCGCGCCGCCCAACCCTGCTGGCGCCGGTCTGGTGTGAAAATCGCTGGACAGCCATGGCGGATATTGCAAAAGCACTCTCATTGAGCGGCCCGCAAGGCCATGCGTTGGGCAGATCCTTCATACTTCCTGACCTATAATTGAGCGTCAGGTTATTATTTTCACGTAAAACATAGGGTTATATAAAAAAGTTCATACCATGAACTATAGTTTTGCTACCTGCTGGTTGATATAGTGGTGCCCCCTAATCAATGCCATTATCAATTAACTCCCATATTTTCCCTGATTTACAGCGTTAGCATGGTGTTGGTGAGCCGTTTTTTTACCAATAACGAACCATGCCACTATGTGTTGCCAAGCAGGGAAATAGGGGCTGAGTATTGCGATCTATCTGGACAGGTTTATCCCCTGAAAAGGCGCATCAGCGGGAGGGCCACTCGGTTTTAGCGTGGCTATTGCAGGGAAATATGAGCGATGAACGCTCTTATCTACCTCATTTATGCAGTGACAGGATGCTATGCAAGCAGAAACAAGTCGTATCGATGAGTTATTGGAGTGTCTGGTCTTCTTGACCCGCTTTTATGGTGTGCCCAACAGCCAGGATGCCCTGACGACCGGGTTGCCACTGGTATCCGGACGCCTGACTACCGCACTCTTTTGCCGTGCTGCCGAGCGGGGCGGGTTATCCGCCCGTGAAGTGATCCAGCCACTGGCCGATATCTCTCCCTTGTTGCTGCCTTGTGTCTTGCAGATGCGCAGTGGTGGCGCCTGCATTTTGCTGGAGTGGAACGAAGATCACAGCCAAGGGAAAGTGATTTTCCCGCAGGCCGGTGATGCCGCGCAATGGCTGACGGCTGCCCAGCTGGGCGATGAATATCTGGGGCGCCTCTTCTATGTGAAGAAGCAGTTCAAGTTTGATGAGCGCTCTCCCAAGGTGCTGGAAACCCGTGATGGACACTGGTTCTGGAGCACCTTGTTTGAATCTCGTGGTATCTATCGCGATGTGCTGATCGCCTCCATTCTGATCAACCTGTTTGCCATCGCCAGCCCGCTGTTTACCATGAACGTCTATGACAAGATTGTGCCCAATCTGGCATTTGATTCGCTCTGGGTGCTAGCGGTCGGGGCCATGGTGGTCTTTACCTTCGATTTGGTGATGCGGCAGTTGCGCAGCTACTTCATCGATATCGCCGGTAAAAAATCCGATGTGCTGCTGTCGGCCAAGATCTTCGCCAAGGTGATGGGGATGCGGATGGAATCTCGTCCCGCCTCCACCGGTGCCTTCGCCAAACACCTGCAGGAGTTCGAGTCGGTGCGGGAGTTTTTCACCTCCGCCACCGTTTCTACCCTCATCGATCTGCCTTTTGCCGTTTTCTTCCTGTTTATCATCTGGATGTTTGCCGGCGTGATGGTGGTGGTGCCCATCGTCGCCATGCTGATCCTGATTGCCTACAGCGTTTATATTCAGGAGCCGCTCAAGCAGTCCATCGAAGAGGGCTCACGCCTTGCGTCCCAGAAGAACGCCAACCTGATTGAAAGTATTTCCGGGCTTGAAACCGTCAAGATCTTCGGCGCCGAGAGCATGTTCCAGCATCGCTGGGAACAGGCGGTCTCCCACATATCCACCTGGGGGGTGCAGACCCGCCGGATTACCAACTCCATGTCCTCGCTGGCCAGTTATATCCAGCAGGTGGTGACGGTCGGGCTGGTGATCGTCGGTGTCTACCAGATTTCCGAAGGCTTGGTCACTATGGGGGGCATGATCGCCGCCGTGATGTTGTCCAGCCGTGCCATTGCGCCCATGGTGCAACTCTCCGTGCTCTCCACCCGCTATAACCAGGCCAAGTCGGCGCTGGATATTCTGGAAAAAATCATGCAGACCCCGGGTGAGCAGGAGGAGGGTAAGCAATATATCCATCACCCGGTGATTGCTGGCAAGATCGAATTTGAGAATGTCTCCTTCAAATATCCGGGGATGGAAACCAGCACCCTGCACAATATCAATTTGCGGATCCAGCCGGGTGAGAAGGTGGCGATTATCGGCCGGATAGGGGCTGGCAAGACAACCCTCGAGAAATTGTTGATGGGGTTGTATCGGCCGACCGATGGTTCGGTGCGCATCGACGGGTTCGAGCTGGATCAGCTGCCTTCGGCCGTGATCCGCCGCAATATTGGCTGTGTTCCACAAGATGTCATCCTCTTTTTCGGTTCGGTGCGGGACAACATCATGCTGGGTAATCCGCTAGTGGATGATGTGAGGGTATTGCGTGCCGCCAAACGTGCCGGGGTGACCAACTTTACCAACCGGGATCCCAACGGGCTTGATCGGCAGATTGGCGAAGGGGGCCGCCAGCTCTCCGGTGGCCAGCGTCAGGCCATTTTGCTGGCCCGTGCCCTGCTTAATGATCCCCCTATTCTGGTGATGGATGAACCGACCTCAAACATGGACAATCAGTCCGAGATGCAGGTCAAACAGGAGCTGGCCAGACTGGGCCCGGAAACCACCTTGATCCTCATCACTCACAAAACCTCGATGCTGGATGTGGCCTCGCGGGTGGTTGTCATCGAGCAGGGACAGATTGTGGCAGATGGTCCCAAAGAGGTGGTGTTGCAGCAGTTGAAGGAAGGCAAGGTGCGCGTGCAGGAGGTGTCCCATGGCTAAGGGGCTCATGGACTGGTTCAGGCGCAGCAAGAAGGCTCCTTCCGGCGACGTATTACCGGCACCCGAACATCTGGAATTTGTCGATGACGGCGCGGCAGCTGTCCTGCTGACCACGCCGACCGGCGCCCGTATCCTGTTGTGGTGCTGTTTCCTCTTTTTCATGAGTGCGATCGTCTGGGCGGCTTGGGCCGAGCTGGATGAAGTCACCGTGGGTCAGGGCAAGGTTATTCCATCCCGTCAGCTGCAGGTGATCCAGAACCTCGAAGGGGGGATCGTCAAAGAGATCTTCGTCAAAGAGGGGGATATCGTCGAGAAGGGGCAGCCGCTGCTGCGCATCGATGACACCCGTTTCCGCTCCGATTTTCGTGAGCGTGAGCAGGAACTGGTCACCCTGAAAGGGGATATTTCCCGCTTGCGCGCCGAAATGGCCAGTGTCGAGGTGAAAAATGACCCCGCACTGGGGTGGCGCGAGCAGGTCGTGGTAGGAGAAGCGCCAATTCAGTTCCCCGATGGCTATGAAACCGTCTTTCCCGAATATGCCAACCGTGAACGCTCGGTACAACGGGATCGCCTTAATAACTTGAAGAACCAGCTCTATATTCTTGGTCAACAGATCGAACAGAAAGAGCAGGAGCTGATTGAGCTAAATGCCAAGATCCGCACCGTGAATCGCAGCGTGGATTTGGCAAAACAGGAACTCAATATCAGCCGCCCGCTGGCGAAAGAGGGCATAGTGCCGCAAGTGGAGCTAATCAAGCTGGAGCGGCAGGTTAACGAAATGCAGGGGGAGCTGGAGAGTAATCGTCTGCTTATTCCCAAACTGAATTCGGTTCTGCGGGAGACTATATCAAAGCGTAATGACATAGCCTTCACGTTCAGGGCTGACTCCCAGACCGAGTTGAATGAAAAGCAGGGGCGGTTGGGACAGCTGTCAGAAGGTCAGGTTGGCTTGCGCGACAGGGTAGACCGTACTAGCGTGATTGCGCCGCTCAAAGGCACCATCAAAAAATTGAAAATCAATACGTTAGGTGGTGTTGTCCAGCCCGGGATGGATTTGATGGAGATAGTGCCGTTGGAGGATACCTTGCTGGTTGAAGCCAAAGTCTCGCCGAAAGATATTGCCTTTCTGCGGCCGGGCCTGGATGCCATCGTCAAGATCACGGCCTACGACTTTACAATCTATGGAGGATTGCATGGCAAGGTTGAACAGATAAGTGCGGACTCGATCCAGGATGAGGAGGGGAACTCCTTTTATCTGGTTCGGGTGCGTACCGAGAAGAGTTACTTGGGCGATGAGCTTAACGCACTTCCCATCATCCCCGGTATGTTAGCCAGTGCTGATATCATTACTGGTAAAAAAAGTGTCCTAGACTATTTGCTGAAACCCATATTAAGGGCAAAGCAGTCGGCACTGAGAGAACGATAAGCCAACAATCTAAAAACAAAACATGACTGGAGATAACATGAAAAAAACGATTGTTGCCATGCTGGTCAGTGGTCTCATACTGATCCCTGGCCTGGGTCAGGCACAGACTCTGGAAGAGTCGGTGGCACAGACACTTGCCACACATCCCAAGATCAAGGAAGCGTTTGATCTTTATCAGGCTCGCCTCTATCAACATGATGGAGCCAAGGGGGGCTATTATCCTACGATCGATCTGCGTGGCGGCGTAGGCTATGAAAAAACTGACAGTCCATCAACGCGTCGTGATTCAACAATTGACGATTCGTTGACTCGCAAAGAGGCTGGACTCAGTTTGCGACAGATGCTGTTTGATGGCTTTGATGTCAGCAACAACGTGTCCAGAACGGAGGCTGAAGCCAATGCCCAGCGTCTGGCGATGATCTCCGAAGCGGAAAACACCACGCTGCGGGTGGCTGAGGTCTACCTCAATATGTTGCGTCAGCAGGAGATCCTGGAGCTCTCCAAGCAGAACCTTGAAACCCATGAGCAGATCCGTAGCGATATCCAGAAGCGGACTGATTCGGGGCTCGGTTCTACCGCAGACCAGACCCAGATTGATGGTCGTGTAGCTCGAGCCTATGCCAATCAAGCGGCAGCGGAAAACAACTATCGCGACGCAGAGAGTGAATTTATTCGGGTGGTTAACGAGGTACCAAAAGATCTCGTTCAACCGGTTCCCAACACCGAACTGATCCCGATCAGCCTCGATACTGCCCTGAAAACGGCTACAGAAGTTCACCCGACCCTGCTTTCATCTCTGCAGGATATTGAAGCGGCCAAGTATCAGCATGAGGGTGCCAAATCCGGTTTCTACCCCAACGTCACTTTTGAAGTGGATCAAAACTGGAATGAGGATATCGATGCCGAGAAAGGTCGCAATGACGATCTGACGGCAATGGTGCGGATGCGTTACAACCTGTTCCGTGGTGGTTCTGACGTTGCCGAGAGCAATGCTACATCGGCGCTTTACTCTCAGGCGAAAGACATTCATCTGAACGCATTTCGTCAGGTAGAAGAGGGAACCCGTTTGGCGTGGAATGCGAAAGAGTCGTTGGCCAAACAGAAAATCTTTCTGAAAGAGCACGTGGATGCAAGTTACGATACCGTTCAGGCATACAAGAAGCAGTTTGGCTTGGGTCAGCGTACCTTGCTGGACGTATTGAACACCGAAAACGAATTGTTCGAGGCGCGTCGCAGCTATATCACTGCCGAATATGATGCCTTGCTGGCGGATTATCGCATCCTCAATGCGACAGGCAGCCTGCTCAATGCATTTAGTGTCAAGCAACCCGCTGAATGGCAGGCCAAGCAATAACCGTTTGCCCATGATCCCGCCGGGATGATGGACGCCATCATGGTGACTGCTGCTGGCAGTCACCACGTTTGGCTAAAGCAGGTGGTTGCACGGGTTTGAGGAGTGCAGCAGCAATAATGCAGCAGGAATATGATGTGTCACTCCAGCGCGGGATCGGTGGCAGATGGTGTTATCTCTTCAATGAATGGAGATACCGTTCGCTACGTGCTCTGAGCCACTTCTTATGGATCCTGCTGTTACCCTTCTCATTGTTGCTCTGTGCCAGTCAGCCGTTGCCACCAGAAGATCTCAACTTGATCAAGCGGGCGGAGCAGACTTACGGCGTCAGAGCCGGCAAGCGTGTCACCAGTTGGCGTATGCTCGTCATGGAGACGAAGGGCAGATCACTGAGCGAAGAAAAAAAGCTCGAACGGGTAAATAATTTTTTCAATCGGATGCGTTTTATTGACGATATCAAGTTGTGGCGCAAGAAAGATTATTGGGCAACCCCGTTGGAATTTTTGGGAGCCGCCGGGGGAGACTGTGAAGATTTCAGTATTGCCAAATATTCAACTTTGCTTGAATTGGGTATCCCGGATGAAAAAATGAGGATGGTGTACGTCAAGGCGCTCGATTATAACCAGTTTCATATGGTTGTTGCCTATTACGAGACGCCATCATCGGTCCCGGTGATCCTGGACAATCTTATCGGTTCTATCCGTCCGGCAAGCCAACGTCGGGATCTGGTACCTATTTATAGCTTTAACGGTAGTCACTTGTGGTTGATGAAGGCGCGTGGCCAAGGGGAACTGGCTGGCCAATCATCTCGCTTGGGATTATGGAATGATTTACGCAATCGCATGACATCGGGGCGATTGGCTCGGCCTGTGGTGAATTTGGATGATTAACCTATGACGCTCTATCGACAGTTATTAGCCACCATGCTGCTGCTGTTTGGATTGCTCTTTGCGGCCACATACTGGGTGCAATTCAATTCAACCCGCACTTATCTGGCGCAGCAACAGGAAACAACAGTCATCAATACGGCAACCTCACTGGGGCTTGCGCTCACCCCCTATCTGGAGAATGGTGACAAGGTCGGTGCCGAGTCGGTGATCCAGGCCATCTTTGATGGCGGCTATTATCGACTGGTTCGCCTCGATCTGCTGGCATTAAAAGATGTTATCGAGCAGGAAAATACCAACACCATTCAGGGTGTGCCGCACTGGTTTATTAATTTGGGGCTGTTTCCAGAGGTATCCAACGAGTCAATTCTGACGTCTGGCTGGCTGCAGCTTGGAAAATTAAAAGTGGTTGGTCATCCTGGCCAGGCTTATTACGAGTTGTGGCGTGGAATGAGCGAACTGGCGAGCTGGTTTTTGGTCGGTTTCTTGATCACCACCATTTTGTTGATGAGAGCACTTAATTACTTGCTCAAGCCACTCAAACAGATCTGTGAACAGGCAGTCGAGATTGAGCTGCACCATTTTGGTCATACGATACCGGAGCCTAACACTCATGAATTGAAGCAGGTCGTTCAGGCGATCAATACCCTATCAGGCAAGTTGGCGTTGCAGTTCAAAGAGCAAGCCGATGAGGCTGAGAAATTGCGTGAACGGGTTTATGTCGATGCTGTATCGGGTCTTGGTAACCGTGCCTATTTTGTTGGCCAGGTTAACGCATGGATAGCGGAGGCTGGCCAAGGTGGTGTCATGCTGGTTGCGGTCGATATGCTGGACGATATATATCGTGATGAAGGCTTTGCGGCCCGCGACAACATGGTCAAATCGATTGCTCAAGCCTTGAAAGAGCAATTAAAAGGGTGGGATGGCGCAGCCTTGGCGCGGATCTCCGCGACGGAATATGCGCTGCTCTGTCCAACCGACGACCTCACTCAGCTCAAGGAGTTGGCTGAAGTGATTAATAGCCGCATTGCCGATCTGGTGGTGAATCCAATGGGTGAAGGAGATGCGCTTTCCATCATCGGTATTGCTGGCCGTGATGGCAATGATGATCTCTCTGCCTTGTTGACCAAAGCAGATAACGCGCTTGGCAAGGCACGCAATGAACGGCGTGGTGCTGTCGTGATGGAAGGGGGCGCTGAACAAGGTTTGATGGGGCGTTTGGCTTGGCGAGATCTGGTACAAGATGCCATTTCAAGACAACTCTGGCGCTTTAAAGCCCAACCTGCTTGCCGGTTCGATAATGGCGCCAGATTGCATGCCGAGCTGTTTGCATCCATCTCCCGTGATGGCACAGATTATTTTGCCGGTCAATTTTTGCCTGCGATTGAACAGTTCAAGCTGGGTGGTGAGTTTGACCAGGCGGTGCTTGATGCTTGTGTTCCATTACTGCAAAAGCAGTCTGATCTGGTGCTGGCGATCAATATCACTGCAGGCTCGCTCTGCTCGGATGAGTTTTTAATCTGGCTAACGCGCTATCTGACCGAGCATGCCGAGCTGAAAGAGCGGTTGCTATTTGAAATACCTGAAGCTGCGATCATGAAGCATAAAGACAATGTGGCTGCGCTGGTGGGTACTTTGCAAGCCCATGGCTTCCAGTGGGGGGTAGACCACTACGGTCGTCACTTCCAGTCTCTGGGCTATCTGGAGGAGCTGTCGCCGGCTTATGTCAAGGTCGATCACGGTTATACCAGTCAGATCATGGAGCCGGGTGCTGATACCTCATTCCTGGCTGCGGTGTGTCGTGCCGCGCACAATGCTGGTGTAACCACCATAGCGACTCGTGTCGAGGATCAGAATCAAGTCGAGCTGCTCTCCAAGTTGCATATCGATGGTTATCAGGGATTCGTGCATCCTGCTTTCCCCTTGTTTTGATGGATATGTGTGTTGTAAAAATGGCCCCGAACGGGGTCATTTTTTATATCTATATATTATTTTTTTTGCATTTTTTATTATTAAATTAATTAGGGTGTCACAAGGGGCTCTTTTTATCGTTATGATTTTCATTGAAAAAAACTAACCTTTCGATTTTTTTCTCTATATCGGTTTGATATCCGTCAAATCTGTACATTAATGCAACGGAACAGTGCGCAATCTACTTCTACGGTGTAGACATCAAGATCTGTCACCTTGGAGCAATGGATATGCGTACCCAAATTATTGACAAGACCGTGGTTGTTTCGGCCATCGAAGGCAAAGTTGAAATTGTGCTGGCTGATGGTAGCTCCCGCCCGCTGCAAAAAGGGGAAATTCTGCAACCCGGGGCCAAGTTGACCATTGCGGATGATGCCAAGCTGGCTCTTTCCCCTTATGACGATACGCCTGTATCGGATGCCTCGGCTGGTTCCGAGTCGGCTGAGCCAGCTCAACCGCAAGTAGCGACCAGCGCGGAAGGCACACCTTCAGATATTGCCGCGTTGCAAGAGTCAATTTTGCAAGGTGTTGACCCGACTAAAAACTTTGAGGCTTCTGCAGCCGGTGGTGCGCCTGCTGCTGGTGGCGGTATTGGTGGGGTAGCTGGAGCAAGTGGCAATGGTGGTTTTGTCACCATTGATAGAACAGGTGATGCGACCATTGCCGAGGCCGGCTTCGACACAACCTATCAGGCTGAACCCTTTGTCGACACTCAGCAATTTGTAGAACCATTGCTGGTCAATGAACTGGCCGATGAGGGTGAGCAACTGGTTGTGCCCGAAGATGGCGTATTGAATGGAAATTTACTGACCAATACTACAAATCCAGATGGTCCGAATGCAGCAACAGTGGTCAGCTTCAGCTGGGGTGACAATGCTAATGTCGCAGTAGGCTCTAGTATCACGATCAATGGTGTCGGCACCCTTGTCGTCAATGCGGACGGTAGTTTCACCTTCACCCCAGCGCCTAACTATGATGGCACCGTTCCCTCAATAAATTACCAGGTGAGTGATGGCCAAGACATAGTGACGTCGACACTCGTTGTCTCCATTACCCCGGTAGATGAAGAAGTAGATCTTGGTGGGCTGACTCGGGAAGGGGGTGAGGTACAAGTCGGCGATCCCAATTTAGCGGATGGTTCGGCTCCCAACGCCGCTGCTCTGACTCAAAGTGGAGTGTTTACCTTCAATGCGCCTGACGGCGTCCAGAGCTTGACTTTGGGTGGCGTGCTATTGATCAGTGGTGGGAGCATCATTACTTTACCTCAGGCAATTAGTAGCTCATTAGGTAATCAACTGATTGTTACGGGTATTACCTACAATCCGGTAACGGGTGCAGGGAGTGTGAGCTACAACTACACCTTGCTGGATAACGAGAGCCATACCAAACCGGCTAATGATGCTTCCCTGGGCGAGAGCTTCAGCGTTGTGCTGGTTGATACCGATGGTGATACGGCCAACGACACGCTTGATGTCGCTATTTTGGATGATGTGCCTCGTGTTGCGACCGCCCTGGGTGAGTTTTCTCCCCTAATAGTGGATGAGAGTAATTTTAGCGTCATAGATAAAGGAAATTTCGCCGGCGCCTTTCAGGCAAATCTAGGCGCTGATGGCGGTGTTGTTGCTTATGCGCTTGAGATCAACAGCCTCGACAGCGGCCTGCGGGATGCAGCCACCGGTGCGGTCATCGAGTTGCATCTAGTGGGTGGCACTATCCAGGGCTGGGTTGATGGTGATCCCGCCGTAGTGGCGTTCACGGCTGCAGTCGACGCGTCAGGTGATTTGACCCTGACCCAACTGCGGGCTCTGCAGCATTCGGATACAACCAGCAATGATGAGCCTTTGGCTATCGCCGGTGGCGTCATTCGGTTGGTTGCGATTGCGACTGATGGAGATGGCGACACTGCTAGCGCCAATCTGGATTTGGGTGGTCTGTTGGTGTTCCGGGACGACGGCCCAAGCCTGACCGTGAACGCAGACATTTCACGCGAAGAGCAGGTTGCACTTTCGGTCAATGTGGATGAAACCGAGGGCAATGAGCAGTTGGCGGTGGGCGAGTTGGACACCGACGGTAATACCGACGATGCAGGCCCTGGGCTTGGTCAGGTCACGACGAATGTGGCGGGTGGTTTGACCAGCTTGTTTGCGGCGCTGGGCGGTAGCTATGGTGCTGACGGAGCAGGCACCACCACGGGCGTGTTGAGTTTTGTCGGCTTCCCGGCTGAGGGTGGGTTGGCGACCAACCTGTCCTCGACGGCAGGTGGAGCGATCACCCTGTTCCTTGAAGGGGGTGTGATCGTCGGGCGGGATGCCGATGGTGGCGATCCGGTGTTCACCATTGCTATCGTCGGCGAGCAGTTGCAAACCATACTGTTTGAAGCCTTGGAACATCCCAATAACGCCACCTTCGATGAGGCCCTACAACTGCAGTTGCTGGCAGACGGCGCGGTGCAACTGCAATACGCCGTGACCCGTGTGGATGCAGATGGTGACAGTATTACCCGGTCGGCCACGGTGGACTTGATCAGCCACACCACGCTTGAGGGTGATGGCGAAAGTCAGGAGGGCGGTGTCAGCACTACCAGCTACTTCAGTTTCGATGACGACGGCCCAAGCGCATCGATTCGTGTGGTGTCTGAAGCCAGCGTGGTGCTGGACGAGTCGCTGGGTGCTGATGCGGGTGACGGCAATGTCGCCACGGATGACATTACGCTGGCCAATCCGAACCCATTCAGTGTGAGTTACGGCGCGCCGATAGGGGCGGTGTCGGGTGTTGAC
>NZ_CDBO01000011.1:0-19866 GCF_000819885.1 Aeromonas fluvialis
ACTGCAAGCCGGTTATCAACGAGGCGGCTGACTGCGCTCGTTGAGGCCAACCGTCTCGCTCATCCACACACAGCATAAAGGGCCAGCCCTCACAGGCTGGCCCTTTGCATCATTGGAGTCACCGAACATGACCCGTCTTATCACCAGACTCGAGGTGCATCGCTATGCCCCCGAGCTTAACAAACTGCATCTGCGTAACCGGCAGACGTTACCCGCTCCCGGCATCACCACCATCAAAGAGGCCAAAGCCCGTCTATTTGGCCGCTGGCAGCCTGGGCATCAGGTAACCATCACCGTGAGCCATCCCGATTACGTCAATCTTTCACGGCTCTACCGGGGGCGACTGGCAAGCCTGACAGAGCTCCCTGAGCACCTGACCAGACTACGCCAGCGCCACAACGTGCCTGGCACCATCATCGACATTCAACTTAGGTATCGCTAATCATGACCACAACCGATCCCACATGCCCTGTCACACAGCAACCTGAGGTCCCAGCTGTCACGCTGCCTCCCAGCATCAGCTGGGGTCTGCCTAGTGATATCTCCCCACGCTTTGGCGCTCGTCTGATACAGAGTCGCTACCGACTCGATTTTCTATCCGATCGAGCCAGTCTGATAGGTGAATGGAGTGAGGCGCAGATAGCCAATCTCGACCTGGCTTTCCCGGAGATCATCAAGGCTCTGGAAGCCAAGCTGCTCACCGGCGAACTGGATGCCCAACGCCAGCACTGCATTACTATCCAGCACGGCGGCTTTACTTGCGAAGCCGATACCCTGGGTAGCCACGGCTATGTCTATATCTGTATTTACTCTGCGAAGAGCATGGAGGCGACCCCTGATGTCAGTGATAGTCAGAGCTAACTCTGATATCAGCACGATTGTAAATCGTTGGGAAGGTCACTAGTTGGCCTTCCCGTAACGTCTGGGCGCAACTCCTTATAGCTCATGGGTGTGTCTCAATTGGATTTTTGTGGAATGATGATTGGCTACACTTCAGCCAATTTTATCGATAAAGATCATGGAGTTGTTATCTGGAGTGTCATTCAGAGCGACACCGTGATGTAATGTGATGCATCTCGCATCACTATGTGACTTAGGCGCTATGAAATCCGTCAGAACGACCGTCTCTTTATCTCATTCACAGCTCGAGTCCTTGCAACGGATAGCTGAAAGCAATGAGGTGTCCATCTCATGGCTTATTCGCCAAGCTGTAGGGGATTTTCTGGCAGTTCATAACGAGGAGCATTTCCACCCCCTCAAGCGTAAAACTGCACAGCAAGAAGGCAATCAGGAATGACATTCTATTCACCACATCAACAGGCTTGGCTTGCCCATAACCTGACCCTGGAGGGCAAGGCGGAAGAATCGTTAACTAAAACGATGGCCGGTGCCAAGGTGGACATGAACCCGCATCAGATTGAGGCGGCGATGTTTGCCTTAGCTTCCCCCTTGTCTAATGGCGTTATTCTGGCCGATGAGGTTGGATTGGGAAAAACGATCGAGGCCAGCTTGGTTTTGGCGCAAAAATGGGCGGAACGTCGGCGAAAGTTGCTGTTGATCGCTCCTGCCACTTTACGCAAACAATGGAGCCAGGAGCTTGAAGAGAAGTTTTCGCTCCCCTCTTTCATCATGGAGGCCAAGTCCTTCAATGAGGCGAAAAAGACAGGGATAGCCAATCCGTTTGATATGGAAATTGCCTTTGGCCAGCCTGCAATCTGTATATGTTCCTACGAGTTTGCAGCTCGGAAAGCGTTGGAGCTACAACGAGTTCCTTGGGATATGGTGGTCATGGATGAGGCGCATAAGTTGCGCAATATCTATAAAAATGATGGGGCAAAAACAGCCAAGGTGCTTGATAACGCTTTAATGGGCATCAAAAAGGTCCTGCTTTCTGCCACCCCATTGCAGAACAGCATGCTGGAGTTGTATGGGCTTGTATCCGTCATAGACCCGCACTTTTTTGGCGATTTACCTTCGTTTAAGGCTCGGTATGGTCGGCAGCAACTTGAGCAGGTTGAACTGGCTATGCTGCGAACTCGATTGAGCAAGGTTTGTAATCGCACTCTCAGACGTCAGGTCCAAGAAGAAGGTGGGATCAGCTTTACTCGCCGTTATTCCATGACTGAAGACTATCGACCGTCAGCGCAAGAAGAGAAATTGTACAGGCAGGTATCCGAGTACCTGCAGCGTGAAGATCTGCTGGCAATCAAAAGCGGCGCTAGGCATCTGGTGACGCTGGTTATTCGTAAAATTTTGGCGTCCTCTTCACATGCAATTCAAGGTACTTTACAGACCATGATTGCACGGCTGGAACAAAAGCTGCCCCTGCTTGATGCCTTGGAGGATTATGAGAATTTCTCTGACCTTCAGGATGAAGAAGGGATTGGTGACGAGGAGCTGATCGACCCGCAAGCCCTGCAGGCCGAAATTGATCTACTTAAGGATTTTCAAGGCCTTGCCAGTAGTATTTCGAACAATGCCAAAGCTGATGCGCTTGTTCGTGTTCTCGAACGTGCATTTGAGAAAACGGCTGAGCTAGGTGGATCACGCAAGGCTGTAATTTTTACCGAATCGGTTCGGACGCAAACATGGTTGGCAGAGATGTTAGCCACCCAGGGCTATGACGGCCAAATCGTGATGCTGAACGGTAGTAACAGTGATTCTGTGTCGAAACAGATTTATCGGGACTGGCTTGAACGTCATCGAGGTTCAAGCCGTGTCTCTGGCTCCAAAACAGCAGACATGAAAGCCGCTCTGGTTGAGAAATTCCGCGATGATGCCACCTTGATGATCTGTACCGAAGCCGGTGCGGAAGGTATCAACCTGCAGTTCTGCTCCTTGCTGATCAATTACGACTTGCCATGGAATCCACAGCGGGTAGAGCAGCGCATTGGCCGCGTTCACCGCTATGGCCAGAAAAATGATGTGGTCGTGGTCAATTTCATCAACAAGGGCAACCGCGCCGATGAGCGCGTATTTGAACTGCTTAGCCAGAAATTCCAACTCTTCGAGGGCGTCTTTGGTGTTTCGGATGAAGTGCTGGGTTCTATCGAATCTGGCGTTGATATTGAGCGCCGGATCCATGATATCTACCAGCGTTGTCGCAGTGATGCACAAATTGAGTCTGAATTTAATGCTTTGCAGGAAGAACTCAGGGAACATCTTGAAGCCAAAAACAGCGACACTCGGCGTTCACTCTTCGAACACTTCGATGCAGATGTCGTCCGCCGCCTTAATCTTCGTCGCGGCAAGACAACAGCGGAATTGACGGCTTATCAGCAAAAGATGTTGTTGCTGGCGCGTATGACCTTAGAGGGGAATGGTGACTTTAGTGAGTCCATTGATGGTTTTGTCTGGCTAGGGAACAAGTACAATCTGAACTGGCAGAATGCAGAAATTGGGGAAGGTGAGTTTTTCCGCCCCCACGATGGTCTGGGAGCAGCATTGATCGAGCAGGCCAAGACCGCGCCATTGCCACCTGTTGCACTCCAGTTTGTTTATGAACGCTCGCCGGATCAAGGACAATGGGTTGATGTGAAGGAGCAGATAGGTAATAGCGGCTTGCTCAAAGTCATCAAGGTGAGCATTGAGTCAGAGGCGCAGCGACGTGAACAATTGCTGCTGCTAGCCACTAACCATGATGGCGAGCAGTTACATGCCGAGACGGTCGAACGGCTGTTACAACTCCCGTTAGCACAAGCTCCACTCGTCATTCCAGAGCCTGATGTATCAGCCCTGTTAGGCCTGCAGCAAACACTGCTGGGGGATTTCCAGCGTGAGGTTGAACGGGATAACGAAACCTACTATGGCGAGGAAGTAGAGAAGCTGGAACGCTGGTCAGAAGACAAACGCATTGCTCTGGACCTGCGTATCAAACAGCTGGATCTAGAGATCAAGGAAGCGCGCAAGGCCTCCCGGCAGCTGACCTCCTTGCAGGAGAAGATGGAGGCCAAGAGAGCCCTTAAGCAGTTAGAGAGAGAACGAGACAACGCCATGCTGCATTATTACGAAGAGAAGAAACTGATTGAACAGGAGGAGGACCGCCTGTTGGAAGAGGTTGAGGCACGCCTGGCAACCGAAACCCGCGTAACTGAGCTCTTTGCGGTAACATGGCAGATCGTAGCTAATGAATGTGAGGCTGCAGCATGAAGGATGTGACCAGTAGTGACCAGTTGAGCCGCATCGTGATTGATGGCTATAAATCGATTGCTCATTGTGATCTTAAAATGGGCAGTCTGAATGTACTGATCGGTGCCAATGGCGCAGGTAAATCAAACTTTATAAGTTTTTTCAAATTCATCGCAGCTCTGCTAGATAGGCGACTACAACTATTAGTTGGCAAAGCTGGCGGGCCAGACATTCTGTTACATTATGGTCGTAAACAAACTGCAGCTATCGATGGGGTTGTCTCGCTCGGTAAGGATGAATATTGCTTTTCATTAGAACCAACTAATGACAACAGATTAATATTTAAAAGTGAAAGCTCATCAGAGGGGGATGATAAGAAATTTGATATAACACTATCAAATGGCAAGATGATTCAGGCCATAAAAGGGAGCAATAAAAGCTATAGTGCAGGTCATTTTGAGTCAATGGCTGACACTCTTACCCCAAAAATGCAAGTTATTATGCGCCGCTGGCGTGTCTACCACTTCCATGACACCAGCGAAAGTGCCAAGGTCAAGCAGATCCACCGTATCAACGATAATGATTATCTGCGTGAGGATGGATCTAATCTGGCAGCCTTTTTGTTCCGGGTACAAAAAAATCACCCTAGCCACTACAAGCGGATAATACGTACCATCCGCATGGTTGCTCCCTATTTTGGTGACTTTTACCTGCGCGCCACGCCAGATAACCAAGACAGCATTCAGCTTGAATGGACTGAGAAAGATCACGATATCCCCTTCAAAGCCAGCGAGCTGTCGGATGGAACGCTGCGATTTATTCTGTTGGCGACAGTGTTGTTGCAACCAGAAGAGTTTATGCCCAGCGCCATCATCGTAGATGAACCCGAGCTGGGGTTGCACCCTTATGCGATCAACGTATTGGCGGAATTGATAAAGAGTGCAAGTCATGAGCATCAGCTGATTATTTCGACACAGTCTGTCGAGCTCGTTAACCAGTTCGATGCCGAGGATTTGATCGTGGTAGATAAACAAGGCGGCTCCTCAACCTTCAAACGCTTGGAGACTGCTTCATTAAGCGAATGGTTAGAAGATTACAGTCTCGGTGATTTGTGGAGGAAAAACCTGTTGGGTGGGAGACCACAATCATGAGTCGAGTGTTGGTCTTCGTAGAAGGGCAGACCGAAGAAACATTTGTGCGCGATCTGCTAGTGCCCTATTTTGCTCCACTTGGCATTTATCTCACCCCCATCCTGGCACAGACCAGTCCGGGTCATAAGGGCGGGATTGTCAGCTATGGCAAGGTAAAACATCAAGTCACCCGCTTGTGTCGACAAAATCACGGGGCTTATGCTTATGTTACCACCTTGATCGACTACTACGGTTTGCCCACTGACTTTCCTGCCATCGATAACCAAGCGCAGGATGCCCATCAACGCGTGTTGCAGATAGAGCAGGCGCTACAACAGGATATCGATGAGCCTAACTTTATCCCTAATCTGCTACTGCATGAGTTCGAAGCGCTGCTCTTTTCTGCCCCCGCCAAGTTTGCCGAGTGGCTGGATGATGGTGCGTCTGTTGCAGAGCTGGACGCTATTCGTGCTGCGTTTGACTCGCCAGAGCATATCAATAACAGCCCGCAAACTGCGCCTTCCAAGCGGATCCTGGCACTCGTACCGAACTATAAAAAGACACTGCATGGTCCCTTGATTGCTGAAGATATCGGCCTGGATGCGATCCGCGCCCAGTGCCCCCACTTTAATCGCTGGATTGAGCGCCTGCTGGCGTTGCCCCGTTAATTTCCGTTGGAATTAGAATCACAATGAACAAACAAAAACTTGAGCTTACCTGGATTGGCAAGGATAAAAGACCACGCCTTGAGCCACGTATCTTCCTTGAAGACAAGAACCTATCTTTTCAATCTTCATTTGAAGCATCTAATCCAGAGAGCAAGCCTACTCAATCCTTTAATGACAACCTGCTTATTCATGGTGATAACTTATTGGCTCTTAAGGCATTAGAGCATCAATATACGGGGATGATTAAATGCGTTTATATTGACCCACCATTTAACACAGGTGAGGCATTTGAGAACTATGATGATGGCTTAGAGCATTCAACGTGGCTAACGTTGATGAGAGATAGATTAGAACTTATTCATAAACTTATATCTAAAGATGGGACGCTATTTTTACATATTGATGACAATGAATTGGGGTATGTTATTGTCTTGCTAGATGAGATTTTTGGCAGGGATAATAGAGTTAATATTGTTACATTTAAGCAGGGGTCAGCGACTGGACATAAAGCAATAAATCCAGGGCTGGTTACTGTTACTAATTATCTACTTGTGTATGCAAAAAACAAAAAAGAATGGAGTCCAAAAAGGCTATTTACTGCAAGAGAGAGAGATGACCGATATTCTCAATTCATCTATAACTATGAAGATGGATATACATCATGGGATTACAAAACCTTATCGTCAGCATTTTCTGAAACTCTTGGCATGAAACCAGCTGAAGCAAAGAAAAAGCTGGGCGAAAAGTATGAAAAAGAACTAAACGATTTTGTCTTGAAAAATCCTGAGCGTGTAATTCGTACAGCAAGACCTGATTACAGTTCTGTTGGTCAATCAGTTCGTGATGTAATTGATCTTTCACAAAAAGATCCAAACACTGTCTTTTTACTTAAAAGAGATGGCTACTCTGACATGTATTTCAAAAAAGGGGAGCGCATACTTTTTTACAAAGATAAACTCAAAATGGTTGATGGTGAATTGGTTGCCGGAGAACCCTTAACTAACCTTTGGAACGATATTTTATCTAATAATCTACACAAAGAAGGTGGCGTGAAATTTCCCAAAGGTAAAAAGCCTGAGGGTTTGATAAAGAGAGTGCTCGAACTGTGTACTACAGAAGGAGATTTCGTTTTAGATTCTTTCTCTGGTTCCGGAACAACTGTTGCTGTAGCGCACAAAATGAATCGGCGCTGGATTGCGATTGAGCTTGGTGAGCAAGCATTAACGCATATCCAACCAAGATTAAAAAATGTAATTACAGGTCGAGATCAAGATGGTATTTCCAAGTCTGTTAACTGGCAAGGTGGCGGTGGTTTTAGATATCTTCGCTTGGCTCCTTCTCTGCTGAAAAAAGATGACTGGGGAAACTGGGTTATCAATAAGGAATATAATGCTGAAATGCTGGCCGAGGCTGTATGCAAGCATATGGGTTTTACTTACGCACCGAGCCAAACCCAGTTCTGGAATCATGGTTACAGCACCGAGACTGACTATATCTACGTGACCACCGGTTCACTGGCTTATGAGCAGCTCAAACGGATCAGTGAAGAAGTGGGGAGTGAGCGTACTCTGCTGATCTGCTGTAAAGCATTTATGGCAGAAGGTGCCGATCTCCCGAATTTGACGCTGAAGAAGATCCCCAAAATCATTCTGAACAAATGCGAATGGGATCATGATGATTACAGCTTCACCCTCAATGTGCTGCCAGAAGAGCAGGACGAAGAGTGGGCTGATGACGACAGCGAAGAATAAGGAAAACAGATGAGCAACGGGACCACTATCGCCAACCAGATCGGGGCGCGCCTTTCCCTGCGCAAGCCGCAGAGTGAATCGCTTGCGATCCTCTGCCGCTTGTTAGAACAGCTGAAGCTGGAGAAAGAGCCTGATTTACAGCACTGGATTGATCTCCTCAAAGCCGAGAAGCTGCCATTCAAGAGTTTTGAGCGAGACTTCCCTTCGCTCTGCTTTGCTCTGGCAACCGGTGTCGGTAAGACTCGCCTGATGGGAGCCATGATTGCATGGCTCTATCTGACCGGGCGTAGCCAGCATTTCTTTGTCTTGGCTCCTAACCTGACAATCTATGAAAAGCTGAAGCAGGATTTTCTGCCCGGCTTGCCCAAGTATGTGTTCCAAGGCATCCCCGAATTGGCTCAGACACCGCCGGTATTGATCACCGGTGATGACTATCAGGAGGGACGTGGCGTTCGTCTGGATCAGGTTCAAACGATGAGTGCTACGGGGGATTTGTTTGCTGCCGAGACCGCGCCGCATATTAACATTTTTAATGTTTCCAAGATCAATGCTCTGGATAACAAGAAGGGGGCAGAGAAGTCCAAACAGGCGAAAGTTCGCCGTCTGCAGGAGTATATCGGGGACTCCTACTTCAACTATCTGGCCGACTTGCCTGATCTGGTGGTCTTGATGGACGAGGCCCATCGTTACTACGCCGACTCTGGTGCAACTGCAATCAACGACCTCAAGCCGGTGTTGGGTATCGAGCTGACGGCAACACCGAAAACCACTGGGGCCAAGCCACGAGAGTTCAAGAATATCGTGTTGCACTATCCGCTTGCCCGAGCCCTCAATGATGGTTACATCAAGACTCCGGCAGTGGCTACCCGCAAAGACTTCAAAGCGAGTAATTACAGCGAACAGCAGCTTGAAGCCATCAAGCTGGAAGATGGTATCCATCATCATGAATACGTAAAGACCGAGCTAGCCAGCTACGCCAACAATACCAATCGGCCACTGGTTAAGCCCTTTATGCTGGTGGTTGCGCAAGACACCAACCACGCCGAAGCCATCAAGGCCCGTATAGAAGATAGCGAATTCTTCAATAGTGCCTATAAGGGTAAGGTGATTACCGTCCACTCTAACCAAACCGGCCAAGAGTCTGACGAAAACACCCAACGCCTGTTGGCGGTTGAGCATGACAAGGACACCGAGATTGTCATCCACGTTAACAAGCTCAAAGAAGGTTGGGATGTCACCAACCTCTACACCATAGTACCGCTGCGTGCGTCCGCTTCTGAGATCCTGACCGAGCAGACCATCGGCCGGGGTTTGCGCCTGCCCTATGGGAAACGTACAGGGGTCGAGGCCGTGGATCGTTTGACGATCATTGCCCATGACCGGTTTCAAGAGATCATTGACCGTTCCAACCAGGAAGACTCCATCATCAAGAAAATGCTCTTCATCGGGGCTGATGATGACGATGACGGGATCCCGGAACATAAGCCGAATCAAGTGATCGTGCCATCGCAGGCCGATACGCTGCTGGGACTAACTCCTACTGATGGTCAGGGCCATCAAGTCAAGGAGGGCTTTGCTCCACCATACCAGGGCAACAGTTCACTCACAGGTAATCTCCCACCGGTTCTCGCAACTGAGGCTCAGCGGCAAGTTGCCGAGATCACTGTCAGGATCATCAGCGATGAAGCCAAGCGTCTTGGAAGCAGCAAAGAGTTGATGACACCTGAAGTGCTACAAAGCGTTACCCGCAAGGTTCAGCAGGTAATGAAGGAGATATCACCACCTATCTCCAGCCCAGCAATTCAACCGGAGCTGACCGGTATGTCTTCCCCTGCTCCAATTGCTCCGCGTGAGTTGGATGAGAAGAGTATTGCGAAGCTAGTTGGCCAGATTTCTGAAAAAGTAGCAGAACACACTATCGACATTCCCCAAATAGTGATCCTGCCGACCCGTGATGTGAACTATGGTTTTGCAGAGTTTGAGTTGGGTCGGTTAAACAGCATTGCGATGCGGCCAAGTAGTCAGGAGATGCTGCTGCAAAATCTGCAGGACAACAGCTCCAGCACCATCAGTTGGGCTCAAAGCGGCATGTCAGAGGAGCGGCTGGAAAACTACCTGGTTCATTATCTCTTCGATCATGACGAAATTGATTATGACGAGCATGCGGGATTGCTTTACCGCCTTGCAGGGCAAATGGTTGCGCATTTGCAAACCTACCTGAATGATGAAGAGGTAGAGGTTCTGCTCAAAACACAGGGACGGCAACTGGCAGACTTTATCTGGGTGCAGATGAAGCAGCATATGTGGACGACACCAACCGATTACGTTGGCCACGTTACTAAAGGGTTTGATGTATTACGCCCAGCCACCTTCAACTATGCCCATAACGAACAGCCT
Organism: Aeromonas fluvialis; assembly: GCF_000819885.1. Taxonomy (GTDB): domain Bacteria; phylum Pseudomonadota; class Gammaproteobacteria; order Enterobacterales; family Aeromonadaceae; genus Aeromonas; species Aeromonas fluvialis. The sequence continues at coordinate 10,075 of NZ_CDBO01000011.1, forward strand.
CGTGACTTCCGCTCTCCCATCCAGGCAGGAGAGAAGAGCAGGGTTCGCCAGATGTTGTTCACTGGATTTAGCAAATGCTGTTATCCGTACCAAAAGTTTGATTCTGTCGATGGTGAGTGGCGCCTAGCGCAGATCCTCGAAGGGGATGCAAGCGTGCTCAAGTGGATGAAGCCTGCCCACGGACAGTTCCGGATCGAGTATGCCAATGGGCAGAACTATGAGCCTGATTTCGTGGTGGAGACTAAAGACTCCTGCTTGCTGATCGAGCCCAAAAAGGCAATCGAGGTATCAACCCCAGATGTGCAAGCGAAAGCTCGGGCTGCGGTTCGCTGGTGCAAGTACGCTAACGACTATGCAAGCCAGCATTCTGGCAAGCAATGGCGTTACTTGCTGATCCCCCATGACGATATCGAGTTGGGGCGGAGCATTGCGGGTTTGATGCAAGAGCATGAGATGACGAGTTAACCGAGGCTCGTACAGCTAAACAGAAACAACAGCAGAGGGCTTTTTAGCCCTCTGCTGTTCTATGGTGTGGCCAAAAAATCAGGAGGACTGGAGGCTATGGCTCAAAGACAGTAATCAGTACGACCTTAAAGGGGCGGTCAACATAGATGCCTAGCCCTACATGTGTGGGTTCAAATGTGGGTTCAAAACTAAAAAAGCACTTTCATTAAAATGAAAGTGCTTTTATTTTCAATAGCTTAGTTGTTATGGCTTAGTTCATGCCGTAACGCTTGAGCTTCTTGCGCAGGGTGCCACGGTTGATACCCATCATCACGGCAGCGCGAGTCTGGTTACCACGGGTGTACTGCATGATCACGTCCAGCATCGGCGCTTCGACTTCGGAGAGAACCATATCGTACAGATCAATCACTTCCTGACCGTTCAACTGGGCCAGGTAGTTACGCAGAGCCTGTTGCACAGAGTCACGCAGGGGGCGCTGGGTCGGCTCGGCAGCGTGATTGTGAGTAGTTGTTACCAATGCATCAGAAGTCAGGGTTTGTTCGAACATATTCGGTCGGCTCTTTAGTTATCTTGTTAACCTAATCCATCGAAATACGCTTCGAGTGCCTCTAGTTGTGCGTTTGCACAATCCAGGGCATTGAAGTGCTTGCGGAATTCTCGGCCCGTCTCTTCTTCATCCAGATACCAGCCCACGTGTTTACGGGCGATGCGCGCTCCCAGATAGGCACCATAAAAGCGGTGCAGATTGGTGACATGCTCGTTCATCAGGGTGCGAACCTCTTCCCTTTCGGGAGGCGGCAGCTTGGTGCCCGTCTCAAGAAAATGACGGATTTCCCGGAAAATCCAGGGTCGTCCTTGCGCAGCTCGGCCGATCATCACGGCGTCGACACCGGTATAGTCGAGGACATACCGGGCTTTCTCCGGGCTGTCTATGTCGCCATTGGCGACAACAGGAATCGATACGGCCTGCTTAATCGCCTTGATCGTGTCGTACTCCGCTTCGCCCCGATAGAGGCAGGCACGGGTACGACCATGCACGGCAAGGGCCGCGATACCGCAATCTTCGGCGATTCGGGCGATCTCCACGCCATTGCGGTTATCCGGATCCCATCCTGTGCGGATCTTCAAGGTGACAGGCACCTCCACTGCATCCACCACGGCCCGGCAAATTGCTTTGACCTGATCGGGGGCACGCAGCAGGGCAGAACCTGCCAACTTTTTGTTCACTTTTTTTGCCGGACATCCCATGTTGATGTCGACGATCTGTGCGCCCTGCTCCACGTTGTAGCGGGCAGCAAACGCCATCATCTCGGGGTCGGCTCCGGCAATCTGGACCGATCGCAAACCGCCTTCTGCAGAGTGATCCATCCTCATCCTGGTTTTCTGGGTATCCCAGACATCCGGGTTGGCCAGCAGCATCTCGGAAACGGCCATGCCGGCACCCAGCCGCAAACAAAGTTCACGGAATGGTCGGTCAGTTACACCGGCCATGGGCGCCACAATCAGGGGAGTTTCAAGCGTGTGGGGACCTATCTGCATTCCACGGTTACCATCGGCTTAGGGCGGCGTATATTACGCATTTTTTAGGCAGGAGAAAAGGTTAGTATTTGAGCGTTAGCCATTTTTTTCTGAAAAAAACGTCGCACCAAGGCTTGCAAATTCTGGAGTTATTGAAAAACAGCCATATTGATCGTCAGGGAGTGCTGTACCATTTGGGCCACCCCCTTGCATAATTGTCTGTCCACTTGTCGGCCCCGTTTGCGTTATGATGGCGGGCTTATGTGAGCAAAAGCTCCAAACATTTTTGCAACAATGCGGATTGGGGATCTATGACGTCAAGGTTCATTACATCACTCTGGCCGTGTCTGCTGGGTGCCGTGCTGGGGTCGGCGCATGCACAGACCATCAGCTTCAGCGAGGCCTGGACCCGGGTCATCCAGCAGGATGAGGGACTGGCTGCCGAGCAGGCCGGAGTCGATCGGGCCAAGCAGTTGCGCGAGGCGGCCAAAGACATGTATCTGCCCAAGGTGGATCTGGGGGCCAGCTATACCCACCTCGATCAGCCGATGGAGCTCGACTTGATGGATCTTAACCCCATCGCCAGCCATCCGGAGATGATTAAGGCGTTGCAGGGCATTCTGGGCCAATTGCCGGTCTCTCTTCCCCACCTCTCTCCTGACGACTTTGTTACTCCCCTTACCAAACAGAACGTGGTGACCAGCTCGGTCAAGATGCTCTGGCCACTCTTTACCGGTGGCCGTATCGATGCGGCGCAGGATATCCGCCAGGCGCAGGTGAGCGAGGCGCAGCAGTTGCTGGTGCTCAAGCAGCAATCCACCTTTGAAAGCCTTTCCCAGACCTATTTCGGCGTGGTGCTGGCCGCTCAGGTGGTGCAGACCAGGCAGGAGATCGAAGAGGGGTTGGCCTATCATCTGGATCACGCCAAGAAGCTTGAGGCCCAGGGCCAGATCGCCAGGGTGGAGCGCCTCTCCGCCCAGTCGGCCTATGATCGTGCCCGCATCGATACCCAGAAGACGCGCCGCAGCCTCGAGATCGCCGAGCTGGCCCTCGGCCACATGCTCAAACTGCCCCGCGCCGAGCCCGGCAGCAGCCTGTTCGTCAACCAGGAGCTGCCGCGCCTCGATGGCCTGGTGCAGCAGACGCTGGAAGTACACCCCGGCCTCAAGTTGCTCAGCGCCAAGAAAGAGCAGGCCAAGGGGATGATCCGGATGGAGAAGGGCAAATATGCCCCGGAGGTGTTCCTGTTCGGCAATTACAACCTCTATGAAGATGATTCGCTGGCCGCCAAGACCGCGCCGGACTGGTTGGTGGGGGTGGGGGTCAGTATGCCGCTGGTGAGCCGTGATGGCCGCTCCGAGACGGTGCAAGCCGCCAAGAGTGCCGAGCTGCAGGTCAATCTGCTGCAAGCCAAGACCCGCCAGGATCTGGAGCTGCTGGTAGAAAAGACTTGGCGCGAGGCGGCGCAGGGGCTGGAGGAGTATCAATCCCTCTCCTCTACCCAGGCGTTGGCAGAGGAGAACGTGTTGCTGCGGGATAAGGCCTTCGGTCAGGGGCTCTCGACCTCCCTCGATGTGGTAGATGCCCAGAACCAGCTGGCGGGGGTCAAGACCCAGCGTGCGGCGGCGGCCTATCAATATGTGGTGTCGCTGGCCCGCCTGCTGGCGCTCTCCGGCCAGATGAACAGTTTCAATCAATATCAGCATGGTCAGGTGATCGAGGTGAACTCATGATCCCGGCCCTGTCTGTTTCTTTTTTCATGTCTGTTTCGACCACCAAGGGTCGCCCGTTTGTCGAGGTGAAGTGATGAGCCATCCCCCCATCAAAAAGAAGATGAGCCAGGGTAAACCGCTGTTGTTGCCGCTGGCGCTGGTGATCCTGGTGGTCTGGCTTGGCTGGCGTTTCTGGCTCGCCTATCAGCCTGAACCGGTACACCTGCAAGGGCAGATCGAAGCGCAGCAGTACTCGGTCTCCTCCAAGGTGCCGGGTCGCATCGACGAGGTGCTGGTGAAAAAGGGCGATCAGCTGGCCAAAGATCAGCTGGTCTTTACCCTGGCCAGCCCCGAGATTGAAGCCAAGCTGAGCCAGGCCAAAGCCGGTGAGGCGGCTGCGGGTGCCATGGCGCAAGAGGCGGAGAAGGGGGCCCGTGCCCAACAGATCGCAGCCGCCAAGGATCAGTGGCAAAAAGCCAAGGCTGCCGCCCTGCTGCGTGGCAAGACCTATGAGCGGGTGGCTAGCCTGCACCGCGACGGCGTGATGCCGCTGCAAAAACGCGACGAGGCCTGGACTGCCTGGCAAGCCGCCCGTTACAGCGAAGGGATGGCGTGGCAGCAATACCAGATGGCGCAAGAAGGGGCGCGGGAAGAGACCAAGATCGCCGCCCGCGAGAAGGCCAAGATGGCAGCCGGTTCCGTGGCCGAAGTAGAGGCCTATCTGGCCGATACCCGCATCACCAGCCCCCACAATGGTGAAGTGAGTCAGGTGCTGCTGCGTAGCGGCGAGCTTGCGCCGCAAGGCTTCCCGGTGGTGACCCTGCTCGATATGAACGATGCCTGGGCCCAGTTCCATATCCGCGAAGATCTGCTGCCCCGCTTCCCGGTGGGTACCGAGTTTGATGCCCGTATTCCGGGGCTGGGCGACCAGCAGGTGCGCTTCAAGGTGACCCATGTGGCCGTGATGGGGGACTTCGCCACCTGGCGTGCCACCGATACCCGCCAGGGTTTCGATATGAAGAGCTTCCAGCTGGAGGCCCGCCCGCTGCAACCGGTCGACGGGTTGCGGGTCGGCATGAGTGTGCTGGTTGAACTCTGATGGGACGTGAATTTCGGCTGCTGTGGCAGGATCCCTTCAGTCGTGCCCTGATGAGCTGGGTGCCGCTGCTGCTGATGGGGATCCTCTGCTGGATCTTCTCGGCAGGGTTGGCCCGTGACCTCAAGGTAGGGCTGGTAGATCTCGACCACAGCGTGCTCTCGCGCCAGCTCGCTTTCTCGCTGGATGGCTCGGCCGGGCTCAAGGTGGCGCAACAGTTTGACTCCATCGAGGCCGGGGCGCGCGCCTTGCGCGGCGGCGACATCTATGCGCTGGTGGTGATCCCCACCCATCTGGAGCGGGATGCCCGTCAGGGCACTCAGCCACAGGTGACGGTGTTCAACAACGGCCAGTTCATCCTCATTGCCAAGCTGGTCAACTCGGCGTTGGCGCAGGTGGTGGGCACCCTCAACGGTCAGGTGGGCGTGCTGGAGGCGATGGCCGACGGCAAGACATTGCCTGGCGCGCTCGGGCAGTCGGTGCCCATCAGCAGTCAGGTAACGGCGCTCTATAACCTCAACTCCAGCTACGCCCAGTTTCTGCTGAGCGCTATTCTGCCTGCTGTGTGGCAGATCCTGGTGGTGCTGTTCGGCCTCAATGCGCTGGCGCGTACCGATCGGCTGGGACTGGACTGGACCACTCGCGGTGTCTGGTTTGGTCTGTGGCGCACCTTGTTGCCCCATGTGCTGATTGGCTGGGGCTGGGGAATAGTCTGGACGCTGCTGCTATTCAAGGGGTTCTCCTATCCGATGCACGGCAGCTGGTTAGTATTGCTGGTGGGGCTGGGGCTTGCCTCGGCCGCCTGCGTCACCATGGGTGCCTTCTTTTACGGCATCATCCGGGATCCGGCCCGTGCTCTGTCGCTGGCGGGGGCTTACACTGCGCCCGGTTTCGCCTTTATGGGGGTCACCTTTCCGGTGAGCGCCATGGGTGATTTCGCCCGCTTCTGGCGCAGCCTGTTGCCGGTCTCTCACTATGTGGAGCTGCAAATTGGCCAGAGCAACTATGGTCTGCCCCTCGCATCGGCGCTGCCGCAACTGGGGGCGTTGATGCTGTTCCTGCTCCCCTTGTTGCTGGTGGTTCGCCGTTACAAGCAGCAGGCCGAGCTGGCCCGTCAATCAGCAGCTGCCGTTGTGGCCGTCGCCGAGAAGGAGCCCGAGTGATGTTGGGATTTGTCGATCTGTTGCGCCTCGAGCTGCGCACCCTGCTGGCGGATCGCGCCATCATGCTGACCCTGTTTGGCGGGGTGATCTTTTACTCGTTTCTCTACCCCCAGCCCTATCTGCATCAGTTGCCGCGGGAAGAGGCGGTGGTGGTGGTCAACGAGGATGGCAGCCAGCTATCGCGCCAGCTGGAGTTTATGGCCGATGCCACGCCGCAGGTGACGCTGGTGGCGCGGGTCAATTCGCTGGCCGAGGCGCGCCAGTTAATGATGGCCGGGGAGGCGAGCGGGATCCTGCACATTCCCAACCACTTCTATCGGGACCTGATGCTGGGCAAGAGCGTCACCCTGAGCTATGCCGGTGATGCCTCCTACTTTCTGGTCTACGGTACCATTGCCGAGGGGTTGGCGCAGGCCGGTGGCACCCTCGCCGCGCAGGTGAAGGTGGCGAGGTTGCTGAGCCACGGCGAGGCGCTGCCACAAGCGGCCATGGGCTGGAGTGCGGTGGCTCTTAACGTGGTGCCGGTGTTCAACCCCACCATGGGCTATGTGAACTACGTGGTGCCGGCGGTGTTCGTGCTGATCCTCCATCAGGTGCTGCTGATGGGGGCGGGGATCCTGGGGGCGACCCAGAACCAGCGCAGTTGCCGCGGCGAGCATGGTTACTGGCAAAGCTCGCCGGTAGTGCCGTTGCTGCTGGCCAGAACCCTGGTGCTCGCGGGGTTGTTCCTGCTGCCGGTGAGCTACTGCCTCGGCTTCTGCTTTGATCACTACAATATCGCTCGCCATGCCGACCCGCTGGAGTTGTGGCTGTTCGCCCTGCCGTTCCTGCTGGCGACCTGCTGGTTCGGCATTGTGCTGGGGGCGATCTTTACCCGCCGAGACCTGCCCACTCAGGTGGTACTCATCTCCTCCCTGCCGCTGGTCTTTCTGGCGGGCTTTATCTGGCCGCTGGAGCTGATCCCGGCGCCCCTCAACTGGCTGGCTCAGTGGGTGCCCACTATCCCGGCCATCGAGGGTTTTCTGCGCCTCAACCAGATGGGGGCCGACTTTGCACAGGTCTCCCGTTACTGGTGGCAGCTATGGGGACTGGTGCTGCTCTACGGCGCGCTGGCCTGCCTGCTGCTGCGCTGGCGGCAGCGGTCGCTGCCAGTTGTCCGCCCGTCAGTCGTGCAGAGTGAAACGACTGCCGGTTAAGCGGGATGGGGCAAGTGCGCGTGAGATGGCGTGTGCGGTAAAGCGAAAACGGTCAGCCGAAGGGCTGACCGTTTTGTTATGTGATAGGTATGAGCAGTTTTACTGCTGCTTTAGCCGCGCTGGAGTTCGGGATCGCCGATGGCGTAGATCTGCCCCATCGCCGTCTCATCCGCCAGCAGGCGCAGCCCTTGGGTGGCCACATCGGCGCGGCGCACCAGTCCATGAACCTCCTTGCCCTGACTCAGCTCGGCGCGGCCGGTGGCGTCGCCATCCTGCAGGCCCGCAGGGCGCAGAATGGTCCACGCGAGGGAGCTGGTCTGCAGCCAGCTCTCCGCCAGACTCTTGAGGCGCACCTCGTGGCCGAAAGCGACGCGGGCCCGCTCAGGCAGATATTGCCAGCTGTCGCCACAGCCGAGAGAGGTGACCAGCAGCAGCCGTTTCAGATCTGCTTGCTTCATGGCATCGATCACATGACGGTTGCCCTGATAGTCCACAGGAGCTGCCTGACGGAAGCTGCCGAGGGTAGAGACAACCTGTGCATCTTGCCCTGCCCGGACGCATGCCTGCTGCACCGCAGCCGGATCCAGCGCATCCCCTTCGATCACCTCGACTCCCAGCGCACCCAGTTCCGTGGCCATCTCGGGGCTGCGTACCAGCGCAACGACCCGGTGACCCTGGCTCAGGGCGTGGTGAGTAAAGGCGCGGCCCAGCCCGCGGCTGGCTCCGAAAATCAGTGTGGTTGGCATAGCGTGAGCTCCCTTGGCAAAAGGGGTTAGCCTAGTGGCTTTTGCATTCGATGTAAATGAGAGTTGTTTCTATTTGTAAGCCGGCAGGGAGGAGAGAGTGCGAGCCGCCAGCGACTCGCACTCTTTGAGAGGGATCAGCCGTTGTAGTTGCCGATGCTGGGGCGACGGCTTGGGCCGCTCAGGTGGATATCCACCGGATTGAACGCCTTGATCGCCTCATAGCTGAAATCACCGATCGCCTGATGCAGGCTCTGGGGCGTGTGGTTGGTGATGATGATGACGCTTTTTGACAGGTTGCGACGACGGCGCAGCAGGTGGCCGAGGAAGCTGGACTGGCTCTCCGCCATCTTGGCGCGGTTGGCCGATACCTCATCGATGATCAGCAGATCCACCTCTTCCAGTGCGCGGCGGTACTGGTTGCGCTCATCCTGATCGGGGATCACGTTGAAGAACAGCCGATCGACGATGGAGGCCCACTGCTGGAAGATCACCGATTTCTGGTGACGGGCGATCAGCTCGTGTGCCACCGCACCCGCCAGGGTTGACTTGCCAGTGCCGTAGTCGCCGTAGATCAGCATGCAGCCGCCACCGCTCTTCTCCCAGTGCTCGAAACCACTGATAAAGTAGCGGGCGGTTTCGATGGGATATTGCAGCGCCGGATCTGTGGCATCCATCTTGTCGAACACCCAGTCGGGGTTGAGGTCGGCCTGGGCGATCAGCTTCTGGATCCGCTCCTGACGGGCCGCCTTCTGCAGCTCGCGCACCTCGGCGTTGGCCTTGGCGTCATACTCCTTGCGCAGGGTCTCGTAGTCATACTGGCCGCCGCCGGTCTCCTGCTGCAGGCGACGAATGCGCTCCAGCAGGCCACCCACATGGCGGCTCAATTCCGGGTCGTGAATGCGGTGATCCTGCTTGGCCTTGGCGATCTTCTGGCGCTTGGCCTCGATCTCTTCCAGCTCCTGGCGCAGGGGATCTTGCGGGTCAGTCATGGAATGCTCCTTCTGCTCGATCAGGGATGGGTAGACAAGGGCTTGATTTTGCCTGCAGGCGGGGGCCGCTATCAATCATTATCCGGCTCCTGCTGCGCTGCGGGTTCTTGCGTCTGCTGTTGGGCCAGTCGCTTGGCCTCTTCAATCATCTGTTGGGCCCGTTTGCTGGGGCCTGACTCTGCCTGGGCCGGCGTCACCTGCTGATAGCCCTGCATCTCCATCGGCTTGCGACGGGTATAGCGGCGGGTTTTGAGAGCGCGAATGAACTTGAGCATCCATTGATGCTGGGAGTCGAACACCTCGGGGCGCCCCAGCCAGTAGGCGATAAACTCCCCCAGATCCTCTTCGCTGTAGCTGGCATCGATCACCCCGCACAGACGGGCGAGGGCGGGCAGCTCTTCGTCCGGTCGCCACTGCAGGTGCATCTGGAAGGGGCGCTCCGGCAGCGGGCTGCGCAATTTCTGGGTCAGCAGCGGTAACTGGAACGGGCACTGATGGTAGTGCTCACTCTCGGGCTGCGCCTCGACCTGCAGCAGGCCCGCCTCCATCAGTTCATCGAACAGTTCGGTGAGCTGGCGGGCATTGACCTGAAACGAGAAGCCGCAGGGATCGCCCGGATCGACCACTGCCAGCGCCCGACCCAGCTCGGGGTAGTTGATCCGGGCTGGTTGATTCTCCAGCACCAGTCGACGCAGTTGCAAGGTATAGAGGCTACGAGCCGGATGGGACAATCTGGGGTGGGCAAGGGCGCTGTATTCGGCTGGAGTCATGATCTTCTTCACGGGCTGGAGTGGGTGGCATTATCCCCTATGGTGCTCTCCTGCACAATTCGTCACACAGCCCGTGAGCGCCCCCATATGGTTATGGGCGGGTGGTGAACCTTGCGTCTACCTCGGGGGGGGGGGGG
>NZ_CDBO01000011.1:20102-37702 GCF_000819885.1 Aeromonas fluvialis
GGCAGGGGTAGAGATTATTTCGACAATCCAGCAGCTTGCACTCTTCTGGTATGAAGGTTAGCAAATTCCGCTGTTTTTGACGCAATGTTCACACCATTCCTGCTGATTTGGGCTAGTCTTATTACTTAAATAAACAATTGACTCATAAGGTTTTTGTCAACATGCCAAAACCCGGGCTGCGGATCCTGGTGGTGGAAGACGAAGCGGTTTTTCGCCACTCGTTAGTGAGTTACCTCGCGCGGGACGGGGCAACAGTATTTCAGGCTGAGGATGGGATTGAAGGGTTGTCAGCCGCTGCGATTTATCATCCCGACGTGGTGCTGTGCGATCTCAATATACCCAATATGGATGGCTGTGAGGTGATAGCCTGCCTCTCTGCCCGCTACCCCCAACTTCCGGTTATCGTCATCTCAGCCCAGAGTAATATGGAGGCGGTTGCCCGTGCCTTGCGTGCCGGTGCTCGGGATTACTTGCTCAAGCCATTTGAGAGCTTCTCCCTGGTTGAGCGCAGTATTGAGCAGTGCCTTGGTGGCGACGCCATTCGCGCTCACCAGTTGGAGTTGATGGCACATATGGATTATTTCAGTGCGCACGATCGGGCTGCCAGCCGCCTGCTGGCGGGGCTAAAGCCGCCGGGCTTGCAGGAGTGGGGCCCCTGGCAGGTCACATTCAAAGGACTGGGGCAGCTGTTTATTCCCGATACCTTCAAGGTGGATGACAAGCTGCTGGTGCTGGTGATGGAGCTGCCCATCATGGGGATGGATGCCGCATTTTGTGGTGCGCTGGTGCGCTCCCTGATGAACGTCCCCTACCGCCAGTTTCAACAAAACGAGAGCCGTTTGCTCAGCCAGCCTCACCGCTTGCTCGACTACCTCAACCATCAGTTGATGGCGTCCGGTCTGCGTCACTCTTTTGCCATGGCGGCGTTGCTGTTTGATCAGCACGATGGGTTGATATTCGCCAATGCCGGGCTCACATCGCCCCGCTGGTTGATGCGCTGTGGAGGTCTGCCTCTGGGGTTGATGCGCAGCAGCCACTACCCCCTGCACAAACGTAGCTGGCATGAACCATTCGACCTGCAGTTTCGCAGTGACAGCGGCAGTGCGCTCGATGTGCAGGTACGTCATCACTGAGGTGGCCTACGGCAGACCAAAACAGACAGGGCGCCCAATGGGCGCCCTGTCTGTTGTTTACAATCTTGACCGTTTAGACGGCGGCGGACTGCAGTTTCTTCTCTTGAGCCAGCGGCTCTTTGGCAGAGCCTTCGGCACCGTGCATCCAGTAGACCAGGCGGTTGGCCATGGTCAGCAGGATCAGGGCGCTCAGTACCGCAGCCAGGGCGATGCCACCAAAGATAGCGATCGGGCCCGCTTCACCCACGAAGGAGCCGATAAAGCCGGCTGCATAGTTGGCCAGGGCAACGAAGCCGAACCAGGCACCCATCATCAGGGAGGCCAGACGCAGCGGAGCCAGCTTGGTCACCATGGAGAGACCGATCGGGGAGAGGCAGAGCTCGCCCAGGGTGTGGAACAGGTAAGCACCCACCAGCCAGAACATGGAGGTCTTGACGGTCTGGTCACCCCCTTGCTGCAGCACGGCTCCCACCATGAACAGGAAGCCGACAGCCAGGAACAGCAGGCCCATGGCGAACTTGACCGGCGAGTTCGGCTCTTTCTTGCCGAGCTTGATCCAGATGGCGGCCACGATCGGTGCCAGGGTGATGATAAAGAAGGGGTTCAGGGACTGGAACCAGGCGGTCGGCACTTCGAAGCTGCCGATCATGCGATCGGTATACTCCTGGGTGTAGATGTTCATCAGACCACCGGCCTGTTCGAAACCGGCCCAGAAGATGATGGTAAACAGACCCAGTACCAGGATGACCTTGATGCGATCCACTTCCTGCTTGGTCAGCGGCGCTTTCTGCTCATGGGTACGCAATGCCGCGGCACGTTGGGCGGCAGTGACGCGACCAATGTCACCCAGGAAGCGCTGGGCCATGGTGGCCTGGATCACCAGAGAGAGCAGCATGCCGATGCCGGCGCCGACGAAGGCAGCTTGCCAGCCGTAGGCCGTGGCGGCAGTACCACAGATCACACCTGCCAGCAGGGAACCCAGGTTGATGCCCATGTAGAAGATGGTGAAGGCACCATCACGGCGGTGATCGCCCTCTTCATAGAGGTCACCCACCATGGTGGAGATGTTCGGTTTGAACAGGCCGTTACCGACGATCAGCAGCGCGAGGCCGGCGTAGAACATGGTGTTGACCATATCCGGGAACATGGCGTGGGGCAGCGCCAGGGTGAACTGACCTGCGGCCATCAGCACTGCACCGATCAGGATGGCGCGGCGCTGACCCAGGAAGGTGTCAGCCAGCCAGCCGCCGATCAGCGGAGTGATATAAACCAGACCGGTATAGATACCGTAGAGTTTCAGAGCATCTGTCTGACTCCAGCCTAGACCGCCGTTGGCTGTCAGGTCAGTCAGATAGAGCACCAGCACGGCACGCATGCCGTAATAGGAGAATCTCTCCCACAGTTCGGTACTAAAGAGCAAAAAAAGCCCTTTAGGGTGACCTAAAAAGGTCCCTTTTGACGGGTTATTCATTGGAACTTCCACCTGTGTTTTATATTTTTTTGAGTTTTTTATGCAAGGGCGAGGAACACGCCTCAATCCTTATAGAGCATGTGTGAATAAATTACAACATTATGATTTGCTGAGAGTTTATTTGCGATTGATTGATTTTATGTTTAAAAAATGAAAAGAAGCATCATTTGATGCCCCTTAAATGCGTCTATAAAAAAGATATTTATCAGCGATTACAACTGCTTGACGAACTGCTTCAGCCAGCCGATGAATTCACCATTCAACTCCTGATGGCGCACGGCATATTCCACATTGGCTTTCATATAGCCGAGCTTGCTGCCGCAATCGTGGCTCTTGCCCTTCATGAAGTAGGCGTTCACCTGCTCTTGTTCCATCAGCATGGCGATGGCGTCGGTCAGCTGGATCTCGTCGCCGGCACCGGCCGGGGTCTTTTCCAGCAGCGGCCAGATATTGGAAGAGAGCACATAACGACCCACGACTGCCAGATTGGAGGGGGCTTCGTCCCGGGGTGGCTTCTCGACAATGGCCTGCATCGGCAGAGACATCCCCTCGCTCAGCGCCTCGCCCTTGATGTCGGCGATGCCGTACTTATCTACTTCGCTCTCGGGAACCGCTTCCACCATGATCTGGCTGAACTGGTTCTCTTCGTACATACGCACCATCTCTGCCAGGTTGTCTTTTTTCGGATCGCTGGCGACGTCGTCAATCAGCACATCCGGCAGCAGCACGGCGAAGGGGTTGTCACCGATCAGTGGACGGGCGCACAGTACTGCGTGACCCAGCCCTTTGGCCTCGCCCTGGCGGACCTGCATGATGGTGACGTCTTTCGGGCAGATCTGTTGCACCTCTTCCAGCAGTTGGCGTTTGACCCGCTTCTCGAGGGTTGCTTCCAGTTCGAAGCTCTTGTCGAAGTGGTTTTCGATGGAGTTCTTGCTGGAGTGGGTGACCAGAATGATCTCCTTGATCCCGGCGGCGATGGCTTCGCGCACCACATACTGGATCAACGGTTTGTCGACCACCGGCAGCATCTCTTTCGGAATGGCCTTGGTGGCTGGCAGCATACGGGTACCCAGACCGGCTACCGGGAGTACGGCCTTGCGAACTGTCAGAGGAGTCTTTTTCATCGGGAGCTATCCAGAGAGATTAAAGTGCGGTCATGATACTCCAAGAAAAATGGGGCAGCCACAGGCTACCCCATTTGTATATGCAGAGCTCGGGCGTTATTTGACGATGATCATGTCACGATTGGCTTCCAGCGTGGCCGGACCGATGCCATTTACATCGGCCAGTTGATCGATCGAGGTGAACTTTCCCTGTTTTTCACGATAGTCGATGATGGCCTGTGCCTTTTTGTCGCCAATTCCTTTCAGGTTAGTGAGTTCGGCAAGGGTGGCCGTATTGATATTCAGTTTGCCCTCCTCCTTGGCAACCGCGGTTGTGGTTGTTTGTTTGGGCACGGCCTTATCTGCCGCCAACACGAGTTGGCTAAACAGGGGCAAGCAGGCCAGCAGCATGACTGCAGAGAGCTTCTTCATCAGCATTTCCATTCCTCCTTGATGTGGATGTTGCCAAGCGGCACATTGACGAATAGCGTATCGAGCGGGTCTTTTTTACTGCTATATCTGACAGGTCAAATTCTCATGCCGATGGTGAAAAATTTGCTATAAGCGCTCTGTTATGAATGCTTTCGTATATCCAACCTTATGATCTTGAATATATTTCATACGCATCTTTGAGGTGGCGAGTATGCTTTCCCGCGATGCACTGCTCAAATCATCGCCCGCGGCCCACATAGCATAATTCTGCGTCACACATGCGCTGATAGCATGTTTTGCTGATTTTCAAACGAGAACCAATAAAAAAGGCTGCTCACCTTGGGTGAGCAGCCTTTCTGATCGCATATTGCAGGCTAATGCTGATTAGGCTTGTTCGTCAGCCTGAGCTGCCTGGATACCGGTCAGGGCGATGGTGTAGACGATGTCGTCAACCAGGGCACCGCGGGAGAGGTCGTTGACCGGCTTGCGCATGCCTTGCAGCATCGGGCCGATGGAGACCAGGTCAGCGGAGCGCTGTACCGCTTTGTAAGTGGTGTTACCGGTGTTCAGGTCAGGGAACACGAACACGGTGGCTTTACCGGCAACCGGTGAGTTCGGCGCCTTCGACTTGGCCACGTTCTCCATGATGGCCGCGTCGTACTGCAGCGGACCGTCGATGATGAGGTCGGGACGCTTGGCCTTGGCCAGCTCGGTCGCTTCACGCACTTTCTCTACGTCGGCACCGGCGCCAGAGGTACCGGTAGAGTAGGAGATCATGGCCACGCGCGGCTCGATGCCGAAAGCGGCAGCAGAGTCGGCGGACTGGATGGCGATCTCGGCCAGCTGCTCGGCAGTCGGATCCGGGTTGATCGCGCAGTCACCGTAGACCAGTACCTGATCCGGCAGCAGCATAAAGAAGATGGAGGAGATCAGGGAAGAGCCCGGCGCTGTCTTGATGATCTGCATCGGCGGACGAATGGTGTTGGCCGTGGTGTGCACCGCGCCGGAAACCAGGCCGTCAACTTCATTGCGCTCCAGCATCATGGTGCCCAGTACCACGTTGTCTTCCAGCTGCTCGCGGGCAACCACTTCGGTCATGCCCTTGTTCTTGCGCAGCTCGACCAGACGCGGCACATAGCGCTCGCGTACGGCAACCGGATCGATGATCTCGACGCGATCGGTCAGTACCACACCCTGCTGTTCGGCGACACGACGGATCTCTTCCGGGTTGCCCAGCAGCACCGGGCGGGCGATGCCACGCTCGGCACAGATGGCGGCAGCCTTGATGGTGCGCGGCTCGTCGCCTTCCGGCAGCACGACACGCTTGTTGGCCTGACGGGCCAGCTCGGTCAGTTGATAACGGAACGCCGGCGGGCTCAAGCGACGGGAGCGCGTAGAGCTGACAGTCAGCGATTCGATCCAGTGCTTGTCGATGTGACCTGCCACATAGTCCTGTACCAGTTCGATACGCTCGCGGTCATCTTCCGGAATATCGACGTTGAAGTTCTGCAGGCTGACGGCGGTTTGCCAGGTGTTGGTGCCGGTCATCATGATCGGCAGGCCGGTGGCCATGGCTTGTTGGCACAGCGCCATTACCTGGGGCTCCGGATGGTAGTTACCGGTCAGCAGCAGGGCGCCCAGCTTGACGCCGTTCATGGCGGAGAGGCAGGCAGAGACGATGACGTCAGAGCGGTCGCCAGAGGTCACCAGCAGGCTGCCCGGACGGAAGTGCTCAACCATGTTGTGGATGGAGCGGGCACAGAAGGTCACGGTCTGCAGGCGACGGCTGTCCAGCTCACCCTTGTGCAGGATCTTGGCGGCCAGATGCTGGGCGAGATCCTTGGCGCGCGGGGCGATCAGCTGGGTGTTCCAGGGGATGCAACCCAGGATGCGCAGCGGGCTCTTGCCGAACACTTGCAGCACTTCCAGGTTGTGAGCCGCGTCAGAGGCGTGGTGATGGGCTTCGAACATCTCGGTCAGATCAGGGCGGGTTACGCCATGCTCGTCAACCGGTGCGCCCACCTTGTTGATGACGCAACCGACGATGCGGGGGTTGCTGACGCCACCGAAGTTGGAGCAGGCCAGCTCGATGCGCTCTTTCAGCTTCTGGCTGGAGTCATGGCCCGGGTGGGTCACGAATACCATGTCAGCGTCCAGCGCCTTGGCGACGTCGTAGTTTAGCTTGTTGGCAAAGGGCTGCTTGTCGGTCGGCACCATACCTTCGACAACCAGCACTTCGGCACCGCTGCTCTTCACGTGTTCTTCGAAGCGGGCCACGATCTCTTCCAGCAGAATATCGGTGTTGCTGGAGCTGATCATGTTCTCGGCGTAGGAGAGGGTGAACGGCTCGGGCGGGTTGATGTTGGCAGCTGCGCGGATCACGGCAGTGGATCGCTCGGCACCGGTTTCACCCGGACGCGGCTGAGCGACTGGTTTGAAGAAGCTGATATTGACACCGTGGCGTTCCATGGCGCGAACAACGCCAAGACTCACGGAAGTTACGCCGACACCAGTGCCGACCGGGATAAGCATAATAGTGCGTGCCACTTTATACCCCTTGTTCATTTTTGGGATCAGGAAAAGGCCGCCCTGGTGGGCGGCCTCGAGTTACTGCGTCAATTAAGCGCCGACCAGTTCCAGCGCGTCGTGGGCGATAACCCACTCTTCATTGGTGGGGATAACCAGAGCCTTGGTAGAGCCAGCCTTGGTGATCTCGCCACCCTTGCCGAAACGGGCGGCCAGGTTGGCATCGTGATCGACGTCAAAGCCCAGCAGACCCAGTTTGTTCAGGGTGATTTCACGGATTGGTGCAGAGTTTTCACCGATACCACCGGTGAAGACCACGGCATCCAGACGACCGTCCATGGCGGCGGCGTAGGCACCGATGTACTTGGCCAGACGGTAGCAGTAAACGTCCATGGCGCGCTTGGCCTCTTCTTTGCTGTCGTAGTTGTCTTCAACGAAACGGCAGTCGGAGGTCACTTCGGTCAGACCCAGCAGGCCGGACTCCTTGGTCAGCATGGTGTTAATCTGATCGACGCTCATGCCCAGCTTGTCGTGCAGGAAGAAGATGATGGCCGGATCCAGATCACCGGAACGGGTACCCATCACCAGGCCTTCCAGCGGGGTCAGACCCATGGAGGTGTCAACGGATTTGCCGTTCTTGATGGCACAGACGGAACCACCGTTGCCCAAGTGGCAGTTGATGATGTTCAGATCGGAAACCGGCTTGTTCAGCTGTTTGGCGGCTTCCAGGCTGATGTAGTAGTGGCTGGTGCCGTGGGCGCCGTAGCGACGGATGCCGTTCTCTTTGTAGAGCTTGTACGGCAGGGCATACAGGAAGGCTTCTTCCGGCATGGTCTGGTGGAATGCGGTATCGAATACGGCCACGTTCTTGTCAGCCAGGGCCGGGAATACGCGGCGGGCTTCACGGATACCGATCAGGTGAGCCGGATTGTGAAGCGG
This sequence comes from Aeromonas fluvialis, assembly GCF_000819885.1. GTDB lineage: Bacteria > Pseudomonadota > Gammaproteobacteria > Enterobacterales > Aeromonadaceae > Aeromonas > Aeromonas fluvialis. Next base: position 27,707 of record NZ_CDBO01000011.1, read on the forward strand.
TGCGTATGGCACGGCAGCTTCGATACCGGCGATCACGTCGTCACAGATGCGCACGGAGGAGGTGAAACGCTCACCGCCGTGTACCACGCGGTGACCGATGGCGGTCAGGTTCTTGGCCAGTTCCGGATTGAGCGGCAGGATCTTGTTGACGATGAAGTCCAGCGCCTCCTGGTGAGCAGCACCCGCGCCCAGATCGGCACTGCCTTTCTCGCCATTCAGTTTCCACTTGATGCGGGCGTCGTCGAGGTTGAAGCACTCGGCCAGGCCGGACAGCAGGTCATCACCGGTGGTTGCGTCAATGACAGCAAACTTCAGGGAAGAGCTGCCACAGTTAAGAACAAGAACCAGCTTACTCATGAATAAATCCTATCGCAGATTGGGTTGTGTAGGCGGATGCGTTGGACACGATGCGCCCAAAAACTTTCAACTTATCCTTATGAGGGTTGGCAATATGTTGCTTGCCCCTTGTATAGTGATACAAGACCCGAAATCCAGACGTCCCTGACAGGTCAATAGCAAGACGCTTTTGACGCAAAAATGGGCGTACAAAGGATAACCCGATTGTTGAAAAATAACAAAGTCATCCTCAATCTTTGTTACTTAGCATCAAATTTTGTCGAGGTTTTGCCGTTGATACGTTCAAAAAGCGCTCGGAGGTAGTATGAGCATGAACATTTTTGGAACTAAATTACAGCAAGGCCGCCATTATATGACGCTTTGGCCGCGCCGTCCCGAGCTCAATTCGATGTTTCCTGAAAATCGGGTGATCAAGGCGACCGAGTTCGCCCTCAAGGTGATCCCGGCGCTGGCTGTGTTAAGCGTCATGCTGCAGTTCCAGTTTGGCGAGTTGCACTACTGGCCCTCCGTCATCACCTCTGTGCTGTTTCTGTTCAGTTTGCCGCTGCAGGGTTACTACTGGCTTGGTCAGCGGGCCGACACCCGCTTGCCCCCGTCGCTGGCGAGCTGGTATCGGGAGATCAACGGCAAGATGAACGAGCAGGGGGGGCGTCGTCAGCTGGTGGCTCAACCCCGTTATGAGGAGCTGGCAGACACCCTCAACGCCGCCTTCCAGCAGCTCGATAAATCCTTTCTCTACGAATAACCCGATTCAGATGCAAAAAGGCGCCTGTGGCGCCTTTTTTGTTGCGATCGGTACGTGGATCAGGCCGCCAATACCTTGCGGATCTCCTGAATGGAGAGCTTGTACTGACGGGGGCACTGACGCCATACCTGCAGCATCCGTTGGTACTTGTCGCGCATGGCGATGTCGCTGGAGAGCTCGTCGCACGGGCACTTGAGTTCGGGGAAACGCTTGTCCACTTCCAGCAGGAAGCAGACGTAGTCGGCCAGCTCCCGCTCCTGGCTGCGGCTGTAGCCGTTGAACTCCAGCCGGCTGGCGTTGATCTCGCCCTGAGCGGCTGCATCCAGATTACCCCATGAGATGGTCAGCGCGTGGTGCAGCTCCAGGGTATCGATCACCTCCTGGCAAGTCGCCAGATCCAGATGGCCGAAGCTCTTCTCCAGCTCGAGGATCTGCAGGCAGTAGCCGCGCTCGATGATGGTGCTGGCGCGCTGGTAGAAGTCCGCTTTCTCCGGATTGAGTTTTGCCAGAATTTCGTACTGGTTGCTCAGGATCAAACGCTCTGTGTTACTCATATTCATGGGATATCTCGCTGGAAGATGATGCTGGGGTCACGTTAACCCATATATAAAATGAATTTTTTGATCTGGGGGGGGAGTTGGTGAGAAAAATCCGTTGGCAAGGGGCGGCTGGCCAGACAAGAAAGGCCTGCATGGCAGGCCTTTCAATGACGCAGGAGAGTATTACCCCTTGAGGAAATCCAGAACCACCTGATGGTGATCGCTGGTCTTGAACTTGTCGAAATGGTGGGCAATCTGGCCCTCTTCGTCGATCAGGAAGCTCTGGCGGTGAATGCCGTCATACTCCTTGCCCATGAACTTCTTCGGGCCCCAGACGCCAAAGGCATCGGCGACGGCGTGGTCTTCATCAGCCAGCAGGGTGAAGTTGAGCTGGTCCCGCTCTTCGAACTTTTTCAGGCGCTTGGCCGGATCCGGGCTGATGCCAAGCACTACCACATTGAGGGCAGCCAGCTCGGCGTTCACATCACGCAGGCTGCAGGCCTGGGTGGTGCAGCCGGGGGTCATTGCCTTGGGATAGAAATAGACCAGCACTTGTTTGCCGCGCAGGCCAGCGAGGCTGACCTGATTGCCATTCTGGTCGGGCAGGGAGAAATCGGGGGCGGGGCTGCCAGCTTGACGTGGTTGCATGGGGTCTCCTCGGGTAAAACGCCCTCAGGCGTGTTTGCGATTGACGATAAACTCGAACGATTCGGCACCCAGTTGACGACAGAAATCTGCGAAGGCGGTTTGCGAACCTTCCACTTCACCCTCTCTGGCCAGATTGAGCTGAAAACTGATCTTCAGCAGGTTGAACGGCTGCTGTTCCAGGGTCATGGATTGCATCGCCTGGATGTTCCAGCCATGTTCGCTGAAGAACTGAGTGCACTGGCTTACGATGCCAGGCTCGTCGCGGATCAACAGGTCGGCACTGGCGCGGACGTCATATTGCAGAGAGTGGTGGCGTTCGGTGCGTTTCATCATGGTGATGAGATCCCACTCCTGGCTACGCAGGGGCAGGCTGATTTCGAGTTGCATCATGCTGTTCCAGTCGCCCGAGAGCAGCATGATAAAGGTAAATTCATTGCCGAAGATGCCAAGGCGACTATCCACAATGTTGCAACCACAGCCACTGACGTGGCGGGTCACTTCATTGACGATGCCAGGCCTGTCCGTGCCGATGGCCGTTACGACCAGGTAGTGAGTCATAAATCTTCTCTCGTCCGTTATTTCGTTGTGAAAGCCGCCGTGGCAAGCCAATCCTCCGGTCCTGATGGCCACTCCGGCTGAGGGACGCTGCCGACTTTCGTCCATTACTTTTTTGTTTCGGATGGTATCACGGCTTGCCCCCTCTCTCCCTTGTTTTTCAAAGGGGGCAGCTTTACCATTACGCCCCTGAAAATCGGGAGAAAAGTCCATGTTACGCGGTAGTATTGTTGCGCTCGTTACCCCCATGCTGGCTTCGGGTGAAGTCGATTGGGCCAGTCTGGCCAAACTGGTCGACTATCATGTCAGCGCCGGGACCAGCGCCATTGTTGCGGTGGGGACCACAGGGGAATCGGTGACCCTGAGCGAGCAGGAGCATATCGCCGTCGTTGAAAAGACCGTTGAGTATGCCGCCGGACGTATTCCCGTCATCGCCGGTTGCGGCTCCAACCATACCGCCCACGCCATTGAATTGACCAAACGATTGGCCAACACCGGCGTGGTGGCGGGTCTCTCAGTAACTCCTTATTACAACAAGCCCACTCAGGAAGGTCTCTATCGCCACTATTGTGCGATCGCCGAGGCTAGTGGTCTGCCTCAAATTCTTTATAATGTGCCCGGTCGCACCTGTTGCGATCTCAAACCGGAGACTGTGGCTCGTCTGGCCAGGGTTCCCGGCATTATCGGTTTGAAAGAGGCAACCGGCGATTTGAGCCGCACCCCGCTGCTGCGCGAGCTGTGCGGGCCGGAGTTTGCTCTCTACAGTGGCGATGATGCCACGGGTTGTGATTTTATGCTGCAAGGTGGCGATGGCGTGATTTCGGTTACCACCAATATTGCAGCGGCCCAGATGGCCGACATGTGTCGTGCTGCGCTGGCCGGTGATGCCGGGCAGGCGCATGACATCAACAATCTCTTGATGCCGTTGCACAAGACTCTGTTCTGCGAACCGAGCCCCACCCCGGTGAAATGGGCCTGTGCCCAGCTGGGGTTGATTGCAACAGCCACCTTGCGTCTGCCGCTGGTTGACCTCACCCCTGAGGGCGAGCAGCAGATGGCGCGAGCACTGACCACAGCGGAGTTGATGGCGAGTGTTTAAATCTAATGGAAAGGGAAATAGAGCCCGTCTGGTGCTGAGCGTTGCGACTGTGGCCGTTCTGGCCGGTTGTAGCACGCCCCAGGAGCGCAAAATGGCCAACCGCGACTTCGATTATGAGGATGCCCGCCTCGAGGGCCGTGCATTTTTGATCCCCGCAGGATTGAGCGCCCCCACCTTCAACAGCCAGTACGATATCCCGCCGCTTCCCGAGAGTAGCCGTGAAGGCGCCCTCGGTGCCCAGGTTGATGTACGCCCACCCGCCCAGCTACTGACCGTGGTGCCGGGGAGTCAGGTGGTGCAGAATGCCAGCGAGCCGACCATCGCTTTCTACGCGCTGAGCACCAGCCATAGCGTGGAGCACGATACCTGGTCGTTCCTGATGAATTTCCTGGCCAAACACAAGGTCACCACTGAGAAGCTGGATCAGCAGGACGGCGTATTGCAGACCGGCTGGTTTGACAACACGGTCGCCCTCGATGGCTGGGGTGAAGATGACGAAGATTTCAAAATCCGTCAGCGTTATCAGTTCACCGTGCGCAACGATGCCCAGCGCCATGCCGTCAACGTTTCGGTTCGGGTGCTGGATCACGAAGATAGCGTCGACGGTGAGATCAGCAACAAGCTGACCCCTGCCGATGCCCAGCGCTATGCTGTGCGGGTGCTGAACCTGTTCTCCCTCTACTACGATAGCCAGCTGAAAGCCCGCGAGCAGCACAGGTCCAACGATGGCATGGGTCTGCAGTTGGGACTGGATAACAACGAGCTGAGCGCCTGGATTGCCGAAGGCTCCTTTGACCTGGTGTGGCGTCACCTCAACCAGGTACTGCCCGCTTACGGTTTCATCATCAAGGACACCCAGCAGTCACTGGGCTGGATCGATGTCGAGTACGAAGAGCCGGGCGCCGAGTTCTGGAAGGCGAAAGGGAGCGAGCCGTTCAAACTGGAGGAGGAGAAATACCGCTTCCAGCTTGGCGAAATGGCGGGAGGCAAGACCTCCATCACCCTGTTCGACAAGGACAAGAAGCCGGTATCGTCCGGGGTTATCTCCCAGATGTATATCAGCCTGTCCGAGGCATTCGCCAAGGGGCTGACCGATCAGGCAGCAGCAAAAGCAGAATAGATACAGGGGCCTTGTGCCCCTGTTTTGTTATCAGAATTCCCCTGAAAACGAGGGGAATTGTGACCGGTTTTCGATGATGTGAGCCCCCTTGCCAGCCCGTTGCAAACAGAGCAGGCGGGTGAGGGACTCGCGATGTTCCCCCCACACCCACAAACAGGAAGTGTTATTAGCCATGAGTCTTGCAGATCAAGTATTGGCGGTGAATGACGATTTGCCGATCCGTACCGATAAACCTGTCCATTCCGGCAAAGTGCGCAGCGTCTACTGGTTGACCCCCGAAGACAGTGCCCGGCTCATAAAAGAGAAAGGCTATGATGTGCCGGCCGATGCGCCCCTCGCCCTCATGGTGATCAGCGATCGCATCTCGGCCTTCGATTGCATCTGGCAAGGTGTGGATGGCCTGAACGGCGTGCCGGGCAAAGGGGCGGCGCTCAACGCCATCTCCAGCCACTGGTTCAGGCTGTTCAAGGAAAAGGGGTTGGCCGACAGCCACATTCTGGATATTCCGCACCCCTTCGTCTGGATCGTGCAAAAAGCCCGTCCGGTGATGATCGAGGCGATTGCCCGCCAATACATCACTGGCTCCATGTGGCGCGCCTACAAGGGTGGCGAGCGCGAGTTCTGCGGCATCACCCTGCCGGAAGGGCTCAAAAAGGATCAGAAGCTGCCGGAAATCCTCATCACCCCGTCCACCAAGGGCGTGCTGAAAGGGCTTGATGGCGTGCCGGAAGCCGATGACGTCAACGTCTCCCGTGCCGATATCGAGCGCCACTACAAGGGCTTCAACTTCAGCAAGCCGGCCGATATCGACCGCTACGAAGTGCTGCTCAAAGAGGGCTTCAACGTCATCAGCGACGCGCTGGCCGGGCTGGATCAGATCTTCGTCGATACCAAGTTCGAGTTTGGCTACGTCCACGATGCCGCCGGCAACGAGAAGCTGATCTACATGGATGAAGTAGGTACTCCCGACAGCTCCCGCATCTGGGATGGCGCCGCCCTGCGCGATGGTCAGATTGTCGAGAAGTCCAAAGAGGGTTTCCGTCAGTGGCTGCTCAATCACTTCCCGGATCCGGACATCCTGCTCAACAAGAACCGCATGCCGGAACGTTTCGCCCTGGCTCGTGATAACAAGCTGCCCACCGAAGTGATGATGGATATCTCCAACACCTACGTCGGGATCGCCGAGAAGATCATCGGCCACAAGCTGGTGCGCTCTGCCAATCCCAAGCAGGAGATCATCGAGGTGCTGCGCGATCAGTACGGTCTGATCGACTAAGGGTTGCCCTCTTTTTTTGCCACTGAAAAACAAACGTTTGCCGGTGGCGAAAGAGAGAGGCAGACAAACAGACGGGCCCCGCTGCGGGGCTCGTTTTTATTGCTGGTCTGGCGGCAAGGGGCGGCTATCAGCCGTTGACCCTGAACACCTGACCGGTCTGGATGCCCAGCACCGACCTCTTGTAAGCCTGCGCCACCTTGGCGGCGGGCACCGGCACGAAGCCCGGGAAGAAGTCGGCGTATTTGTCCATCGACTCCTCCACTACGGTGGGGCTTACCGTGTTGATGCGAAGGCCGCGGGGCAATTCACAGGCGGCGGCCTTGACGAAGTGATCGATGGCGCCGTTGACTGTGCTGGCACTCACGCCCCAGTTGATTGGCTCCTCGCTCAGGATGCCGCTGATCAGGGTGATGGAACCTTTGTCGCTCAGGTGGGGGATAGCGGCACGGGTCAGGTTGATCTGGCCCATCAGCTTGCTCTGGAGCCCTACCTGCCACTGTTCGTCGGTCATCTCGGTCAGGCCGTTGAAGGCCACGCTACCGCTGGCGACGACTAGCGCATCAAACTGGCCCACTTGGGCAAACAGCGCCCATCTGGCCAGCTTTTATGAAGTGGTGCTGCGCGGCAGTTTCTCGGCTGCTGCCGATACGCTGGGGGTGAGTAAGGGGATGCTGAGCCGCCACGTCAGCGCGCTGGAGACCTCCCTCAATGCACAACTGTTGCACCGCACCACCCGCCGCCTCAGTCTGACCGAGGCGGGCAAGACCCTCTACCAGCAGGCGGGAGAGATCTTCGCGCTGGCTCGGCAGGCGGAGCAGGATATCCAGGCGCTGACCGAAGAGGATGGCGGCCGGCTGCGTTTCACCTGCCCGGTCAGCACCGGCGATCGCATGGTGAGCGAGCTGCTGACCAGCTTTGCCGCGCTCTGCCCGGGAGTGGAGGTGGAGCTCAACTTCACCAACCAGATGGTCGACCTGAGTCAGGGGGAGAACGACATCGCCCTGCGCGCCATGAGTGAGGTGCCGGACAATCTGGTCGCACTCCCCCTTGGCCGACTTAAGGATGTGGTGGTGGCGAGCCCCGCGCTTGTAGCGCGGGAGGGGCGTCCAGCTACTCCCTATGAGCTGAGCGGGCGCAGCTGCCTGTTGCAGGGGCACAATCCGGCCTGGGAGCAGTGGCACTTTATCCGTGAGAGGGAAGAGGCCCGCATTCTGGTGCAGGGCAAGGTGCGGGCCAACCACTACAGCACTGTGTTGCAACTGGCGCGCGCTGGTATGGGCTATGCCAAGTGCCCGCTGATGCTGGTGGAGTCCGCGTTGGCAGCGGGGGAGCTGGTGACTGTGCTCGACGAGTGGCAGTGCGGTCTGCATCAGCTTCATGTGCTGCATGCCCAGCAGCGGCGGGTGCCGCGCAAGATCCGGCTGTTCAAGCAGGTGCTGGCCCAGTGGTTTGCCGAGCGGCCCCACTACCTGCTCTGAGCCGCGTTATTTTTCTGTCATCTTCGGCTGCTACCCTGCGCCCATCATCGACATCAGGAAGATCAGCGGACATGAAGAGCAATAGAGGGTTTACCGGGTTTGTGCTGCTCTGTGCAGTCTTGGCAACGGGCAGTGCGCAGGCGGAGGTGGCAGTGAAGGTGCCGGAGAATTTCCGCATCCTCGCGGTGAGCAGCGGCACCCTGCAGGACGAGCAGCACGCCATCCTGCCGGATGGCGAGCAGCAACTGCTGGTGCGCTTCGAGGGTGTCATCACCAGTCGCAGCAGCAGCGAGAATGACCGGCAGGTACGCTCCGAGCCGCAGGTGGTGCGCTATCAGGGCAGTAATCAGCATTTGCAGCTGACGGCCAGCGTACCGGGAGACGAGCGGGGGATGCAGGCGTATGCCAAGGCTCCGGTGGTGGCGCTGCAGGAGAATGGCCAGGCGCTCGCCATTCAGCAGGATGCACTGGTGACCAGCGGCATCTTGCTTGGGGTGGATTGGAACGGCAAGCTTACGGAGTACAACCGCAGCGCTGGCAAGGCGGCGCTGACGGCCGTCGCTGAGCAGCCTGCGGCCACGCTTGCCGGTGGGGGGCAACCCATTGTGGCAGCCAGCGAGCTGGAGGGGCAGTTGCAGCAGCTGTTTCTTCAGGCCGATCCGGCCCTGCGCAAGCGTTTTATCGGTTGGGCCGTGCCGCAGCTTTAAGTTTGCCGCCCGTTGCAGTAACGTGGGCACTCCCTTGCGGATGCCTTCCTTTATCGTACTCAACGAGGTATTCATGTTTGAATTGCATCCACGCCTGCAGGCCGATACCTGCTGGCTTGGCGATTTTCCCCTCACGCGCGTGTTGCTGGCCAAAGACAGCCAATACCCTTGGCTGATCCTGGTGCCGCGCGTGGCTAACCTGCGGGAAATTCACCATCTGGCGCCGGAGCAGCAGCAACAGCTGATGCAGGAGTCCTGCGCCGTCGCCGCCCTGATGGAACAGGCCCTCAGCCCAGACAAGATCAACATCGGGGCGTTGGGCAATCTGGTGCCGCAACTCCATATCCATCATGTCGCCCGCTTTGCCACCGATCGCGCCTGGCCAGGCCCCATCTGGGGGGCTCATCCGGCCGTGCCTTACGAGCCACCAGTTTTGGCGCAGCAGGCCGACAGATGGCGTGCCAGGCTCGCCAAGCTGAGCGGTTTCACCCCTGTGGTTGCTGATAACGGAGTCAACTGAGAGGCGTGTCGCTATTTCAGTCTCCGGGCCGCGCCATCTGTTAGAGTTATGGTATAGATAAGCCCATTTTCGATGTTCAGGAAGGTTCCATGATAGTGACAAGATCCGATGACGATGCCGTATTGACCACAGAGGATGTGCTGCTCAGCCTGTGCAATTCGGTGACGGACGTCTTGAGTGCCGCGACCATGAGTCAGGTGCGGTTTTCCGGCATGGTACAGCGGATCAGCAAGACCTGTCTCAAGCCCGATATCGGTTGTTTCGTGCTGTTTGATGGCGGTTTTTCCGGTCTGGTGGTGATCAACTTCTCCGCGGCTGCCGCCATGGAGCTCTATGAGAGCTACATGCTCAGCATGGGACTCTCCAAGGAGGATCTTGCCATCTCCCATACCTCTGACGAGGTGAGCAATGTGATGGGGGAGCTGATGAACCAGATCGTCGGCAGCTTCACCGTCAAGGTAGGCCGGGAGCTGCAGACCCATATCACCCAGAATCAGCCCAAGATGCTGGCTCTCAACAAGCAGGTGATGCTGAGCGTCGATACCAATCTCGACAGCCCGGAATCCCGCCGCGTCACCTTCTTCACCGCCCGCAACAACATCTTCTATCTGGAGCTGGCGATGGACAAAACCGAGTTCATCCGCATCCACAATGAGGGGATGGATCACGAGGAGCTGGATCCTGATGCGCTGATCGCCCAGGCCAAGCAGGAGGCGGTGAAGCCGGTTCAGGCAGCGGCCCCGGTCGCCAACGATCACGACGATCTGCTCGACTCCCTAGGTATTTGAGTCAAACGCCGGATAGATACAAGGCCACCTTTGGAGTCATGTCATTCAGATAAGCACTTTTATGGCTAATCATTCATAAATGTCACTTGAGATGAGTGAGCAAGGCAGGGGCCAGCCAATCTGACGCCAGCCTTTATCCAGCGCAGCGTGCAATGAAAGAGGGA
>NZ_CDBO01000011.1:37892-218701 GCF_000819885.1 Aeromonas fluvialis
TCCCTCTTTCATTGCACGCAGTACATGCGGATCATCGTGTCGAGTGGATAGGGGCGACGCCCAGCATCGTTGACCACGGGAGGGGGAGCAGCATCCATGGGGACCAAGCATATCTCTTCGCGGCGTTTGCCATTGAACTCTTCACTCCGCGAAGGTGCGTTGGTGATTCGTTGTGACCATCGCACATGGTGTTGATTGTGACTTTCGATCTCACGCCGGGGACTTGTTCGCTCTTTCCCTAACTCACTCATTTAACTCGGCGAATCGTTAATTAATTGTGCGAGATAAGAAGAGTTCAATTCTCTGTGCTGGTATTCTGTTCGCGTATATCGGGGAGAAAATAACAAGATGAAGCAGATTAAATCCTGGGCGCAATATTACGTCGATCTGATGACCACGCTGGGACTGGTGCGCTTCAGCATGTTCCTGGCGGCGGGCATTATCGTGCTGGCGGTCGCCATCCAGATGGGGGTGACCCTGTTCCTGCGCGGCAATGTCGATGTGATCGACTTCGTGCGTTCGGTCTTCTTCGGCCTGCTGGTGACACCCTGGGCGGTCTATTTTCTCTCCATCGTGGTGGATCAGCTGGAGGATTCCCGCCAGCGACTGAGCCGGATGGTGAGCAAGCTGCAAGATATGCGCGAGCGGGACCTGGAGCTCAATACCCAGCTGCAGGAGAACATCAGCCGCCTCAACGCCCAGATTGCCGAGACCAACCGGGCCGAGAGCCTGCGTCTGCAGGCCATCGAGGATCTCGAGAACGAGGTGTTCCAGCGAGAGAAAGCCCAGCTCCATCTGGGGGAGCGCACCGCCCTGCTGCGCTCCTTCATAGACTGCTCCCCCGATCTGGTCTACTACCGCAACGAGGATGAGCAGTTTTCCGGCTGCAACCGTGCCATGGAGGAGCTGACCGGCAAGGTGGAAAGCGAGCTGATCGGTCTTACCCCGTTCGATGTCTACAAGCAGGAGATTGCCAACAAGATAGTCGAGACCGACCGACAAGTCTTCAGTAGCAACGAGCCGCTCACCTACGAGCAGTGGCTGGAGTATCCCGATGGTCGCAAGGCCTACTTCGAGCTGCGCAAGGTGCCCTTCTTCGATCGCTTCGGCAAGCGGCTTGGCCTGCTCGGTTTTGGTCGTGACATCACCGAACGTAAGCAGTACCAGGACAAACTGGAGAAGGCGAGCCGCGACAAGACCACCTTTATCTCCACCATCAGTCACGAGCTGCGCACCCCGCTCAATGGCATTGTGGGGCTGAGCCGGATACTGATGGATACCCCCCTCGATGCCAAGCAGCACCAACAGCTCAAGACCATTCACCTGAGTGCGGTGACCCTTGGCAATATCTTCAACGACATCATTGATCTCGATAAACTCGACCGGCGTCGCCTCGAAATTGCGCCGACCCGCATCGATCTCCCAGCCTTTCTCGACGAACTGGAGACCCTCTCTCGCATCCAGGCGGAGCAGAAGGGGCTCTATCTCCATTTCGATCGGGATGGCGACATGCCGCAATACGTAATGGCCGATGGCACCCGCCTGCGTCAGGTGCTGTGGAATCTGGTGGGCAACGCGGTCAAGTTTACCGATGAGGGGGGCGTCACCGTGCGTTGTCTCTCCCACCCTGCCGACGAGCCGGGCAAGCTGGCCCTGCACTTCGAGGTGGAGGATACCGGCATCGGCATCCCGCGCGCCCAGCAGGAGAAGATCTTCGCCATGTACTATCAGGTGCAGGGCAAGAAGCACGCTACCGGCACCGGCATTGGCCTCGCGGTCTCCCGCCAGCTGGTGCAAGCCATGGGTGGCCAGCTCTATGTGGACAGCGATCCGGGCGAAGGTTCCTGCTTCACCGCCGAGCTGGAGGTAGCTTGCGCCGAGCCGGTATTGCCGGAGCAGGAGGAGGAGATGCCCTCCCTCGATATCCTGCTGGTGGAGGATGTGGAGCTCAACGTGACGGTGGCCTGCGCCCTGCTCAACAAGTTGGGTCATCAGGTGCAGGTGGCACGAGACGGCACCCAGGCGTTGGCGATGGCCAACCCGGATGATTTCGACCTCATTTTGCTCGATATCCAGCTGCCGGACATGACCGGCTTCGATGTGGCGGCCCAACTGCTTGAACGTTACGGTGACAGCTTGCCGCCCATGGTGGCGCTGACTGCCAACGTGACTAGTGATCGCCAGTATTACCTGGATCGCGGCATGCTGGATGTGATCAACAAGCCGCTCGGCTCGAAGGCGGTACGAGAGGTGATTGGCCATCTGTTTGCCGATCTGGCGGAAGACGAAGCTGACGAGCAGGTGGATGCAGAGAGTCAGGATCAGCTGTTGGACCTGCATTTCCTCACTGATTACGCCGATACCGTGGGCAAGCCGGTGCTGCTCTCCAGCGTCGATCTGTTCGAGAAGATGATGCCGGACTACATGGCGGTGCTCGACTCCAACATGATTGCCAAGGATCAGGCGGGGGTAGTGGAGGAGGCCCACAAGATCAAGGGCGCTGCAGGTTCCATCGGTCTGCGCCGTCTGCAGCAGACGGCCCAGCTGATCCAGAGTCCGGATCACCCCGCCTGGTGGGAGAACGTGGAAGACTGGATTGAGACGCTGCGCCGTGAATATCCCGGCGATATCGCCCGTCTGCGGCGCTGGCTATTGTCTTGAATCTGACGGAAGTTGCTGGCAAGGAGCTGCAAGATGTATAGCCGTTTGATTACCCCCGCGCGCATCCACCCCTGGGGGGATGAGGATCTGCTGGAGGCGACCGAGCTGGATCGCGCCCGAATTGTACAGGCGGCGCCGGTGCGCCGGCTGCAGCAAAAGACCCAGGTCTTTCCGCTCGATGTGAAAGCCTCGGTGCGCAGCCGCCTCACCCACTCGCTTGAAGTGCAGGAGACCGGCCGCCAGATCAGCCGTCGTATTCTGGCCGCCTTGCCGCCCGGTGAGGTCTGCGAAGGGGCCTTTATCAATCTGGTGGAGATGTCCTGCCTGCTGCACGATGTCGGCAATCCGCCGTTTGGTCACTTTGGCGAGCAGGTGATGAGCCAGTGGCTCGGTGAGATGCTCGATCCCCTCTATCAGCAGGCGCTGGCGCAGCCTCCCTCGGCCCAGTGGGCGGAATTACGTCAGGATCTGCAACTGTTTGATGGCAACGCCCAGAGCCTGCGGCTGGTGCACAGTCTGCACGAACTCAACCTGACCCTCGGCCAGTTGGCGGCGCTGTGCAAATACCCGCAGCAACCCCAACCGGGAGTCAGCTATGGCCAGCATCATGGCTGGAGCAGCAAGCGGGGCATCTTCTTCAGCGAGCAGCCGCTCTACCGCGCCCTCGGCCAGAGTCTGGGATTGGCCCCCGGCTGCCGTCATCCGCTGGTCTACATCATGGAGGCGGCCGATGACATCTCCTACTGCATCGCCGATCTGGAGGATGCGGTCGATCGGCGGATCCTGACGCTGAGCGAACTGTTGGCTGCGTTGCGAGGGGCCGATCAGAGCGACTACATGGGCACCTTGCTCGATGACGCGCTGGCATCCGGCCGAGGCTTTTTTCCCCATTTTCGTCAGCAACTGACCCGGGATCTGGTGGCGCTGGCGGCGCAGAGCTATGTCAGCGAACATCAGGCCATTTTGCAGGGCTCCTACCCGCAAGCGCTGTTACACGGTCAGGCGCCGGCGGCGCGGGTGCTCGACATCCTCAAACAGGTGGCAAGGACGCAGGTCTTTATGCGCTCCGAGGTGGAAGCCCTCGAACTAGAAGGCTATGCGGCGCTGCGCGGCGTGCTGACCAGCTATGCCTGCCTGCTGGCGCTGCCAGCGTCACAATTTGCCCGCCTGCTGGCCGGGGAGGGAGGTCAGGCGCTGTTCTTTGCGCGCCGCCTCTATCACCGCCTCTCGGCCCGCCACCTCAAGGCCTACCGGTTGGCGATCGCTACCCCGGATCCACGCTTTGCCTGCCAGCACGAGCAGGAGTGGTATTACCGGGTGCGGCTGCTGCTCGATTACGTCAGCGGCATGACGGATACCTATGTGCTGGAGGAGTATCGGCTGCTCTCGGGGATCTGATGCCCCCGGCACTGCCTTGCGGGCAGCATAAAATGCCGTGAAATGGTTGAAAGGGAGTCGAGAGAGGCTTGTTTTTAATTCGGATATTTTTTAGACCGCTGCAACTTGTTCAACTTTTGCCCGATAAGGAGACGAAAATGCAAGATCTGATGCTCAACGTTGCATTTGCTCGCTGCACCCATGGCAGCGTGAAATCTCGTGCTCTTTTACCGCGTGGCGTAAGCAGGTAACCCCTGTCTTTTTTATCACCCGAGGTTCGTCCCGCAGGGTGATCTCCACTTTCTCCGGGAGAACCGCATGTTCACTGGAGAATGTCATGTCTATCGAACTGGTCTTACTGCGTCGTGTCGAAGTCTTTGGTTCCAAAGCGAATCGCCCGGGTTGAGCGTCGCCTCGCCGTGGTCAATCTGTCGCCAGCCCTGCTGAAAGATATCGGTCTGGAAGGATATCAGGGTCAGATCTCCCTCGTTCGCGAGCGGGAGTATCAAACCGGCTTTCGGCTCGGGAATCGAATAACCTGATCCACAGGGGAGAGTAAACGCTCTCCCTATTATGGCGATGGCAGACGGAATGCCTGCCATTTTTGTGTCTGAAGGTTGATTTTTATTCACTTTTCAGTGGGCTTACACTATTCTCTCCGCCCCGTTTGTGACAGGCTCGTCATTTTTTCGCCTTGTGCTGTCAGGATCGGCAAGATTAGATGTGGTGGCCTCTCCGTTTTACTTATCAGGACAAGACTTCATGTCACTCTTTCGTCAGCTTTTTCTTCCCCTGTTGTTGCTGTGTTGCGGCATGCCTGCTGTTGCTGTTCTCCAGTTGGAAGAGGCGGGGGTGGGCGACTGGATTGCAGCCGATGAAGAGCTGGTGATCGGGGTGCCCCTTGGTGGTTATCCCCCTTTTCTCTACGAGCAGCCCGATCAGCGCTATGCCGGTCCGCTCAAGGCGTTGGCCTCGCGCATTGCAGCAGAAATGGGGGTCTCCCTGCGATATGTCTCCTACAACACCTATTTAGATGCCCAGACGGCACTGCACAGTGGCCGTATCGATGCACTGATCGGGGTTGAAGTCGATGCCCTCGAACTGGACGGGATCCGCCATGAGGGGCATCTGGGCTCCTATGCCAGAGCCATCCTGATGCGCCATCCGAACCAGCAATTAACCATTGAGCAGGCACGCAAACTGCGCTGGGTCTGTATTCGCGGTTTTGGCAGTTGCAAAGAGCTGGCCAGGCTGAAGATGCCCCAAGTGACCGAGCTGGAGAGCCGTGACGAGGCGACCAACATGGTCAAACAGGGGGCGGCCGATGCTTATATGGCACTGGGATCGATTATTGCCATGGAGATGGCGCGGTTGCCCGAGCCGATGGGGATTGTGATGCCAGGCTGGATCTCTGCTGGCGCATTGACCATCGCCACCAGTAAGCATGATCCGGCGCTGACTGATCGCATCTGGCAGGCCTACCAGCGGATCCCCGCGGCAGATGCCCGGTTGCGGCTGAATCAGAAGGATCGTAACTTCAAGGCGGGTTTGTTGCTGACGCCAGGCGAGATGGCTTGGCTGAATCAGAAGAACAAGGTGGTCCGGTTTGCCGTTACGCCATCGCTTGCCGGTATCAGCGAGATCGATGACGAAGGGGGGTTGTACGGCTACACGGCAGATTTGATGAAACTGCTGAGTCAGCGCTCAGGGATCCGCTTTGAACTGGAACTGACCAGCACCTGGCTCGAGTCGCTGGCGCTGCTGAAACAGCACAAGGTGGATCTGATCCCCCTGATAGCACCGCTCAGGGAGCGCGAGACATTTGCCTCCTTCAGCTCCCCTTACCTTAACATCAACACCTATTTGGTAGCCCGGCGCGGTGCCCGCCCGCTGACATCGTCGGCTCAGCTGAAAGGGCTCCAGATAGGTGTAACCGAGTCATCCTATGAGGCCCACCTTATCGGCGTTCATGGTGGCAACGTCATCGAGGTGAGCAAGGATACCGAGTTGCTTACCCTGCTCGATACGGGGAAAGCCGAGTATGTGCTGCTGACCATGACCAATCTGGGGCAGCAGGCGATGAAGGGGTTCAATGAGAAGTATCAGGTGGTACTGAGCGCCCCCGAATTTTCTGTGCCTATCAGCATGGGCGTTGATACCAAGCAGCCTGAACTGCTGCGCATCATGGACAAGCTGCTGCAGAGTATCACGGATGAGGAGTGGCAACTGCTGGAGCGGCGTTGGCTCAATGTATCGGTAAATATGAAGCCTGATTACAGCCTGTTCTACAAGTGGTTGGCGTTGGGAGGGGCTGCCTTGTTGACCTGTGGTCTGCTGGTGATGCTCTGGGCTCGCAGCCTGCGTCGCCAGATTGCGCAGCGAAACATTGCAGAGGACAAGCTAAACGAACAACTGCTATTTGTGCAGACCCTGCTCAACTCGTTGCCGACCATGGTGGCATTACGCGATAGCGAGCAGCGGATCACTCTCTGCAACCAGGCCTATCGCGATGCCTTTCTCGTTGGCAGTAATGGCGAGGTGTCGGATGACCTGTACAGCATGCCAGAATCCCTGCGCGAGAGGGTGCTGGAAGAGGAGCGCAGGGTATGGCAAAGCGGTCAGGAACTGGAGGGGGCCGGCAGCAGCTCGCATGCCGATGGTACCCCTTTTCATGTGATCTATGCCAAGCGCCCTTATCGTGATCCCGATGGCAACATGCGGGGGGTGCTGACGGTGCTGACCGATGTCAGCCGGATCAAGGAGGCCGAGGATCGTGCTCGTCAGGCTGAAACCCGCCTGACCCAGATCACCGACAGCATGCCTGGCGTCGTCTACCAGTATCTGTGGCTAGGGCCGGGTAATGGACGCTTTCTTTACGCCTCTCAGGGGGCCAACGAGATTATGGGGGTGCCAGATCTGGATTTGTTTGGCGCCAGGTCTGGCGGTGAGGTATTCGGCTTTACCGAGCAGGCACAGCAGGCGTTTGTCAGCCAGGTGGCAAACCATGCCGCGACTCTGGCCCCCCTCGATCTGGAGGTCAAGGTGGATCGTCCGGACGGGGATCGCTATGTGCAGGTGCGCGGCAATTTTGTCCGCCAGGAGCTGCAGGGGCAGGGGCTGATCCTCAACGGAGTGGTTCAGGACATCACGGCTATCAAGCAGCAAGAGCATGAGCTACGGGAGGCGCGTGCCTATGCCGAGCAGGCGATGCAGGCGCGTAGCCGCTTTCTGGCCACCATGAGCCACGAGTTGCGCACACCTATCTCCGGTATGCACGGCATGCTCGAGTTGCTGCAAATGAGCGAGCTCAATGACGATCAGCGCTACATGGTGCGTAATGTGGTTACCTCGACCAACAATCTGCTCTATCTGGTCAACGATATTCTCGATTTCTCCAAGATAGAAGCGGGTCAGTTGCAGTTGAATTACCAGAGCAGCCGGTTGCAGACAGTGATCTGCGATGCGATCCGCGGTCACGCCACCCAGGCCCATAGCAAGGGGCTCAATGTGACGTTGGAGTGGGGCCTGCTTGTCCCTGATAGGGCCGATATCGACGGAGTAAGGGTCGGTCAGGTGATCTCCAACCTGCTCAACAATGCAGTAAAGTTTACCGAACAGGGGGAGGTCTCTATCCGGGTCAGCTACCTGCACGAGCAGCTTGCCATCAGTGTCCGCGATACCGGTATCGGGATTGCCGAAGAGAAACAGGGGTTGTTATTTACCCCGTTTGAGCAGGTGGAGTCTGACATTAATCGCCGCTTTGGCGGCACCGGGTTGGGGCTGGCCATCTGTGATCAGCTGGTACGCAAAATGGGGGGGAAACTCACCCTGACCAGCAAGGCGGGAGAGGGCTCCCGTTTCCGTTTTACCGTGCCGCTGACCAATCCTCAATGGGATGCCCCCCCGCTGGCCGGGACAGAGTGGTGGTTTTTCAGCGCCGATGCCAACCTCGAGACGGCCATGCGGCGGTTGGGGGCCAGGCTCAAGCATCTGGATGCCAGTCAGCTCAACCGCTCACTGGAAGGGTTGCTGCTGGCTGATCAGCAGTGGCTGGAGCAGACCCTTGGCAGTGAGTGGCAGAACTGGCTGCAACACTCTGCGCTGAAGGGGATCTTAGCGTCACCCGATGAGGCGCTACGGGGGCGGGTAGGTGGTCAGGTTTGGTGGCGATTGGGGCTCTCTCCTCTCTATCCGGATCTGCTGCTGGAGAGTTGTCTTGCGCTGCTGCAGGAGCGGGTCGCCCCGGTCCTGCCTGCGCCGGTTGACAAGCTGGGAGGACGGGTGCTGGTGGCTGATGACCATCCGGTCAATCGTGCCCTGCTGGCACGACAACTGGCTAGGCTCGGAGTTGAAGCCCAGGTGGTGGAGGATGGCGAGCAGGCGTTGCGGGCCTGGCAGGGTCAACCATTCTCTCTGTTGCTGACCGATTGTCATATGCCGGTGATGGATGGCTATGCCCTGACCAAGGCGCTGCGGGCGGCGGGCGTGACGGCACCCATTATCGGGGTGACGGCGGATACCTCGGAAGAGGCCCATGCCCGTATGATGGAGGCAGGCATGAGCGACATGCTGTTCAAGCCCTATCCGCTGGATAGCCTGCACCAACTGCTGGCACATTGGCTCGCTGAGTCGGTACCGGCTGGCAGTGCCGCAGTGACGGCTGTCGATGACGGACTGACTGTGCAGTCAGAGCGCTGGTTGACCCTGTTTGGCGATGAGCAGACGGCACGGGCGATGGCGGCGGAATATCTCGACTCCAATCGTCAGGATGGTGCGCATATGATGGCGGCACTGACTTGCCATGACTTCGGCGCACTGGTAGAAACAGCCCACCGGATCAAGGGGGCGGCCCGCATGGTCGGACTGCAGGAGCTGGCCAGCCAGGCAGCCAGACTTGAGTCGGTAGCGAGATTGAAGCAGCTTGATGAACTGGATGAGCTGATCGGAACGGTGCAGCTATTGATGACGGCGATCGCCCACGACATTGGATTATGGCTCGATGAAAAAAGCACAACATGAGTTGGTCATCATGGTCGTGGAAGACCATGGATTTCAGCGCAAGGCGCTGCTGCACCAGATCCGCAGTCTGGGTTACCAGAATCTGCTGGAGGCGGCCGATGGTGCCGAGGCGCTGGCACTGAGCCAGCAACACGCCGTCGATATCCTGTTTTGTGATTTGCGGATGCCGGGCATGGATGGCATGGCGCTCCTGCGTCGTCTGTCGCTGGGCGGTTTTCGGGGGGGGATTATCCTCTCCAGCGCCCTTGAGGACGATGTGGTGGAAGCCGTACTGCGCATGAGTGCCGCCTATGGCTTGCAGGTGTTGGGGCGCATCGAGAAGCCCTCCAGTCAGCAACAGATCAGCCAGCTGATCACTACCTGGCGGCCACAACAGGAGCGGGTTCAGGAGGAGGACGGTCACTGCCTGACTCTGGATGATCTGAGTCTGGCGCTGGAGCAGGATCTGCTGCTGCCCTGGTATCAGCCCAAGGTGAGCTTTGCCTCCGGCGAGTGGGTCGGGATGGAGGCGCTGGCCCGCTGGCAGCACCCCAAGTTCGGCCAGATCTCTCCGGGACGCTTTATTCCGCTGGCGGAGCATAACGGTCTGATCGATCAGTTGACCGAGGTGATCATCGGCAAATCCCTCAGTGATGGTCACCTGTGGGAAGAGACCGGGCTCTCGCTCAATCTGTCGATGAACCTCTCCACCAGTTCGCTGATCGAGGGTGATCTGTGCAATACCCTGATCAACCAGTGCCAGCGCTGGAGCATCAACCCTGAGCTTATCACCCTGGAGGTGACCGAGAGCGCCTTTGTGCAGGATCTGGGCAAGTCGCTGGAGGTGCTGACCCGCCTGCGGATGCACGGTTTTGGCCTATCCATCGACGACTTCGGCACAGGCTACTCCTCCATGCAGCAACTGGCGCTGCTGCCCTTTACCGAGTTGAAGCTGGATCGATCCTTTGTCGATCGCTGTTTTGAAGACCCCTCCCGTCTGGCGATTATCGAGTCCAGTATCGAACTGGCGCGCAAGTTGGGCCTCAAGTCGGTGGCGGAAGGGGTGGAAGATGTGCAAACCTGGCGGCTGCTGGCAGAGTTGGGCTGCGATGTTTGCCAGGGGTTCTTCTCTGCCAGACCGATGCCACGCAGTGAGTTGCAAGAGTGGCACCGTGCTTGGCAGAAAAGATTACCGACCCTTATCGCTATCTGAATCTTTAGAACAAACCGCTTGCTTGGAACAGGGATGTTCAAGCGCATGGCGAGCCGGGTGCAGTCGGTTTCGGGTTTATCAACCAGCGGCTCCGCACTCTCCTCGACGTGTCGCTTGGCCTACATCAATCGGACCCGGCCTGCCTGGTCATTACCCAGCAACAGTTATGCCGACCCTTGCCTACTCTTCCTATTCTTTCAAGCACCATCGGGTCGGGGAGCCGTGTCCTCTGCCGGCCCAGGGTGACGCCATCAAAGTGGCACGTGCCGGCGTATTCTGCAGACAGTGTGGTACGGGTGACTCTGCAGACAGGGGTACTCCGCTTTTTTAGTCGAGCCGTCTGAAGGCCTGGTTGTCGAAGCTGCTGGCGGTCTCCTGATTGAGCAGGCTCACCAGTAAAATGGCCCGTTTCTCCCCATCCGGTTCTATATAGATGGCTTCAAAGCCGGCGAGCGGCCCCTCTTCAATCAGTACCTTATCTCCCGCGGTGGGCAGGCTGGTGTAGCGGGATCTCGCCTCGTCGCTGTCATCGCGGCTCATTAGTTGATAGACCAGCTTGTTGCTGATGGGGGTCCATTCGCTACCAAAGTGGATGATCCGGCTGATGCCGCGGGTCGATTTCAGGGTGACCGGGGTGACCTCTTCCAGATCCACGTAGATGAACAGGTAGTTGGGAAACATGGGCTCCCTGACCGGGACTCGTTTGCCCCGCCGCAGTTTTTCAACTTCCACCATGGGGTAGTAGGATTCGACCCCCTGGGCATCGAGGTGGGCGCGGGCGCGGGCCTCTTCTTTTGGCTTGCAGTAGGCCAGATACCATTTTTTCATGTGCTGAATATGTTCGTGTTGCCGTGCTCGTCGATATCATAGCGGCGCCAATAAAAAAGGCCACGCATTGCATGGCCTTTTTTGCCGAGTGAGTGATTACCAACCTTTCACCAGACCGCCCTTGAACAGTTCCAGCCCTTTCTTGTAGACATCGTCGGTCTGGAAGGCCTGCACGAACTGTTTGACCTTCTCGTCATCCTTGTTGTTGTCGCGGGCGACGATCAGGTTGACGTAGGGGGACTCTTTGTCTTCAACAAACAGGCCGTTTTCGCTCGGGGTCAGACCAATCTGGCCAGCGAAGGTGTTGTTGATGATGGCCAGATCCACATCTTCCAGTGAGCGGGGCAGCTGGGCTGCTTCCAGCTCGACAATCTTGAAGTCGCGCGGGTTGCTGGTGATATCCAGCACGGTGGCTTCTAGACCGGCGCCATCCTTCAGGGTGAGCAGACCCTGTTTGGCCAGCAGCATCAGGGAGCGACCCAGGTTGGTCGGATCGTTCGGTACCGCGATCTGGGCGCCATCCTTCAGCTCGGAGAGGGCCTTGATCTTCTTGGAGTAACCGGCGATCGGGTAGACGAAGGTGTTGCCAACCGGCACCAGCTTGAAGCCGCGATCACGCACCTGCGCATCCAGATAGGGCTTGTGCTGGAAGGCGTTGACGTCGATGCTGCCATCGTTCAGCGCCACGTTCGGGGTGACGTAGTCGGAGAAGTTGACCACCTCGACGGTCAAACCGTATTTCTCTTTGGCGACCTTGGCCGCCACTTCAACCAGCTCGGTCTCCGGGCCGGCGATGGCGCCTACTTTCAGAACCTTGCTCTCTTCTTTTTGACCGCAACCGGCCAGAACCAGACCAGCCAGCAGGGCTGCTGCCACGGATTTGATGCCAAATTTCATAAAACCTCCTGTCAGAAATCGACGATTAACGATGATCACATTTGTTGACCAGGCGCTCACCCGCGCTCTGGATAAGTTGAACCAGTACTACCAGGATAACCACGGTCACCAGCATGACGGTTGGGTCAAAGCGCTGATAACCATAACGAATACCCACATCGCCCAGACCGCCGCCACCGATGGCCCCGGCCATGGCCGAGTAGTTCACCAGCGTGACGAGGGTAATGGTGACGCTGTTGAGGATGCCGGGCAGGGCCTCAGGCAGCAGCACCTTGGTGATGATTTGCAGCGGCTTGGCGCCCATCGCCTTGGCCGCTTCCAGCAGGCCATCCGGCACCTCCATCAGGGCCCCTTCCACCAGACGGGCGATGAAGGGGATGCAGCCGACCGTCAGCGGCACGATGGCAGCGATGGTGCCGATACTGGTGCCGACAATCAGCCGGGTCAGCGGAATGATGGCGACCAGCAGGATGATAAAGGGTACCGAACGCCCCACGTTGACCACCATGCCCAGAGTACGGTTGAGCAAGGGGTTGGCCAGGATCTGGCCAGCCTTGGTCACATGGAGCGCCACGCCGAGCGGCAAGCCGAGCAGGCAGCCGAACAGAGCGGAGGCAAACACCATGATCAGGGTGTCGCCCAGGGCCGTGATGAGCAGATTAATCATGGCTTCGGACATAACCCATTACCTCCAGCTGAATGTGGTTGTCGATGAGGAACTGCTGGGTCGCCTCGCACTGGGCGTCATCCCCGAACAGCTCGGCCAGCAGAAACCCGAATTTGACACCACCGGCGTACTCGATGTCTGCGCTCAGAATGCTGATGTCGATATTGAAACGGCGGCTCGCCTCGGAAATCAGCGGTGTATCGACCGTGCTGCCAGTAAAGCCGAGCTTCACCAGCGGGTAGCTGCCTGGCACCCGCTCGCTGCTCATCCGATCCTGATACTCCTGGGGCACTTCCAGATGGATGGTTGAGTGGATGAAATCCCGCGCCAGCTGGGTCTTGGCATTGCTGAAGAACCAGGCCACTTCGCCCTGTTCGATCAGGCGGCCGTCGCTGATGATGGCCACTTCGTCACAGATCCCTTTCACCACGTCCATCTCATGGGTGATGAGCAAAATGGTGAGCCCCAGCTTGACGTTGATCTCTTTGAGCAGGGTCAGGATCGAGCGGGTGGTCTGCGGGTCGAGGGCCGAGGTGGCCTCGTCACAGAGCAGTACCTTGGGAGCCGGTGCCAGCGCCCGGGCGATGGCGACCCGCTGTTTCTGTCCGCCGGAGAGTTCGGACGGATAGGCATGGGCGCGGGCTTCCAGCCCGACCAGCGCCAGCAGCTCGGCAACCCGTTGCTGGATCTTCTCTTTGCTCCAGCCTGCCAGCTCCAGCGGAAAGGCGATGTTGGCAAACACGGTGCGGGAGGCGAGCAGGTTGAAGTGCTGGAAAATCATCCCGATCTGGCGGCGAGCCTGGGTCAGATCCCGCTCACTCAGGGCGACCAGATCCTGGCCGTCGACAATCACCTCGCCCTCTGTCGGGCGCTCCAGCAGGTTGACACAACGAATGAGGGTACTCTTGCCGGCACCGGAGGCACCGATCACCCCGAATATTTTGCCTTGGGGTACATGCAGACTCACATCACGCAGGGCGTGCACGGCGTCACTGCCTGTACCGTAGACTTTGTTGAGACCTTTCAACTTAATCATGGATTCTTCCGTGCTAACAGCCTTAAAGCACAGGGCGCTACAGGCAGGTGAATTGGGCAGAGGTTCCACTGGGTTACTCTGCCATCATGGAGGATGATGCTAAGATGTCCGGATGGCCGTGTCAATGTGTGTTTCTACGTCTAGACGTCTAAAAACTGATGGGGATTTCTGTCTGGCGGATAATAAACCGAAGGAAAAGGTTGCGCTTCCAGATCCTGTTTCGTCAGTGTGGTATATGGCCGAATTAAAGATGGTTTATATCGGGTAAACACTGGAGTTATGAGTGTGTTGGCCCGTTCCTGCTCATATCAGGTGTCGAGCCTGATGCCTCTCCATCGTTGCACAAATAGCTGCACAAATCGTTCCCTATTCGCGACCGGATCACCTGTCCGCGACTTTGTCGGCGCCAACCTTGATGCAGCGCAAGGGGGCGACGGATAGGGATTGGGTCGGGTGCGTCGCTTTTTTATACTGATGATATCGACAATCATGGAGGGCTGTGCGATGAGATTCCAACAGATTAAAGAGTTGCTGCACTATCTTGAACAGGTTCATCACCAGCTCGGACTCTGTTACGGGCGCTTGACCAGTCAGGTGGACAGCGAACGCAGCCGGATGTTGCTGGTCTATCTGCAAGGGCGTGAGGATGCGGCCACAGCCCATCTGCACGAATACGCCGCTCAGCTGGGAGAGGCGGTCAGAGAGACCTGGCTGAACCAGAGTTTCAGCGAGGATATGCTGCCTGTCATTACCCGCTTCGAGATGCCAGCATCAGCCCAGACTCAGGATATCGTCACTCAGGTGTGCCGCTGGGAAGAGCAGCTGGTGGGCGAGCTGGGCCATCTGGCCCGGGAGTGCCCGACACCGGCCACCACCGCCCTGCTCGAGAATCTGGCCGGGCTGGAGCAGACTCGCCTGACCCGACTGGTACACGGGGTGCATCGACTCGATGACATGTAACGGGTAATGGCGGTCAAACAGATGAGATAGCGGCCAAACAAAAGGGCCCGGCAGCTGTGCCGGGCCCTTTCATTTGATTTGCGGTGAGCGTTGTTCAGCCCTGCTGCTTGGCCGCGAAGAGAGCGGCTCCGATAATGCCTGCCTGGTTGAGGCTGGCCGCAGGGATGAGCGGTGCCCGGGTCTCGATGCGATCGACAAACTTCTCCAGTTTGGCCGCGCAGCCCCCCCCTAGAATGAAGAGGTCGGGGGAGAACAAAAATTCGAGGCGCGCCAGATACTTGTTGAAGCGCTTGCCCCAGCGGCCCCAGGAGAGATCTTCCCGCTTGCGCACCGCGTCGGAGCAGTAGTGCTCCGCCACCATCCCTTCCAGCATCAGGTGACCCAGCTCGGTGTTGGGTAGCAGGTGGCCGTTGACGAACACGGCTGTGCCAATACCGGTGCCAACGGTGATGAGGATAATCACTCCCTTGCGATCCTTGCCTGCGCCAAATGTCATCTCGGCCAAGCCAGCAGCATCGGCGTCGTTCAACACGTAGCAGGGGTGGCCGATGACATCGCTGAACAGGTGAGCGGCGTCAGTTTCGATCCAGCTCTTGTCGATGTTGGAGGCATTTTTAGCGACCCCGTGGTGGATGGTAGCAGGAAAGCCACAACCCACCGGTCCTTTCCAGTTGAAATGCTCAACCATTCTTTTGAGGGTATTGGCAATGGCGGCCGGTGTAGCCGGCTGCGGTGTGGCCATGCGATGGCGCTCGCCAATCAATTCGCCGGTTTCGGTGTCGACCAGACAACCCTTGATCCCCGAGCCGCCAATATCCACTCCCAACATTTGCATCTGTCATGTCCTTTTAGTGTACCGACCATGTTGTATTGATCGCAGTGTGGATCACTGCGGGTCGGCAGAGCATGAAAAAAGTGCTGCATTCCGGCAAGGGGCAGATTACCTATGCGTGATCCGGCAGACCTTTTTCGATGCAGCGGATCAGCAAACGGGTCTTCTTGTTCTCTTCATCTTTACACCGGGCAAGGGTGGCCAGCGCCCATTCGATATGGCCGGCCACCATGGGTTCGGCCGTGGTCAGCCCCCGTTTCAGGGCGGTGATCACCTCGGGGGTCGCCGGGCCATTGCCAAGGGCCACTGCCAGATTGCGGCGCCAGCGTTGATAGCCGATGCGGCGAATGGGGCTGCCCTCCGTGTGCTTGAGAAAGTCGCTCTCGCTCCAGCCCCACAAGGTCAAGAGGGGCGGGCGGTGCAGATTGGGGCGCGGGCTGAAGTCGGGCTCAGGACTGGCGTTGGCGTAGCGGTTCCAGGGGCAGATAAGCTGGCAGTCGTCGCAGCCGTAGATGCGGTTGCCCATCAAGGGCCTGAACTCTTCCGGAATAGGGCCGTCGTTTTCGATGGTGAGATAGGAGATGCAGCGGCGGCCATCCACCACATAGGGGGCGACAATGGCACCGGTCGGGCAGATGTTGATGCAGGCGACGCACTTGCCGCACTGCTCCTTCTTCACTGGCTGGTCGAGTGGCAGCGGCAGGTTGAGCAACAGTTCCCCCAGAAAGAAGAAGGAGCCGGCCGATTCGTTGAGCAGCAGTGAGTGTTTGCCAACCCAGCCGAGGCCGGCCTTGGCCGCCAGTGGCCGTTCAAGGATGGGGGCGGAGTCGACGAAGGGGCGCCACTCACCCAAGGTCTCCTCAGTGCCTTGAAACAGCTCGGCGCAGCGCGCTTCGATGCGATCACCCAGCTGTTTGAGCCGGTTGCGCAGCACCTTGTGGTAGTCGCGACCGAGCGCATAGCGGCTGATATAGCCAAGGGTCGGATCGCGCAGGGTAGCGGCGAAGCCAGCTTCGAACGGCAGGTAGTTCATCCGCACCGACAACACCCGCACCGTGCCCGGAAGCAGCTCGTGGGCGCGCGCCCGCATCATGCCGTGGCGCGCCATGTAATCCATGCTGCCGTGATAGCCCGCATCCAGCCAGGCCTGCAATCTCGGCTCTTCGATACGCAGATCGGTGTCGGTAATGCCCGCCTGGTCAAATCCTAGCTCCCGTGCCCAGAGCTTGATATCGTGGGCCAGCTGGTGGAAGTCAGGTGCGCTCATGCGGCTTGGCCTGGCCGGTGTTTGCTGGCGTGGGTCGATTGATAAGAGGCGGGAGCCGTCATGGTAGAGATCATCAGGGGCGCGTTGGGCACAAAAGAGGGGGGCAGTTTACCACAGGGGTTGTGGCAGACTGAACAGATCCGCGCATTGGAGCGCAACTGGGCTGCGCGTGAGGGACAACCTCTCTATGCCCTGATGGAGCGAGCTGGTGCTGCGCTGCGCACCTATGCCACCCTGCATTGGCCCGAGAGCCGCTGCTGGTGGATTTTCGTCGGCCCCGGCAATAACGGCGGTGATGGCTATGTGCTGGCCCGCCTGGCTCGCCAGATCGGTATCGAGGTGGTGGTGATTGCCGCCAGAGCACCCGATCAGCTGAAGGGGGATGCCAGACGGGCCGCCGATGAGTGGCTGGCGGCCAGTGGCCGGGTCTGGCTGGCCGAGCAATTTGATGGGGCCCTGCATCTCGCCCCGGATCTGGTGGTCGATGCCCTGCTTGGCACCGGTGTCAACACGCCCCTCTCGCCACTACTGACAAAGATCGTCGCAACAATCAATGGCTTGGCTGTGCCCGTGCTGGCGGTGGATCTCCCCTCCGGCCTCAACGGCGATACCGGCCGCGCCATGGGGGCCGTGGTGCAGGCCACTCGCACCCTCACCTTTATCGGTATCAAGCAGGGGCTGCTCACCGGCGACGGGGTGGATTGCGTCGGCCTGCTCGACTGTGATCCCCTTGGGGTGACGCCGGATGGCACTATGTTGCCCGCCGCCTGGCGCATCGATTATCCGCTGCTAAGCGAACAGCTGACCCCGCGCCAGCGCGCTGCCCACAAGGGCTCTTATGGCAAGGTGCTGCTGGTGGGGG
The DNA here is from genome assembly GCF_000819885.1 of Aeromonas fluvialis. Classification (GTDB taxonomy): domain Bacteria; phylum Pseudomonadota; class Gammaproteobacteria; order Enterobacterales; family Aeromonadaceae; genus Aeromonas; species Aeromonas fluvialis. The sequence continues at coordinate 55,491 of NZ_CDBO01000011.1, forward strand.
GCAATCGCGGCATGCAGGGAGCTATCGTGCTGGCTGCTCGCGCCTGCCTGCGGGCAGGCGCGGGGCTGGTACGGGTGTGTCAGCATCCGGAACATCCGCCGGTCAGCCTCTATCAATCCGAGCTGATGAGCCTTATCACCGCTGATGACGAGGAGTGGTCGTCGGTGCGGGTCATCGGCCCCGGCCTCGGTCAGGAAGAGTGGGGAAGGGAGCAAATCGTCCGTTATCTCACCGATCGGCTGCCACTGGTTTTGGACGCCGATGGATTGAATTGGCTGGCGCAATCTCCCCGCCATCAGGATAATTGGGTGCTCACGCCCCATCCCGGCGAAGCGGCGCGACTGCTGGGATGCACCCTTGCTGACATTGAAACCGACCGGTTTGCCGCCGTGCAGGCGCTGCAGCGGCGCTATGGCGGTGTGGTGTTGTTAAAAGGGGCGGGAACACTTATTTATGATGGCGAGCGGGTCGCTCTCTGTTGTGAAGGCAATCCCGGCATGGCAAGTGGCGGCATGGGCGATCTGTTATCTGGTATAATCGCCGCCCTTTTGGCTCAGGGCTGGTCTGCCACCATGGCGACCTGGCTAGGCGCCGTGATCCACGGCGAGGCTGCCGATATGGCGGCTAGTGACGGCGAGCGGGGCATGCTGGCATCAGACCTGCTGCCGCTGATCCGCTGGCTGGTTAATCCCAATACCATAACAACTTAACAAGAAGAACATGGCAAAACAGTTGATGATGACACTGCCGGATGAGGCAGCAACCGTGGCTCTGGGTGGCCGTCTGGCACAGGCTTGCCAACAGGCGACCACAGTATTTCTGCACGGCTCGCTGGGCGCCGGTAAAACCACCCTGACCCGTGGCTGGGTGCAGGGGCTTGGCCATCATGGCAAGGTAAAAAGCCCGACCTATACCCTGGTCGAACCCTACGAACTCGATGGCTGGCAGGTTTACCACTTCGATCTCTATCGTCTGGCTGATCCGGAAGAGCTGGAATTCATGGGTATTCGGGACTACTTTGCCGCCAATACGCTCTGTCTGGTGGAGTGGCCCGAAAAGGGTGAAGGTTGGCTGCCGGCTCCCGATCTGGACATTACCCTGACTTATGTAAACGAGCAGCGCGAGGCCCTGATTGAGGCGCGCACTGCGATTGGCGAAGCCATTCTGGAACGGTTGTCATCTACGTGCGCTTGATCCTTCTTCTTGCTTTCTCCTTGATGGCGTTACCCTCTTGGGCGAATCAGCTCAAGAGCGTACGAATCTGGCCATCACCGGATAACACCCGGGTGGTGCTCGATATGAGCAGTGCCCCCAATTACAACTACTTTACCTTGGCTGGCCCCGATCGATTGGTGATCGATCTGAAAGGGGCAACCAATACCGCCAATTTGGCCCGGATCGAGAACAACAGCGAACTGGTGCGCAAGGTTCGTGAGAGCACGCCGCTGGAGAAGGGGGGCCTGCGGCTGGTGCTGGATCTCAGCTCCGCCATCAAGCCGGTGGTCTTTCCGCTAGCGCCTGCCGGCCCTTATGGCCACCGTCTGGTGATCGACCTGCCCTATGAAGAGAAGCGCTCGGCGGCTGTGGTGCAAGCCACGCCCGTTGGTGGCAAGGGCAAGGGAGTGGTCATTGCCATCGACCCGGGTCACGGCGGGGAAGACCCGGGCTCCATCGGACCGCGTCGTACCTATGAGAAGCGGGTAACGCTGGCGGTCTCCCAGAAACTGGCCGCACTGATCGACCGTGAGCCGGGAATGCGTGCCGTGCTGACCCGTCGTGGCGACTACTTCGTCGACCTCAACAAGCGCTCCGAGATTGCCCGCAAGGCCAAGGCGGATCTGCTGGTGTCGGTCCACGCCGACAGCTTCCATAACTCCACCCCGCGCGGCGCCTCGGTCTGGGTGCTCTCGACCAACCGTGCCAACCGCGAGATGGGCAGTTGGCTGGAGAAGCAGGAGAAGCAGGGCGAGCTACTGGGCGGGGTAGGCAAGGTATTGGCGGAATCCGATCCTAACCCCTATCTGGCGCAGACCTTTCTCGACCTCTCCATGGACAAGTCCCGTGCCGAAGGGTATGACGTCAGCCGCCAGATCCTGCGCTCCATGGGCAAGGTCGCCCGACTACACAAGAAAGCGCCGGAGCACGCCAGTCTGGCAGTGCTGAAGGCGCCGGATATTCCCTCCGTGCTGGTGGAGACCGGTTTTATCTCCAACCATGCGGAAGAGAAGCTACTGGCCACCGCCAGCTATCAGGACCAGCTGGCCCGTGCCATCTTCGAGGGGATCCGCAACTACTACCGTGCCAACCCGACCAAGGGGGCCATGCTGACCGGCAAGGGGCAGGCGAGCAGGCCTGCCGCTGCCACACGGCCCGCGCCGGTCGCCTCGCAGCCGGTGAGCCAGCCCAGGCAGCTACAGTCGCAGCCGGTGGTGACCAACAAGATGCCTGCCACGACTCGTGACGGCAGTGGGGCGACCGGTTCTGGCGCCGGGGTGATCAAGCCTTACTCGGCGGCAGCGCAGGAGTCCGGTGCGCCGGTCAGCAGTGTGGGGGACTATGACAAATCGCGAATGCTCCGCCATGTGGTCAAGCGGGGCGAGAGCCTCTCCCGCCTTGCCGAAAAGCATGGAGTGAGTCAGTCCACCCTGGTCGATATTAACCAACTGCGCAGCCGGGATATTCAGATCGGCCAGACCCTCTATATCCCCCAGCAGGGCCAGAGCCGAGCAGCCGCCGTTCGCAGTGACGACAAGTCGCAGATGCTCCGCCATGTGGTCAAGCGGGGGGAGAGTCTCTCCCGCCTTGCCGAGAAACATGGGGTGAGTCAGGCTCGGCTGGTAGAGATCAACAAGCTCAAGTCGCGCAATATCCAGGTCGGGCAGGTGCTCTACATTCCCCAAAACTGACCTGCGGGAGCGGGCGATGCCGCTCCCTGTGTTAGCGAATACTATCCGCAGGATTGAAATTCAGGAGCAAGTGATGCCGATCCGTATATTACCCCTGATTCTGGCCAACCAGATTCCGGCTGGCGGAGAGGGGGTTGAGCTGCCCTTCTGGACAGTTAAGGGGCTCATCATCCGCAAGATTGAAATTCAGGAGTAAGTGATGCCGATCCGTATATTACCCCCGATCCTGGCCAACCAGATTGCAGCCGGAGAGGTGGTGGAGCGGCCCTCTTCTGTGGTGAAAGAGCTGGTGGAAAACAGCCTGGATGCGGGGGCAGACCGGGTCGAGATCGACATCGACAAGGGGGGCGCCAAGCTGATCCGCATCCGTGACAACGGTTGTGGCGTCGCCAAGGATGAGCTGGTGCTGGCCCTGTCGCGTCATGCGACCTCCAAGGTGGCCACGCTGGACGATCTGGAGGGGATCAACAGCCTGGGGTTTCGCGGCGAGGCGCTCGCCTCCATCAGCTCGGTTTCCCGCCTCACCTTCACCTCCCGCACCGCTGAGCAGTCCGAAGCCTGGCAGGCGCAGGCGGAAGGGCGCGAGATGAGCGTCACCATCAAGCCGGCCGCCCATCCGGTGGGCACCACCGTGGAGGTGGTGGATCTCTTCTTCAATACCCCGGCGCGGCGCAAGTTCATGCGCAGCGAAAAGACCGAGTTTGCCCATATCGACGAGCTGGTGCGCCGCATCGCGCTCTCCCGCTTCGATGCCACCCTGATCCTGCGCCACAACGGCAAGGTGGTGCGCCAGTACAAGGCCGCCAATACCGTGCCGGAGCAGGAGCGCCGCCTCGCCGCCGTCTGCGGAACCCCCTTCATGCATCATGCGCTGGCGGTGGAGAGCGAGCACAGCGATGTGCGGCTGTGGGGCTGGCTGGCGACTCCGGAGGGGGCAAGACCGCAAAACGATCTGCAATACACCTATGTCAACGGCCGGATGATGCGCGACAAGCTCATCAACCACGCCATTCGTCAGGCCTATGACGAGTTGCTGCCTGCCGACCGCTTTGCCGCCTATGTGCTCTATATCGAGCTGGATCCCCGTCAGGTGGATGTCAACGTTCACCCGGCCAAGCACGAGGTGCGCTTCCATCAGGCACGGCTGGTGCATGATTTCATCTTTCAGGCGTTGTTTACGGCGTTGCGCCGTAAAGGGGCGACTGCCGCCCATCAGGAAGCGCCGTTGGCCGAAACGCTGGTCGAGCTGCCGGGCAGTCCGCAAATAGAGTACCCAGGTCAGGCGCCACGCCCTGAGTGGTACGGTGCCGAGCACAGCTATCGGGCTCCTGCGCAGGTGCGGGAAGGCGCGGTGCGCGCCAGCAACTACCAACCCCCCGAGCCGACGAGCCGGGAGGCGATGCGCGGCATGGGAGCCCTGCTCACTACGCTGCCCATCGCAGCGGCGGCTGAGGCTGCCCCCGCTCCCGCGCAGCCTGCTGCCACTGCGGCGCCATCCAGACAGGGGGAATGTCGCGCCCTGACGTTGGTGGATCAGGCCTATCTGTTGATAGAGCGGGATAATCAGTTGGAGCTGCTCTCGCTGGTGCGCGCCGAGCGGGTGCTGCTGCGCCACTGGCTGCTGGAGGCTTGGGGCCAGGGACTGGCGGCCCAGCCCTTGCTGCTGCCGGTCTCCTTCAAGCTGCCGAAGAATTTGATCGCGCTGGTGACCGAGCAGGAACGTTTGCTGAAACGGATGGGGCTGGAGTTGAAAAGCGGGGGGCGCGACACCATGATCCTGACTCGGGTGCCGGCTCTGCTGCGCCAGACCGATCTGGTGCGTCTGTTACCCGAATTGCTGCAAATTATCGAGGGCGGATCTGACAGTGATGCTGGTCAGCAGGCTGAAGTATTATGCCAATGGCTGGTGGAGCAGGGGATAAGCCGCGAGAAGATATACGATTTTTCAACTGCCAGTCGTCTGCTGACGGAACTTGTGACTGATTTCAGTGACCAGCTTGGTGACATGCGTATGGTGCGCCCGCTTTCGCTGGCGACCGTGCTGGAGGAGTTTGAACATGGCGAGTGACTTGCCGACCGCAATTTTTCTGATGGGGCCGACGGCCTCCGGCAAGACGGATCTCGCCATTAAACTGTGCCAGACATTGCCCTGCGACATCATCAGCGTCGATTCGGCGCTGATCTATCGTGGCATGGATATCGGCACGGCCAAACCGACCGCCGAGGAGCTGGCGTTGGCGCCACACCGGTTGATCGACATTCTCGACCCGGCCATGAGCTATTCGGCGGCCGATTTTTGCAAGGATGCCCTGCGGGAGATGAAAGAGATCGCCGACCGTGGCCGCATTCCGCTGCTGGTCGGTGGCACCATGCTCTATTTCAAGGCGTTGCTGGAGGGATTGTCCCCGCTGCCTTCCGCCGATCCCGTCATTCGTGCCGGGATTGAAGAAGAGGCGGCCCGCCTCGGTTGGCAGGCGCTGCACGATGAGCTGGTGCGCATCGATCCGGTCGCCGGGGCACGGATCCATCCCAATGATCCGCAGCGCCTCAGCCGGGCTCTGGAGGTCTACCGCATCAGCGGCAAGACACTCACCGAGCTGACGCAGGTGCAAGGTGAGGGGTTGCCCTATCGGGTGCAGCAGTTTGCCATTGCGCCAAGTGATCGCGCCGTGCTGCACCAGCGTATTGAACAGCGCTTTGACAAGATGCTGCAAGGTGGCTTTGAGCAGGAGGTGCGTGCGCTGATGGCGCGTGGCGATCTGCACCTGGATCTCCCCTCCATTCGCTGCGTGGGTTATCGCCAAATGTGGGACTACCTGGGCGGCGAAGTGGGGTATGATGAGATGCGTTATCGTGGCATTGTTGCCACACGCCAATTGGCAAAACGACAGATGACCTGGTTGCGCGGCTGGCCCGAGGTAACCTGGTTGGAATCTGGTGAGTCTGGCAATCTCGACCGCGTGCTTGCTCGCGCTGGTGCAGCTTGACACTCCCTGTATAATCAGGTTGTTATATTGATATTCGGTGTTTAAAAACAACAAACTATAAGGAAAAGAAAAATGGCTAAGGGGCAATCTCTCCAAGACCCGTTTTTGAATGCGCTGCGCCGTGAGCGGATTCCTGTTTCTATCTATTTGGTGAACGGCATCAAACTGCAAGGTCAGATCGAGTCTTTTGACCAGTTTGTGATTCTGCTGAAAAACACCGTGAGCCAGATGGTTTACAAGCACGCCATCTCGACCGTCGTACCGGCCCGTGCCGTCAATCATCACCAACCAGCTCCGGGTGGTGCGGCGGATGAACAGGGTGATGCCGAGGCGTGATATCCCTGGGCGAGTCTACTCGTCAACTCAGATTCATCATGATTCCTGTTAAGGAGCAAGCGCTTGTTTGACCGTTATGAAGCTGGCGAACAGGCCGTCCTGGTGCATGTCAACTTCAGTGATGAGGGTGAGCGGGAGGATCTGGAAGAGCTCAAAATGCTGGTGAGCTCGGCCGGCGTCAATGCACTGGGGGTGGTCACCACCAGCCGCAGTGCGCCCAGTGCCAAGTTTTTTGTCGGCAGTGGCAAGGCTGAAGAGATCGCGTCCCAAGTCCAGATGCTGGCGGCGGACGTGGTGATCTTCAACCATGCCCTGACCCCCGCCCAGGAGCGTAACCTGGAGCGTCTGTTCCAGTGCCGGGTGGTGGACCGAACCGGCCTGATCCTCGATATCTTTGCCCAGCGTGCTCGTACCCACGAAGGTAAACTGCAGGTCGAACTGGCCCAGTTGCGCCATCTTTCTACTCGTCTGGTGCGAGGCTGGACCCACCTTGAGCGTCAAAAAGGCGGGATCGGTCTGCGTGGCCCGGGTGAAACCCAGCTTGAAACTGACCGACGTCTGTTGCGGGAACGCATCAAGGCGATTTTGCGTCGGCTCGACAAGGTGGCCAAGCAGCGGGAGCAGGGACGCCGCGCCCGCAACCGCAACGAAGTGCCGACGGTGTCACTGGTTGGTTATACCAACGCCGGAAAGTCCACTTTGTTCAACCAACTTACAGCTGCCAGCGTGTATGCTGCCGACCAATTGTTCGCAACTCTGGATCCCACCCTGCGTAAACTGGTGATCCGGGATGTGGGTGATGTGATTTTGGCGGATACAGTTGGATTTATTCGACACTTGCCCCATGATCTGGTCGCGGCCTTCAAGGCGACCCTGCAGGAGACCCGTGAAGCGGATCTGCTGCTGCATGTGGTGGATTGTGCCGATGAGCAGATGCAGGAGAATATCGACTCCGTGCAGCAGGTGTTGGCTGAGATTGAAGCCGATGACCGTCCCCAGCTGATGATCTGCAACAAGATCGACAAGCTGGCGGATCGTCCGACGGGTCTGGAGCGAGATGACGAGGGGCGCCCGTTGCGCGTCTGGTTGTCGGCCCAGACCGGTGAAGGGTGTGAGCATCTGTTTACGGCGCTGACCGAATTGCTGGCTGGCTCCATGGTGCATCACACCCTGCAGTTGCCTCCTTCTGCCGCGAGATTGCGCAGTGCGCTCTATCAGTTGAAAGGGATTGAGCAGGAAGGTTTTAGCGAGGAGGGTGATTTCGTGCTGGAAGTCCGCTTGCAAGTGGCCGACTGGAACCGCCTCGTGAAACAGGAAGGTGAGATTTTACAACGCTCTATCAGACATTGATTCGTCTGTGAATGCTGACAGGCTTCATCAACGATGAAGGTCCGGTAGAGATGATTTCCATCCGCAAGTATTAATGGAGACGCTGATGGCTTGGAATGAGCCTGGTAACAACGGCAAAGACCGTGACCCTTGGGGGAATAACGGCAAGAATCAGGGCCCCCCTGATCTGGATGAAATGCTGCGCAAGGTGAGTCGCCGTTTCGGTGGCTTGCTGGGTGGCGGCAAGTCTGGCGGCGATATCGGTCGCTTTGGTCTCTCCATCGCGCTGGTGGTAGCCGTGGTGGTGTGGGTCGTCAGCGGCTTCTACACCATTCGTGAAGCCGAGCGAGGCGTGGTGCTGCGTTTTGGGGAGTACTCCCATAATGTGGATCCGGGCTTGCGCTGGAAGCCGACCTTTATCGATCAGGTCATTCCGGTAGACGTCGAATCGGTACGCTCCCTGCCGGCCTCCGGTTTCATGCTGACTCAGGATGAAAACGTGGTGCGGGTCGAGATGGACGTGCAGTACCGCGTCGTCAACCCGGAGCAGTATCTGTTCAGCGTAACCAATGCTGACGAGAGCCTGAGTCAGGCGACCGATAGTGCCCTGCGTTACGTAGTGGGTCACACCAAGATGGATGACGTACTGACCACGGGTCGGGAAAAAGTCCGTCAGGAGACCTGGCAGGTGATCGATGGCATCATCGAGCCCTACCAGATGGGTCTGCAGATCGTGGACGTCAACTTCTTGCCGGCTCGTCCGCCGGAAGAGGTGAAAGACGCCTTCGATGACGCCATTTCCGCTCAGGAAGATGAGCAGCGCTTCATTCGTGAAGCGGAAGCCTATGCCCGTGAAGTCGAGCCGAAGGCGCGCGGTTCCGTCAAGCGTCTGGAGCAGGAAGCGGAAGCTTACAAGTCACAGATCGTGCTGAAGGCCCAGGGTGAAGTTGCCCGTTTCAACGAGCTGCTGCCCCAGTATCAGGCTGCCCCCGAGCTGACCCGTGAGCGTATCTATCTGGAAACGATGGAAGAGCTCTATCAGCAAGCCAACAAGGTGGTGGTCGACATGCCGGCTGGCAACAACAGCATGATCTATCTGCCGCTCGACAAGCTCTCTGGCAAAGCGAATGCAGTACAACCGGCTCGTCCGGCAGGTACTCCGGTGGTTGAACAGACGCCTCCGTCCAACGAAGGGGCCAACTCTACACCGACCCCGCTGCGTGGCGGTGACCGTTTCAGCTCAGGGAGAAACTGATAGATGAAAAAGTTAGCTATTGGTGCAATCGCTGTCGCGGCCATGGTCTGTTTCTCTTCTGTCTTTATTGTGAATGAAGGGCAGAAAGGGATCGTGGTGCAATTTGGCAAGGTGAAGCGTATTGACTCAGGTGAGCCCCGTCTTTACGAGCCGGGTCTGCACTTCAAGGTGCCGCTCATCGACCAGGTTCGCAAGATGGATGCTCGCATCCAGACGCTGGAAGGCCAGGCGGATCGCTTCGTCACGTCCGAGAAGAAGGATCTGATCATCGACTCCTATGTGAAGTGGAAGATCGAAGACTTCTCCAAGTACTACTTGGCAACCGGTGGTGGCAACAAGATCCAGGCTGAAGATCTGCTCAAGCGTAAAATCAACAACGGGCTGCGTTCCGAGATCGGTAACCGCACCATCAAGGATATCGTTTCCGGTGAGCGCAGTACCGTGATGGAAGATGCCCTGATGAAGATGGCACGCTCCTCCGAGCTGGGCATCAAGGTGGTTGATGTACGGATCAAGCAGATCAACTTGCCGTTGGAAGTCTCCAGCTCCATCTATCAGCGGATGCGTGCCGAGCGGACTGCGGTAGCCCGTGAGCATCGCTCTCAGGGTCGTGAGCAGGCTGAAATCCTGCGTGCCGATATCGACCGCAAGGTGACCGTTATGATCGCCGATGCCGAGAGTAACGCGCGTCAACTGCGTGGTGAAGGGGATGCCGAAGCCGCCAAGATCTATGCCGACAGCTACAAGAAAGACCCCGAGTTTTTCAGCTTCGTGCGTAGCATGGAGGCCTATCGCAAGAGCTTTGCCGGTGGCAACGACCTGATGGTGTTGAAGCCGGACAGCGAGTTCTTCCGCTACCTCAAGTCACCTAACGGCACCAAGCAGTAATCGCCACAGGGTTACATTCAAAGGGTCTGCATTGTCAGACCCTTTTGTTTTGCTGCCAACGCCACCTGGTGGATACTCTGGGTAGCTTGCTGTATTGAAGGAGGCCTGATGCTGACATCCATACTGACGGGGTTGGGATTGCTGCTGCTGTTTGAAGGGCTCGGTCCGCTGTTGATGCCAAGAGCCTGGCAGCAGATGCTGCGTCTGCTGAGTGACCAGCCCGCGGAGCAGCTGCGCCGTATCGGCGGTTCGCTGGTGGTGGCTGGTGCGGTGATCCTCTGGATGATGAGTCGTTGAGCCTGACGGTGGGCGCTGTTACGCCTGCCCCAACAGACAATAAAAAATGAGGCCATCCGGCCTCTTTTTTATTGTATCTGACCCTGTGACTCAGGCGCTGCGCTGGACCGCCATATGGGCCAGGGTCTCGAGTGCCTGCTTGTGCTGGGAGTCCGGCAGGATGGCGAGGGCGGCAATCGCCTTGTCAGCCTCTTCCCGGGCCCGCATGCGGGAGTATTCCAGCGCACCGGTGCGGTCGAGAATGCCGAGGATCTGCTCAAGATGTTCCATACCGTTGCGGTGCTCGATGGCATCGCGCACCCGCTGGCGCTCTTCCGGCGTGCCCACTTCCATGGCGCGCAGCAGCGGCAGGGTCGGTTTGCCTTCGGCCAGATCGTCACCGACGTTCTTGCCCATCTCTTCACTCTGGGAGCAGTAGTCCATCACGTCATCGATGATCTGGAACGCGGTGCCCAGATACTTGCCGTAATCGGTCATGGCCTGCTCGACGGGCTCGGGCTGATGGGTCAGCACGGCGGCGAGCCGGGTGGCGGCCTCGAACAGCTTGGCGGTCTTGCAGTAGATGACCGTCATGTAGCTCTCTTCGGTGGTGTCCGGATCGTTGCAGTTCATCAGCTGCAACACTTCCCCCTCGGCGATGGTGTTGGTGGCATCCGAGAGGATCTCCATCACTCGCAGATTGGAGAGTTCGGCCATCATCTGGAAGGAGCGGCTATAGAGGTAGTCACCGACCAGCACGCTGGCGGCATTGCCAAACATGGCGTTGGCGGTCTCCCGGCCGCGGCGCAGGTCGGATTCGTCGACCACGTCATCATGCAGCAGGGTAGAGGTATGAATGAATTCGATGATGGCGGCCAGTTTCAGGTGATCCTCACCCTCATAGCCCAGCGCACGCGCAGCCATCACGGTCAGCATGGGGCGCATCCGTTTCCCGCCGGCGCTGACAATGTAGAAACCCAGCTGATTGATCAGACTAACGTCGGACTGGAGTCGGGCCAGGATCAGTTCATTGACCGCCGTCATGTCGGCGGCACAGAGCGCACGGATAGTCTGTTGGTCCATAAGTCTCGTAACGTGACAGCAGCAAGAACTGCGATTTTAGTAATGGCAGGGATTCTACACGATTTCACAATGGGTTACAGTTAGGCGTTTATTCACGGCGGCAGATATGCGCACAAAATAAACTTTTTGCTAAATTGGCCTTGCCTGAGCAAATCGATTTGCGTAGAATGCCCGCCCATTGTTATAGGTTTTTGTGCATGTCTAGCCTTGAGCAAAAGACATGCCTTTACGGAGTTAATCAAATGTACGCGGTATTCCAAAGCGGCGGAAAACAACACCGTGTGGCCGAAGGTCAAATCGTTCGTCTGGAAAAGCTGAACGTTGAGACTGGCGCTACCATCGACTTCAACGAAGTTCTGATGGTTGCTGCAGGCGACACTTTTAAAGTAGGTGCTCCTTTCGTTGAAGGTGGCAAGGTTGTAGCTGAAGTTGTGGCTCACGGCCGTGGCGAGAAAGTGACTATCGTCAAGTTCCGTCGTCGTAAGCACCATCGTAAGCAAGCGGGCCACCGTCAGTGGTTCACTGAAGTCAAAATCACTGGCATCAGCGCTTAATTAGAGGAGTCCGATAAATGGCACACAAAAAAGCTGGCGGTTCATCCCGCAACGGTCGCGATTCTGAAGCTAAACGCCTGGGCGTGAAGCGTTTCGGCGGCGAAACAGTTCTGGCTGGTAGCATCATCGTTCGTCAGCGTGGCACCAAGTTCCACGCTGGCAACAACGTTGGTCTGGGCACCGATCACACCCTGTACGCGAAAGCGACTGGCAAGATCCTGTTTGAAGTTAAAGGTCCGCTGAATCGTAAGTACGTAAGCATCATTGCTGAGTAATTACGGACCGCAAGGATCCGAAGCCCCGCCAACAGGCGGGGCTTTTGTTTTTCTGACGTCTTTCTGATGTCGTTGACGAAAAAACGGAACGCAGCTGACGTTGGCTCTGATGAGCATGATTGGCAAGATGCGTATCGCCCGCAGGGGTCTGTACCACTATAATTGCGTATCGGTTTTTCGAATTAAGGTGACGGTTACCTATGAAGTTTGTTGATGAAGTCCAGATTCGAGTCGATGCCGGTGACGGTGGTAACGGTTGTGTCAGCTTCCGTCGGGAATTGTATGTTCCTAACGGTGGTCCGGACGGTGGTGACGGCGGCGATGGTGGTGATGTTTATCTGCTGGCAGATGAAAACCTCAACACCCTGATCGACTACCGTTTTGAGCGTTTCCATGCTGCCGAGCGTGGAGAAAATGGTCGCAGTGCCAACTGTACCGGGCATCGTGGCAAGGACAAGGTCCTGCGCGTACCGGTCGGTACCCGCGCCAGCGATGAAGATACCGGTGAACGTTTGGGCGACCTGACCAGCCATGGCCAGAAACTGATGGTTGCCAAAGGCGGTTTCCATGGTCTGGGCAATACTCGCTTCAAGAGCTCGGTCAACCGTGCTCCGCGCCAGAAGAGTAACGGTACCCCGGGTGAAGTGCGTACCCTGAAGCTGGAGCTGCTGCTGCTGGCCGACGTCGGTATGCTGGGTCTGCCCAACGCAGGCAAATCTACCTTTATTCGCGCCGTCTCTGCGGCCCGCCCAAAAGTGGCCGATTACCCCTTCACTACTTTGGTGCCGAACCTGGGCGTGGTGCGTGGTGAGAACTCCCGCTCCTTCGTGATCGCCGATATCCCGGGTCTGATCGAGGGTGCCGCCGAAGGCGCAGGCCTTGGTATCCGTTTTCTCAAGCACCTCGAGCGTTGCCGCGTGCTGATCCATCTGGTGGATATCTGCCCGGTGGATGAGTCGGATCCGGCTGAAAATGCCGTGACGATCGTCCGGGAGCTGGAGAAGTACAGCCCCGAGCTGGCAGGCAAGCCGCGCTGGTTGGTGTTCAACAAGATGGACCTGATCCTGGAAGAAGAAGCCCAGGAAGTGATGGATCGCGTCAAGGCGGCCCTGAACCATGAAGGCCCGGTCTACGCCATCACTGCTATCAGCAAGGAAGGGACCAAGAAAGTCTGCTATGACATTCTGGACCTGCTGGACACCATGCCGCGTCAACTGGCAGAAGATGCCAAAGAGGCCATCGAGAAGGTCGAGTTCAAGTGGGACGACTACCACAAGAACCAGTTAGCCAAGGCAGAAGCGGATGCGCTGGCCGCCTCCATGGCCTTTGACGAAGGGCTCGACGATGATGATTGGGATGACGACGAAGATGATGGCGTTGAAGTCATCTACGTCCGTGACTGATCCCCGTCACTCTCATTGAAAACCGGAGCCTGAACAGGCTCCGGTTTTTTTATGTCTATCGAGCAGCAACTCATTAGGTATGTTTGTGATGCTACTTATTGCCTGCCACTGATAACCGATTATACTGCCTACCAAAATTAACAATAACGAAACAATCATCTGTCGATGTCGATTGAATCGATATGCGCCGCTATATCTTGTTGTTTTGATGGAAGGTTTACCTGATAAAATATTTATGCGCAGATTTATCGATTAAGGGCTTGTTTGTGCATTTTTTTAGAGTATTCTTGCGGCCGTTTTGCTGGCTAATGCATGAATACGCAGTTTGGCCAGGCTAGGGAAAAGTAACATTAAGGCAGTCATATCATGTTGGAAAAGAGTCTCGAAGCACCTGCGGTCAATACCCGCCGTAACTTGTTGATGTTTCTAATCCCGTCACTGATCGGGATCTTGCTGTTCATGACGCCGGTCGTCTATGACGGCAACGTCACCATTCCGGTGGCCGTGCTGGCCAAGCTGGTTCAGCGCGTATTTGCCGACTATCTGGTCGCCATGGTCAGCGCCGCGATCACCACCACCATGTTGATGACGCTGATTACCTGGTTGTTCAAGCCCGCGATTCTGGTGCGTCGACCCTTCCTCAACAGCCTGTTCAATGTCTCTCCCTTCTGGGCCAGCGTGCGGGTTTTGGGCGGTATTTTCGTCCTGCTCACCTTCTTCCAGGCGGGACCAGAGGTGCTCTATTCCGGTGCGACCGGTGGTCTGGTGCTCAACGATCTGCTGCCAGTGCTGTTCTCGGTCTTCATCTTCGCCGGCCTGCTGCTGCCATTGCTGCTCGATTTCGGGCTGCTGGAGTTCGTCGGCACCATGATGACCCGTATCATGCGTCCGGTATTTCGCCTGCCGGGTCGCTCCGCCGTGGATTGCTTTGCCTCCTGGCTCGGCGATGGCAGCGTGGGCATCCTGCTGACCAGCAAGCAGTACGAAGGGAAGTTTTATACCCAGCGTGAAGCCGCGGTTATTGGTACCACCTTCTCCGCCGTCTCCATCACCTTCTGTCTGGTGGTTATCTCCCAGGTGAAGCTGGAGCACATGTTCGTTCCCTTCTATCTGACCGTCTGTCTGGCGGGTGTGGTCGCCGCCATCGTGGTACCGCGTCTGCCGCCACTGTGCTGGAAAAAGGACATCTATGCCGATGGCACGCCCTTGTGCCGCAAGCAGGAAGCGGTGCCGCATCAGCACAGTGTGATGAGCTATGGCTTCGAGCGTGCGCTGACCAAGGCCGAGAGCGTTACCGATCTTGGCGCCGTGGCGCGGGAAGGGGTGAAGAATGCGCTGGATATGGTGTTTGGCGTGTTGCCGGTGGTGATGGCGATCGGTACCTGTGCCCTGATGCTGGCCGAGCACACCCAGGTCTTTAATTGGCTGGGCGCGCCGTTTGTTCCGTTGCTGGAACTGCTGCAACTGCCGGAGGCGGAAGCCGCATCCAAGACCATTATGATCGGTTTTGCCGACATGTTTATTCCGGCCGTGCTGGCCTCCACCATCGAGAGCGAGATGACCCGCTTCGTCATCGCCGCCATGTCGGTGACCCAGCTGATCTATATGTCCGAAGTGGGCGCTCTGCTGCTGGGCAGCAAGATCCCGGTCAAGCTGTGGGAGTTGTTCGTCATCTTCTTGCTGCGCACCCTGGTCACTCTGCCTGTGATCGCCGGGGTGGCACACCTGCTGTTCTGAGTCCCTGACTCGGGTGTCAAAACGGTCAACCCAGGTTGACCGTTTTTTTTTATGGGCGCCGGCTAGGCTAGCTCCGCCAATAGAGCCTGGCTGTTCACTTCGTCCAGCTGTTCCGGCGCCAGGAAACACTCGGCATACTCCCGCCAGATGTCGCTGTCGACGAACAGGATAAACAGGGCCGGATCGATGTGCTGATCCTGCACCATCTGTCTCATGATGGTCAGCGACTGGGATACCGTTTTACCTACCTTATAGGGGCGGTCGTTGGCGGTCAGCGCCTCGAAGATGTCGGCGATGGCCATGATGCGGGCCGGGATGCTCATCTGTGCCCCCTGCAACTGATATGGATAGCCCTTGCCGTCCATCCGTTCATGATGGCTGCCCGCGATCTCCGGCACCTTGCGCAGGTGGCGGGGGAAAGGGAGCCGCTCCAGCATGCGGATGGTCTGGATGATATGATCGTTGATCTTGTAGCGCTCCTCCTCGGTGAGGGTGCCACGGCTGATGGCGAGGTTGTAGCGCTCCCCCCGATTGTAGAGGTGAGTCGGGACCTTGACCTTGAACCCCCAGGGGTTGTTTAGCGCCAGATTGTCATGGCCGGGGTGAGGGATGAGGTGCTCCGGTTTGTCGGCCAGCAAGGGTTCTAGACAGGGCAGGATCGCGGCGGGCTCTGCTTGGCGTCGCTTGAGCTCTTCCTGGCTGATGCCGAGGCGGTCATCCAAGGTGCGCAACCAGGTGCGGTTGGCGATGGCATCGAGCCGCTCCAGTTTCTCCGGTGCCATCCATTCTCCTCCCAAGTTGCACTCGGCGACGAAGGCAAACTCCTGATCCAAGGTTGACCAAGTCTGAGCCACCGCTTCCTGGCTCGCCACCCTCTCTTGCTCCGGCAAGCGGGCCGCCAGCGCCTCGATATAGGCATCTCGCTTAAGCACCTCGAAACGGGTTCGGATCTCGTGGATCCGGTCGTAGATCGTCTCCAGTTTGGTGGCCTTGTCGACCACGAACTCCGGTGTAGTGACCTTGCCGCAGTCGTGCAGCCAGCTCGCGATATGGATGGCTTCCCACTCCTCTTCGTTGAGGCTGAACTCGCTGAAGGGTCCCTGCTGCTGGGCGCAGGCCGCCTCCGTCAGCATCCTGGTCAGCTTGGGGACGCGCTGGCAGTGACCACCGGTATAGGGGCTCTTGGCATCGATGGCCCCCGCGATCAGCTCGATAAAGGCCTCCAGCAACTTTTTCTGCTCTTCCAGCAGACGCTGGTTCTCGATGGCGGAGGCTGACATGCCCGCCAGCGCCTCGATCAGGCTGATCCGTGACGTCAGCTCCTGTGATGAGCAGCTTGGCAGGATCAGCAACAGGTAGCCGATCAGCTCCTGGCGCTGATTGTACAGCGGCTCTGCCAGCAACTGGCGGGGACCCGGGAAGGGGCCCCAGTCGGCCAGATATTGCTGCCACTGGTCGACATCGAGGGGCAGGCTGAGGCGCTCGGTATGATAGAGACGACCGTGCAACGCCTCCTGCCAGTGCACCTGCTCACAGTCCAGGGGCTGCTGCCGCCAGATGGCCTGTACCGCCGTCATGTGCGTGTCTTGCGCCAGATAGAGACAACCCCCTTCCGCCTGCGCCGCCGAGATCGTCTCGTGCAAGATGCGACTGAGCAGGGAGTCGAAGCGGTGTTCGGCCGCCAGTGCTCGCCCCATGCTCATGAAATTGCCGAGGGTTTGCCGCATGCTGGACATGATGCGGGCCAGATCGTCGATCTCGCGGATTGACGAATCAGGCCACTTGCTCTCGCCAAAATCGAAGTGCTGGATACGCTCCGCCTCATGGGTCAGTGCCAGCAAGGGCGCCGCGGTACGCCTCGCCACCAGCCAGATGACAGGCAGTTGCAACAGCAAGCCGACAAGGGCCCAGGAGAGGTTTGTTAGGGCCTCGTTCAGGGCTGGCTTGGTGAGGGTGTCCGCTGGCATCAGCAGGGCAATGTAGAAGGGAGAGCCCTCTTCCAGGGGGGAGA
Organism: Aeromonas fluvialis; assembly: GCF_000819885.1. Classification (GTDB taxonomy): domain Bacteria; phylum Pseudomonadota; class Gammaproteobacteria; order Enterobacterales; family Aeromonadaceae; genus Aeromonas; species Aeromonas fluvialis. Next base: position 72,531 of record NZ_CDBO01000011.1, read on the forward strand.
GGTTGACCAACCACTCACGGCGATCCTCTGCGCTCAGGGTCAGCTCGGTCGGCCCGTGCAACAGGGGGGGATGGATTGCGATTTGTTGCTGCAACTGGGTCAATATGGGGTTCTTGAGTACCGACAGCGTGGGCAATCTGGTCAATTGCTCGAAGCTTGGCAGTCGTGTCGGATCGGTAGCCAGCAGAGTACCAAGCTCGTCGAACAGCACCAGTTGCCCATGACTGGGTAGGGGCAGAGCACCGATGAGGGAGGAGAGCCCCTCCACCCCGGCATCCAGTCCGAGCACCGCCCGGCGATCGTCGCTCTCCACTGCCAGCGTAATGCCCGGCTCCTTGGTGGTGAAGAAGAGATAGAGCTGGGTGACGATGAGGCCGGTGCGCAAGCGCGCCTCCTTGTACCAGTGGCGGCTGTGGGGATCAAACTGGTAGTCCGGCATGAGTCGACGTTCGAGCAGCTGTAGCTGCTTGTCGAAATAGAGGTATTCACCCTGGCCTTGACTCAGGCTCTGTACCAGCAGGTGGCTAGCGGGTGGGGGGTTGTCCAGCCGACCCCTGGCTCTGTCGGTCACTTTGCGAACCAGAAAGAAATCACCGTTCTCGTAACCGGCATAGATGGCACCATAACTGGCGCTGTTGGCCAGCACTTCGGCCAGCTGGGGTAGGTAGCCGAGGCGAGCATCTAGGCTGGTCATCGCGGCCAGCTGACCACGGCTCAGCAGGCTCAGCGACATGCGCGCCGGTTGCTGATGCAACTTGAAGGCCAGCGCCAGTTGTTCCCGGTATTGCAGGAAGCGCTGTCGCTCGTGTTCCAGCCCCTGCTGCATGCCCTGATGAAACTGCAGCATGATGAGGACTCCCCCCAGCACGCTGAACAGCAGAATGAAGAGCGTGGCAATGTGCACGTAAAACGGTTTTCTATTGAGCATTCTCTTTGTCATGGACGGATCCTTGTCCCATGGGAGATGGCCGTAATGGCCCATATCAGTGTGCTCGCAGTACGGCAAAAAACACAGCGATCGGGACAGGAATATCAGCAAGTTTAGATCCGGCTCCCGATGGGACTTTATTGCTCAGGCTGGGTAGCCATGGGGTATTTCAGGGTGGGGTGTCATTCAGGTATATTATGCTACGTTGCCCGTATGTTGTTGAAATGTGTAATAATGGGGTGCCCCATGTCTGCCAGCCCTTATTCTGTGCTCGATCTGGTGCCGGTTACCGAGGGTTCCGTGCCTGCCGAGTCGTTTCGCCGTTCGCGGGATCTTGCCCGCCATGCCGAGGGTTGGGGTTACCAGCGCTACTGGCTGGCCGAACATCACAACATGCCGGGCATTGCCAGTACCGCCACCTCGGTGCTGATCGGTCATCTGGCCGAGGCCACCACCACACTGCAGATCGGGGCGGGCGGCCTCTGCCCGCTGGCCCAAGCCCCATGCGGTGGTTTGCATCAACATGATTGCCGCCGACAGCGAGCGGGAGGCCCGCTTCCAGTTCACCACAGTGCAGCAGCAGTTCCTGCCCCTTCATCGTGGTGATGCGGGCAAACTGCCTGCACCGGTAGTCTAGTTTGGCGACGAGTGGACACCCCGTGAGCTGATGGCGATGGCCCGCTCTCTGGTGGGCGACCCTGAGCAGGTTCGCCACGGTCTCAAGGCGCTGCTGGCGGAAACCCGTGCCGATGAGCTGATGTTCAATGGCCCGATCGTCGCTCATCAGGCGCGGCTGCGCTCTTTCGAGATTGCCGCAGAGCTGATGCAGAGCCTGTGATTACACATCCGGACACATCTGCATGTGTGCCAGAGCTTGACCTTATATCTCTTTATGTTTGTTCAACTAATTGATTTGAAAGAGTTGTCAGGTTGATGTCGGCCATCTGTCGTGTCACCTTTCGCAGCCCAAGCCCTATGCTGGCCCTGTCAATGACCACAAGGAGTTCGCGATGATCGTCAGGAAGTTGAGATTGCAACGGGGTTGGTCCCAGGATCAGTTGGCGACAATGACTGGTTTGAGTGTCCGCACTATCCAGCGGATCGAGCAGGGGCAGCAACCCGGACTGGAATCTCTAAAGGCCCTGGCCTCGGTCTTCGAGCTTGATGTGGCGCAACTTGACGGCACACGGCAACAGGAGCACGAGATGAGAGGAAGCGACACTATGGGTCAGGATGCATTGCAGGTATCTATCGAAGAGCGGGCAGCCATGCGTTATGTGGAGGCACTCAAGGGTTTCTATTTCCACATGACCAGCTATCTGCTGGTGATCTGTGGGCTGTTTGTCATCAATTACCTGAGCAATCCGGACTATATCTGGGCCTGGTGGCCAGCGCTGGGGTGGGGGCTGGGACTGCTATCCCATGCTGTTAATCTGTTCCAGCCTTTCAAGATGTTTGGGCCGGATTGGGAGCGGCGCCAGATCGAGAAACGGCTGGGGCGCAAGCTGTGATCTCATCCACCCGGAAAACCGGGAACAAGAAACAGCAAGCCCGGCAGGTCGCCGGGCTTTGTTATTGGAGCGAGTCTTGGCAATCGGTTCGGTAGATACCGCCAGAGTGCTGTGCACTCCCTAGCTGGCGTGAACCGGGCAGGGGGTGGCGATCAGGGCATCATCTTCATAACGCCACAGGGTCAGGCTGTTGCCCCAGACGCAGCCGGTATCGAGTGCCTTGATATCGCTCTTACCAGTGTTGCCCATCAGCGCCGCCCAGTGGCCGAACACCAGAATGGGGTCATCCACGTGGTGTTCGCGCTGTTCGAACCAGGGGCGCAGCCCCGGGGTCGACTCCTTGGGCCCCTTCTTGCATTTGAAGTCGAGACGACCGTCGAAATAGCAGAAGCGCATCCGGGTGAAGGTGTTGATGATGTAGCGGTAGCGGTCAATGCCGACCAGATCATCCTGCCAGCCATCCGGCTGATCGCCATACATGTTGTGCAGCAGCCACAGGTACTGATCGCCGCGCAGCAGGCTCTCTACCTCGCGGGCGCAGTTGCGGGCGGTGCGGGCGTCCCACGCCGGGGAGATGCCGGCATGGACCATCATGATGGGCAGCTCCGGATGCTCGGCCAACAGCGGTCGGTGGCGCAGCCACTCCAGCAGCTCGTCCCGATCCGGCGCATCCATCAGGCTTTGCAGCTTGTCTTTCTTCTTTAGCGGCGCAACGCCATTGGCGACCGCCAGCAGGTGCAGGTCGTGGTTGCCGAGCACGGTGACGGCCCGGTTGCCCAGTCCTTTGACAAACCGCAGGGTATTGAGGGAGTCCGGGCCGCGGGCGACCAGGTCGCCGCAGAGCCAAAGTACATCTTGATCGGGATCGAACGCAGCAAGATCCAGCAGACGGCGCAAGTCGTCGTAACAGCCCTGGATGTCACCGACAAAACAGTTCGCCATGAAACCTCAGTTGATAATATTGGGGATGGCCAGCGTGAAGGGGGCGATGGGTGCCTCGAACTGCTGGCCAGAGCCATCTTGCAGGGTATAGCTCCCTTCCATCACCCCAAGCGGGGTCGCCAGCGGCACGCCGCTCTGGTAGCGGTAGGTCTCCCCTTCGGCAATGACGGGTTGCTCCCCGACCACGCCAGAGCCTGCCACTTCCAACATCTTGCCATTGGCATCGGTGATGAGCCAGCGCCGGTGCAGCAGTTGCACCGGGCCGGGCCCCAGATTCTCAATCTCGATCAGATAGTGAAACTGGTAGGGGTCTCTGGATCCTGCCACATACACGGGGTATGGGCGGATCTCGATGTGCGGGAGTGCCACAGGATCAGGCCTTTGGCTGGTCCGCCAGCCAGTTGGCGATCATGACAAACTGCTCGAGGGAGAGGTTCTCCGGACGCAGATTGCCATCGATACCAAGCTCGGTCAGCTGGGCGTCGGTAATGAAGTTGGAGAAGCTGTTGCGGATGGTCTTGCGACGCTGGCCAAAGCCCTCGGTACAGACGCGGCTCAGGCAGCGAATGTCTTTCGCCACTATGGTCGGGTTCTTGTGCGGGATCAGACGGACCACGGCAGAGTCCACTTTCGGTGCCGGTTTGAAGGCGCCAGGGCCCACTTCCAGTACCGGTACTACCTGGCAGTAGTACTGGGTCATCACGCTCAGACGGCCATAGGCCTTGCTGCCCGGGCCAGCGGCCAGACGCAGCACCACTTCCTTTTGCAGCATGAAGTGCATGTCTTCAACCCGATCGGCGAACTCGCACAGGTGGAAGATGAGCGGGGTGGAGATGTTGTAGGGCAGGTTGCCGAAGATCCGCAGCGGGCCCTTGCCTTCCCCCATCAGGGTGCCGAAGTCGAACCGCATGGCGTCTGCTTCGATCACGGTCAGCTTGTCCTTGAGGGTCGGGTGCTCGCGCAGGCGAGCTGCCAGATCCCGGTCAAGCTCGACCACGGTCATCTTGTCCATCTGGGAGGCGACCGGTTCGGTCAGCGCGGCCAGACCCGGACCTATCTCCACCAAGTTTTGGCCCGGCTGCGGGTTGATGGCGGCCACGATCTGGTCGATTACATAGCGATCGTGCAAGAAGTTCTGACCGAAACGCTTACGGGCCGTGTGACCCATGTGCACCTTACTGCTCATATCTTTTTTTCTCTACCATCTTGATGGCGTGGTTAATCGCGGTGACAAGGCTGCCCGAATCCGCCAGGCCTTGGCCTGCCAGATCCAGTGCGGTGCCGTGATCCACCGAAGTGCGGATGAAAGGGAGTCCAAGGGTGATATTGACCGAGCTGCCGAAGCCCTTGTATTTGAGCACGGGCAGCCCCTGGTCGTGGTACATGGCGAGTACCGCATCCGCATCCTTGAGGTATTTCTCCTGGAACAGGGTGTCGGCCGGCAGCGGGCCGACCAGATCGATCCCCTCTTGGCGCAGGGTGGCCAGAGCGGGTTCGATCACGTCAATCTCTTCACGTCCGAGATGGCCACCTTCCCCGGCGTGGGGATTGAGGCCGCAGACGTAAATACGGGGGCTAGCGATGCCGAACTTGGCTTTGAGATCCGCATCCAGGATGCGGATCACCTTGCCGAGGCGATCCTCGGTGATAGCCTTCGCCACATAGGCCAGCGGAATGTGGGTAGTCGCCAGTGCGACCCGCAGCCCTTCGGTCGCCAACAGCATCACCACGTCGGCGGTGTTGGATTGCTGGGCGAAGAACTCGGTATGACCGCTAAACGAGACCCCAGCCTGGTTGATGATCCCCTTGTGCACCGGCCCGGTCACCACGGCGGAAAATTCGCCGCTGAGGTTGCCATCGCAGGCCCGTTGCAGGGTCGCCAGCACATAGGCGCCATTGCCTTCGTCCAGCTCTCCGGGCACCACGGTGGCGCCGAGATAGACAGGACAGACGGTCAGGGTGCCCGCTCGCTGGGGGTGGGCAGGGGCGGCGGCATCATAGGGCTCAAGCTCGACAGACAGCCCCAGCAGAGCTGCCCGCTCGCGCAGCAGCGCCGGATCGGCGATCACCACCAGCTGGTGGGGCCAATCCTGCTGGGCAATCTGCAGCACCAGATCCGGACCGATCCCGGCCGGTTCACCCGGGGTGACGGCAAGGCGACGACAGCTCATCAGCTACCGGCGCCTTCGATCTGGATGTAGGCCTCGTCACGCAGCTCGTCCAGCCATGCCTGGGACTCTTCCACGAAGCGACGGTTGTAGATCAGCTGGTAAGCGCGCTGTTCCTGGGCCTTGTCGGTGGCATCCTGGCTGCGACGGTCTTCCACCTGCACGATGTGCCAGCCGTGAGAGCTGCGGAACGGGGCGCTGATCTGGCCCGGTTGCAGGCGGTTGACCATGTCGCGGAACTCCGGCACGTAAACGTTGGGATCAGACCAGCCCAGTTCGCCACCTTGCACCGCAGAGCCCGGATCTTCGGAGTACTTCTCCGCCATGCTGGCGAAGTTAGCCTTGCCGCTCTTGATGTCGTGCAGAATGCCATCCAGCATCCCCTTGGCCTTCTCTTCGCTCAGGATGATGGAGGGCTTGATCAGGATGTGACGGGCCTTCACCTCGGTATGCATCACCTGCTGCTGACCCTTGCTGTCGAACACTTTGACGATGTGCAGGCCGGCACCCGAGCGCAGCGGGCCGACGATGTCGCCCTTCTTGGCACCCTTTGCCGCTTCGGCCATCAGGGTCGGCATCTCTTGCTGGCTCATCCAGCCCCAGTCGCCCCCTTCCAGCGCCTTGGGACCGTTACTCTCGGCAATAGCCAGTTTACGGAAGTCAGCGCCCTCTTTCAGGGCGGCCAGAATGCGCTCAATTTTGCTCTTGGCGGCATCCAGTTGGGCGGCGGTGGGGTTGTCCGGCAGGGCAATCTGGATATGACCGAGGTGGTATTCATCCTGCTGTTGACCCTGTTTCTTCAGGATCTCCACCACCTGCTTCACCTCCTGCTCGGAGATATTGATACGGCGGCGCACCTGGTTGCGGCGCACCTCGTTCATCAGGATCTCGCGGCGTACCTCTTCCCGATATTGGGCATAGGTCATCCCTTCACGGGCGAGCTGGGCACGCAGCTGATCCAGGGTCATCTTGTTGTCGGCGGCGATGCCCTGAATCGCTTGTTCCAGCTGGGTGTCACTGATCTTCAGCCCCTGGCGATCCGCCAGCTGCAGCTGCAGGCTCTCCTGGATCAGACGGTCCAGCGCCTGTTTGCGCAGGGTGGCATCGTCAGGTAGAGACTGGCCGCTCTCCTGGGCGGAGAGCTTCACCTTGTTGACCAAGGCATCCTGTTGGCTGGCCAGCACCACGTCCTTGTTGACCACGGCCAGCACCTTGTCCATCAGTTCGGGGGCCGCCATGGCGGCCTGGCTCATGGCACCGAACATTCCCGCGGTCAGCAGGGCAATCAGGGTCTTTTTCATATCCATCTCTCAAGGCTGGGCCAGCATCATTGCTGGCCTTTCAGATTAAACGGGCGAATATAGGGCAACAGCTCGGTATCCAGTGTGGCGGTGCGGTCACCGGTACCGACACTGCCGAGCCCCTTCATCTCAAACTGCAGACCGATCGATTTCTCCGACGTGGGTCTCAGGGTGATGTTGTCAGGCTGGTTGTGCCACTCCAGGCTCAGGTTGATGCTCCAGCAGCAGGAGTCGTATTTGACACCAATTTTGCGATCGATGTTGACGTTCTGGTTGATATCCCGGTAGTAACCGCCATACATCTGCCAGCGCTCGTTAAGCGGGGCCATCATCACCAGGCCCGCTTGGCTGAGATCTTCGGCCTGTCGCGCCGTGGTGAGAGTGCGATAATCGAGATTGCCATCCTTGAGATACCGGTAGTTGAGCTGGGTCGTCAGCTTTTCATGGCGATATTCAACGGCGCTGTTGCCTGCGCTGAATTCATCTTCAGAGGTATCATATTGGGTCCCAGCATGGGCAAACCATTTGTCGGTGATGTGGGCATCCCCCTCAAACGAGAGCAGGGAACGGGAGTTGGTGTTCTCGGCATCAGCCGCATACAGCCTAACTTTAGGGGGTCTCATCTCGAACGCTTGCGCCACAGCCAAACGCAGCCGTTCATCCCCGACATTGTCATAGATCCGACTGGTCAGGCCAACACTGATTCTATTGGCATCGCTGATGCGGTCGAGACCGGCAAAGCGGCGATCGCTGAACAGGCTGTAGTAGTCCTGGCGGGTGGTGGTGGTGTCGTAGATCCCGATCTCGTCCTGATTTTTGTAAGGGATATAGAGGTACTGGAGCTCAGGTTCCAGGGTCTGGGTCCCCTTGCCATCATACCAGTTGAGCGGGCGGTCGAAGTTGACCCCCCCTTTGAGGCGGAAGGACGGCAAAGTGCGGGTAATGTTGCCGTCTTTCAGGGTCAGCTGATTGCTATCGGCATCGGTAAAGCGTCTGCGATCCTGGCTAACCAGATCCTTGGGTAGCTCCTGGTTGTAGGAGGTAAACATCAGCTTGTACTGGCTGGTCAGGTAGTAACCGGGGGCATCGACCAGGGGGACGGTCAGGGTCGGCGCCAGATGCAAACGAGTGGCAGTATAGCGTTCCCCTTTCTGGAAATTGCTGGCATTGCCAGCGTCATACCCAAACTTGGTCAGCTCACTGTTCCACGCCAGATCAAACCAGTTACCCTGCTGGTAGTAGTTGTAGTTGATGCGTGGCAGCATCTCGTGGGGCAGCAGTGCATAGGGGCTCAGGATCTGATACTGGCGCAGCTCGGAGGTGAGATTCCAGTTGGGCTGGTAGTAACCTGCGGTAAAGGATTGCTGCAACTGGTCATCCACCCTGGTGCCCACCAGGGGGTTGAAGTCGTTGAAGTAGTTGTAATCCTGGTCCCGTACTTTGGTGTAGTTGACCCCGAGGCGCAGGGCACCATCCATCAGGCTGGAGTTATGGTTGACGTTCATCAGATAGCGATGACCATCGGAGAGGTAATCGTTAAGGCCCGGAGTCTCGTCGTATTGCTTGTCGTTGGCCAGATTCTCGAAATAGAGGGTGCCGGTATGGGCAGGGTCCGGCATGTAGCGAAACTCCACCTGCTCCATTAGGCCACGTCTGTCCATAAAACGGGAGGTGATGGTGGCATCGTAGTTAGGGGCAATGTTCCAGTAGAAGGGCTGGGTGATCTCCATGCCATTGTCGGAACTCTGCTTGTAACCCGGGTAGAGCAGACCGGTCTTCCGCTCATCCTTGATGGGGAAGTTGATATAGGGGAAGTAGAACACCGGGTAGTCATAGAGCCAGAGGCTGGCGTTCCAGGCTTCGCCGAACACCTCTTTCTGGTCGATGTCGATGCTGCCTGCCTTGAGGGTCCACACCTCCTGACCGGGGGGACAGGTGGTGTACTGAGCCCCCTCCATGGTGATGTTCTGGTTGTTGTTGGTCATCACCACACGCTTGGCAAAGCCGCGCACCGGTGAGCCGTGCACCTGATACTTGCCCTCTTCTAGTTCGGAGTTCTTGGTATCCAGATTGGATTTGAGGGTCTTGTCGCTGGTGACGGTCACCTGACCGTCGTTGTAATAGATGTTGCCAATGGCGATGACATCCCGGCTCTTCTGGTCGAGCTGGGCATAGTCGGAGTCGAACTTGCGAACTCCCTGACGGACCTTGACATCCCCTTCATAGAGGGCGGTACCGCCCTGCTTGGCTTCAAGCCGGTCAGCATCTACTTCTACCGGCAGGGCATTGGCCTCCTCGGCAGAGACAGGTTTTTCGACCTTGGGCACATAGTCGTAGCAGAGGCTGTTGAGGATCCCGGTAGCTGGCGGCGTATCAAAAGGGGCAGCCTGAACCATCATGGATGTCAGGGCCGGTGCCAAGCTGATCGTCAGGGCGATGGGATAGCGGTACCCCAGTGTCCATTTTGTCATGTGAAAGACTCTTGCAATCCGTGATAAATACGGTTGATCCAAAGCATGCATTTTACGACAGGTTTCATCGAGTTGACATTGCATGTCATTGCTTTATGTTAGCCGGCAATGATAAAGCATTATTGCGGCCAGGGCTAACAGCCAAGTGCTGCTTTCCACCTTGGTCCTCGACTTATGCACGATCGCAATTCCCTGCTATTGCAGTGGGCACGCCGTATTTCCGGTGATGCCAATCTTCAGTTGACCCTTATTTCCGGTGATGCCAGCTTCCGCCGCTACTATCGTGGTGGGGGGCTGGTGTGGGTGGATGCCAATCCTGAAACCGAAAAAAATCATGAGTTTGTTCGTAATGCTGCCGCCTTGCGGGCGCGTCAGCTACTGGCGCCAGAGGTGAAGGCGGTGGACTACGAACAGGGTCTGCTGGCGGTCACTGATCTGGGTGATATCCAGCTTATCCGCTGCCTGCATGAGCACAACGTGCAGGCATGGTATGGCAAGGCGATTGATTTGCTGCCTCGCCTGGGCGGGGTTGAACTGGCCCTTGAACCCTTCGATACGGCCTTTATGGCGCGGGAGAACAGCATTTTCCCCGAGTGGCTGCTGGGCCATCATCTGCAACTGATCCTGAGCCATGAAGAGCAGCAGTTGCTGGATGAGACCTTTGCCTGCCTCACCGCCTGCAATCTGGCCCAGCCGCAAGGGGTGATGCACCGGGATTTTCACAGTCGCAACCTGATGGTGTGTGGCGGTGATACCCCCGAGAACAGCCGGCTGGCCATCATCGATTTTCAGGACATGGTGATCGGGCCCCTGAGCTATGACCTGGTCTCCCTGCTCAAGGATTGTTACGTGCGCTGGCCGGACGAGGTGATTGAGCAAGGGATGCGTCACGGCTTTGCAACCCTGCAACAGGCGGGGTTGCTGGACGAGGGCGACTACGACAGTTTCCGCCGCGATGCCGATCTGACCGGTATGCAGCGCCACCTCAAGGCTGCTGGGATCTTCACCCGGCTCTCTCATCGCGATGGCAAGTCCGGCTATCTCAAGGATATTCCCCGCACCCTCGGCTACGTGGTGGATGTCTGTCGCAGCCACGGTGGCACCTATCCGGTGCTGGGCCGCTTTGGTCAGTGGCTGGAGCGGGTGGTGTTGCCCGGGATCGCCAACGTTGGAGTGAAACCATGAAGGCGATGATCTTGGCCGCTGGCCGTGGCGAGCGGATGCGCCCACTGACTGACCTGCAGCCCAAGCCGCTGCTGGCGGTGGGGGGCAAGCCGCTTATCGTTCATCACATCGAAAAGCTCAAAGCCGTCGGGGTGACCGAGTTGGTCATCAATCACGCCTGGCTTGGTCACAAGCTGGTCGAGAGCCTTGGTGATGGCAGTGCGCTTGGAGTGACTATTCACTGGTCAGCCGAGGAGAGCGCGCTGGAGACCGCGGGAGGCATCGTGCAGGCGCTGCCGCTACTGGGCGCAGAACCCTTTTTGGTGATCAACGGCGATACCTGGCTCGATCTCGATTATCACACCCTGATCAGCCAGTCCCTTGGCGATGATCTGGCCCACCTCTGGCTGGTGCCCAATCCACCCCAGCACCCGAGCGGAGATTTTGCCCTGCAAGCCGGGCGAGTCGTGGATACGCCAGCGTTTACCTTCAGCGGGGTCGGACTATATGATCCGGCGGCCTTTACTGGTCTTGCTGGTGGAGCCCGCAAGCTGGCGCCCCTGCTGCGTGACTGGATGGCGCAGGGGAGGGTGGGCGGCAGTCTACTCGCTGGTGAGTGGCGAGATATCGGCACGGTCGAGAGACTGCGCGAGCTGGATGACCAGCTCCAGGCCCGCACTCATTAACTTCAAGAGGTCTTGAACCATGCGTATTTGGGGTAAGGTGCTGGGCGCCTTCTTCGGTTTTCTGCTCGGCAATATCATCGGCGCTCTGATTGGCCTCTGGATCGGCCACCGTTTCGACCGGGGCATGGGGCTGCAGGGGGCATTTCGTCGCGGCCCGAGTCAGCAGCAACAAGCCGTCTTCTTCCATGCCACCTTCTCGGTGATGGGCCACATCGCCAAGTCGAGCGGTCAGGTGACTGAACAGGAGATCCGGGTTGCCTCCAACCTGATGGATCGGATGCGGCTGGCGGGCGAACAGCGTGCCCGGGCGCAGGAGTCGTTTCGTCTCGGTAAAGAGGCCGACTTCCCGCTGCGCGAGACCCTGGCCGAGTTTCGTCGCGCCAGCCAGGGCCAGCGCGACATTCTGCGTTTCTTCCTCGAGGTACAGTTGCAGGCGGCCTTTGCCGACGGGCGGGTAGAGGATGGCGAGCGTGCCATTCTCCATACCATCGCCGACGAGCTGGGGTTCAGCCGCATCGAGCTGGCCCGCATTCTGGCGATGGCCGAAGCGCAGATGAACTTCTTCAATCAGGCCCATGGCCAGTATCAGGGGGGCCATTCCGGTGGCCAGCAGTACCGTCAGGAGGCACCCTCTGCGGATCGCCTTAAGAATGCCTACCAGTTGCTGGGGGTGAGCGAGAGTGACAGCGATCAGGATATCAAGCGCGCCTATCGCAAAGAGATGAGCAAGCATCATCCGGACAAGCTGGCCGCCAAGGGGCTGCCGCCGGAGATGATGGAGATGGCCAAGGAGAAGACCCAGGAGATCCAGCAAGCCTGGGAGTGGATCCGCGAGGCCCGCGGCATCCGTTAAGCGCCAAAGTCTGGCTGGAACAGACAATAAAAAGCCCCGCAGCAGTGCGGGGCTTTGTTTTGCCGTGTGGCGACGGCCGGGTTATTTGGCCGGAATGGCTTCCAGCACGTGCACCAGTAGTTGCCAGAAACGCTCGACTGCCGGGATATGTACCTTCTCGTCAGGGGAGTGGGCACCACGGATGGTCGGGCCGAAGGAGACCATGTCCCACTCCGGATAGGCGCTCTTGAACAGACCGCACTCGAGACCGGCGTGGATCACCATCACGTTGGGCATGGTGCCAAACAGCGATTGGTAGCTGCTCCGTACCAGCGCCATGACGGGGGAGTCCACGTTCGGTGCCCAACCCGGATAGGCACCGGTGAATTCGCAGCTGGCACCTGCCAGGGTGAACAGGGAGCGGGTCATCTGCTCGATGCTCTCGCGGCCGGAATCGATCAGGGAGCGGATCAGGCACTGGACGTACACTTCGCCATCTTGCGTCTTGATGACCCCCAGGTTGGTGGAGGTCTCGGTCACGCCGGGCATGGCATCGCTCATGCGCATCACGCCGTTCGGGCAGGCCAGCAGGGCATCCAGCAGGCGTTGCTGCAAGGAGGCGCTCATCAGCTTGGCCGGTTTGGCGGCGCTGTTGACCAGCAGGGTCAGGTTCGGCTCGGTGGCGGCCAGTTCGGTCTGGTAGATACCGGTATAGCGGTCAACCAGCGCCTTGAACTCGTTCACGCTGGCGGCGGGCACCAGCAGGGTGGCGCGGGCTTCGCGCGGGATGGCGTTGCGCAGGGTGCCGCCGTGGATCTCGGCCAGACGGATACCCAGCGGCTCGGCTGCTTTGAGCAGGCGCACCAGCAGCTTGTTGGCATTGCCACGACCGCGATGGATGTCGCAACCGGAGTGACCGCCACGCAGCCCTTTGACCGCCAGCTCGAACGCTTCACCTTCGCTGGCGTCAACCTGCTCGAGCGGGAAACGGATATTGGCATCCACACCGCCGGCGCAGCCCATATAGACCTCGCCATCCTCTTCGGAGTCGGTGTTGAGCAGAATTTCGCCCTCCAGCCAACCCGCTTCCAGGCCGAAAGCGCCGGTCATGCCGGTCTCTTCGTCGGTGGTCAGCAGCACTTCCAGCGGACCGTGCTTGATGGTCTTGTCAGCCAGCACAGCCAGGCAACCGGCCATACCGATGCCGTTGTCGGCACCCAGGGTGGTGCCACGAGCAGTGACCCACTCGCCATCTACATAGGCATCGATGGGGTCGGTCGCGAAGTCGTGTTTGGTGTCGGCGTTGGCCTGCGGCACCATGTCGATGTGGGCCTGCAGCACCACGGCTTTGCGGTTTTCCATCCCCGGGGTGGCCGGTTTCTTGATGATGATGTTGCCGACCTTGTCCTGCTTGACCGCCAGACCTTCCCCTTGGGCCCATTGGATGATCCAGGCGCTCAGTACGGCTTCATGCTTGGAAGGGTGGGGAATGGAGCAGATCTGTTCGAAGAAATGCCAAATCAGTTTGGGAGAGAGAGAGCTAAGCTGTGCCACGTCGGGACTCCTTACCAGCACGGAATAAATAGGGCCCCATCAACGGGCCGGGGAAGAGGATAACGATAATACAGTCAATCACACAAAAATGTGAGCAATCAGCGCAAATCAACGGCAGCTTGTGCTGACCCATGGCAACCAGGCAGTACGATTGTCAGGTTCGGACGACGCAGGCTGGTAGAAAAGAAATTATGTGACCGATCTCACAAAAATATTGAATTTCACGCACTGACTGGTAAATTAGCCCCCATGGTTCGCCACCCGTCAGGATGACGATGAAAGCCTCCAGGGAACCGAAGCAAAGCAAGTGCGCCTCCATGGAACCGAGTGTTCGTTCAAGGATTTGAGCCCGCATTAAAGGTACGTAACTTGTTAAGCAATCAGGAGTTTCAATATGCCAGGCAGCAACTCAACCTATTGGTTTGCCCCGTCTTTGTATACCCAGGGTTTCAGCTACCCTAACCCCTTCGTCACTCGTCGCTAAGACGAGCTGCCCAACCAGGCAGAGGCGAGAAAGCAGCAGGTGCGTGAGGTCAAACCTCCCCCTGCTATTTTTTTATCTGCGATTTGCCGCTACGCCTATTTTGGTGTCATTAGCAGCGACTAGAAGGTTGGTCGTTTGGCTCTCATGATGTGCCAAATGGAGAGGGTGATGCCGATTTTTCCTGTTTTTGGCATACGTTTGCCAGGCATTTTATCTGCAAACGGTGCTATCATACCGGCCCAATAGCCTGTCCGCGGTTTGGACACATCATCTAACCGATCGCCGGATACGCCCATCTTGCTTCCATTGTTATCAGATTTGCTGCCGAGGCTCAGCCCTGAGGCCGCCGAAGTGCAATCTGAATTCAGTCGGGCAAGGGCAGCCATTTGCTGGCATCCGCAGGGGGATTTGCGGGTTTAATTATTTTAAGTGATTGTTTTTATATAACTATTCGAGATCGATAACATGCCGAAAAAGTTCTATGTGTCGTGGGACAACCTGCAACGTGAAGCTCGTCGTCTGGCCCGTCGTCAGCTACCTGTCAGCCAGTGGAAAGGTATCATCGCGGTTAGCCGTGGTGGTCTGGTGCCCGCTGCCCTGATGGCCCGTGAACTTGGCATTCGTAATGTGGAAACCCTCTGCATCTCCAGCTATGACCACGACAACCAGCGCGAGCTGGTGGTAGTGAAGGCCGCCACCACCGCCGGTGACGGCGAAGGCTGGCTGGTGGTGGAAGATCTGGTGGACACCGGCACCACCGCCAAGGCGATTCGCGAGCTCTACCCGAAAGCCAAGTTCATCGCGATCTTCGCCAAGCCGATGGGCGAAGCGCTGTTGGACGATTTCGAAGTGGCGATCCCGCAGGATACCTGGATCGAACAGCCGTGGGATATGGCGCTGGAGTTCACCACGCCAATCTGCGACGAAGAGTAACGGGATGGGAATGTGACGCTCACAGCGTCCATTGACCGCAACCGGTAATAATGGTTTCACAGGGCTCCAGTTTGGAGCCCTGTTTTTTTGTCTATCAATCTGTTGCGGGGTGGCTGTGCGGCGGTAAAAGTGGTTAAGATGGACCATTGCCTGATATGAATGGGACACTGCCTTGGACTTGAACGAAGACCTTAATCTGACTGAACAGCTCTTTACCCGCGTCAAGAAGGTATTGGAAACATCCGAGATCTCCAACTCCAGCCCGGCGGACATTGCCGAGGCAGAGTCAGACGAGATGTTTATCGACGGCTCCATGTCCAAGAGCTGGTATCGTCTGCTGCGCCGCCCCTCCTGGGCCTGGCAGGGGGCTGATCCGATCGAGGTGGAGCAGACCCTGGCCCGCATCGCTATGGCAAGCGGCGAGCGCACTCACGATTGCTATCTCGATACCATCAAGGGCTATGTGCCCGGCAACTGGATCTACGAGTGGAGCCAGGTGGCTGGCAACTATTTCAAGCAGGGCCGCGAGCTGCGCGAGCAAGGGGATGCTGCTGGCGCCCTGCAAAAGCTGCTAAAGGCGGTGCGTTACTACTCCATCGCCAGCTATCCCCATCTCAAGGATGACGAACTGGCGGATCAGGCCCAGCTGCTTGGCAACATGGCCTATCGCGAGGCCGGTCGGCTGTTCAAGGTGCCGCTCAAAGAGATCCAGGTGCCCTTTCGCGGAAAAAATATCCAGGGTTATCTCCACCTGCCAACCACCGACAAACCGGTGCCGTTAGTGATCATCAGCGGTGGGATCGACTCCCTGCAGCTCGATTTCCTCAACTTCTATCTCAAGCGGCTTGAGCCCAACGGCATCGGCATGCTCTCTCTCGACATGCCGGGTATCGGCTATGCCGAGCATTGGCCATTGGTGCAGGATTCCAGCCGCCTCCATCAGGCGGTGCTCCATTATCTCTCCGAAGTGGCCTGGGTCGATCACCAGCGTATTGCCATGGTCGGTTTTCGGCTGGCAGGCAATGTTGCAGCCCGGCTGGCCTTTATCGAACCCTTCAAACTGCGCACCGTGGTCTGTGTCGGGGCTGGGGTCAATCAGGTGTTTACCAATCAGGAGCTGTTTGCCAAGTGTCCGCGCATGATGCGGGACAGTCTGGCCAACCGCTTGGGGGCTGATGCGGCGCAGTGGGATGGCATGCGTACCAAGTGCCAGGTATTTTCACTGAAAACACAGGGATTGCTGGGGACTCGCACCTCCGTGCCGATATTGAGTATTGGACACAAGCGAGATTTTATTTGTCCCGAGCAGGATGTACGGGCATTGGCGGCGGCCAGTCGTAACGGCAAGGCCATCGTATTCGACAAACAGCCTTTGCTGGAGGTGTATGACAAGGCACTGGACGAAATCGTCGAGTGGCTGAAACAGCATTTGTGTACCTGACATTGCGCTAAAGAACTGACGCCATCCCGAGGTGGCGCGGCTTGTTTAACAGGGAGGTTAACATGTCTGAAAGAGTGACCTACAAGCGACTGCTGAGGCAGTTTGCTGCCATTGGCCCCTATTTGCGCGAGGATCTCTGTGAAGAGGGGCGTTACCGTTTCGACAGCCTGTCCGTTTGTGTCAGTGCCAAACCGGCGCCGGACAAGCGTGAGTTTTGGGGCTGGTGGCTGGTGTTGGAGCAGGAGGAACATCTGTTCCGCTATCATTATCAGTTCGGATTATACAATGCCGATGGCGTGTGGCTCGACAAGCCGATCCCCAAGAAACATCAGATGGAAGTTGAACGAACACTCAAACGTTTCTACAAGCTGATCAGTGACAAGTTAGCCTTGTTTGAGTGTCAGTTAGTGCCTGCCGAACAGGTGACCAACGAGTTGAGCGTAACGGCTGCCTGAGCCCCTGATGCCCGGCGAGCAGCACCCAGCCGCTTGCCGGGCGATCAGTCAGCCATTTCCCCCTTCCGCTCGCAATCATCCGGGCCTTTGCGCCCATCTCCTCACCCCGGCGTTAATTGCCTTGCAGGGCTCCATGGCCGTGGGTATAAAGATATTCCTTACTTTTTAGCCTTTATGCTCCCATGGAAAACAGAACCATAGTCGTCAAGTTGGGCACCAGCGTGCTCACAGGGGGGTCTTCCCAGCTCAATCGTGCCCATATGGTCGAGCTGGTCAGACAGTGTGCAGCCTTGCACCGTCACGGCCATCGCGTGGTGGTGGTCACTTCGGGGGCTATCGCTGCCGGGCGTGAACATCTGGGCCACCCGCCATTGGCACCGACCCTACCCAACAAGCAGATGCTGGCGGCCGTTGGCCAGACCCAGCTTATTCGGGTATGGCAGGATCTGTTCAACCTCTACGGTCTGCATATCGGCCAGATGCTGCTGACCCGCGCCGATCTGGAAGATCGGGAGCGTTACCTCAACGCCCGCGACACCATGCGCACCTTGCTTGATCACAGGATCATTCCGGTGATCAACGAAAACGATGCGGTGGCGACCGCCGAGATCAAGGTCGGCGACAACGACAACCTCTCCGCACGGGCCGCCATTCTGGCGGATGCGGATCTGCTGATCCTGCTGACCGACCAGAAGGGGCTCTTTACCGCCGATCCGCGCACCAATCCGGATGCCCAGTTGATTGAAGAGGTACAGACCATAGACGATACCCTGCGCTCGCTAGCGGGTGACAGTGTCAGTGGCCTCGGCACAGGCGGCATGGCTACCAAGCTGCAGGCAGCCGATGTGGCGCGTCGCGCCGGGGTCAATGTGGTGATCGCCACCGGCCAGATGCCGGAGGTGATCGGCCGTCTCGCCAAGGGTGAGCGTATCGGCACCCTGTTCCCGGCGCTGGCGTCCCCGCTGGAAGGGCGCAAGAGCTGGATTTTGGCTGGCCCGCCCCCTCACGGCGAAGTCCATGTGGATCAGGGGGCTGTCGCCGCCATGAAGGAGAAAGGCTCCAGCCTGCTGCCCAAGGGGATTGTGGCGGTGAAGGGAGATTTCGTGCGCGGCGATGTGGTGCGGATCCTCGATCCCAAGGGGGCCGAGCTGGCCCGCGGCATCTGTCGTTACGACCATCTGGAGCTGGAGAAGCTGCGGGGCGTTCACTCGGATCAGATTGAGCAGGTATTGGGCTACGGTTACGGTTCCGTGGCGATCCATCGAGATGATATGGTGCTGCTCTAATCAGGGCGGCACAACATGAATAAAAGGGAACCGAGATGAGTCTGGAGAAAATGGGGCAGGCGGCCCGTGAAGCAGCCTATCAGCTGGCTACCATCAGCACGGCGCAGAAGAATCGGGCGCTGGCGGCGATTGCCGACGAGCTGGAGGCCCGCAGCGAGCAGATCCTGGCGGCCAACGACAAGGATATCGCCGCAGGGCGCGAGGCTGGCCTCTCCGAGGCGATGCTGGATCGGCTGCTGCTCAATCCGGCCCGGCTGGCCGGTATCGTGGCGGATGTGCGCAAGGTGATCACGCTGGACGATCCGGTCGGCACCGAAATGGATAGCCGGGTGCTGGAAAATGGCCTGCGTCTCTCCCGTCGTCGGGTGCCCATCGGGGTTATCGGCGTCATCTACGAGGCGCGCCCCAACGTCACCATCGATATCGCCAGCCTCTGCCTCAAGACTGGCAACGCCAGCATATTGCGTGGCGGGCGCGAGACCTTCCACTCCAATCTGGAGCTGGTGCGGGTTATCCAGCATGCCTTGGCGGCCTCCGGTCTGCCCGAGGCGGCGGTGCAGTACATCGACAACCCTGACAGGGCCCTGGTAGGTGAGTTGCTGCGCCTCGACCGCTATGTGGACATGATCATCCCCCGCGGCGGTGCCGGGTTGCACAAGATGTGTAAGGAGAACAGCTCCATCCCCGTCATCATCGGTGGTTTCGGCATCAGCCATATCTTCGTCGACGAGAGCGCCGATCTGGTGCGCTCTCTGGCGGTCATCGACAACGCCAAGGTGCAGCGCCCCTCTGCCTGCAACGCCCTCGATACCCTGCTGGTGCACGAGAAAGTCGCTTCGACATTCCTGCCGCAACTGGTGGCGCTGATGAACGAGCGCAAGGTGACGCTGGTGGCCGCGCCCAACGCCATGGCGCTGCTGGCGGGTGCCGACAACCTGTGCGAGGCGGGGCCAGAGGATTTCGATACCGAGTGGCTGGGACTGACTCTGGGGGTCAAGTTGGTGGCGGATGTGAACGAGGCACTGGCCCATATGCGCGAGCATAACGCCGGCCACTCCGATGCCATCCTGACCAACGATCTGGCCAACGCCGAGCGTTTCGTCAACGGTGCCGGTTCGGCGGCTGTCTATGTCAACGCCTCGACCCGTTTCACCGATGGTGGCCAGTTTGGTCTGGGTGCCGAGGTGGCTGTCTCGACCCAGATGCTGCATGCCCGTGGCCCCATGGGGCTGACCGAGCTCACCAGCTACAAGTGGGTAGGGCAGGCCGATTACCTCAGCCGCGCCTGATTACAGGCTGTTTCAGAAACAAAAATGCCGACCACTGGGTCGGCATTTTTTCGCTGGTATCGCGCCGATACCGCGCAGTGCGCTATCGCTCTGGGTTATTTCCCCTGATAGAGCACCTTGTCACCGGATTTGAGCACATATCCCTTCCAGGGGAAGAGGGTGTAGCCGCTGCCCTGCCACGACCAGTTGCCCTCTGCACCCTGACGGGCAAGCTGGTGCTGCTCGCCGGTCGGCAGAGTCAGTTCGGCCTTGCTCTGATCGGTGTTGAACAGCACGAAGGCGCTGCCGATCTGGTCGGCATCGGTCGGATTGAGCCGGATACCCTCTTCAAACAGGCGCACGCATTTGCCGGTCAGCGCTGACCACTGATAGCCCGCACTGCCGATACAGCCGTGGCTGTCGCGATCGCTGCCAACCAGATGTTGTTCCGGTGTACTGCATGCCGCCAGCAGCAGGGAGGCGGCCATCAGGGCCAAGGTGCGCATGGTTACTCCTGCAGATCCCGTTCAATGACGATGCTGGAAAAGCCCAACTCCTTGAAGTAGTTCTCCTGATAAGCCTTAACGCTCTTCTTGTCACGGCGACAAACCTGGGCCAGCTGGGCCTCCATAGCGTGGAAGCTGGAGAGGTCAATCCCTTCGGCAGCGGCAATGGCGTCATAGATGCTGCGGAACTTGTCGTTGGCGTAGCCCAGCTCTTTGGTCTGTTTCTTGTAGGTGTAGGTGATCTTAAACGCCATCTGGCCCTTCCTTCTTCGATTTGGCTTGCTTGCGCTGGACGTAGAGATAGAGGCTCTCTACCTTCTCCCGAGCTCTGTGCGTCTTGCGCAGGGATGTCAGGCCGGATTTAAACACAGTCAGAGCCTTTCAGCTTGGTCTGCTGGCGTTGTACATACAGATAGAGGCTCTCTACCTTCTCCCTAGCCCAGGGGGTCTTGCGCAAGAACTTCAGGCTGGACTTGATGCTGGGGTTATCGGTGAAGCAGCGGATATTGATCTGCTGCCCCAGCTCTTCCCAGCCATAGTGTTCGACCAGCGCGGTGACGATGGCTTCCAGGGTCAGTCCGTGCAACGGGTTGTTTTTCTGCTGCTCGCTCATGCCTGCTCCGCCAGTTTGGCAAAGGGTTGGCCCATGCGGGTGGTGACCCCGTTGGCCAGATGCGGCTCGAAACCGGCCAGCATGCCCGGACCAAACAGACAGACCACGGTACTGCCCAGCTTGAACAGGCCCATCTCGGCGCCTTTTTGCAGAGTGATGGCCTCATCACCGGTGTAATCCCAGCGCACCACTTCCTTCTGCTTGGTCGGCGCGATATTGCCGGCCCAGATGGTTTCGATGCTGGCCACGACAGTGGCGCCGACCAGCACCAGCGCCATCGGGCCGTGCGGGGTACGGAAGGTGGCGACCACCCGCTCGTTGCGGGCAAACAGGTTCGGCACGTTCTCGGCGGTGAGCGGGTTGACGGAGAAGAGGTCCCCCGGCACGAACACCATGCTCTCCAGCACGCCGTCCAGCGGCATATGAATGCGGTGGTAATCCTTGGGCGCCAGATAGATGGTGGCAAAGTCACCATCCTTGAACGGCGCCACCAGATCCTCATCGCCACCCAGCAGCTCGCGGGCGCTGTAGTCGTGGCCCTTGGCCTGAATGATGCGGCCCTGATGGATGGGGCCGAGCTGGCTGACTGTGCCATCCACTGGCAGCGCCAGGGTCATGGCATCTTCAACCACCGGGCGGATCCCCGGTTTCAGCTCACGGGTGAAGAACTCGTTGAAGCTCTTGTAGTGGGCCGGACTCTCGTGCAGCGCCTCGCTCATGTCGACCTGATACTGCTTGATAAAGGTCTCGATCACCCGGGTGGTGAGGTTGCCCGCTTCGGCAGCGGCAAATTTGCCGATCAGACGGGAGAGGGCGTGCTTGGGCAGACAGTATTGACCGGCAATTTTCAGGTTGTCAGTAATGCTCATGTTTATCATCAGCTCTTGGCAAAAAGAGGGGTGAATCGGGTCACAGGCGCGCCTGTTGGCGGCCATGACGGGCTTCCTGCATGGTTTCCAGGATGCGGTGATAGTTGTGGAAGCGATCGGCGCTGATGGCGCCACTGTCGACTGCCGCCCGCAGGGCGCAGCCGGGATCGTCCTTGTGGGTGCAGTCGCGGAACTTGCAACCACCCAGATAGTCACGGAACTCGATAAAGCACCAGGTGATGCGATCGGCTTCCAGATGCCAGAGGGCGAACTCGCGGATCCCCGGGGAGTCGATCAGATCGCCACCGCTTGGGAAATGGTAGAGTCGCGCCGTGGTGGTGGTGTGCTGGCCGAGCCCCGAGTTTTCGGAGATCTCGCCGGTGAGTACGTCCAGCCCCGGCATCAGGGCGTTGGTGAGCGAGGATTTGCCTACCCCGGACTGGCCGACGAAGATGCTGATCTTGCCCTCGAACTGGGCCTTGAGCTCATCGAGCCCCTCGCCACTCTCGCAGCTCACCAGGATCACCTGGTAGCCAAGCTTGCGATAGGGCTCGAGCTGGCTGTCGATGCGCTTGCGCGCCGCCGCATCCAGCATATCGACCTTGTTCAGCACGATGAGTGGCTGGATCTCCACATCCTCGGCGGCCACCAGATAGCGGTCGACGATATTGGTGGAGAACTCGGGCATCACCGCCGAGACGATGATGATCTGGTCGATGTTGGCGGCGATGGGTTTGACCCCGTCGTAGAAGTCCGGCCGGGTCAGTACCGAGTGGCGCGGATGCACCGCCTCGATGACGCCCGCTGTCGCTGCATTGAGGCCGGGACGCCACACTACCTTGTCGCCGCACACCAGACTGCTGATGCTGCTGCGCCGCAGGTTGCTGCGGTGGATGGTGCCATCAACCGCTTCCACGTCTGCGTGCTGACCAAAACGGCTGATCACCACCCCTTCGATGGCGGGGCCAAACAGGGTGTCATCCACCACTGTGGTGTGATCTTTTTGCAGCCGCCGTTCGCGGTTGGCCTGGACGCGCCTTTGTTGACCCAGATTGAGTTTTGCTTTCTTTGCCACTCGATTCGCCAGTTTATGAACAGATCCAAAGCCAGTATGATACATGTAAATTGACAAAATTCCGCCATTCCTCCCAATAGAGAGAGTAATCATGACAGTCAGCGCGCAGAACCTGGTATGGATCGACATGGAGATGACGGGTCTCGACCCTGAAGAGAATGTGGTACTGGAGATTGCCACCATCGTCACCGACAAGGACCTGAACGTGCTGGCCGAAGGGCCGGTCATCGCCATCCACCAGAGCGAGCAAGAGCTGGCCAAGATGGACGAGTGGAACGTCAACACCCACACCAAGAGCGGTCTGGTGGCCCGGGTCAAGGCGAGCCAGCACGATGAAGCCAAAGCAGTGGCCGAGACGCTTGAGTTTATCCGCCAGTGGGTGCCGGAGCGCACCAGCCCGCTGTGCGGCAACAGCATCGGTCAGGATCGTCGCTTCATGGTCAAGCACATGGCCGAGCTGGAAGCCTTCTTCCACTACCGCAACGTCGACGTCAGCACCATCAAGGAGCTGGTACGCCGCTGGCAGCCGGAGTTGCTGGATCAGTTCAAGAAGAGCGGCACCCATCAGGCGCTGGACGACATCCGCGAATCCATCGCCGAGCTGCAGTTCTATCGCAGCCACGTCTTCAAGATCTGAGTCTGCGGCAAGGGCTTGTGGTCTCCCGGTTGCTAAAATCGACAGTTCGGCCAGCTTTTGAGCGAACGCGCGCATCCAGACAAAAAAGCCCTTGCAATTGGAATGACTGCTCTTATAATTCGGCTCCCGTACAGTAGCGCAAGCAACCAAATGCTGTACGGCCTGTTTTAAGGTAGTTGCGGGAATAGCTCAGTTGGTAGAGCACGACCTTGCCAAGGTCGGGGTCGCGAGTTCGAGTCTCGTTTCCCGCTCCAAAATCTGATGATGACACTGGTGCAAACCAGCCCGATGCGGGAATAGCTCAGTTGGTAGAGCACGACCTTGCCAAGGTCGGGGTCGCGAGTTCGAGTCTCGTTTCCCGCTCCAATCATCAGCCAGCCTCAAGACAACCAAATTGTTGCGGGAATAGCTCAGTTGGTAGAGCACGACCTTGCCAAGGTCGGGGTCGCGAGTTCGAGTCTCGTTTCCCGCTCCAAACATTTGTAAGTGATATTCCGATGCGGGAATAGCTCAGTTGGTAGAGCACGACCTTGCCAAGGTCGGGGTCGCGAGTTCGAGTCTCGTTTCCCGCTCCAATCACTTGCAGATGACATGCTGTTGCGGGAATAGCTCAGTTGGTAGAGCACGACCTTGCCAAGGTCGGGGTCGCGAGTTCGAGTCTCGTTTCCCGCTCCAAACATTTGTAAGTGACATTCCGTTGCGGGAATAGCTCAGTTGGTAGAGCACGACCTTGCCAAGGTCGGGGTCGCGAGTTCGAGTCTCGTTTCCCGCTCCAATCACTTGTAAATGACATCCTGTTGCGGGAATAGCTCAGTTGGTAGAGCACGACCTTGCCAAGGTCGGGGTCGCGAGTTCGAGTCTCGTTTCCCGCTCCAATCTCTCTTCGAATTCAATCTCTTTCCCCCCCAAGCTCACGAATCCAGTTTTTCCATACAATCACTGCCACACCCAGTTGGTAGAGCATGATCCGTGCTTGCCAAGGTTGG
Organism: Aeromonas fluvialis; assembly: GCF_000819885.1. Lineage (GTDB taxonomy): Bacteria > Pseudomonadota > Gammaproteobacteria > Enterobacterales > Aeromonadaceae > Aeromonas > Aeromonas fluvialis. The sequence continues at coordinate 96,641 of NZ_CDBO01000011.1, forward strand.
GGTTGCGAGTTCGAATCTCGTTTCCCGCTCCAATCTATCCTCGAAGTACACCAATCCATGTTCGAAATTACCCATCACATCGCGCTGCGATGCCTTGTCGCATCTGTCGTTTACTCCGCTCGTCTCTGCCTTCTTCTGTCAACAGGAAGGGTATGCGGGGGCTTACTCTGTGGGGTGAGCGAGACAAACGGTTGTGATAGGAGAGGGTAAATTGCGGACAAAAAAAGAGGAGGGGCCTTGGCTCCTCCTGCATGATTCACTGGCGCGGGCTTAGACCAGAGTAACGTTCTCAGCCTGGGGGCCTTTTTGGCCCTGAGTCACAGTGAACTGGACTTTTTGACCTTCAGCCAGGGTTTTGAAACCGGTGCTCTGGATGGAGGAGAAGTGAACGAAAACGTCCGGACCCTGAGATTGCTCAATAAAGCCAAAACCCTTGGTTTCGTTGAACCATTTTACCTGGCCGGTGCGAATGTCAGACATGTGCTAAATCCTATCAATAACAAAATGAAACTAAGCCCGTGCTGGGCTGCATTTGCCTTGCAATCAGGGGTTGGCTCATGACTGACCACGTCTCTTTGTCCCAGTAGCACGCAGAACAATCCCTGTCTAAAGCACAAACGATTGTACGTTAGCGCCGATCCTTGTCAATTTGACCCTTTTCATTTTTTGAATAAGCTAAAAATATTGTGAAGTCAGTAGCTTATTTAAGAGATTTGCCCCACAAAAACGGGAGGCCGCAGCCTCCCGTTTGGTCATTCCTTGAGGGCGAACCCTTCGCCCTGCCGGTCGTAGCGGTAGACTGCCTGACCGTAGGAGCGGATCTCCACCCGCTGGGTGCGGCGGGTGTCGTCCACCAGGATGAAGATGGCTCGGCCAGATTGTAGGCGGGTCAGGGGGCGATCCGGCCCTTCGATGGCGATCAGGCGGCTCAGCTCTGCACCCGGTAACTCGAATTTACGCCAGATGGCGTAGAGGGTCTCGCCGGCCTGTACCTCGTGCTGCAACCAGGTGCCGTTGACCTTCTCTTCGACCGGCTTGGCGGCGGGGGCACTCCCCGCAGTACCATTGCCCACGGTGAGTGCCTGAGCGGGCACGGCCAGCGGCACGTCCAGCGAGCCGGAGGGGGCCACTTTGGGGGCGGACGGCGCCGGCTCCCAGGCCAGAACCAGCAGCCAGAGCGGGAACAGGATCAGCAGGCCTATGGTGTTGTTGCGGGGCAGTGGGCTGGACAGCTTGAATTTGCCTGTTTTGGCATCCTGGCGGTGTTGGTCTGAGTTGTTCATTTCTTGACCAGAACGTTGGCGCAGGGACAGGGTCGCGGCATTGATACGATGGAGCAGGGATCCTTTTGATTCGTCTTGGCGACGCTGCTGGGCTCGTCTGTTATGGCCACGTGGGCGACGGTCCGGGGTGGGCACGGCATTTACCTCTCACTACATTGCCTGCCATCAGGCAAATATAGTGCCTATGGTAAACGGACTCGCCCCCGAGGGGGAGAGTCCTGATGCGGAAAATTATCAGCTGAGACGAAATTGTCCCAATAATTGCTGCAATCGCTCGGCGGCCTGACGCAGAGCCTGACTGGCTTTGGCCGTTTCGGTGGCATCCTGGGCGATGTCGTTGGCCAGGGCGTTGGTTTTTGACAGATTGCCGGAGACGGTTTCGGAGACCGAGCTCTGCTCTTCGGCGGCGGAGGCGATCTGGTAGGTCATGTCGTTGATGGTGGAGATGGCCTGGTAGATGCTGCCGAGCGCCTCTTCTGCCAGATCTGCTTCGCTCACCGCCTGATGGGTCAGCTGCTGGCTCTGGGTGATGGCATTGACCGCATTGGTGGAGCTCTGGCGGATCTTCTCGATCAGCTCCTGGGTGTTCTGCACCGCCTGCTGGGTATTGCCCGCCAGCTTGCGCACCTCGTCGGCCACCACCGCAAAGCCACGGCCCTGCTCGCCGGCCCGGGCCGCCTCGATGGCGGCGTTGAGCGCCAGCAGGTTGGTCTGATCGGCAATCCCCTGAATGACGGTGAGGATGCTGGTGATCTGTTCGCTGTCGTGGGCCAGCCCTTCCACTACCTCAGCCCCTTTACCGGCTTCTGCCGCGACTTTGTGCATTGACTGGATCACCTGCTGGAAGCGTACCTTGCCCTGATCGGCCGCAGCCTGGGCCTGTTTGGCCGAATCTGCGGTGTGGTTGGCGTGGGTGGCGACCTCCTGACTGACGTAGGACATCTCCTGTACCGCGGTCAGCATCTGCTCCATCTCGGCCTGATGATGCTGCAGGTTGTTGTCGGTCTGGCCGGCGATGCGGTCGGTGTCACCGGCATAGCGGTTCACCTCGCTGGCAGTCTTGAGCACATCCCCGAGCAGCCCCTGCAGCTTGTCGATAAAGCGGTTGATGCCTTTGGCCAGATCCCCCAGCTCGTCGACCGAGCCGGTCGTGAGGCGTTTGGTGAGATCCCCTTCACCATCGGCGATGTCATCCACCAGGCTGACCATCTGACGGATGGGGCCTGTGATGCTGCGTGCAATCACCAGCATGGTGGCCAGCGCCAGCACCAGTACGATAACGGCACCCACCAATTGCTGGGTCATGGCTGCCTGGTTCATGTCGCTCAGCTGGCTTTCCAGTTGATCGGCCCCCGCCAGTACCACCTTGTAGGGCAGGGTGACGATGATGGCCCAGTTGCGGCTCATGCCCGGCACCATGATGGGGACGGAAATACGGAATGACTCGTCCAGCTCCTGACGCTGAACTTCCGGTTTGAGGTACTGTTGCCACTGGTTGCCCAGCACCTTACTTGCGCTGCTGCCGAGCAGGCTGGTATCACCGCTGGTGCCGGTGATGACACCGGCGGCGCTGACGATCAGGGTTTCGCCCTTGCCGTCATAGATATTGCTGTTGAGGCTCTTGGCCTGACGACTGATGGAGTCCACCGCCAGATCCAGCGCGGCGATCCCCTTGAACTGACCATCCACCATGATGGGGGTGGTGATAGTGCTCACCAGCACCTGCTGACCGTTGATATCCACCTTGAAGGGATCGATGAGGCAAGAGCGTCCTTCCCGTTTCGGGCAGGCGTAGTAGTCGTTGGCGGGATTGCCGAATTCGTCCGGGTCGGTTTTTTCGATGGAGAGCAGCAGATCGGTACCGATTTGATCCTTGTCGCGATAGAAGTAGGGCACGAAGCGCCCCTTGTCGTCACTGCCCAGCGCACTCTGGCCAGCAAAGCTGGCATCCTGACCGTCGAAACCGTTGGGTTCGAAGCCGGCGAAAGCGCCATAGAGTTGCGGCTCCAGCGCCAGTTGCGCCTTGAGCAGATCGGTCGTTTGCTGGCGATCCAGCGGCAGCTTGCCCTGTTGCTGCAGGGCGAGGGCGCTGGCCATCTGCTGGGTATAGGAGAGCCCCTTTTGCAGCAGCTGGGTGATGGTAGCCGCCTCGGCGCGGGCATTGGCGCTGACCTTCTGCCATGCCTCCTGCTGCAGTGCTTCACGGCTGGAGCTGATGGTCAGTTGTTGGGTTTGTTGGCCGGAGTATTGGTTGAGCAGGATCAGGATGACCAGGGCTACTGTCATGGCGATCCCGGCCATCACTAGAATGCGATTCTGGATAGAACGGAACTGCATCGTCTCTTCCTTGTTCGTGAAAAATATGGTAAGCGCTATGTGGCTATCGACCGGAGGAGGCAGTTCTCCAGCGTTGTGTAGAGCACATTGGAAACAGCGCTTCTGTTTTGCGATTCTCCTCAAATATCAGGTGATAGATGAAGATGGTGACAGCTTTAATCCTCCTCTTTAGCCCGCAATGGCCTCATGGTTTTCCCATCCGCGATGGTCGGTGCTAAAATGCGACGGTTTTTTCTAACGAATTGGCCCAAGGCCCTCTACACAAGGCTTAAAGATGAAAGTCAAAACCCGTTTTGCTCCCAGCCCGACCGGCTTTTTGCATGTCGGCGGTGCCCGTACCGCACTCTATTCCTGGTTGTTTGCAAAGAGCCAGGACGGCGAGTTCGTGCTGCGTATCGAGGATACCGACCTGGAACGTTCCACTCAAGAGGCGATCGACGCCATCATTGAGGGCATGGAATGGCTGGAGCTGAACTGGGATGAGGGCCCCTACTACCAGACCAAGCGCTTCGATCGCTACAACGTTCTGATCGACGAGATGCTGGCAGATGGCCGCGCCTACAAATGCTACTGCTCCAAGGAGCGGCTGGAAGCGCTGCGCGAAGGTCAGATGGCCAACGGCGAGAAGCCCCGCTATGACGGCAAGTGCCGCGACCACGCCCACGATCACCCGGCCGATGCGCCCCACGTCATCCGCTTCCGCAACCCGACCGAAGGTTCCGTGGTGTTTGATGACCACGTCCGTGGCCGCATCGAGTTCGCCAACACCGAGCTGGACGATCTGATCATCCGCCGTACCGACGGCGCGCCGACCTACAACTTCTGCGTGGTGGTCGATGACTGGGATATGGCGATCACCCACGTGGTGCGTGGCGAAGACCACATCAACAACACCCCGCGTCAGATCAACATCTACAAGGCCCTGAACGCCCCCGTGCCGGAGTTTGCCCACGTCTCCATGATCTTGGGTGATGACGGCGCCAAGCTCTCCAAGCGTCACGGTGCCGTCTCCGTCATGCAGTACCGCGACGACGGCTACCTGCCGGAAGCGCTGCTGAACTATCTGGTGCGTCTGGGCTGGTCCCACGGCGATCAGGAGATCTTCAGCCTCGACGAGATGATCAAGCTGTTCAGTCTGGATGCCATCTCCAAGTCCGCCTCCGCCTTCAATACCGACAAGCTACTGTGGTTGAACAACCACTACATGCGCACTCTGGATCCGGCCTATGTGGCCCAGCATCTGGCTTGGCACATGGAAAGCCAGCAGATCGACACCAGCAATGGCCCGGTGCTGGCCGACGTGGTCACCCTGCTGGCGGAGCGCTGCAACACCCTGGTCGAGATGGCCGCTCAGAGCCGCTACCTGTTCGAAGATTTTGAGGCGATCGACGAAGCGGCTGCCAAGAAGCACCTGCGTGGCGTCGCAGCCGAGCCGCTCACCCTGGCCAAAGCCAAGCTGGCTGCACTGGATACTTGGACTACCGAAGCACTGCACGAGCTGATTGAGGCGACTGCCGCCGAACTGGGTCTGGGCATGGGCAAAGTCGGCATGCCGCTGCGCGTGGCGGTGACCGGGTTGGGTCAGTCCCCCGGCATCGACGCCGTGATGGTGCTGGTCGGCAAAGAGCGGGTACTGGCTCGAATTGATCGCGCACTGGCCTACATCGAAGCCCGCATGGCTGCCGAGTAAGTTTTGCTGATGTTGCAGGTGAGGGAATAACCCTGTTCTGCTAGATGCTAAATAGAAAAAATCCGAAACCACTGGTTTCGGATTTTTTTATGGCCGGGATCGGCGGGGACAGGGCACAACGGCGGTCATACCCGACCAGAGCGACTTGTCAGGCGATCTTGAAGGACTGGATCTGGCTGTCGAGTTCCTTGCTGTGCTGCTCCACCAGCTCGGAGGCCTCTTGCAGCTCGCGCAGCACTACGACGGAGCCTTCGGCGATCTGCTTGACCTGTTCCAGATTGCCGCGCATCTCTTCGGCGACCGAGCTCTGCTGCTCTGAGGCTGCGGCGATGTGGCGGTTCATGTCGGCTACCCCCTGCACCCGCTGCACTATGGTAGCGAGTTGGGTGCCAGCCTGGGTGACCTGTTCCACCCCCTTGTCGGCTTGGCGCACGCTCTGGGCCATCAGCTCGGCGGCCTGACCGGCATTGCCTTGCAACTGTTCGATCATCTTCTGGATCTCGACGGTCGCGGCCTGAGCCCGGTTGGCCAGCTCGCGTACTTCGGAGGCGACTACCGCAAAACCGCGACCCGCTTCACCGGCCCGGGCCGCTTCGATAGCGGCGTTCAGCGCCAGCAAATTGGTCTGCTCCGAGATGCCGCGAATGGTGTCGACCACAGAGCCAATGCGCTCGACCCCCTGCTCCACCTCGTTGACCACGGTGGCGGAGCGTTGGATGTTGCCGGAGAGGGTATCGATGGTGCTGACGGTATCGGCGACGCAGCGGCTCCCCGCTTCTGCCAGCTGGCTGGTTTCGGCGGTGGCGTGAGAGGCCTGATCCGCATGGGCGGCCACTTCGCGAATGGCGCCGACCATCTGGCTCATGGCGCTGGCCAGCTGTTCGATCTGGGTGAACTCTTCGTTGATCGCTTCGTTGGCCTCTTCCATGCAGAGGGTCACCTGGGAGGCGATGTCGTTGAGCTCCTTGCAGGCGGCGCGCTGGTTGCCAAATACTGCTTTGAGGTTCTCCTGCGAGTGTGAGACCGCCTTGGCGATGTCACCGAATTCGTCACGAGACTTGAGCAGTACCTTGTGGCTGAGGTCCCGCTTGGCGAAGCGTTCCAGCAGGCCCACCAGATAGTGCACCTGCTTGACCATCAGGCGGGAGCCGGTGAGCAGCAGGATCACGAACAGCAGCCCCATGATGGCGGTCTCCATCAGGCTGCTCCAGAGCAGGCGGTCGGCAATGGCATTGGCTTTGTCCGGATCAAACCCTTCACTGAGCAGGGTGGTCTCCAGATTGCTGGTATCAAACCAGAGTTTGGCCAGTAGCAAAATGGTACTGACCACCATCAGCAACACCACTTTCGGTACCAGCCGAACGTTGCTCATCCGCTTCTCCAGCAGGTTCAGCTGCATCGTAAAATCTCCTTTGAACGTTGCTTTTTCCTTTGCCCTCAAGGCTATCGGCATTATCTTCTCTTTTATTAATTTGCACTGTGCTTAAAGTTGGAAAATGTATGCGACATCACTTAACTCATCTGCGGGCGATGGATTTGCTGATGGCATTTCTGTCGATTGTCTCGGTTGTGCTGGTGACGGCCCGCTGGTGGGGCAATGAGAGCCTGACGCCACAGACCCTGCAGCTCTTCTATGACCTGGACAGCCTGATCTGTTACTTCTTTCTTGCCCACTTTGCTTATGGCTGGATCCGGGCTCCCGATCGCAAGGCGTTCTTCAGGGCTAACTGGATCTATCTGCCTGGCAGCCTGCCGATGGTGGAGCAACTGCGCTGGGCCCGTTTGCTGCAACTGTGGCGGGTTTATCAACTGTTCAAGGCGAACCCGGATCTCTGGGCCATGTTCCGTCGCGAGCGCAACGAGACCACCCTCTCCGGCATTCTGTTTTTATTCTTTCTGTTGCTGGGGGTGGGTTCCGGCGTCATGTACTGGATTGAGTCAGGCCAGCCCGGCAGCCAGATTGAGACACCCTATGACGCGTTCTGGTGGACGCTGGTGACCCTCTCGACAGTGGGTTACGGCGATCTGGTGCCCAAGACCGAGGAGGGTCGTTTTATTGCCAGCCTGCTGATCCTGTTCGGGGTTGGCCTGTTTGGTGCCATCAGCGGTTTTATGGCCAGCATCTTTTTGCAGCCGGACAAGGAGAGTGAGGCCGACAAGTGGCGTCATCACTACAACAACCAGCAAGAGGAGCTGCTGCGGGAGATCCGTGCCCTGCGCAGCGAGGTGCGGGAGTTGAAAGACAAGTGAGGCTGCGGGCGGGCCAGTTGTGAGGTGACTCGCAACGCTGCCCCCTTTATCCGGGAGGCGCTGCTTTTTCTTTGCTTGTCCTTTAGCCTGCTGGCGGCTTAACATTCATCCTCTTGTCCAAACCTGAAAAAGAGAACCGATCGACCATGCGCGCCCTTCTCGGGATTTTGATCTGCTTGTGTGCCCAACAGGCACTGGCCGATACCCGTTATGTTTCAGACAACATCTTTACCTATATCCACAATGGTCCGGGTACCCAGTACCGGATCCTTGGCAGCGTCAAGGCTGGTGAACCGCTGGAGGTGAAGGCGGTGAACGGTGAGGCCGGTTTCACCCAGGTGGTGGATGGGCGTGGCCGCGAAGGGTGGATAAAAAGCAATGAACTGCAGAGTGAGCCCAGCTTGCGTGAGCGGCTCCCTCAGGTAGAAAAGGAGCGTGATGAGCTTAAAGATCGCCTGCAAAACCTCAACGGTGACAACGAGAAACGTTTCACCGAGAAGGACGGTCAGATCGCGGCCCAGAGCAAGGAGATTGACGCCCTCAAGGTCCAGCTAGCCAGCCAGAGCGAGGAGATGCGCTCACTAAAGGAGCAGAATGAGGCCCTCACCCAGAGCTATGACAACCAGGAACACGATATGCAGATGGACTGGTTTATCCGTGGTGGCGCCATGGTAGGAGCCGGTATCCTGCTTGGCATCCTGTTGCCCATGCTGCCCCGTCGTCGCAGTCGCGGCGATCGCTGGATGAACTGATCTCACCGGTCAGCATGAATGGAAGGGTCGCCGTGGCGACCCTTCTTCTTTTTATCTGCGTCTTGCCCGTGCCGGTTGCTGCTGCCTGTGCCCGGATAGCGGAAGGTATCGACACGATATCGTATACAAAATGATGCCGATCTGCCCTCGTTACAGCCAGCAAGGGGACTCTAGGAGGGAGTCTGGTGCTGAAATAGCGATGCTTGTTAAAGCTTGGCAACAATTTCATTTCATATATGGTGCAATATTGTATACATTGTCGGCGTTTCGGCGGCGCGTCCGCCTTTGTCGATATCAGCCCTCGGGCGTACAGGAAGACCCCCTATGTTCAAAGCTACCCAAGTGCTTGCCGCTGACTATGTTCCCTCCGATCTGGCCGCCCTGCGCGAAGCCATCACCCAGAACTACGTGGTGGATGAAAATGCCTATCTGGCCGAGCTGTCGGCCATGCTGCCTGGGGATGGCGCTTCGCTGGAGCGGGTGACCCAGCGTGCCCGTACCCTGGTGACCAAGGTGCGCAAGGAGAGCGGCTCCGGTGACGGTATCGACGCCTTCCTGCAGGAGTACAGCCTGGATACCCAGGAGGGGATCATCCTGATGTGTCTGGCCGAGGCGCTGCTGCGCATTCCCGATGCCGAGACCGCCGATGCCCTGATCAAGGACAAGCTCTCAGGCGCCAACTGGTCGTCCCATTTTCGCAAGAGCGACTCCACCCTGGTCAACGCCTCCACCTGGGGGCTGATGCTGACCGGCAAGATCATCAAGCTGGACAAGAAGCTCGACGGCAACCCGGCCAACCTGCTGGGTCGCATGGTCAATAAGCTGGGGGAGCCGGTGGTGCGCTCCGCCATGTACGCCGCCATGAAGATCATGGGCAAGCAGTTCGTGCTGGGTCGCGACATGAAAGAGGCGCTCAAGGCGAGCCGCAAATCCCGCGAGCTGGGCTACACCCACACCTACGACATGCTGGGTGAGTCGGCGCTGACCATGCAGGATGCCGACAAGTATCTGATCGATTACCGCCACGCCATCGAGGCGGTGGGCAACGAGCGGATCAGCGACGGCGGCCCGGCCCCCTCCATCTCCATCAAGCTGTCTGCGCTGCATCCGCGCTATGACGTGGCCAACCGCGAACGGGTGCTCGGCGAAATGTGCGAGCGGCTGGTGGGGTTGGTGCGTCTGGCCCGCGACAAGGATGTGGCCATCAGCATCGATGCCGAGGAGATGGACAGACTCGAGCTGTCGCTGGACTTGTTCGAGCAGCTCTACCGCTCCGATGCCAACCGTGGCTGGGGCAAACTCGGCATGGTGGTGCAGGCCTACTCCAAGCGCGCCCTGCCGGTACTGTGTTGGCTCACCGTGCTGGCCCGCGAGCAGGGTGACCTTATCCCGGTGCGACTGGTGAAGGGGGCGTACTGGGACAGCGAGCTGAAATATGCCCAGCAGGCGGGCCTGCCCGGCTACCCGCTGTTTACCCGCAAGGCGGGTACCGATATCTCCTACCTCGCCTGCGCTCGTTACCTGCTGAGCGAGCCGACCCGCGGCTTTATCGCCCCCCAGTTCGCCACCCACAACGCCAATACCGTGGTCAGCATTCTGGAGATGGCGGGTGATCGCCAGTTTGAATTCCAGCGCCTGCATGGCATGGGGGAGGAGCTGCACAACGCGGTGCTGAGCGACAATCCCGGCCTGCACTGCCGCATCTATGCGCCGGTCGGTGCCCACAAGGATCTGCTGCCCTATCTGGTGCGCCGCCTGCTGGAGAACGGGGCCAACACCTCCTTCGTCCACAAGCTGGTGGATCCCAACACCCCGGTGGATTCGCTGGCCGAGCACCCGTTGCGTACCCTCAAGCGTTACTCCGGCTTTGCCAACGACCGTATTCCTCAGCCGGTGAATCTCTTCAGCGACCGCAAGAACTCCAGCGGCGTCAATATGAACATCCTCTCCATCCAGCGCCCCTTCTTCGCCCGCTTGAAAGAGCTGGAGAGCAAGCAGTGGCTGGCGGGCCCCATCGTTGATGGGGAGACCCTCAAGCGCAGCGAAGCCCGCGTAGTGTTGAGCCCGCAGGATGTGAGCCTGACTGTCGGCAAGATCCACTGGGCCGACGAGCAGGCGGTGGAGCAGGCCTTGGCCTCGGCCCATGCCGCCTTCCCGCGCTGGCGCGAAACCCCGGTGAGCGAGCGTGCCGCCGCGCTGGAGAAGCTGGCAGATCTGCTGGAGGCGAACCGCGAGCAGTTCGTCTCCCTCTGTACTCGCGAGGCGGGCAAGCTGCTGCAAGATGGCATCGACGAGGTGCGCGAGGCGGTCGATTTCTGTCGTTACTACGCGGTGCAGGCCCGCAGCCTGATGGGGCAGGCGACCCTGCTGCCGGGCTACACCGGCGAGCAGAACGAGCTGTTCCTGCAGGGGCGCGGGGTGTTTGTCTGCATCAGCCCGTGGAACTTCCCGCTGGCGATCTTCCTCGGCCAAATTGCTGCAGCACTGGCCACCGGCAACACCGTTATCGCCAAACCGGCGGAGCAGACCGGCCTTATCGCCTATCTGGCGGTGACTTTGGCCCATCAGGCCGGTATCCCGGGCGATGTGCTGCAACTGCTGCCCGGTGACGGCGCCACCGTGGGTGCCAAGCTGACGGCGGATCCACGCATCGGCGGCGTCTGCTTCACCGGCTCCACCGAGACCGCCAAACTGATCAATATGACCCTGGCCCAGCGCGATGGTGCCATCCTGCCGCTCATCGCCGAGACCGGCGGTCAGAACGCCATGATTGTCGACTCAACCGCCCTGCCGGAGCAGGTGGTGCGCGACGTGGTGAGCGCTGCCTTCCAGAGCGCCGGTCAGCGCTGCTCGGCCCTGCGGGTGCTCTACCTGCAGGAGGAGATAGCCCCGCGGGTGCTGGAGATCCTCACCGGCGCCATGCAGGAGCTGAAAGTGGGCAATCCGGCCGAGCATAATACCGACGTCGGCCCGGTGATCGACGCCGATGCCAAGCTGGGGTTGGATGCCCATCTGGCCCGGATGATCCCGCGCGCTCGCCTGATTGCCCAGGCGCCGATGCCCGCCGCGACGATGGAAGGGCACTTTGTTCAACCGACCGCGCTGGAGATCGGCTCCATCCGCGAGCTGGCCAAGGAGCAGTTCGGCCCCATCCTGCACGTGGTGCGCTACGCCACCCGGGATCTGGACAAGGTGATCAGCGACATCAACGGCACCGGCTACGGCCTGACGCTGGGGATCCACAGCCGCAATGAATCCCACGCCGAGGAGCTGGCGAGCCGCATCAACGTGGGTAATGTCTACATCAACCGCAACCAGATCGGCGCCATGGTCGGGGTGCAGCCGTTCGGTGGCCAGGGGCTCTCCGGCACCGGCCCCAAGGCGGGTGGCCCCCACTATCTGAGTCGCTTCGTCACCGAGAAGACCCGCACCATCAACACCACGGCGGTGGGTGGCAACGCCTCCCTGCTGGCGATGGGCGATGCCTGATCCCCGCCGATAGAGGCCGGATACTGGATGCCGGATAACAGCGGGCCGCCTTCGGGCGGCCTCTTTTTTGCCGGGCTCATCAATGTTGGCGAACAGTGCAATCGGCAGCAGCGGGGTCGTCAGCGACCCGTGCTGGTCGTAAGATGGGGGCCATCACGCGGCTTTTTCCCCTTGGCGGGCCCGCCGTAGTCTGGGTTTTGTTTAATTGGATTTAACGAGAGTGTTCATCTGATGTCATTAACCGAACAAGCCCGCTGGTTCGTGCTGGGGGGCGATCATCTGGTACTGCTCGATCTGCAGGGTCAGGTGCCACAGGGAAGTAAGGCGTGCTTGCCTGCTACGCTGGCTGACGCCCATTTCGAGCGTTTTGACGAGTGGCAGGGGCTGCCCAGCTATCTGCTCGATCTGGGGGTTGAGGCCGACACGAGCGCCATGAGCCCGCTGCGCCAGCTGATGGTGGCGGGGGACGAAGAGGGCTTTCGCCTCGCTGGCCGCGCCTGGCAGCTGGCTACCTTCCGCCGCACCCACAGTTTTTGCGGCGAGTGCGGCGCCCCCATGACCCCGAAGGTGGGGGAGTGGGCGCAGGTGTGCCACCAGGGTCACACGGCCTATCCGCGCATCTCCCCCTGCATTATCGTGGCAGTGCGCAAGGGGCCGGAGATCCTGCTGGCTGCCCATCGTCGTCACTATCAGGCGGACGATCCCATGTATACCGTGCTGGCCGGCTTTGTGGAGGCGGGGGAGAACCTCGAGCAGTGCGTGGCGCGGGAGGTGTTCGAGGAGAGCGGCATCCGGGTGCGCAATGTGCGCTATGTGGCGAGCCAGCCCTGGCCCTTCCCCCACAGCCTGATGATGGGTTTTACCGCCGACTACGAGAGCGGCGAGATAATGGTGCAGGATGACGAACTGGTCGCTGCCGCTTTCTTTGCCGCCGACCGGCTGCCGCGCTTGCCACCCCACGGCACCATTGCCCGGCGCCTGATCGAATTGTCACTGGCTGGCGAGGGGTAACGGCGCTTATCTTTTCGCCAACCTTTTTGCACTTCTTTTTAAAAACGGGGCGCTCTGGTTTGCGCCCCTTCACATCTTTGCAACCGATCACCCATTTGCCACGTTTTGGGCAGTCCGCTTGACTGGGCAAAGTGGTATTATGACCGCCATTTTATGCGTGATACGAACTCAGGAACTGGGATGAAAGAGCTGAAGAACGATCGATACCTGCGCGCTTTGCTGCGTCAGGACGTGGATATGACCCCGGTATGGATGATGCGCCAGGCTGGCCGCTATCTGCCGGAATACAAGGCGACTCGCGCCCAGGCGGGGGATTTTATGTCCCTGTGCCGTAATGCCGAGCTGGCCTGTGAAGTCACCCTGCAGCCGCTGCGCCGCTACCCGCTCGATGCCGCCATCCTCTTCTCCGACATCCTCACTGTGCCCGATGCCATGGGGCTCGGCCTCTACTTCGAGCAGGGTGAAGGCCCGCGCTTCGAGCGCCCCATCAAATCCATAGCCGATGTGCAGGCGCTGCCCATTCCGGATCCGGAAGATGAGCTGGGCTACGTGATGAATGCGGTGCGCACCATCCGCCGTGAGCTGAAGGGCGAAGTGCCGCTCATCGGCTTCTCCGGCAGCCCATGGACCCTGGCAACCTACATGGTGGAGGGGGGCAGCTCCAAGGCGTTCACCAAGATCAAGCAGATGATGTACGCAGAGCCCATGACCCTGCACCTGCTGCTCGACAAGCTGGCCGACAGCGTGATTAGCTATCTCAACGCCCAGATCAAGGCGGGTGCCCAGGCAGTCATGGTGTTCGACACTTGGGGCGGCGTGCTCACCCCGCGCGATTACCGCGACTTCTCCCTGCAGTACATGCACAAGATCGTCGATGGCCTGATCCGCGAGCACGACGGTCGTCGCGTGCCGGTCACCCTGTTCACCAAGAACGGCGGTCAGTGGCTGGAGCAGATCGCCGCCACCGGTTGTGATGCGCTGGGCCTGGACTGGACCACCGACATTGCCGACGCCAAGCGCCGGGTCGGCGACAAGGTGGCGCTGCAGGGCAACATGGATCCCTCCATGCTTTACGCCAATCAGGCTCGCATCTGTGAAGAGGTCGCCTCCATCCTGGCCGGTTTCGGTCACGGCAATGGCCACGTCTTCAACCTGGGTCACGGCATCCATCAGGATGTGAACCCGGAGCACGCCGGCGTGTTCGTCAACGCGGTGCACGAGCTCTCCGCCCAGTACCACGGCCGCTAAGGCCGGGGTGGGCGAAGAATAGTGCGATTGAAATTCGGGGCCGTCAGGCCCCGTTTTACATTTAAAATGGCGCCGCGACGACGAGTGCGTGGCGTCAGTGCAGGAGGCAAGATGAGCAGCAAGTCACTGGATTGGGGTATCGATCTTGGCGGTACCAAGTGTGAATGCGTGGTGCTGGATGGCGACGAGGTGCTGCTGCGCCACCGCATCCCCACCGAGCGGGCGGGCGGTTATGAGCACATGATCGGCCAGATCGCCAAGCTGGTGGCGCAGTGCGCCGAGAAGATTGGCCAGCGTCCGACCGTCATCGGCATGGGCACCCCCGGCGCTCGGGATCCGCAGACCGGCCTGATGAAGAATTGCAACACCACCGAGCTCAATGGCAAGCCGTTCAAGGAGGATTTGGAACGCAAGCTGGGCGTGCCGGTGCTGATCGCCAACGATGCCAACTGCTTCGCGCTAGCAGAAACCCATCTCGGTGCAGTGCGCCAGCACCATCCCGATGCGAAAGTGGTGTTCGGCATCATCATGGGCACCGGAGTCGGCTCCGGTATCGTCATCAACGGCCAGATCCTCAACGGCCACCACGGCATCGCCGGCGAGTGGGGCCACAACGTGCTTTCCCCTGATGGTCCCGAGTGCTACTGCGGCAAGCGCGGCTGCGTCGAGACCCTGATCAGCGGCCCGGCGCTGGAGGCCTGGTACGAAGCCAAGGCCAAGCGTCATCTGTCGCTCGCCCAGATCGCGGCCGCCACCGCCCACGATCACATCGCCAAGCTCACCATCGACCGGCTGCACCTGCTGTTTGGTCAGGCGCTGGCCAACGTGGTCAACATTCTCGACCCGGATGTTATCGTCATCGGCGGCGGGGTGGGCAATGTGCAGAGCCTTTACAGCGCCGGACGACAGACAATTTTGCCCTTCCTCTTTAATCCCCGCTTCAGAGCCCCCATTATTGCTCCAGCCCTTGGCGACAGTGCCGGGGTATTCGGGGCCGCACTGCTGGCCCGCGGTGAATTCAAGGAGGCCCTGCTGTCGTAGCTTGGGCTCCCGGGCGGCCGGTGCGTCGCCCTGTTGCTGGTTCAAGGAAACGGATTCTCGATGATCAAGATTGCCATCAATGGTTACGGGCGGATCGGTCGCAACGTGTTGCGAGCCCTCTATGAAAGCGGGCGCGACAAGACCATCAAGATCGTCGCCATCAATGAGCTGGCGGCCCCCGAGGCCATGGTGCACCTGACTCGTTACGATACCAGTCACGGTCGCTTCCACCATCCGGTGCAACTGGCGGGCAACAGCATGCTGGTGGGGGAGGATCTCATCTCTTTGTTTGCCGAGCGGGATCCGTCAAAGCTGCCGTGGCGGGCGCTGGGGGTGGACGTGGTGCTCGATTGCACCGGAGTGTTCGGCTCGCGGGCCGATGCCGAGCTGCATCTGTCGGCGGGGGCGGGCAAGGTGCTCTTCTCCCACCCGGCCGATGCCGATGTGGATGCCACCGTGGTCTACGGGGTCAACCATCATACCCTCACCGGAGCGGAGCGGATCGTCTCCAACGCCTCCTGTACCACCAACTGCGTGGTGCCGGTGATTGAAACATTGCATCGAGAATTCGAGATAAATTGTGGTACTATTACGACAATTCATTCGGCCATGCATGATCAGCAAGTCATCGATGCCTACCACAGTGACTTGCGCCGAACCCGCGCAGCCAGTCAGTCCATCATTCCGGTGGATACCAAGCTGGCAAAGGGACTGGAGCGTATCCTGCCCCACTTCGCCGGCAAGTTCGAGGCGATCGCGGTGCGGGTGCCGACCATCAATGTAACAGCGATGGATCTCAGTATTACTGTTCGTAAAAAAGTGACAGTTACTGACGTAAATCAAGCCCTGCAACGGGCATCCAGAGGTACATTACACGGTATTCTGGATTACACGGAAGAACCGCTGGTCTCCGTAGACTTTAATCATGATGCTCACTCATGCATCATTGATGGTACCCAGACTCGGGTGAGCGATGCCAACCTCGTCAAGATGTTGATGTGGTGTGATAACGAATGGGGCTTTGCGAACCGGATGCTGGATACCACCCGGGCAATGATGGCCGCAGGCTGAGCCTGCTCCGGGCGAAAGGTTACTGTTTTTAACATTACCTGGAAAATATAGAGGACTGAATATGTCTGTTATCAAGATGACTGACCTGGATCTGGCGGGTAAACGCGTTCTGATCCGTGCTGACCTGAACGTACCGGTAAAAGACGGCAAGGTCACCTCCGATGCACGTATCGTTGCGACTCTGCCGACCATCAAGCTGGCTCTGGAAAAGGGCGCCAAGCTGATGATCACCTCCCACCTGGGTCGTCCGACCGAGGGTGAATACAACGAAGAATTCTCCCTGGCTCCGGTTGTCAACTATCTGAAAGACGCTCTGTCCTGCCCGGTTCGCCTGGCCAAGGATTACCTGGATGGCGTAGACGTCGCTGCCGGTGAGCTGGTTGTGCTGGAAAACTGCCGTTTCAACAAAGGCGAGAAGAAGAACACCGAAGAGCTGGCCAAAAAATACGCCGCCCTGTGTGATGTTTTTGTAATGGATGCGTTCGGTACTGCTCACCGCGCCGAAGGCTCCACCTACGGTGTGGCTCAGTTCGCACCGGTCGCCTGTGCTGGCCCGCTGCTGGCGGGTGAACTGGAAGCCCTGGGCAAAGCCATGCTGAAGCCCGAGCGCCCGATGGTTGCCATCGTTGGTGGCTCCAAGGTCTCCACCAAGCTGACCGTTCTGGAATCCCTCTCCAAAATCGCTGACCAGTTGGTGGTCGGTGGCGGCATCGCCAACACCTTCATCGCTGCTGCCGGTCACAACGTCGGCAAGTCCCTGTGCGAGCACGACCTGATCGATACCGCCAAGAAACTGGCTGCCGAGACCAACATTCCGGTGACCACCGATGTGGTTGTCGGTAGCGAGTTCTCCGAGTCCACTCCGGCTACCATCAAGTCTGTTGCTGATGTGACCGACGGCGACATGATCTTCGACATCGGCCCGGATTCTGCCAAGGCCCTGGCTGACATCATCATGAACGCCAAGACCATCCTGTGGAACGGCCCGGTCGGTGTGTTCGAGTTCGACCAGTTCGCTGAAGGCACCAAGGTGATCGCTGAAGCCATCGCTGCTTCTCCCGCCTTCTCCATCGCGGGCGGTGGTGACACCCTGGCCGCCATCGACAAGTTCGGCATCGCCGACAAAGTCTCCTACATCTCTACCGGCGGCGGCGCCTTCCTGGAGTTCGTAGAAGGCAAGGTTCTGCCAGCTGTCGCGATTCTCGAAGAGCGCGCCAAAGCCTAATTGACCCGGAACGGGGGGCAAAAGCCTCCCGTTTCGTTTATCATGAGCCCGCTGTGCCGGTTCATGATGAACCCCCCATTTTATTAACGGCATACGAGACAGGACGATTAAACATGTCTAAGAAAATTTTCGACTTCGTAAAACCCGGCGTGATCACTGGTGATGACGTTCAGAAAGTGTTCGCTATCGCTAAAGAGAACGGCTTTGCTCTGCCAGCAGTTAACTGCGTTGGTACCGACTCCGTTAACGCCGTACTGGAAGCTGCCGCCAAGGTGAAAGCCCCGGTTATCGTTCAGTTCTCCAACGGTGGTGCCGTATTCACCGCCGGTAAGGGTCTGAAGCTGGAAGGCCAGCAAGCAGCCATTCTGGGTGCTATCTCTGGTGCCAAGCACGTGCACGCCGTTGCCGAAGCTTACGGCGTACCAGTCATCCTGCACACCGACCACGCTGCCAAGAAGCTGCTGCCGTGGATCGACGGTCTGCTGGATGCAGGTGAGAAGCACTTTGCTGAAACTGGCAAGCCGCTGTTCTCCTCCCACATGCTGGATCTGTCCGAAGAGTCTCTGGAAGAGAACATCGACATCTGCTGCGAGTACCTGACCCGCATGGCCAAGATGAACATGACTCTGGAGCTGGAACTGGGTTGCACCGGTGGCGAAGAAGATGGCGTAGACAACAGCCACCTGGATCAATCTTCCCTGTACACCCAGCCGGAAGATGTTGCTTACGCTTACGAGCGTCTGTCCAAGATCAGCCCGCGTTTCACCATCGCTGCCTCCTTCGGCAACGTACACGGTGTCTACAAGCCGGGTAACGTCAAGCTGACCCCGTCCATCCTGGATGCTTCCCAGAAGTACGTTTCCGAGAAGTTCGGCATCCCTGCCAAGTCTCTGGACTTCGTATTCCACGGTGGTTCAGGTTCCACTCTGGAAGAGATCCGCGAGTCCATCTCCTACGGCGTCGTGAAGATGAACATCGACACTGACACCCAGTGGGCAACCTGGGAAGGTCTGCTGCACTTCTACCAGAAGAACGAAGCTTACCTGCAAGGCCAGCTGGGCAACCCGGAAGGCGCCGACAAGCCGAACAAGAAGTTCTACGATCCGCGCGTATGGCTGCGTGAAGGTCAGACTTCCATGATCGCTCGTCTGGAGAAAGCATTCTCCGACCTGAACGCCATCGACGTACTGTAATTCGTTACAGCACCTTGATTGCATGAAAAGGCGCCCTTCGGGGCGCCTTTTGCATTTCTGTGATCCGCACCAGTTGGTGAGTGGAGGAGGATCTGGGTATTATCAAAACAACTTTGCTTATTTTATTAAACAATTTGCAACCAAGGCAGGATGCTGAGTATGCAGGCAGGAAAGCACATCGGATATCAGGAGCACGTCGCCTCCTACTACGCGGCCACCCGCAACGACTCGCAACAGTGGCCTGAGCTGGAGGGGGAGCACAAGGCTGACGTCTGCATCATCGGTGGCGGCTTCACCGGCCTCAACACAGCCATCAATCTGGCGGATGCCGGTTACAAGGTCGCCTTGCTGGAGGCCAACCGTATCGGCTGGGGGGCCTCCGGGCGCAACGGCGGTCAGCTTATTCGCGGTATCGGCCACGATACCAGCCAGTTTGCCCGCTGGATTGGTGAGGAGGGGGTCCGCGAGCTCGACCTGATGGGGCTGGAGGCGGTGCAGCTGGTGCGCGAGCGGGTCGAGCGCTTCAATATCGATTGCGATCTCACCTGGGGTTACTGCGACCTCGCGACCCGTCAGCGTCATCTGGCCGGTTTTGAAGAGGATCTCGACCATCTGGCGAGCCTGGGTTATGAGCACGAGCTAAAGCTGGTCGCGCGCGAAGATATCCATAGCGTGGTGGGATCGGATCGCTACATCGGCGGCTTGATCGACATGGGCTCCGGTCATCTGCATCCTCTCAATCTGGCGCTGGGAGAGGCGCGTGCCGCCGCCAGCCTCGGGGTTTCGCTGTTCGAACAGGCCAGAGTGACCCACATCGACTATGGCAAGCAGGTCGAAGTGACAACCGCCCACGGTCGGGTCACGGCCGACTATCTGGTGATCGGCTGCAATGCCTATCTCAACGAGCTCAATCCCGAGCTGGGGGGCAAGGTGCTGCCAGCGGGCTCCTATATCCTCGCCACCGAGGTGCTGGATCGCCGCTTGCGCCAGCGCTTGCTGCCGCAAAACATGGCGGTGTGCGATCAGAACGTAGCCCTCGACTACTACCGCCTCTCCGCCGACGGCCGCCTGCTGTTCGGCGGGGCCTGCAACTACTCGGGCCGGGATCCCAAGGATATCAAGGCCTTTATGCTGCCCAAGCTGCTGCGGGTATTCCCCGAGCTGGCAGGCACTGCCATCGAGTTTCAGTGGGGGGGGATGATCGGGATTGGCGCCAACCGACTGCCGCAGATTGGCCGCTTGAAGGAATATCCCAACGTGCTCTACGCCCAGGCTTACTCGGGCCACGGTCTCAATGCCACCCATATGGCGGGCAAGCTGGTGGCGGAGGCGATCCGCGGCGAGAGCCGGGGCTTCGATCTGTTTGCCAGCGTGCCCCATATCACCTTCCCCGGTGGCCCTGCCCTGCGCTCCCCGCTGCTGGCGCTCGGGATGCTGTGGCACCGGATGAAGGATCTGCTCTGAGCAGGGGCCTACCCGGTCTTGCCGCTGGTGGGCAAGGGGTTGCCACCCTGTTTGCCGACTGTGCGGTGTTATTCTGTGGCAGTCTCTCTTTATGGTTTAAGTTGTCAATAAAGTCAGGATCTCCAATTTCTTGTGCTGATGATGAAGGCGAACTGGATTGGCCCGTCCCTTGCCATGGCTGACAGGGGTTGAATCGCTGATGAGCAGCGGTGGCCCCACTCAGGAGACAAGTGACTATGACAATAAACGTGAATGGGTCAGGAGATGTCGGCTCGCTGGCACAATTGCTGGCCGCAAGTGGCAGTGAACGCAAGGAGAGACCCGCCATGCCGCCACCGCCCCCTCCCCAGGGTGCCAATAACAAGATGGAGGAGGATCTCAAATCGGTACTGGCCGAACTGGGGTTGAGTGGCGGGGCAGAGGAGAGTGACAAGGTATCGGACAGCAGTGGCAGTTCGCTCGAGACCTTTATGGCGAGCCTGATGGACGCCCTGCATGCCCAGCAGGAGGGGAGCAAGGCCATCGCCGCCGGCAGCAGCGACAATCCGATGAAACTGGATCTGCAGAGCCTGCTGGCCCAGCTGGATGGTGAGGGCGAGCAAAGTAGCGAAGTGAGTGCCCTGCAAAGCCAGTTCTCCAGCTTGCTGGAGAGCAGTGGTAGCAGCGGCAGTGGCGTGAGCCTCAAGGAGTTCCTCTCGGCCTTTGCCAACAAGATCCCGAGTGATGCGCCGGATCGAAGGGGCTATCTGGTCGATACCCAGGCTTGAGTCAGCCTGATAATACTGGTCGGGTCCGCGTCAGTACGTCGGCTCGGCCAGCCGCCAGCCCTGCTCCGTCTTCATCATCCACACCTCGGCTTGCTGGGGCAGCACCTGGCCAGCCTCGAAGTCGCCATATTTGCGCTCCAGCTCCATCAGTCCCATCTCCTGCTGGAAGGGGCCGACCTTGTCGTAGACCAGATCCTCGTCGTGCAACACCTGCAACTGATCGAGCCCCTGCTTGAAGTGGAGCTGGTAACTCACCTTGACCAGATAGACCCCCTCCAACCGCTCCTCCTTGCCGAGGATGGTGAAGTCGCTGATCTCGAACAGGTTTGCGTCTGTCTCGGCCAGTAGCCTGGCGGTAACTTGGCTCCGGATATCCTCTTCACCGGGCCCTGCACTGCAGCCATAAAGCCAGAGGGCCAGCAGGGGGATGAACCACTTTTTCATCAAAACTCCGGACGGGCGAGACAATCGAAGGGCAAATTCTGCCATGCTGCCGGTCATATACAAGGGATTGCCAGAAAAATCAGTGCGTAACGTATAAGGCGGCCCCGGTCTGTCGACAGGGGCGCCGCTGGTCAGCGTAGCTGATCAAGCTTGCCAAGAAACTCCGCTGGCCCCATAAAGCCGGTGACCCGCTGCCCCTCAAGCTCCTTGCCCTCGCGGTCGAAGAAGATGAGGGTCGGCAACCCCAGCACATTGAGGGTGTTGAGCAGCTCGATATCGGCATCGTCGTTGGCAGTGACATCCGCCTGCAGCAGCACCATCTGGCCGAAGCGCTCCCGCACAGCGGGATCGCTGAAGGTCTTGTGCTCGAACTCCTTGCAGGCGACGCACCAGTCGGCGTAGAGGTCGAGCAGCACCGGCTTGCCGCGGGCGGCGGCCAGCTGCACCTTGAGATCATCCAGGGTCTTGATGCGGACAAATTGCGGGGCGCTTTGATTCGCGCCCGCAGAGACGGCTGCAGGGGCGGCCGGTTGCAGCAGATCCTTGCCCACTACTACGGCGCTGATCATCGCCAGCAACAGCACGAAGCCGCGCACGCTTCTGGCCACCGAGTGGGGCTGGTGCTGGTTGTGATGATAGAGATAGCCGCACAGCAGCAACCCCCAGCCGAGCCAGGCGAGGGTGGCAATCTGATCGCTCCAGAGCCGTGACAGCAGCAGGATGGGCACCGCCAGCAGGGCAAAGCCAAACAGCTGCTTGATCACATCCATCCAGGCGCCCGCCTTGGGCAGCAGCTTGCCACCCGAGGTGCCGAGCAGCAGCAGCGGCAGCCCCATCCCCAGTGACAGCGCATAGAGCGCTGCGCCGCCGAGCCAGAGATCGCCGCTCTGGGCCACGTAGATCAGCGCCCCCGAGAGTGGTGCCGTGGTGCAGGGGGAGCAGACCAGCCCGGAGATCATCCCCATGATGGCGACCCCGACTACCGAGCCGCCCTGCTGGCGGTTGGAGAGACCGGAGAGGCGAGTTTGCAAACTGCTCGGCAGTTGCAGGGTGTAGAACCCGAACATGGAGAGGGCCAGCAGCACGAACATCAGCGAGAGGCTGATCAACACATAGGGGTGTTGCAGCGCCGCCTGGAATTTCAGACCCGCCGAGGCCACTACCAGCCCCAGCAGGGTGTAGGTGACCGCCATCCCCTGCACATAGACAAAGGAGAGCAGGAAGGCGCGGCCGGTAGAGAGGCGATGACCAGCGCCGGCGATGATGCTGGTCAGGATCGGGTACATGGGGAACACGCAGGGGGTGAAGGCGAGCCCCAGCCCCAGCGCGAAGAAGGCGACGATGCTGAGCCAGAACCCCTGATTGCCGAGGGCGGCGGCGAGCTGATCCTGTTGGCTCACGGGTGTGACGCTTTGTGCCGTTTCAGCAGTGGACGCTGTGGTTGCCGTGACCAGCGGGGCCACCTCGATCAGCTTGTCGGTCGGTGGATAGCAGAGGCCGTCGGTACAGCCCTGATAGCGCATCCGCAGGGTAGCGTTTTCGCCCACCTCTTTTAGCTGCACCACGATGCTCACCTGCTGGTAGTAGACCCGGGTCTTGCCGAAGAAGTCATCCTCGTGCTCGGTGCCTTCTGGCAGGGTCGGCTCGCTGAAGGTGAGATTGTTCCCCTTGAAACGCAGGCTGTGGCGATAGAGGTAGTAGTCGTCGGCGATGTGGAGGGTCAGCAGCAGCTGATCGCCGCGCTGTTCGCTCTCGATCTGAAAGGCCTCATCGACTTGCAAAAAGGTGGGTTTGGCGTTGGCTTCAATACCCAGCGAGCTGAGCAGATCGGCGCCGCTGGCGTGGGCTGGGGAGCTGCCCACCGCCGTCGTCAACAGGGCACAGAGCAGCAGCAGGGGAGAGAGCAAGCGGGTGAACGTCATGAGGTCTCCCCATTGAGCCAGTCGAGGTAGGCGGGCAGTCCGTTGCTCACTGGCAGGGCCAGTAGCTCGGGCACCTCGTAGGGGTGATGAGTCTGGATGCACTGCTGCAGCTCGGTAAAGCGCGACTGGCGGGATTTGATGATGAGCTGGATCTCGGAGGCGCGCTCCACCTTGCCTTGCCAGCGATAGATGGAAGTGACACCCGGCAGCTGATTGATGCAGGCGGCCAGCCGCTGGTTCAGCAGTTGTTCGCAGAGAAGGTCGGCACTGGTTTGGTCTGGGCAGGTGCAGAGCACCACTATGGCGTCGGTCATAAAGCGGATCTTCACCTCGTTGGGGTAAGCCGTAGGGGAGCCTTTAACGTGCAATATGAAGATGATGAAGGCCCCGAAAATCAGCGGATACTATACCCCAGAGCTACAGCAAATAGCATCTGTAGCCATTTGTGAGCCAGCGCCAACAATTTGTGGGGGGCGCGAGATAGACGCTGTCATGGGGACAGGGCAGAATGAGCGGGCTTGTTCCCAATTGACGTAAGGAAATGTATGACCCAACAGAATGAGCAGCAGAGAAACCGCATGTTGAGCCTGCTGCGCGAAGGTGAGCGCCGTATGCTGGTTCAATTGGCCGGGCTGCTGCGCACGACCGCCGATGAAATCAATGCCGAGTTGGATAAAGAGGAGCTGATGGGAACCCTTGAGCAGCCCATCACGGTGGAGTATCTCAACGGCGTGGTGCAGCACCATCTGTTCGAGCGCAAACACAAGGGAGATATGGCGGTAGCTCAGCAGATGCTGAGTGAATACCAAAGCGAGCTGGAAGCCCTGCAACTAGCCCAGGCTCAACCCGAAAAGGTCGATATCACCGATGACGAGGGTGCCGAGTTTAAGGCTCAGGCCTGACGTTTTTCTCTCCTCGCTCGTCGCCTTTGTTCTCTCGGGCACCATCATTGCGATCATGATGGTGCTCTGTTTTTTGGGGCTCTAACCACTTAGCCTGGCGCTTTCTGCAGCATCGGTTGGGGGATGGGGAACACTTTGTCATATCCCCAGTTATAGACAAAGGCATAGATCAGGTAGAAGGCGACGAAGCCCAAATCCAGCAGCAGCGCCTCCAGCAGGCTGACGCTCAGCCACCAGGACATGACCGGCAGCGCGACGATCAGCAGACCGCCCTCAAAGCCGAAGGTGTGCAGCACCCGTTGCCACAGTGTCTTGTGGGTATGGCCCTGATACCTCAGCAGCAGCTTGTCGACCCCGATGTTGTAGATGTAGTTCCAGACGGTGGCCAGCAGCGAGAAGAACAGGGCCAGCGGGCCCATATGGTTGAGCCCGACGCCCGTGACCCAGCTGGCCAGCGGGGCAGCAATCAGCAGGCCAATGAATTCAAAGCCAACGGCATGGCGCAGACGATCGTTACGGGTACGCATACATCATTCTCTCAATCAGGTGTGTTCAGGAATTGCTGGCTAATCTATAGTTCATTAGCGATAGATTCACGTTGGTATCCATCGCTAAAACAGATAGATGATAAGGGAAAGGGGTTGCCCGGAGGGCCGCACAATGACGCCATCACTGGAACAACTGAAAGTCTTGCTGGCAGCCGCCGACACCGGCTCGTTTTCTGCCGCCGCCCGCAAGCTGGGCAAGGCGCAGTCGGTGGTGAGCAGCGCCATCGCCAATCTGGAGATCGATCTGGCGCTCACCCTGTTTGACCGCAGCGGTCGCTATCCGCAGCTGACGGAGGCGGGGGCCCGCATGGTGCAGGAGGCGGGGATCCTGCTGGCGCAGAGTGAACGGTTACAGGCCATTGCCGGGGAGCTGGCGGCCGGGGTGGAGTCACGCCTCACTCTGGCTATCGATGATGATTCTCACCTTCCCTGGCTTGGTAGTCTGCTGGCGGAGTTTGCCACCCGCTACCCGACAGTCGAGCTGGAGCTGCTCTTCCCGCTGATGGAGGATGTGACCGAGATGCTGGTGACTGGCCGGGCCCAGCTAGGCATCAGTTATCAGAAGGTGCATCCCCAGCGGGAGATCGTTGCCCACTCGCTGGGGGAGGTGACCATGCCGCTGGTGGTGTCACCGGATCATCCGCTGGCCCGCAAGCAGCCGCTGCGGGAGGTCGATCTGCAGAGGGTGCGTCAGCTGATGGTCACCGGCCGCCGGGAAGGGAGCGAGCGCCAGCGTTTTCGTATCTCGGCTCAGGTGTGGTGGGTCGAGGGGGATCTCGGGGTGCTGGAGCTGGTCAAGCGGGGTCTTGGCTGGTCCGCCATTCCGGAATTTCTGCTGCATCAACCGCTGAAGCGGGGGGAAGTGGTGGTGCTGGAGCCGGACTTTATCGCCAGCCACGCGCTGGCGCTGGAGTTACAGTGGCATCGCGCCCGCCCGCTGGGGCAGGCGGGGCGCTGGCTGAAGGAGGCCCTGCTGGCGCGCGTGCCTCGCTAGCCGACCTTACTCGGTCAGGGCGTAAGGCAGGGGTTGCAGGGTGAGGCGGGAGCCTTCGTCCTGCTTGAGGCGGAATTGGGCGTCAGCCTCGGTATCTTTCGGCAGCACGGCGGTGAGCCACACCTGCCCGGCCTGTTGCCAGGCGTTGAGCACCATGCCGCTGCGGCGCCAGTTGTCACCCAGTTGCAGCTCAAGGGTATCGCCGCTGGCGACCGGCTCGCCGGTCGTGCCGGCCAGCAGGAACAGGGCGCGGTTGTTGGCACCGCGATACTTGGCACGGGCCACCGTCTCCTGCCCCATGTAGCAACCCTTGTTGAAGCTGATGCCATCCAGCGCCTGCAGGTTGAGCATCTGCGGGATGAACTCCCCCTGATGCACCGCCTCCATATGCGGCAGACCCGCCTTGATCTCGAGCCCCCACCAGAGTGACTCATCACCTTGCGGCAGGGCGTCGGCTTGCTGATTGCTCACCAGCAGCCAGCGATCCTGTTCGATCTTCACCGCCATGCCGCCGTCGATGAGACCGCTCTGCGCAAGGCCAAACTGCGCGGCGATCCACCCATCGCTGCCTGCACCGGCGATCCCGGTTGTGTGACGCTCATCGGCGGCGATCTCCACCTTAGAGAAGACGGCAAATTTCTTCAGCTCCGGCAGTTGGCGCTCCAGCACCGAAGGGCTGGTCAGCAGCAGCAGGCTGTCGTCGAGGCAGAGCAGGCGGAAATTGCTCCACAGCTTGCCCTTGGGATCACAGTGGCCACCCGGGGTCTGTTGCCCCGGTTGCAGGGCGTTGACATCACAGGTGACCTGACCTTGCAGGTATTTGGCGCGCTCCTCGCCGCTGATGCGGGTGATGGCGATCTTGGTCAGGGGGAAGCGGGTCGGCTCGGCAGGAAAAACAGGTGGTTGCAGGCTCACGATGGTATTCCAGAGAGAAAGTATGTGAGCTGCATGGTAAAGACGTAACTAATGTTTGTCAGCCGGAAAATCCAGCTGGTACCATCCCACGGTCTTTGTAAGGAGAGTGCCATGTTGAGCCCAGTTGAAAAATCCCGCCTGAAGTGGGCTTGCCGTCGCGGCATGCTCGAGCTGGATGTGATCTTTATGCCCTTTTTTGAACACGAATTCGACACCCTGAGCGAGGCCGATCAGCAGACCTTTATCCGCCTGCTGGAGTGCGATGACCCGGACCTGTTCAAGTGGTGCATGGGTCATGGTATCCCCGAAGAGCCCGCATTTGCCGCCATGATCCCGATGATCTTGGAGCGCAATCAGGCGCGCCACGACCGCCAGGGGTAATACTGTGGAACGGGTGATCATGACGGTTCACCCCTCCCGCCATCAGCAATGTTTGCTGGTGGCCCTCTTTCTGTTGCTGCTCTGGCCGATGGCTGGCCTGATTGCCGATTGGCAGTGGGCGCTGTTGCTGCCCGTCTGGTTGGTGGCACTCTGGCTGAGCTGGCGCGCACTTGCCGAGCCCCCGTGCGAGCTTATATGGGATGGCCAGTGGCTGCAGTGGCAAGGTCGCCGCTATCAACTCGGCAAGAAAAGCCGCATTCTGCCCAGTGTGCTCAGGCTGGCACTTTGCCCCGAGCCGCAAGAGAGTGGATCTGTGTCGCCACGGCAACTGTGGCTCTTCTCCGATGCCCTTCCCCCCGAACACTACCGCCTGCTGGCGCGAGCCATCCACTTTCTGCCTTCCCGGCGCTGACACCGGCTTCCTGATGACTGCTTGCTGATTTATCGCGATAAGCTGCTGCCATGTAGCTGGCGGTACTATTTGCCGAAAAAAGTGGCAGTAAAAAAGCTGCTGAAAAAAGTGACCCCGCTGGGGCGGGTTCACTGTCGCGGTAATGCGTCGCAGGAGGAGAATTAATCCCGCTCCGGGGTCAGTACGGTCGGCTTCGAGTCTGGCTGCATATCCGGATAGTCCAGATTGTAGTGCAGTCCGCGGGACTCTTTGCGCAGCAGGGCGCAGTTGACGATAAGTTCGGCCACCTGCAACAGGTTGCGCAGCTCCAGCAGGTTATTGGAAACGCGGAAGTGGGCGTAGTACTCCTGCACCTCCTGTTTGAGCAGGTTGATGCGGCGCTTGGCCCGAGCCAGGCGTTTATTGGTGCGCACTATCCCGACATAGTCCCACATCATCAGCCGCAGCTCGTGCCAGTTGTGCTGGATCACTACCAGTTCGTCGGAATCCTCTACCTTGCTCTCGTCCCAGGCGGGCAGGTGAGGTGGTTCCACACTTTTCGGCAGTTTGGTCAGAATGTCGGCTCCCGCCTGATGGGCATAAACCACGCATTCCAGCAGGGAGTTGGAAGCCATTCGGTTGGCGCCGTGCAGGCCGGTATAGGTCACTTCGCCGATAGCATAGAGGCCGGGGATGTCAGTCTGGCCGTTGTTGTCGATCATCACGCCACCGCAGGTGTAGTGAGCCGCAGGCACGATGGGCATCGCCTCTTTGGTGATGTCGATACCGACTGCGAGGCAACGCTCATAAATGGTCGGGAAGTGCTTGATGATGAAATCGGCCGGTTTGTGACTGATATCCAGATACATGCAGTCGGCGCCGAG
Source organism: Aeromonas fluvialis (assembly GCF_000819885.1). Lineage (GTDB taxonomy): Bacteria > Pseudomonadota > Gammaproteobacteria > Enterobacterales > Aeromonadaceae > Aeromonas > Aeromonas fluvialis. The sequence goes on from NZ_CDBO01000011.1 coordinate 124,843, forward strand.
CCGCTTCATCTCATGGTCGATGGCTCGGGCGACGATATCGCGTGGGGCCAGCTCGGCCCGTTCGTCAAATTCCGGCATGAAGCGGCTGCCATCGGGGCGGCGCAGATAAGCCCCTTCACCGCGCAGAGCCTCGGTCAGCAGAAAGTTGGGATCATCCGGGTGGAACAGGCTGGTGGGGTGGAACTGGTTGAACTCCAGATTCGCCACCCGGCAACCGGCCCGCCATGCCATGGCGATGCCATCGCCAGAGCTCACATCCGGGTTGGAGGTGTACTGGTATACCTTGGAGGCGCCACCGGTCGCCAGTGCCACGAAGCGGGCACGAACCACTTCAACCTGTTCGGTGTTGCGGTTCCAGACATAGGCCCCCAGCACCTTGTTGCCCGGCAGACCCAGCTTGCGGGTGGTGATGAGGTCGACCGCGTTGAAGCGCTCCATCAGCTGGATATTGGGGTGGTCGCGCACCTGATCGATCAGGGTGAGCTGTACCGCCTTGCCGGTGGCATCAGCTGCATGAAAGATGCGGCGATGGCTGTGGCCCCCTTCGCGGGTGAGGTGATAGTGGGACTCGCCCTCGGCGTTCTCCTCTTGATCGAAGGGGACCCCTTGTTGAATGAGCCACTGGATGGACTCGCGGGCGTGGCGAGCGGTGAACTCCACCACGGCCGGGTCACACAACCCGGCGCCCGCGTTGAGCGTATCGCTCACGTGGGATTCGATGCTGTCGGTCTCGTCGAAAACGGCAGCGATGCCTCCTTGCGCATAGAAAGTGGCCCCTTCACTGATGGGCCCCTTGCTCAGAACCAGGACTTTGGCCTGGTCTGCCAATCGCAACGCGAGGGACAGACCAGCGGCACCACTGCCAATGATCAGTACATCGCAAAGGTATTCAACACTTGCTTTCATAAGTATCATTGGCCTGGATTAAGAACTGGCACCATGGTAGCCCAAGCGGGGGCGAGTATGCAGCCTGCATCACATTTTTTTCAATTGAAGCGAACTTTCTCTTATTTTCCCTGTCTGAACTTGTGCGCTTAGGAAGGGCCGGAAAAGAAGAACGATAACCTGATGGGGGTTTTACGGCTCTGATGACCGACCAGAATCTACTGGACGAACAGCTGGTTGAACGGGTCCAGCGCGGCGATAAAGCAGCTTTCAACCTGTTGGTAAAAAAATACCAGCAAAAGGTGGTCAACCTGGTTGCCAGATATGTGAACAATCCCGGTGATGTGCCCGATGTGGCGCAAGAGGCCTTCATAAAAGCCTACCGGGCATTGCCGACATTCCGTGGCGAAAGTGCTTTTTATACCTGGTTGTACCGAATTGCCGTCAATACGGCGAAAAACTATCTGACCTCCCAAGGGCGCAGGCCCCCCAGCAGTGATGTGGAGGCTGATGAAGCGGAGTCTTATGGTGGTAGTGAAGCCTTGCAAGAGGTTTCAACCCCGGAAAACCTGGCGCTGACTGACGAGATCAAACGCACCGTGTTTTCAGCCATAGAGGCATTGCCGGAAGACCTGAGGACAGCGATCACCCTTCGCGAACTGGAAGGGCTGAGCTACGAAGAGATTGCCGAAATCATGGATTGCCCTGTGGGTACGGTCAGATCCCGTATCTTCCGGGCGAGGGACGCAATCGATAAAAAGCTGCAACCTCTGATCGAGAATTAACTGGGGAAAGACGGATTAACTTATGGCAAAAAAAGAGCAAATCTCTGCCCTGATGGATGGTGACCTGAGTGACGCAGAGGTACTGAACGAGCTGGAGCTGGATGCCGACTCGCAAGCTACCTGGGGTCGTTACCACCTGATCGGCGATGCCATGCGGGGTGACCTGCCGATCAATCTGCAACTGGATCTCAGTGACAGCATCATGGCTGCGCTGGAGGACGAGCCTACCATACTGGCTCCCAAGCCTGTTGAGACTGCGCCTGTGCCGCAATCTACCGCATCGCCGGTCAAGAAAGAGTCCAATGTGGTTTCGCTGCTGCGCCGGGCCGGTCAGCAGTTTGGTCAATATGCCATTGCGGCATCCGTGGCCGCTGCCGTTATCTTCGGGGTGCAGCAGTATCAGGGACAGGATGGCGTTCCGGCCAATCCGGTGCTCAATACCATTCCAATCGGTGGCAGTGCGGCACCTGTGAGTGTTCACTATCCGCAACAGGATGGCGCCCGTGCCCGTCAGCAAGGATTGACCGAACAGCAGATGCAGGAGCAGCGGGAGCGGATCAACGCCTTCCTGCGTGACCACCAGTTGCAGCAGCGCCTGTTGCAAGACAGACAGATCCAACAATAACGAATTGTCAGGGATACAAACGTGCGCCAGTCCAGCCGTATTTTGCTGGCCTCTCTCCTGCTGATCAGTGCCAAGGCCTCGGCCGACGATAAGTCGGCCGAGGCCTTGTTGCAGCAGATGCAGAGTGCCGTGCAGCAACAGAATTTCGAGTTGTCCATGGTCAAGGCCCGTCAGGGGCGTCTTGAACCGATCCGGATCAGCCATGCCGTGATCAACGGCAAGGAAGTGGCCCACCTCAGTTACCTCGACGGCAAGGCGATCGAGTATCTCCAGCGCCAGAACGAATACACCTTCTTTGAAAACAGCCACGATCCCTACACCCTGAAGGATGCCCGCTTCCCCGGCATCTGGTCGACGTTGGTGAAGATGCCGCTGGCGCAGGTGCTGGAGAGTTATGATCCTGTGCTGGCCGGCCGCAGCCGGGTAGCGGGAGTGGTCGCCCAGGTTGTCAGACTGGTGCCAAAAGAAGCAGACAAGTATGGCTTCGTGCTCTGGATCGATGAGCAGAGCAACCTGTTGCTGCGGGTCGACATGGTGGAGCGGGAAGGCAATCTGGTCGAACAGGTGCTGGGGGTCGATCTGGAGCTGCAGAATAAGCCTGCACCCTGGCTGGTCGTCCTGGCCAAGCGCAAATTGCCGGAGGCGCTGGCACTGGAAGATGCCTATCCTGCCCCGCAGCAGGCGCTGAGCTGGCAGATCACCTGGTTGCCCGATGGCTTCAAGGTGCTGTCACAAGACCGCCACCAGCTGGTGACCACCAGTATGCCGGTGGATTACATGATGCTCTCCGACGGGTTGGTGGATCTCTCGGTTTATGTCTCCCGGGTTGATCCCAAGCAGGCGGTACGCCAGCAGCTGATCCGCCAGGGGGCGACCTCGCTGGTGAGCTATGTCAACGAGGTGGGGGTCGAGATCACCGTGGTCGGCGAGGTGCCTGCCGAGACCGCCAAGCGCATCGCCGAGTCGGTCCAGCCGCTGGCCCGCAACGAAGCGGTGCAGTGAGTCTGCTTGCCGCAGACAGTCAGTCGTGTTCAGATCCAGCCATTGCATGAGCACGAGGTGTTGCCGTGAATGAGATGAGTGAAGAGCTGGCGACCGTGGTGGCCATTGAGGGTGACCATGCCTGGGTGGAGTGCGAGCGTCGCTCTGCCTGCAGTGGTTGTCAGCAGCAATCCAACTGCGGTACCGGCACCGTGGCCAAGGCGTTTCCCCTGCAAGCCTCGCGCTTGCGGGTCAGACTGACTGCCGAGGTGCAGGTTGGTCAGCAAGTGAGGCTGGGTATTCCGCAGCAAAGCCTGCTGCGCGGGGCGGCGCTGGTCTATGTGCTGCCGCTGTTTTGCCTGCTGGCCGGTGCCTTGCTGGGGCAGCTCTGGCTGGCGCCGCTGCTCTCGGGCGGGGAGGGGATCACCATCCTCTGCTGCCTGCTGGGGGGCGTGCTGGGCTTTTTACTGGTTCGTTACTTTTCCAACCGCCTGGATCAGGGGCGCTACGGCCCGCAGATGCTCGGCGTTGTGGTTCCTGTCCGCCCCCTCTCCTGACTGAACAGGCGCTATTTCACTGGCGCTGGCGACTAAAGAATGGCCGTCAGCCGGGTTATCCAGTAAAATCGCGCCTCCATAACTGACCTTAACTAATTTTGAGTGACTCTTGCTCGATGAAACACATTCGTAACTTTTCGATTATTGCGCACATCGACCACGGTAAATCGACCCTGTCGGACCGTCTGATCCAGACTTGCGGTGGCTTGTCCGACCGTGAGATGCAGGCTCAGGTGCTTGACTCCATGGACCTGGAGCGCGAGCGCGGCATTACCATCAAAGCACAGAGTGTGACCCTGAACTACCAGGCACAAGACGGTAACACCTACCAGCTGAACTTTATCGACACCCCGGGCCACGTGGATTTCTCCTACGAGGTCTCCCGCTCTTTGGCGGCCTGTGAAGGGGCGCTGCTGGTGGTGGATGCCGGCCAGGGGGTTGAGGCACAGACTCTGGCCAACTGCTATACCGCCATGGAAATGGATCTGGAAGTGGTGCCGGTGCTGAACAAGATTGACCTTCCGGCCGCCGAGCCGGAGCGGGTTGCCGAGGAGATCGAAGACATCGTCGGTATCGACGCGGTCGATGCGGTGCGCTGCTCCGCCAAGACCGGCCTCGGTGTCGATCTGGTGCTGGAAGAGATCGTGGCCCGCATTCCGTCGCCGGAAGGTGACCCGGATGCCCCGCTGCAGGCGCTGATCATCGACTCCTGGTTCGACCCTTATCTGGGTGTTGTCTCTCTGGTGCGGATCAAGAACGGTTCGCTGAAGAAGAACGATAAGATCAAGGTGATGAGCACCGGTCAGGTGTGGGGTGTCGATCGCATCGGTATCTTCACGCCCAAGCAGGTGGATACCCAGGGTCTTGGCTGTGGCGAGGTAGGTTGGGTTGTCTGCGGTATCAAGGACATCCACGGCGCGCCGGTGGGCGATACCCTGACCCAGGCCAAAAACGGTGCCGACAAGGCGCTGGCCGGTTTCAAGAAGGTGAAGCCGCAGGTGTATGCCGGTCTGTTCCCCATCTCCAGCGATGACTACGAGTCGTTCCGTGACGCCCTCGACAAGTTGTCGCTCAACGATGCCTCCCTGTTCTTCGAACCGGAGAGCTCCACTGCGCTGGGCTTTGGTTTCCGTTGCGGCTTCCTCGGCATGCTGCACATGGAGATCATTCAGGAGCGTCTGGAGCGTGAATACGATCTGGATCTGATCACCACGGCGCCGACCGTAGTGTACGAGATCGAGCTGACCGACGGGACCACCATCCATATCGACAGCCCGGCCCAGATGCCTGCCATCACCAGCATCAAGGAGATGCGCGAGCCGATCGCCGAGTGCCATATCCTGTTGCCGCAGGAGTACATGGGCAACGTGATCACCCTCTGTATCGAGAAGCGTGGCGTGCAGACCAACATGGTCTATCACGGCAAGCAGGTGGCGCTGACCTATGAAATTCCGATGGCGGAAGTGGTACTCGACTTCTTCGATCGCCTCAAATCCACCAGTCGCGGTTATGCCTCGCTGGATTACGGCTTCAAGCGCTTCGAAACCTCTGACATGGTCCGTCTGGATATCATGATCAACGGCGAGCGCGTCGATGCCCTGGCCATCATCACCCACAAGGACAACGCCCAATATCGTGGTCGTCAGGTGGTGGAGAAGATGCGTGAGCTGATCCCGCGCCAGATGTTCGATATCGCTATTCAGGCGGCCATCGGCAACCAGATCATCGCTCGCAGCACCGTCAAGGCACTGCGTAAAGACGTGACCGCCAAGTGCTACGGTGGTGACGTGAGCCGTAAGAAGAAGCTGCTGAACAAGCAGAAAGAAGGTAAGAAGCGGATGAAGTCCCTCGGCCGTGTCGACGTGCCGCAGGAAGCCTTCCTCGCGATTCTCCACGTCGGAAAGGATTAATCGATGGCAAGCACGTTTTCCCTGATCCTGGTGGTGGTCTGCGCGATCACCGGTGTTATCTGGTGTCTGGACAAGATGATTTGGTCCAAGCAGCGCGCCGCCAAGATTGCCGTGGCTCGTGCCCATGGCGGTGCCCACCTGGATGAGAAGACCCTGGCTAAGGTAGCCCCCGTACCGGTCTGGATCGAACAGACCGCCGGGGTCTTCCCGGTCATCACCTTTGTGCTGATCCTGCGTTCGTTCATTTTTGAACCGTTCCAGATCCCGTCAGGTTCCATGATGCCCACCCTGCTGGTGGGCGATTTCATCCTGGTGGAAAAATTTGCCTATGGTCTGCGGGACCCGGTGACCAACACCAAGTTCCTCGAGACCGGCTCCCCTGAGCGTGGTGACGTGGTGGTGTTCAAGTATCCCCTTGAACCGCGCGTTGACTACATCAAGCGGGTGGTCGGCATGCCGGGTGATCGGGTTATCTATCGCAACAAGGAGCTGATGATCCGGCCGCGTTGTGTGGAAAAGAGCGGTGATGAGCAGGAAGGGAAAACGTGCCCGGGCTTCAAGAAGCTCGACGTCAAGTTTGAACAAAGAGGCGAATTTACCCAGATGGGGATCCCCCTTGACCGCTATACCGAGCAGTTGGGTGATGTCTCCCACGAGACCCTGCGCAATCCGCTGATGCCCGATATGGTTGGTCGTTACTATCGCCAGCCCGGCACCTATCCTGACGAGTGGGTGGTACCGGAAGGCCAGTATTTCGTGATGGGCGATAACCGTGACAACAGTACCGACAGCCGCTTCTGGGGCTTTGTACCCGAGCAGAATCTGGTCGGCAAGGCGGTCGCTATCTGGATAAGTTTTGAATTCGAGCGCGAAGAAGGCTCCCTGCTGCCAAGTTGGGTACCGACAGGTGTGCGCTTCAACCGCATTGGCGGAATCAAGTAAATGAATATCAAGATGAACAGACTGCAGTCCCGTCTCGGGCATGTCTTTGCGGATCTGGAACTGCTGACCCGGGCGCTGACTCACCGCAGCGCCTGCTCCCGTCATAACGAGCGACTGGAGTTTCTGGGTGACTCAATTTTGAGTCTGGTGATTGCCGATGATCTGTTCCACCGCTTCCCGCAAGCAGCGGAAGGAGATCTCAGCCGGATGCGCGCCACCCTGGTGCGCGAGAAGACCCTGGCCGAGCTGGGCCGGGAGTTTGACCTCGGTGATCACCTGATCCTCGGCCCTGGCGAACTCAAGAGCGGCGGTTTTCGCCGCGAATCCATTCTGGCCGACACGGTCGAGGCGGTGATCGGTGCCGTCTATCTGGATACCAATCTTGAGACGGTGCGGACCCTGTTGCTGAGCTGGTACGCCAGCCGTCTGGACGAAATCAAGCCAGGCATAGAGCAGAAAGATCCCAAGACCCGTCTGCAAGAAATTTTGCAGGGAAGCCGCAAATCCCTGCCGACCTACACCGTGACCAACGTCAAGGGTGAGGCCCACAACCAGGAGTTCACCGTCCAGTGCGACGTGGAAGGTCTGGATGGTCCAATCAACGGGGTCGGCACCAGCCGTCGCAAGGCCGAACAGGCCGCAGCGCAGCAAGCATTGGAAAAACTGTCATGACAGATACCACTTACTGCGGCTTTGTCGCCATCGTGGGCCGCCCGAATGTGGGCAAGTCCACCCTGCTCAACAAGCTGCTTGGCCAGAAGGTCAGCATCACCTCGAAGAAGCCCCAGACTACCCGTCACCGGATTTTGGGGATCGACACCGAGGATAACTACCAGACCATCTATGTGGACACCCCGGGTCTGCATATCGAGGAGAAGCGGGCCATCAACCGCCTGATGAACCGCGCCGCGACCAGCTCGCTGGGGGACGTGGCCATGGTGGTGTTCATGGTGGACGGTACCCACTGGACCAAAGACGACGAGATGGTGCTGGGCAAGCTGCGCAATCTCAAGTGCCCTGTGGTGCTGGCGGTCAACAAGATCGACAACGTCAAAGAGAAAGAAGATCTGCTGCCGCACCTCGAGTGGCTGGGTCAACAGATGAACTTCGCCCATATTCTGCCCATCAGTGCCGAAAAGGGCACCAACGTGGAGAAGATCCGCGAGTGGGCCAAGGATCTGCTGCCGGAAAACGTCCATTTCTTCCCGGAAGATTACGTGACCGACCGCTCGTCCCGCTTTATGGCCTCCGAAATCATCCGCGAGAAGCTGATGCGCTTCACCGGCGAGGAGCTGCCCTACTCGGTGACGGTGGAGATCGAGCGCTTCAAGGTGGAAGAGAACGGTCTCTACCACATCCACGGCCTGATCCTGGTCGAGCGCGATGGCCAAAAGAAGATGGTCATCGGTAACAAGGGCGAGAAGATCAAGACCATCGGCACCGAAGCACGCCTCGATATGGAACGTCTGTTCCAGAACAAGGTGCACCTCGAGCTGTGGGTTAAGGTCAAGTCGGGCTGGGCTGATGATGAGCGCGCCCTGCGCAGCCTCGGGTATGGCGACGACTGATTGCTGACCCCGGCTTTCGTCATCCACAGTCGGCCCTATCGGGAGACCAGCCAGCTGGTCGAGGTCTTCACCCAGGATAGTGGCCGATTTACTCTGGTGGCTCGCGGTTCTCGCGGGCCACGCTCCCCTCTCAAGGGGCTGCTGCAACCCTTTACCCTGCTCACCATCGCCTGGCGCGGCAAGGGCGATCTCAAGAACCTCACCCAGGTCGAATGCCCCGACCACTCCCTGCGTCTTGGTGGCGATCGCCTCTTCTACGGCCTCTATCTCAACGAGCTGGTCTACTACCTGCTGGAAGCGCACACCCCGTTCCCCGAAGTATTCGATGCCTATGCCCGTGCCATCATGGCGCTGGCCGATGGCGAGACGCCGGAGCTGCCGCTGCGTCGCTTCGAGTTCCTGCTGTTGCAGGCGCTCGGCTATGCGGTGGATTTCGAATACACGGCGGACGACGAGTCGCCCATCGAGCCGACCCTGCTCTATGGCTTCGAGCGTGAATTGGGCTTTGTTGCTTGCGAGCGGGCGCCGGATCCCCGTACCCTGTTTCTCGGTGCCCACCTGCTCGCCTTTGCCGAGGGACGTTTCGATACCCCTCCCTTGCTGCAGGCGGCCAAGCGTTTCAGCCGACTGGCGCTGCAACCCTATCTGGGCAAGCGCCAGCTAAAAAGCCGGGAGCTGTTTTTAAAACGCAAAGCCAGCATTCAGGGCTGACACAGAGTAAAGACATACGGATATTGGCGCGGTGTGATTCGTTGACCGCGCAGTCAACAGATGAAGCCTTTCAAGGAGTTCTCAATGAGTGAAATCTATCTGGGTGTGAACATCGACCATATCGCCACCCTGCGCAACGCCCGTGGCACCCAGTATCCGGATCCGGTACAGGCCGCTTTTGTTGCTGAGCAGGCCGGGGCCGACGGCATCACAGTGCATCTGCGTGAAGATCGCCGCCACATCACCGACCGCGATGTGGAGATCCTGCGCCAGACTATCCAGACCAGAATGAACCTGGAGATGGCGGTGACTGAAGAGATGATCGGCATCGCCTGCCGCATCAAACCCCACTTCGTCTGTCTGGTGCCGGAGAAGCGCACCGAAGTGACCACCGAGGGCGGCCTGGATGTCGCCGGTCAGCTGGACAAGGTGACTGACGCCGTTGCCCGTCTCTCTGCCGTGGGTGCTCAGGTATCCCTCTTTATCGATGCCGATCCCATCCAGATCGATGCGGCAGCCGAGAGTGGTGCCCCCTTTATCGAGATCCACACCGGCCGCTATGCTGATGCCACCACCGATGCCGAGCGCAACGCCGAGTTCAAGCGCATCGCTGCCGGTGCCTCCTACGCCGCCGGCAAGGGGTTGAAGGTCAATGCCGGCCATGGTCTGCACTACCACAACGTCAAGGCCATCGCTGCCATCCCCGAGATCGTCGAGCTCAACATCGGCCACGCCATCATCGGCCGCGCCGCCTTCGACGGTCTGGCCAAGGCCGTGAGCGACATGCGCCTGCTGATGCAGGAAGCCCGTCAGGGGATCTGATCCGCCAGCCAGGCCGTGGCCTGATAGCGGTCACCAGAAACAACAAGGGACGCCACGGCGTCCTTTGTTGTTTTTGGCCCTGTGCACCCCAGCGAAATGGCCTGGCGGCTCCCGCGCTGTAATAACCCAGCACAATCGGCTATAAGCAGTTGATGTAAAGGGAGTTACACTGATTAGCCTTGTGAGTTGGACGAGATTGTTATGGCGCATCCCCAGTACCACCCCGATATCACTGAACTTGAACCTGTCGCCCGCGCGGCGGGGGCGGCCATCATGGCCATCTACAGCCAGCCCTTCGCGGTGGAGTACAAGAGCGACGAGAGCCCGCTGACTGCGGCCGACAAGGGGGCCCACGAGGTGATCGTTCAGACGTTGGCACGGCTGACTCCCGACATTCCCGTATTATCCGAGGAGTCGGGGCCCGAGGTGATGGCGGTGCGCCACGGCTGGTCCCGTTACTGGCTGGTGGATCCCCTCGATGGCACCAAGGAGTTTGTCTCCCGCAATGGCGAGTTCACCGTCAATATCGCGCTGATTGAAGAGGGTGCGCCGCGCTGGGGACTGGTCTATGCCCCTGTGCTGGAGAAGATCTGGTTTGGCGGCAAGGGGCTTGGAGCTTGGTGCATCGCCGATGGCAAGCGTGAGCCCATCCAGACCCGGCCTTATCGTGAAGGCGAGGCGTGGCGGGTGGTGGGCAGTCGCAACCACCTGTCGCAGGAGACCCTCGATTTCTTGGCTCCTTTTGGCGAAATCGAGCTGGTCTCCATGGGCAGCTCTCTCAAGTTTTGCATCATTGCAGAGGGTGGCGCCGAGCTCTATCCGCGCCTCGCGCCCACCTGCGAGTGGGATACCGGTGCCGCGCAGGCGGTGCTGGAGGGGGCGGGCGGCAGCGTCACCCAACTCGACGGTTCGCCCCTTGTCTACAACAAGCCCGATATCCTCAATCCTTGGTTTGTCGCCAAGGCATAAACGAGATATCGGGATGCAAAAAGGCCGGACTGGAATGAACTTCCAGTCCGGCCTTTTGTATTTTGCTCTGCGCTTTGGATCAGAAGACCTTCTTGAACGGCTTGATGGTGACCTTGGCGTAAACACCGGCGGTTACATAGGGGTCTGCATCGGCCCAGGCTTTGGCTTCCGCCTGCGAGGAAAATTCGGCGATGACAGTGCTGCCGGTAAAGCCGGCATCGGCCGGATCCTCGGCATCGATGGCCGGGTTGGGGCCGGCGGTCAGCAGACGCCCCTCATCCTGCAATGCTTGCAGACGGGCCAGATGAGCGGGGCGAGCCTGTTTGCGCAGCGGCAGGCTGCCCTGAACATCTTCGGAGTAGATGAGATACCACATGAGAGGATCCTTTTCTGATGAGGGTTATTTTTCCAGTTCGTTTTTCTGCTCGGCAGGGATATGGCGATAGAGATAGACGCCACTGAGCAGGGTAAAGACCAAGGTCAGCCCCAGCAAACCGAACACTTTGAAATTGACCCATATCTCCTGTGGCAGGTTGAACGCCACGTAGAGGTTGAGCAGGCCACAGAGGGTAAAGAAGCCGACCCAGCCGAGATTGACCTTGTCCCAGACTGCATCGGGTGCTTGCAGCTCCTTGGCCAGCATCTGTTTGATCAGGTTCTTGCCAAAGCCGTAGCGGCTGATGAGCAGACCCAGGGCAAACAGCGCATTGACCACGGTGACTTTCCATTTGATGAAGGTGTCATCGTGGAAGAAGACGGTGAGGCCGCCGAAGAAGCCGACCAGCAGGAAGGTAAAAAGCTGCATCTTCTCGACCTTGCGATAGCGGAGCCAGCTATAGGCGAGCTGCAGTCCGGTCACCACCACCAAGGCTCCGGTGGCCATATAGATGTCGTAGAACTTGTAGACCGCGAAGAAAACGATAAGTGGAATAAATTCAATAAATTGCTTCATGTCTGGCGCCAGGTCCTCAAAGATGGTCTGCAAAGTTTCGCCCAGTCTACCTGCACGGCGGACAACGGCAAATGAATAAGGCTGCTCATTTTTACACCGGTGCCACGCGGTCACCAAACAGTTGGTGGGCAATGGTGATCCCCAGTCGCTGCTGATCGGCCAGCAGGTCACGGATATGGCACTCTTCAATCAAGGGATTGAGCAGCACGGCCCGCAGCAGGGTGAGGGGCTGGGCACCGTAGCGCACCACCGCCCGCTGGGTGCGGGAGACAAAGCTGTGCCCCTCGGCGCGCTGGGCTTTTTGCAGGGCCACGTTGAAGGTGTTGATCTGTTCGTTGGCTGCTTCATCCAGCGGTTTGCCCTGCAGATGGGGCGGGATGCAGCGGTAGGAGAGCAGGTTCATCACCGGCGCCGACATCAGCTCGAAGGCGGGGTCGCTTGTGATGAGCTCGGCCATCAGCCTGGCGCGGTCATAGTTGGCCTCGATAAGGTCGGCATAGCCCTGCTGGCCGAAGAGTTGGAAGGCGGCATCCAGATAGAGGGCGTTGGCCGGGCGGGTGCCCTCCAGGGTAAAGCGGCCCTGATCGAACGAGGTGGCGCGAATGGCGTAGGGGGCCTCCCGCTTGACCGCCATCATCAGATCGGGCTGGCGGCAGAGCAGCATGCCGGTACCGAGCGGCACCAACAGTTGCTTGTGGCCATCCAGGGTGACGGTGTCGGCCTGCTCAATGCCCGCAAGCAGCCCCTGATAGCGGGGGGAGAAGAGGGTCGGGCCGCCCCAGGCGGCATCCACGTGAAAATGGATCTGCTCGCGTTCGGCGATGGCCGCGAGTTCCGGCAGCGGATCGATGGAGCCAAAGTCGGTACTACCCGCCACGCCGACCAGTGCCAGCACTTTCAATTTCTGTGCTTTGCACTGGATCAGCGCCTGCTCCAGTGCAGCCAGACTGAGCCGGTTCTGCTCGTCGGTTTCGAGGCGCCAGACGCTGCGGGCGCCCAGTCCCAGCAGATCCATCCCCTTATCGAAGGAGTAGTGCATCAGTCGGGAGCCCAGAATAACGGCGCCGCGATAGCCCTGTTCATAGAGGGAGAACAGGTTGTCGCCGCAGGCGCGGTTGCGGGCCAGCCACAGCGCCGTGACATTGGCGATGGTGCCGCCGCTGGTCATGACGCCGAGGGCGGCATCCTTGGCATGCATCTGCACGCCGTAGAAGGCATCGTCCCTGCCATAGATGAGGCGGTGCAGCTTGGCCAGCACCTCCCGCTCCAGAAAGCTGAGCAGGCGGGAGGACTCCATCTTCATCGGATTCTGGTTGAGCATCACCACCAGGCGAGAGAGCTCGGCAGTGAAGGTCGGCAATGGTGCCGTCATGTGGCCCATGTAGCGTGGCGAGGTGAGGTGAGAGGCACCGGGCACCAGGGTGGCCAGCCGCGCCAGATACTCCTTGATGGAGATGCCGACCGCAGGCATGCAGGATTGTTCGAGCTGATGGGTGAACAGGTCGCGCTGGTAGGGGGCCTGGCTGTCGTCGGAGTGGTGGAAGCTCTCCAGCAAGGTGTTCATCGCCTCGCCAAAGGCGGGATCCGCTTGTGCAAACAGCTCAGTCAACGTCATCAGGTTCTCCAGACCAGGTCACCGGGGTAGGTGTCTATGCCGCTTGTCTCGGGCATCGGCGGCAGAGCATACACCAAAGGTTGACAGGTGGCAGCCACTCCCTTTTTTAAGCGAACACTTGTACTCTGAAATGGTGCTGGGTATTGTGTCGTCAATGATAACGGAGTGAATGTGATGAGTGGTGTGATGGATTACTCCCCCCGGGAGGAGCTGGCCAACCGGCTGAGTCACGGTGCGGGATTGTTGCTGGGGATTGTCGGGCTGGTGTTGCTGCTCCTCAAAGGATGGGAGCAGGGCACGCAGGCGCTGGTGAGCTACAGCCTTTATGGCGGCAGTCTGGTGCTGCTCTATCTCGCCTCGACCCTCTATCACAGCATGGCGGAAGGGCGAGCCAGACGCTGGTGCAAGGTGTTTGATCACTGCGCCATCTATCTGCTTATTGCCGGTACTTATACTCCCTTCCTGCTGGTGGCGCTCGACACGCCGCTGGCGCGCGGGCTGATGGTGGTGATCTGGGCCCTGGCGCTGGCCGGCGTGGTGTTCAAGCTGGTATTCATTAACCGCTTCAAGACGTTATCGCTCTTTACCTATCTGATGCTGGGCTGGCTGTCGCTGGTGGTCATCTATCAGCTCTACATCCATCTGGCCGGTGAGGGGCTGCTGCTGCTCGGGCTTGGCGGTCTTATCTACAGTCTCGGGGTCATCTTCTATGTGGCCAAGCGGATTCCCTACAACCACGCCATCTGGCATCTCTTTGTGTTGGGTGGCAGCGTTTGTCACTTTATGGCCATTTACGGTTACGTCGCCTAGCGTCGTGCAACTAGCCCTTAATTGGTATTTTTAGCGCGTAAAAGGATAAATTCGTGCGGTATCACACAGTTGGCATCACTGTTTGCTGACAAGCTAGGGCCAGTTCAATTCGCAAAGGATGCACGAAATGAGTGAAATCGCGCTTTCCATCAGCATGTTGTCGCTGGTGGCAGTGCTGGGGCTCTGGCTGGGAAACTGGCGAGTCTATGGCGTTGGTCTAGGGATAGGGGGGGTGCTGTTTGGCGGCATCATAGTGGGCCACTTTGCCGGGGTGTCAGACCTGGCGCTCGATGATCACACGCTCCATTTTATTCAAGAGTTTGGCCTGATCCTGTTTGTCTATACCATCGGCATTCAGGTAGGTCCCGGTTTCTTCTCGTCATTGCGCAGCTCCGGGCTCAAGCTCAATGCCTTTGCCGCTTTGCTGGTTATCCTCGGGTGTATCGTTGCTGCGGCACTTCATCAACTGTTTGATGTGCCGCTACCTGTGATCCTCGGGGTCTTCTCTGGCGCCGTCACCAATACGCCATCCCTCGGTGCGGGCCAGCAGATCCTGGCGGAGTTGGGCGCCGCGCCCGGTTCGACCGGCCTGATGGGGATGGGCTATGCGGTCGCCTATCCGTTCGGCATCTGTGGCATTTTGCTCACCATGTGGCTGGTCAGGGTCTTCTTTCGCATCAAGATCGACGATGAAGCTGCCCAGTTCGAGCAACAGGCGGGTAAAACAAAAGAGAGCTTGCAGACCATCAACATCGCGGTACGCAACCCCAACATGCATGGCCTGATGCTGAGCGAGATCCCCAGCCTCGACGAGGCTGACGTCATCTGCTCACGCCTCAAGCGTGGCGACGAGCTGATGGTGCCGCGTCCTGATTCCCGCATCGAGCTGGGGGACTTGCTGCATCTGGTGGGTGAACGCCATGCACTGCACAAGGTGCTGCTGGTGTTGGGGGAGGAGGTCGACACCTCCCTCTCCACGCGCGGTACCGACCTGCGGGTGGAGCGGGTCGTGGTGACCAACGAGCAGGTGCTGGGTAAGAAGATCCGCGATCTCGACATCAAACAGCGCTACGACGTGGTGATCTCCCGTCTCAACCGGGCCGGTATCGAGCTGGTGCCAACCAGCCAGACCAGCCTGCAGTTTGGCGACATTCTCAACCTGGTGGGGCGCCTCGATGCCATTGAGGCGGTGACCAATGTGGTCGGCAACGTGCAGCAAAAACTGCAACAGGTGCAGATGTTGCCGGTATTTATCGGGATTGGCCTCGGCGTATTGCTCGGATCCATCCCCTTCTATCTACCCGGTTTCCCGGCTGCCCTCAAGCTGGGTCTGGCTGGCGGGCCGCTAGTGGTGGCGCTGATCCTGTCGCGGATCGGTAGCATCGGCAAGCTCTACTGGTTTATGCCTCCCAGCGCCAACCTCGCGCTGCGAGAGATTGGCATCGTGCTGTTTCTGGCGGTAGTGGGCTTCAAGTCGGGGGCGGGTTTCATCGATACCCTGATCAATGGAGATGGTCCGGCCTGGATGCTCTATGGGGCCGCCATTACCCTGATCCCCTTGCTGGTGGTCGGGGTACTGGCGCGCTTATATGGCAAGATGAACTATCTCACCCTCTGTGGCTTGCTGGCTGGCTCCATGACCGATCCTCCCGCATTAGCCTTTGCCAACGCCATGCACCCGACCAGTGGTGCCAGTGCGCTCTCATACGCCACTGTCTACCCGCTGGTGATGTTCCTGCGGATTATCTCGCCACAGCTGCTGGCTATCATCCTCTGGGCCGGTGCATAGCCTGATAAAGTGGCAGAGGCATGGTTTGTCATGCGTCTGCCATATTTCTGTAATGCGCTGATAAAATTGATTTTATTAGTTACATCCCCATTCGTGTCGACCCTTCTTGTTGGCTGAACAGTTCAGCCCCATATCAGTCTATTCTTTCGAATTTTCTAACTGGTTATTTCATCTGCATGTGTGCAAAGTAGGCTGTGGCTTATTGCATTCAAATCAGGATTCAGGAGAGAAGATGATTACCAATGCCGTTACCTTGGAACAGGGCGTAACCGTAACCCAACTTAAAGGACAAATTTATCTGGTTGCCGCTGATGGCAGCCGGAAGCTGTTGGCTGAAGGTGATGTGCTGCCGAAAGGGGCGGTGATCATGTCTCCGGATGGTGCTAGCTTCATGGGCGGCGAACAGTCGTTCAATGTGCAACCAGCCAGCGAGCAGAGTGAGCCTGCTGAAGAGGGGGATGCCCTCCTGCTGACGCAAAACAGTGCAGCAGGCACTCCTGATGATATCAGTGCCCTGCAACAGGCCATTTTGGGTGGCGCAGACCCGACCCAGGCCTTTGAGGCATCTGCTGCAGGCGGTGCGCCTGCCGCCGGTGGTGGTGTCGCCGGTGCCAGTGGCAACGCCGGTTTTGTCACCATCGACCGCGCAGGTACCGCAACGATTGCCGAAGCCACGTTCGATACCACCTACAACGCCAATAGCGAGCCGCCGCTTGAAGCCGTTGGTGAAGATGATCCTCTTTTTACCTCCGCCAACCTTGTCTTGAGTGCAGATGCACAGGTGAATGAAGGTGGGTTGATCACCTTTACCGCGACATTAGATGAACCTGTTTTTGGTTCTGACTTGGTTATTCAGCTGTCAAATGGGGCAGTGATCACCATTCCCGTCGGCCAGAGTTCCGGTTCAGTCACTGTTGCTGCTCCGGCAGACAGCCCTTATGTCGACCCGTCAACGATCACCGTTTCGATTACCGGTACTCAGGGCGGTGGTTTCAACCAGATAGTCACTGGACCTTCAACGACTACCCAGATTAACGACACTGTCGACACCACCACCGTGACCCTGGGCGCCCCGGCCGAGGTCAACGAAGGCAGCCAAATCACCTACAGCGCCAGCGTCAATAATGCTCCGCAAAGCGACTTGGTGCTGACCCTGTCCAACGGCGCCAGCATCACCATCAAGGCGGGCGAGCTGAACGGCAGCGTGACTGTCGATGCCCCGATCGACGATGTGTACCAGGATGGCAGCAGCCTGACGGTGAGCATCACCGGCAGCCAGTGGTGGCAACTATGAGAACGTGGCCACCACCGGCACCGTCACCAACACCGTGGTGGACGACAGCGACGCCACCACCGTGACCTTAAGCTCGGCGACTGCCGGCGAGAACGTGGTCGAGGGTGGCAGCATTGTCTACACCGCCAGCGTCAACAACCCGGTGGCCGGCAGCCCGCTGACCGTGACCCTCTCCAACGGGGTGGTGATCACCATTCCGGTGGGAGCGAGCAGCGCCAACAGCGAGCCGGTGCCGGTGCGTGCCGATGACGCCTACCAGCAGGGCAACCAGGCCCTGAGCGTCACCATCGGCGGCACCAGTGGTGGCAACTATGAGAACGTGGCCACCACCGGCACCGTCACCAACACCGTGGTGGACGACAGCGACGCCACCACCGTGACCTTAACCGGCGATGCCAATGTGGTCGAGGGGGGCAAGGCCAACTACACCCTGACCATCAGCGACGCACCGAAAACCGATCTGATCGTCAAGGTGGTGGTGGGGCACATCACCACCGATAACGGTGATGTCCAGGCGGTGACCCGCGACGTGGTTATCAAGGAGGGCGAGACCAGCGTCAAGTTTGATGTTGAGACCCTGGATGACGTTTATGCGGAAGAGGCCGAGCAGTTCCAGGTCAGCGTGAGCGGCACCAGTGGCGGTGGCTACGAGCAGGCCCCGGCGCTGCCGAATGCGGTGACCACCACCATCACCGACGAGCCGCAGGGGCAGGGGGATTCTGTATTCGCCCAAATTGAAGTAGACAAATCGAGCGTGGCGGAAGGTGGCGCGCTCAAATACACAGTGAGCCTGGTGGACAAGGACGGCAACGCCGTGACCCTGCCGGCTGGCAAGGAAGTGACCCTGAACCTCGAGTGGAGCGGTGCGGCGGCCAATGATGGCGACACCAGCGGCCGTCCGGCCAGCGTGACCATCGGCGCTGACGGCAAAGCCGAGTTCACCGTTACGACAGTCAATGACACGATTTATGAAGGCGATGAGCAGTTAACTGCGTCAATCAGCGGTGTGAAAACCAACACTGCGTTTGAAGCAATCGAGATTAATTCCACGAAAGGTAGTGCTGAGTCAATCATCACCGATATGGCGGATCTGCCGACGGTGAACGGCGTGGTGGGCGACCGCGTGGCGGAAGGCAATGCCAACACCTTCAGCGTGAGCCTGTCCAACGCCAGCACCAGCGCCACCACTGTCAACCTGACCCTGGCGGGTGGCACTGCCGAGAAAGGGGTGGACTTCACCGGCACCACGGTGACCGTGGTGATTGGTAGCGTGAGCCAGAGCGTGGCCGTGGCTGCCGATGGCAGCTTCAGCGTCAGCGTGCCGGCGGGCACCACCGGCTTTGCGGTCAAGGTCTCAACCATCAACGACACCTCCTACGAAGGTCATGAGCATTACAGCCTGACAGCCAGTGCCAATGGCAGCATTGCGTCAGGCTCTGCGACAATCATCGACAATGATTCAGTCGTAGCCTTGCATGAGGTAGTGGAGGGCACGGCAGGCAATATCTTGAATGTGGCTGATGGTGTTGCCTTTACAGGTGCGACCGCCTTGGGAGGGACGGTGTCGCTTGTGAACGGCAAGTACGTTTACCAGGCGCCGGTGCGAGATCATGCTGATTCGGTTGCGGACACTGACTCGTTTACCTATACCAAGGCCGACGGTTCGACGGTGACCTATACCATCAACATCCTGGATACCGACCCGATTGCGGCTGACGATAGCGGCAGTGTGGCCGTCGGGCTGAATGTCCAGACGACCGGTTCGGCCAGTCTGCTGGCAAACGACACTGTAGTGGATAGCTCGAGTGCCAACCCAGCCAAGGTGTATTCGGTGACTGGTTTGAATGGCACAGCCGTCCAGCTGGGTGCCGCAGGTAGTGTGACCGTAGCTGGCAAGTATGGCGATCTGACGGTAAACGCCAATGGTAGTTACACCTACACGAGCAAACTGGATACCGATGTGCAGGCTGTCGAAGGTGGTGTCGCGGTGAAATCTGCGTTTGCTTTATATGGCTTCCAGAATAACTCGCTGCCGCTGAATGGCTCCTCGCTGAATTTGACCGGCCTGACCGATAGTGCAACGGCACTCGTGGATATTCGTTCCAGCGGCAACAACGCCAAGCCGGGTATCGGTGTGTCTCAAAGCGGTAGCGGCACTAACGATATCGGTGGTGGCGAGTCGCTGGTGATCGGGTTTAAGGTGCTATCCAATTTTGCGCAGATCGGTATCAACGAGCTTAATAGCGGGCAGGGTAGTGCAAGTTGGAAAGCCTATGATGCGCAGGGGGTATTGGTCGGTTCCGGTACCCTGGCATCGTCTTCCAGTAATGGAAGTTTGCAATCGTTCAATATCTCGACCAATACCCCCTTCCAGTATCTGGTGTTGGGTTATAACGGTAATCAGAACGGTTATGTCATTGATTCGATCAAGTACACACCAGCCATTGGTGCCGTGACAGAAGAGTTTGCTTATACCGTTAAGGATAACGATGGCGATGTGTCCAATTCAGCGGTGCTGACCTTGAATGGCAATGTCCCAACGACTGTAGCGCCAACCATGCTGATGGGAGTAGAGGATTCGGATGTTGCCCTGACGTGGGCGTCGTTCGGGATCTCGGATAATGCGTCGACCGTCCGGATTTCCGGTAACCAGAATGGTACCGGCACTATCCGGTATTTGGATGCAAGCACCAACCAGTACAAAGAGTTGGGGAAACACGAAACCAAAACCTTTACCAAGGCGGATATCGACAGCGGCAAGGTGAAATTTGACCCGGAAGATAACGTATCTGGTGCTGATGTCTACGGGAATGACAAAGGGGTTGGTAACAAAGGCCACGATCTCACCAGTATCAAGTTTGATGTACTGAAGGGAAATCAGATTATTGCCAGTGATAAGAGTGTTGTGGTGGATCTGATACCGCAAGCGGATACCCCGATGCTGAAGGTTGGGACATTTAGTTCCCTGGCTGCCATGGATTTTGAGAATGTAGTGGTAGGTTCTGGAGGATGGAAAGATAACATTAACCCCAACTCTATTAATGGTGCCGGTGCTATTGGTCAATGGAAAGCCAATGGCAGTGGATTGATTGAGGTGGGCAAGGAATCCGTTTATTTGGGCAATTTGGCAACCAGTACAACGAACCAGGTGATGGAAATCGAAAGTAGTAGGAATGTGAGCCAGCTCTACACCGATATTCAGTGTGAGTCAGGCCGTTTCTATCAGCTGAACTTTGATATCAGCGCCCGAACAACGGATGGTAAAAAGATTGAGACCTGCGGTCTGAAAGTCTATATGATTCAGATTGTTAATGGGCAGCCAGTGTCCGGGGAACGTATCGAGCTATATGATTTTTCACCTCAGTCTGTCGGTTGGTTGAAGGGGGTGCCTGTTCCGTTGAATGTGCCGGAGACCGGCACATATCGACTGGTATTTGAGTCCAAGGACGCCTCAGGTAGTGGGGATTCTTACGGTGCTGTCATCGACAATGTCAAGTTCCAGGCAGTTGATAACAAGGGATATGAAGACAGCTTCATCAAGCTGGGCAAGATCGAGGCAGAGTTGGTAGATAAAGACGGTTCTGAACGCTTGTCTGTCGAGATCGAAGGATTGCCGGTGGGGGCTGTGCTCAAAGATGCGGCCAACCATATTGTGATCGTGAAAGACGACACCCACAAGGTGGATGTGACAGGTTGGAGTCTGTCCACCCTGCAACTGAAAGTGAATGATCCTGGTCATTACAACCTTGTTGTCAAGGCCACGGCTACGGAAGTGACATCTAGCGGTACTGTTCTGGATAGTGCCGTTAGCAAGGTTATCTTGCCGGTTGAGGTATTGCCGGAGGGTAATACGATCAAGACGGGCGAGTTGAATGACGCGGTATATTTGAGTAGCGATAGGCCTTCCGTAGCTGCCAATACGGCCATCGAAATAAATGGTATCCACTACTCTCGACCTGATACTTATCAGGATGGTACAGCCGGTGTCGTCATCAACAAAGACAGTGCCGATACCGTGTATACCTATGGTGGCAATGATCATGTCGAAGGTGGGCGTGGTAATGATGTGGTGTATTTGGGAAATAGCGGCAGCAATCCTGCAAATTTCAACAGTGCAATTGATTTTGTCACAGCTGATGTTGCTAGCATTACCCTGCGGCCTGCTGATGGTGTTGCCCGTGAGGATGGTGACCTGATCCCTGCCAAAGCTTCTGTGGCTTGGGGAGATGTGGTGCAAGGTGCTCAGGGCAATGATTTCCTGTTTGGCGAGGATGGTGTGGACTTGCTCTTTGGGGGATCAGGTAACGACCATCTGGATGGTGGAAAGGATCGAGACTTCATCCGTGGTGGCAGTGGTGATGATGTGATCTTGGGGGGGGCCGGTAGTGATTACCTGCGCGGTGAGGAGGGGGCCGATACTTTCCTCTGGCAACAAGGCGATGCTCTGGAGCAGGGGTCCAACAATGCCTCAATGACCCCTGATCACGCCATCGACTATATTACCGATTTCAATGTGGAGCATACATCAGGCTGGCAACAGAGCAGCAACGGTCGGAATGACTTCAAGAGTGTGGACATCGCCCACTCTGACAAGCTTGATCTCTCCGATATGCTGGATCACAGCGGTAGCAATTTGGAGGGGGATCTCAGCAAGTTGCTTTCGGCTTTCGAAGCTCAAGATGGTGTGCATCTGCAGGTGAAGTCAGCGGGGAATAATCAGGTCAGTCAGGAGATTGTCTTGCTTGACCATACCTTCGAGTCCATAACCGGAGATAGTAACAATCATGTTTCTGGTTCTACGGGATCAACATCCGAGCAGGTCATCAACTATATGTTGCAAAACCACTTACTCGATATCGACAAGTAAGCCCAACTTGGGACAGTAAAAAAGCGGCAGAGCAATCTGCCGCTTTTTATCTTTGCAGGGAAGCGAAATCAGTTGCCGAGGGTGGCGAACAGGCTCTGCTCCAGGGAGCCGCGAGAGACACAGACTGGCTTGATGGACGAGGCTGGTACGCGCTCGCCTGAGGATTCAACGAAGAACAGCTCGGTGTTGCCCTTGACGTTGACGGTGGCCACGCTGCTGTTGCCGCTCTGGGTGATGATCAGGTTGATCTGCAGGTTCGGGTTGCCCAGTGCCACTTTGGACCCCATGGTACCGCAGTCCAGCCACTCCAGCCCATCGGCTGACTGGTTGACGTTGGCGGTCATCAGGCCGGCACCACGCTGGCTGTTTTCGATGGTGAGGCCATGATCGGTGAACCACTTCTCGGCGCGAGCCCACACCAGATCCACCGGGATCGCCATCTCCTGTGTATTGTTGGTTGCTTTGGCAATTGGCGGGTTGTAGCGATACGCCTCACCACCGTTATTGTCGCCAGCACAACCAACCAGCAGCAGCGCCAATGCGCTCCCCATCATCTTTTTCATCTTGTCTCTCTCGTCCACATCACCAGGCCATTGGCCAACTGGCGTCTATTATCGCCGGAGCGACAATCTCTGTCAGCAACCATCCTGCATCCGGTGTCATAGGGAGGTTGTCGGGGTGCTTTACAAAATGGGTTTGCTATCATAGATTTGCTCGAAATTCCTCCATAAGCGCCCCTGTGACCAACATGCTCACCCCGGATCTGCTGCAGCAGATCATCGACCAATTGCCAATGAGTATCTTCTGTCGTGATAGGCATGGTCGCTACCTGTTCGCCAATCGTGAGTTTGCCATTGAGGCCAGGCTGAGCTCTCCCGCCGAGGTGCTCGGCAAGACTGATGCTGAGATGCTGTGGGGCGATATATTTCGCGCTGAGGACGATCAGTTGCTGGCGCGTGGTGTTCCCTTGCTTCACCAACAACTGTATTGCAACCGGGGCGGCGAGAGCAGTTGGATGGAGGCACACAAGATCCCGCTTTATACGGCGCAGGGTGAGCCATATGCCATATTCGGGATGGTCAATGAGATTGCCCAGCGCAAGAGCCTGGAGCAGACGGTCAAAAAACAGCAGGTGTTGCAGCGTTTTCTGCTCGATGCGATCCCTGACCTGATCCGTTTCGATGATCACAATGGTGTGTTGCTGGAGTGCAATCAGGCGTTTCTCGACTTTATCGGCCAGGGGGCGGATGAGGTGCTCGGTCAGCAGTTGCCGTTTCGGCTGGCCGCGCCGCAGGGGATGGGTCACGGCGAGTGTTGTCTGCTGGATGCCAGCGGGCAGGGGCGACACATGGAGCTCACCCGGGTCGATGTCCCCGATGGTGATGGCCACTCCCTCGGGATCCTGACGCTGGGGCGCGACATCACCGGCCTGCGCACCACCCAGGCGCAGTTGCAGCAGGAGCAGCACTACGACAGTCTGACCGGACTGCTCAAACTCTCCCGGTTCTTGCAGACCAGCCGCCATCTGGGGGGGCGAAGTGCCACACTGGTGCTGGTCGATCTGCATCACTTTCGTGAGGTCAATGATCGCTTCGGGATCCGGATTGCCGACCGCCTGCTCAGCCAGGTGGCCAAGCGGTTGCAGCAGCTGGTACCGCCGCGTTCCCTGCTCTGTCGGGTCGCTGCCGATGACTTCAGCCTGTTGTTGCCCGACTTCAACGAGCCATTGCAGGGGTGGAGCCAGCATCTGCAGCAGCAGTTGATGGAGCACTATCAGGTGGAAGATCACCGCATCCAGATCCCGGTGTTTCTGGGGCTGGCCCAGGGGCGGGCAAGCGATGCCGAGCGGTTGCTCAGTCATGCCGAGGCTGCACTGGCGCAGGGCAAGCGGCAGCAGCAGTACTGCACCCTGTTTGATCCCGAGTTGCATGCCCGGCTCAAGCGGCGTCAGCTGATCGCCGCCCAGTTGCCACTTGCCATCAAGTCCGCCCAGCTGGTTGCCGTCTATCAGCCCATCATCTGTACCCGCACTCATCGGCTGCACGGTGCCGAGCTGCTCTGTCGCTGGCCCCATCCCGAGCTTGGGATGATCTCCCCCGACGAATTCATTCCGTTGGCGGAAGAGATGGGGCTCATCGGCCAACTCGGCCAGCTGATGCTGGAGCAGGGCTGTGCCCAACTGGCGCAGTGGCAAACAGCGCAGCCGGATATGGTGCTCTCTATCAACCTGTCGCCGCTGCAGTTCCGTGATCCGGCGCTCTGTGAGCGGGTCTCAGCCTGCATCGCTCGCCATGGTCTCAAGGCCAGTCAGCTGGAGCTGGAGATCACCGAAGGGGTGTTGATGGAGAACGCTGACGAGATCGAGACCAACCTCGACAACCTGATCGCCGCCGGTTTTCAGTTGGCCATCGACGACTTTGGTACTGGTTACTGCTCGCTGGCCTATCTGCCGCGTTTGCAGGTGGCGACTCTCAAGCTGGATCGCAGCTTCACCCAGGGGCTGGCCAGCAATAGCGCGACCACCGCTATCGTGCGTTCGGTCATCGGGTTGGGCCATGAGCTCGGGATCCGGATCACGGCCGAAGGGGTGGAAACGCCCGAGCAGCAGCTGTGGCTGACCGAGGCGGGGTGTGATCGGCTACAGGGCTATCTGTTCAGTCGCCCCCTGCCGCCGGCGGAGTTTGCTGCCAGTTATTTGTGACAGTCTGCAATAACAGAGAGGCCACCCGCAGGTGGCCTCTCTGTTTCTGACAGGGATCAATCCTGAAAGTAGGTGCCCCAGCCATCGTAATCCACCCCGTATTTTTCGAGGATCGGCAGCATCTTTTCGATATCGGCCACGATGGCATCGACATCCAGCTTGCACTCGATGGTGGCATCGAAGCAGAAGATGGTGGCGCCATCATCCAGTTCCATCTCCTCGGCATCAGTCACTTCAAAGCCGGCCTTGAACAGGTCAACCGCTGCTTTTTCCAGACGGTCGAAATCCTGGCAGGCGAAGTGGTGTTCGATGTCGTAATCCATATCGGGGTTGCTGCCATCGGCCAGCAGCTCGTTGACGATCTCGGTGGTCTCTTCACGCCACTCTTGCATATTCAGACTCATGTTGCCTCCAGGCGGTATCATTGCGGCAAAGCATACTCGCAGAGTGGATTCGGCTCAATGTGGCAAATCTATAGACGCTCTGATTTCCCACGGTTTGGTGATGAGTGATAGATGAGATTGGTTATGACCAGGCCGTTTTTACCCTGAAATAACCAATAACCATCCCTGGTGTTCGGTTGTTGAGCGAATTTGCTCTGTATCGAGCCTTCATGGATGGGACCCTGCACAGGAAAGGAGTTAACGCGCATCGTTGGCCAGATAGCTCAGTCAGTCGTACAGGGGATTGAAAATGTTGTCATGTCTCTGCTCTGGTCGGCCTCTTCTACAAGGCGTCGCTTTCGCCCCTTTGCGCGAGATAAGCTGATGGCTGGTTTTGCTGTCATAGGCGCCATCCGCATAAACATGTCCCAGCTTACGCCGCAGAGGGTTGAGCAAAGTGGGCAATACCTCGGCATCATGGACATTTTCCAGCGAGACTTCCGCCGCCACGATATCGTGGGTCACTGGGTCTACCGCCAGATGCAACTTGCGCCAGACTCGCCGCTTCTCGGTACCGTGTTTTCTGGCCTTCCACTCGCCTTCACCAAACACCTTCAGCCCGGTGGAGTCGATAACCAAATCGGTAATGCGTCCCTCCCCTTTGAGGGCTGTCGATAAGCCACTATCACCGTGTGGGCTCGCTTGCTGACACAGCTGTAGTCCGGTGCACACAACGGCACATTCATCAACTCGAACAGGGACTCGAGTAGTCCCTGAGTGGCCCGCAGGGTGAGGTTGAAAATCCCCTGAGCATCAGGAAGGTACAGATAGTCTGGGCAGTGTAAAGCTGGCTGCGGCCCCGCCGCCCATGATGGTCGTGGTGGAATCAGTTGCTCATGGCCTCGGCATCAACCCAGAAGGTGAGTGAACCACGGTTAATCAAAGACTTGTTGTATTTAGGCCAGTTGGTGATGGGGTGAAGCGACGTGCCCATGATGATGCAGATTTGAAGAGGATGGTGGTGATCAGATCACCGAATGGTCAGTTAGTTCCATTCAAGCTGCATCGACTTGGGCAACAACGCCGTAAATCAGTTGATGCATGACTCAATTTCAAGATGATAACCTTGCCTCACATTGATGTAATTTATTGTATTTATTTGGGATGATAAGTATCCCTATTTTTTCATGACGCAAGTAGGCGGACTGATTGCGTCATTCTATTGTCGGGAAGTTTATATGGGTTATTCAATTGATGTATCAGTCGTTGTGCCAGCCAAAGATGAACGGGACAACCTGGCTCCCCTTATCGGTGAAATCGATGCTGCGCTTGGCGGGAAGTACGATTACGAATTGGTCTACGTGGATGACGGGAGCGAAGACGACAGCTACACCATCCTGTGCGAGCTGAAGACGCGTTTTCCCCGTTTGCGGGTGGTGCGCCACGAGCGGGCCGTTGGTCAGAGCATGGCGGTGCTCAGTGGCGTGCGTCATGGCCGTGGCGAGTGGCTGGTGGTGCTCGATGGGGATGGCCAGAATGACCCCGCCGATATTCCGGCCATGCTGGAAGAGGCCAAGCGCCGTTTTGCAACAGACCCGAAGGCGGTGGGGCTCATCGGCCATCGCGTCAATCGCCGCGATGACTGGGTAAAACGACTCTCTTCCAAACTGGCCAACGGTTTTCGCGACCTCTTGCTGCGCGACGGCATCCCGGATACCGGTTGTGGTCTCAAGGTGGTGCGGCGCGACTGGTATCTGCGCTTGCCCGGTTTCAACCATATGCACCGTTATATTCCAGCCCTGATCCAGGCGCAGGGCGGTCGCATGTCACCCTGGCCGGTCAATCACAGGCCCAGACAGGCGGGAATCTCCAAATACGGGGTCTGGAATCGCCTTTGGGTCGGTCTGGTGGACGTCGTCGGCGTCTGGTGGCTGCAGCGGCGCTCCAAGGTCGTCGAGGTAAGGGAGGTGCTGGACTGATGGATGACCTGCTTTCGCTCCCCCTGCACTGGCTCGACTGGACCGGCCTGCATGTGACCGGCTGGAAGCTTATCGGCTACACGGGGGCGCTCATGTTCGGGGGGCGCTGGCTGGTGCAATTCATTGCCTCCAGGCGGGCGGGCCGACCTGTGATCCCCCGCGTGTTCTGGTATATGAGTGTGCTTGGTAGCCTGATGACACTGAGTTACTTCCTCTTCTCGCCCAAACAGGACTCTGTCGGGGTATTGCAAAACCTCTTCCCCACCTTTACCGCCCTCTACAGCCTCTATCTGGATATTCAGCATCGCGGCTGGAAGCGGGACAAACTCATCCATGACAACGGGATTCGCCATGGTAAATGATCGTACCCTGCTCAATCAGAGCTCTCTTGGCTGGCTGCTACTGATTGCCCTAGCCGTGCTTGGCATCGGGCTTGGGTTGCGCGATCCCTGGCCAGCTGACGAGCCCCGCTTCGCCCTGGTGGCCAAGGAGATGGTGGAGAGCGGCCAGTGGTTGTTCCCGATGCGCGGTGGCGAGATTTATCCGGACAAGCCTCCCATGTTCATGTGGGGGATCGCCATCGGCTATCTGCTGACCGGCTCCATCAAGGTGGCCTTTCTGCTGCCCTCATTACTCGCGGGTCTGCTGACCCTGGTGCTGGTATGGGATCTGGGCCGCCGGCTGTGGACGCCCCAGGTCGGTTTTCTGGCCGGTTTGCTGCTGCTCTTTACCGTCCAGTTCACCCTGCAGGCCAAGACAGCCCAGATCGATGCGCTGGTCACCTTCTTCATCACCCTGGGTCTTTACAGCTTCATTCGCTTCCTTTTGTGTCACGGGGGCTGGCGCTGGTACTGGCTAGGCTGGTTTGCCGCCGGCCTTGGCATCATCACCAAGGGGGTGGGACTGTTGGCACTGCTGGTGCTGATCCCGGCGATCTGGACCCATTGGGATAAAATTCGCACGGCATCCCGCAGTGACTGGCTCAAGGGACTGGCGGGGCCGCTGTGCATGCTGCTGGCGATCGGCCTGTGGCTGGTGCCCATGCTGATCGCCGTGGCCCAGAGCGGCGACCCCATACTGCAGGCGTATCGGGACAACATCATGCTGCGCCAGACGGTGACCCGCTATGCCAACTCCTGGCATCACGTCAAACCCTTCTGGTATTACCTCACCTCGGTGATCCCGCCATTTTGGCTGCCCGTTTCCCTGCTGCTGCCCTGGCTAGTAGTGCAGTGGCGCAGAGCCATTCAGGGGGGGGATAAACGCATCATATTGCTGCTCGGCTATCTGGTGCTGGTGGTGATCTTCTTCTCGGTTTCGCCCGGCAAGCGCGGCGTCTATGTGACGCCTGGCACGCCGGCTTTGGCGCTGCTGAGCGCCCCCTTCATCGCCGCCCTGCTGGCCCGACGTTGGCTAGGCCGCCTGCTGTCAGGGCTTGGCTGGTTGCTGGGCATCGTCTGCCTCGGTGGGGCGGTCGCGCTGGAGTTCAGTGCCAAGCTGGCCAGCCGGGTGAGCGAACTGGGGCCGACCCCCTGGCTCCCTCTGCTGGTGATGGGGGGTGTGTTGCTGCTCGTCAACGCCTTGCTGCGCCGGGCACCGCTCACCGCCATTCTGGCCACCCTCGCCTGTGGCTGGCTCATCTACTCCACCTGGATCTGTACGCGCCTCAACGACATGCGCACGCCGCAAACCGTGATGGCGTTGGCTGCGGAGCGGGTACCGGCAGGGAGCGAATTGCTGCTGACCGGTTTCAAGGAGCAGCACTTGCTGTTTGCACGCCAGCCGCTGCGACACTACAGCTACCATATGCCGAATGATCTCCAGGCCCGAGAGGCGGCAGCCTGGGTGGCCGCCGCCCCCGGACGCTGGGTATTAGGGCCGACCCGTCTGATGGCACGCTGTTTTGACCCCGCGCGCATGGACAACCTTGGTAATCGCCACCGTACCGACTGGCTGCTGGCCAATGCCGAGGCTATCAAGCCGACCTGTCAGGGGCTCAGGCCAGAGATAGAACCATTCAGCTATGTGCCAGGCCCCAAGGAGGGGAACCTGAACTAAGAAAGAGGGGCTGCCATTGGCAGCCCCTCTTTCATTGTCAGGCCAGATCGCGGCTCGCTTAGACTCCGTAGTACTCCTTGTACCACTCGACGAAGCGGGAAACTCCTTGTGCCAGCTCCACTTGAGGTCGGTAGCCGGTTGCCTCAAAAAGTGCCTCGGTATCGGCCCAGGTGGCGAGCACATCGCCGGGCTGCATGGGACAGAGATTGCGGATGGCCTGTTTGCCTAGTGCTGTTTCGATGGCCTCCACGAAGTCGACCAGACGCACCGGGCTGCCGTTGCCGATATTGAATAACCGATAGGGGGCCGAGCTTGACTCGGTCTGTCCGTGCCAGGCGGAGTTCGCCACCGGAGGGCGATCCGCGATGCGTATTACTCCCTCGACGATGTCGTCGATATAGGTGAAGTCCCGGCTCAGTGCCCCCTGGTTGTAGATGTCGATCGGTTCATCGTTCAGGATGGCTCGCACGAACTTGAACAGGGCCATGTCGGGGCGCCCCCAAGGGCCGTAGACGGTGAAGAAACGCAGCCCAGTGGTCGGTAAACCGTAGAGGTGGGAGTAGGAGTGGGCCATCAGCTCATTGGCTTTCTTGCTCGCCGCATAGAGGGAGACAGGATGATCCACCCCGTCCGAGGTCTTGAACGGCATCTGCTCGTTGAGGCCGTAAACCGAGCTCGATGAGGCATAGACCAGGTGCCCGATCCCGTGATGGCGACACCCCTCGAGGATGGTGAGGGTCCCGTTGAGATTGCTGTCGGCATAGGCGAAGGGGTTGTCCAGCGAGTAACGCACTCCGGCCTGGGCCCCCAGATGGATCACCCGGTCGAACTGCTCCCGGACGAACAGGGCCGCGATGGCTTGCCTGTCCGCGAGATCGCCGCGCTCGAAGCGAAAATCGGACAGTGGCAGGAGCTGCGCCAGCCGCGCCTCTTTCAGACTCACTTCGTAGTAGTCATTGAGATTGTCGAGGCCGACGACCTGATGCCCTTCGTGACAGAGCCTCTGCGCCACATGAAAGCCGATAAAGCCGGCGGCGCCGGTGACTAAGTACTTCATTGTATTTTATCCAGCTCGTGTATTTTCCAGGCTATCGCCGCGGCCGATGGCGTACTTGTTGATCACCACCTTGCCCGCCTGCATTAGACGGCCTATGGTGCCGGCCACCGCCAGCATGTGCTGAAGATCGGCAGAACCGTCTTCGTCCGGCAGGGTGCCGACCGCGATGAAGATGAGCTCGGCAAAGGCCACCCCTTCGGCCACATCCGTGGTGAAGTGCAGGCGGCCAGCCTGATGGTTAGCTTGCACCATGGGGGCCAGGCCGGGTTCAAAGATGGGGATGATCCCCTCCTTGAGGCATGCGACCTTGTTGTCGTCCACATCCACACAGGTGACCTGGTGGCCCATTTCGGCGAGCACGGCCGCCTGAACCAGCCCTACATAACCAATCCCGAATACGACGACTCTCATCTGAGTGTTGCTCCTCGATGTCGGCAGTGACAAGCCGTCCATTCTAAGTAACGGATCCTGATAGTGCTAGCGCATCCAATGGTGTACGTCAGCCCCTAGCGATGATTCAGGGCCGATTTACTGATCCCCATCGCATCCCATGTGGCACGCCAAGCCTATCCCTGGTCGAGTGGAAAATTTTAATTGAGTCTGACTCGGGTCGAACGTTTATTATTTTGGTTGTCTCATGATGCTACCTGCCCGAGTATGAGATGAGAGGGTTGCCTCTAATCAGGCGACCCAATGCACTATGTCATGCACTTAGCCCCTCTCCTTGGTACTTGCTATAAGCCCTGTGAGCCTACCCAACCATGGTAAAAGAATCTGCAGCCATCGCTAACTGCATGCTCGGAATAGTGAAAAAGGTATAATGGCGACCAAATCCTATCGTTACCCAAAAAACTGACGTGTCAGACACCCCGAAGCGTCTGATCCCGCGCTGTGACAGGAAAGAATAAACTGATGGCAACCATTAATGACATTTGCAAAATGACGGGATTTTCTAAGGCAACCGTATCGCGCGCCATCAATGAAACCGGTCAGGTGAAAGAGTCAACCCGCAAGGCCATTCTCGATGCCATGGAACGACTTAACTTTCGCCCTAATTCCCTGGCACAAGCCCTGGCCAACAAGAGTGGTCACAGCATAGGGCTGGTACTCTCCGACTTTGATGGCAGTTACTTTGGCCATATGCTGAAAAGTGCCGCCCAGGTTGCAGAAAAGACCAGCAAACAACTGATCGTCACCGATGGCCACCATGAACCCGAGCGCGAGAAACAGGCGATCTATTCACTGGTCGACCGTCGTTGCAGTGTTCTGATTGTCTATACCAGACACATGTCCGAGGAGGACATACTGGCCATACAGCATGAGGTCGCACTCCCTATCATCTTCATGGGGCGTGCGTTGCCAGCTCACCGCTGCCACTCCATCAGCCTCGATAACCGGCAGGCCGCCCGCCAATCCCTGGGACACCTGCTGGCCCTAGGGCATCGCAAGATCGCCTACTTTGGTCCACAGCCCGTCACCCCAACAGCTTCCATCCGTATGGAGACCTATCAAACCCTGCTGGCGCAACAGGGATCTACCTCGGAGGAGCACTGGTACCAGTGCAGCAGCTACAGCATTGCCGGTGGCTACCAGGCGGCCAAACGCTACCTGGCGAGCGGCGCGGGGTGCAGCGCCCTGTTTGCGGCCTGTGACACCATCGCATTTGGGGCGATGCAAGCCTTTCGTGAGGCAGGACTCACTCTTCCCAGGGACATGTCGATAAGCAGCATCGACGACGAAGAGATCTCGGCTTATATCTCCCCGACATTAACCACCTACCATCAGCCGATGAACCAGATGATCTACTATGCCATGGATCTTGCCCTCAATCTGATGGATGGCAAAAGTACTCCTTTCGAATCCAGGGTGTTTCAGGGGGAGCTCAAAGTCCGCTCATCTGCCATTCCCTACAGCGAATGACTCAAGGGCATGGAGAGAAAATACCAGGGATGGTATGCATGGCTCACCAGCGACTCAGCTTGGCCCTTCAATTTCCCGGAACACAGACCGACCCTTGCCCGTGTCACGGGATCACGCCGCCTTCGATCTCCATCATCCCTCACCGCCTGCTGGTAGTACCATATGAGATCTTTACGTAAAAACAATAAAATCTAATAATTTCATAATGTTAAAAACAAGATACTCATGCGTCTGTCGATTTTCATCTTGTCTGTGTGAGTTGAACCACAAAAATGAAACCGGTTCCTGTAACCGGTTTCCTTTTTTGCTATAGTCAATATCAGTGTGATACGCCATCAATTCGAGTTTCATTATCTTGAGGTCTGTGCCATGAACAAAAAAATCTATCTGTTTTGCGCTGCGGGAATGTCCACCTCCTTGCTGGTTAACAAGATGCGAGATCAAGCCGCCAAACACTCCGTCCCCGTCGAGATCGAAGCCTTTCCCGAGTCTCGTGCCAATGAGAAGGGCCCAGAAGCCGATCTGATCTTGCTGGGTCCACAGGTAGGCTATCTGCACGCAGACATCGCCTCTCGTTTTCCCGGCAAACCCGTAGCGGTCATTGACACTGCCATGTATGGCAAAGTCGATGGACTGGGCGTATTGAAAATGGCCATTGTCGAAATTAAAAATGCGGCAAAGCCGGCGTAATAGCACGACACCATAGCCAATATAAATAGTCGGGAATTCTTCTGGCTAACCATAACGTTAGCCTTCCCACCTATTCAAATTTTATTTCATATAACGTCGCAGATACCATATTTATGGTGCGTTGATAATATTTGCTTTATCTAGCCTATTTTTATATAGGCCTGGCATGCTCATGCCATTTATTAGTCAACGCCATGCACACATTTTGTTTTAAAATTATTGAAATCACTATTATGAGGTAACCATGAACTTTGACGAACTGAATATTGATGATATTAGTCCTGACTCGACCGAGGCTAATAAAATGGATCTGGAAGAGCAGGTGATGGGAATCATCATCAACTCGGGTGAGGCCCGTAGTTGTGCCTATAAGGCGCTCGCCTTCGCCAAACAGGGCGACTTTGCCCAGGCCGAAGCCAAGATGGAAGAGGCACGCCAGGCAGCCAATGCGGCACATCTGGTGCAGACCCAGCTGATTGAAGCCGACATGGGAGAAGGAAAGACCACCATGACCCTCATCATGGTGCATGCGCAAGACCACCTCATGACATCCATGCTGGCTCGCGAGCTGGTGAATGAGCTGATCGATCTTCACAAGAAACTGGCCGCGCAATAAGGAGTCGCATCGATGAAGTTCTCACACGATTTTTTGTTTGGTGCTGCCAGTGCTTCCTATCAGGTCGAAGGGGCGTGGAACGAAGATGGTAAAGGCATGACGAACTGGGATGAATTTTCCAAGATCCCGGGGAAAACGTTTGAAGGTACTAATGGTGACGTGGCTGTCGATCACTATCACCGCTATAAAGAAGATATCGCGCTGATGGCTGAGATGGGATTGGAATCCTATCGCTTCTCTATCTCCTGGGCGCGTATATTTCCCGATGGGGATGGAGAGATCAATCCCAAGGGCATTGAGTTTTACAACAACCTGATCAATGAGTGTTTGAAATATGGAATCGTGCCTTTCATTACGCTCTACCATTGGGATCTTCCGCTGACGCTGGAAAAAGATGGTGGTTGGTTGAGTCAACGCACGATACGCGCTTTCGTCCGTTATGCAGAAACATGTTTCACTGCATTTGGCGACCGGGTTAAACACTTCATTACCTTTAATGAAACGATAGTTTTTTGTAGTCTTGGTTATATGGCCGGAGCACACCCGCCTGGAATCACCAATGATCCGAAAAAATATTTCCAGGCGATTCACAACGTCTTCTATGCACATGCACAAGCTGTCTTGATCTACAAGGAAATGAGCCAGTATGGCGAGATCGGTATCAGTCATGTTTTCAGCCCTGCATTTGGGGTTGATGACAGTGAAGAGAGCCATAAAGCGGCCTATCATGCTAACGCTTATGCGACCCATCTCTATTTTGATCCGATCCTCAAGGGTGAATACCCAGCCTATGTGATGGATGCCCTTAAGGACAATGAGATTCATCCTGAGCAGACAGAAGAAGAGCTGGCCATTATCAAGCAAGCATCAACAATGAATGATTTCATGGGGCTTAACTACTACCAACCGAGCCGGGTTGAACTCATAAAGGGAGACGTGGAGAAACGGGAAAATAAAAGAGAAAACTGCACAGGGGCACCTGGAAATCCCAGTTTTGACGGTGTGTTTCGCACCGTAAAGATGAATGATAAGCGCTATACGAAATGGGACTGGGAAATCTCGCCGGAAGGATTTGTCGATGGCTTGAATATGCTCAAAGAGCGTTACGGTCAAGTGAAAATATACATCACTGAAAATGGGTTGGGGGATGAAGACCCTATCATTGAAGATGAAATATGTGATGTGCCGAGAATTCACTACATTCAGGAACACCTGCAAGCACTCAAGCAGGCGATTCAAGATGGAGTAAACGTAAAAGGCTATTTTGCTTGGTCTGTGATCGACTTGCTGAGCTGGCTGAACGGTTACAAAAAGCAGTATGGTTTTATCTACGTGGATCACAAAAACAACTATCAACGGAAGAAAAAGCTGTCCTTCCACTGGTATCGCTCAGTTATTGAAAATAGAGGGGAAGATCTCTAATGAGCACTGTCAACGCAACTATCAGCAATATCATGCCTCAAGTGATGAGGTTTGTTAACTCCAGACCGATAAAGGCAATTAAAGATGGTTTCTTGTTTACCATGCCATTGACCATTATCGGCTCTGTATTCCTGTTGCTGGCTTTTATCCCTATCCCTGGATACGGTGATCTCATGGCCAGTATCTTTGGTGACAACTGGCAGAGCCCCCTATGGCAAGTGGTGGGTGCAACATTTGATATTTTGGCCCTGATTGGAGTCTTTGGTATTGCCTACAGTTGGGTACAAAATGAAGGCTATCAGGGGGTCAGTGCAGGTATTTTTGCCATCGTCTCTCTGTTGATCCTCAACGACAACTTCATTTTGGCCGCAGACGGCAGCTCTATCGGCGGGGTCATCCCCAAAGCCTATATGGGTGGCAAGGGGATGATAGTGGCCATCTTCGTCGGCATCTTTGTGGGCTGGCTCTACAGCTGGTGCATGAAGAAAAACTTGACCATCAAGATGCCGGAAGGTGTGCCGCAAGGTGTCGCCAACGCCTTCATCGCCTTGATCCCTGGCGCACTGATCATCTTCAGCTCGTTCCTGATTTGGATCTTTTTCGAAACATCGTTTGATAAAACCATAGTGACCGTCATTTATGACTTCCTACAGACGCCGCTGCAGGGGTTATCCGATTCGCTGGGAGGGGTGATCATCGTTGCGCTGCTCATCTCGTTGCTATGGTGGTGCGGCGTTCATGGCTCGGCCATTGTCGGCGGCATCATTGGCCCCATCGTCACCGCGAATGCGCTGCAGAACCAAGAGCTCTTGCTCAAGGGGGAGCAATTGATAGCCGGTGAAAATGCCAAGATTGTGACCAACCAGTTTATCGATCAATACATTACCTTTGGCGGTGCAGGTCTCACACTGGGTCTGGTGGTGTGCATGCTGATGTTTGCCAAGTCGGTTCAATTTAAAGATCTGGGCCGAGTTGCCATCATGCCGGGTATTTTCAATATCAATGAACCTGTCATTTTTGCTTTCCCGATAGTGTTTAACCCATTCATGCTGATTCCCTTCCTGGCGGCGCCGGTTATCTCGGTATTGATGGTCTACTTCACTCTCGCCAATGGTATTGTTGAGCCCTTTACGGCCATCAGTGTTCCTTGGACCACTCCCATGATCATCAGCGGTTTCATCGTAGGTGGGTGGAAGGCGGCCATGTTACAAGTTGCCGTATTCCTGATGACGGTCTGTGTTTACTATCCATTTATGAAGGCGCAAGACAAAATGGCGCAGAAAAATGAAGAGAAGCAGACTGATGCCAATGAGGATGACGATGCCTTGGCACTGCAACTCTAGCAGCCATAACACAGGGGGCTTAAATGCTCCCTTTCATTCCTGCGACTGAATTTAGCCTTAATTCCTAGCCAAGGAAGTATTTATAACCACTAGTTAATTTTCTATACATCTAACTTAAAGATGAAGTTAAGGCCATATATAAGGTTTGCGCTATAGGTAAGCTTGTTATTTTGTTTATTCTAAACTGATATGTGTGTTATCTGACATTTATTACATCATAGTCATGATGATATAATTTTTAATACATGTCTTTTTAATCGAAAATATCAACAACCATAAATGCTAATGGAGTTAGTATGAAATTATTTCGTGTCTTGCCCACTGCTTTTGCCGTAGCAACAGTGATCGCATCATCATCGGTGTATGCAAATACAGAAATAGAGGCATTTGAGCAACGACTTAAAGAACTTGAAAACAAAGTCGCTGAGCAAAGTGAGCAGCTACAATATAAAGATGACCAGCAACCAGCAACGTTACTGAGTGATATAAAGGTACCAGAGGGCATTGTTTTTTCAGGGTATGCACGCTACGGTGCAGCTTTCCAAGGTAGTAATGCCGAACGAGTAAATACTCATGGCCAGTTGAATGGCAATGCTACTGGTCGTTTGGGCAATGAACAAAATGGCGGTGAGTTTCAGCTTGCTAAACTTTTTAAAAGCGAAACCGGAGCAGTTTGGGATCTGGTCTTCATGGTCGATCACTGGTCCGATAACGCTTGGGCCGATGATGGTGGTGTCAATGTCAAAAAAATCTACGCCGGGGCGGTCAATATTTTTGAGTCCCAACCCGATTTGTATGTATGGGCAGGCAGAGACTTCCATCAACGACCACAAACCGATATCAACGACTACTTCTGGATGATGCACGATGGACAAGGTGGTGGTTTCAGGAATCTTGATCTGGGTGGGATAAAACTAGACCTGGCAGCCGTAGGTGCGGTGAATGGCGACTATGTAGAAGATAGCGGTCGTTATGCTTTGACTTCAAAATTGCATGGTTTGAAAATCGGTGAGGCTGATCTGAGCTTCTATGCAAACTATGGCGGCAGTTCAGAGAAACTAGATGATGATGAAAAAATCGCCGGCTCTGCCTACCAAGTAGCCAGTGAGTTAATGTGGGCTGGCCAAAAGTTCATCATGCGATATTCACACAACGCCAAAGACAGCGTGTATGACCTTGAAGATGAGCAACGTGCAATGCTGTTCAGCCTAGATGGCTCAATTCCCCTATCCGAAAAAGCTAATCTGCAATATCTGACAGCTTATCAAACCCTGGATGTCGCTGGAAATGAAAGTCGCGCCAACTATAACGTGATTCTGCGCCCGACCTATCAGTGGAACAAGGTTCACTCGACCTGGTTCGAGACTGGTTACAACGTTGTCGACTACGATGATATAGATGCGACCAATACATCCTGGAAGGCTACCCTGTCACAGAACATTGCTATTGGTGGCGAAACCTGGTCTCGCCCAATGATCCGTTTCTATACAACTGTAGGTAATGCCGATAACGAATATAGACAACGTGATAATAATGGCAAGATCATTGATTCCCACGATGATACTGTGACTTTCGGGGCGATGTTTGAAGCCTGGTGGTAAGGTACCCATAAATAAATCAGCGTAACTGCCCAAGCCATTACAGGTGATACTTCAGGCGGTCGCATAATTCGAAAATAAAGCGATTTAAAGCAAGCTTTCAACTCTGGATCGGTATGGTTCATTTCCTGGAGGCTTGCTTTACCGCTAGGAGCGCCACTTTTCGCGCAATCATCGGTTTTGAATGTTGATCAGCGTGCAAAAGTGACCAGGTTTACGGGATTTTCAGAGTCCAATTTTGATCACTGCGCCATCACCAAAGCCAAAGGTCTCTCTCGCAGTATCGTTCGCAATGACTTTCATCAACCTCCAACCGAGCCGCCCAAGTACCTAAGCAACCCGGATCCGATGACTAAGGCGTCAGCCAAGATGATGGGGTAATCCCCCACACTTGTGGTCGCAGAACCTTGGTCAGTTTTCGATGCAGATTTACGGCGATTCTCACCTCTTACACTTGTTTGCATCCTCTATTAAGTGGTATTTTGGAAATGAAATTAGAAAAGGAATTTCAAATACATAACAGTGGAGTGTTTTATGAAATGTCGGTTGTTTTTTTCAGGGATAACATTGTTGATGTGCTATCAACTCCAGGCGGAGGAGGTAGAGGTATCGTCTAAGGAAGAGTTATCTTATTCTGCATTCCAACAGCGTTGGGATAATATTTTCACCGTGAGTGAAAATCCATTCGCATTGCTGCCATACCAACAGAACTATTTTTTATACAGCTACTCCACCAATGAAAATAAAGATATTTATCGTAGTTCATTCAAAGATGATGATGTGGATGAAATAGATAAGCATGAAGCAAAATTCCAAATAAGCTTGCTAATTCCTGTTTGGCGACCATTTATTTTTGAGAGGACAGGCCTGTTTGCTTCATATACACAGGTCGCCATGTGGCAAGCAACAAATAACACCATATCATCACCTTTTAGAGAGACAAATTACGAACCGCAATTCTTTGTTGCTAAAGCATTTGACTGGAATGTGAAAAATCTGACGTTGCGGGCTGCTGAGTTTGGTTTCAATCATCAGTCTAATGGTAGGGCTGGCGATTTATCCAGAAGTTGGAATCGGCTTTACAGTACCATATATGCCGATCATGAAAATTTTTCAGCAGAGTTAAAAGTGTGGTACCGGCTTCAAGAGGATAAAGAAGATGATGATAACCCAGATATAAATCGTTATTTGGGCTATTATCATGTTGGCTTGAATTATCGTTGGGATGATACTGTTTTAACCAGTAAGTTTCGTTACAATTGGAATACGGGATATGGTTCAAGTGAACTGGGGGTGAGCTATCCGGTATTGAAAAATCTCCGTATATATGGGCAGGTATTTAGTGGTTATGGGGAGACCATGATCGACTACAATCATAACCAAACCCGAGTAGGGATCGGGGTCATGCTCGAAGATCTTCTGTGATGATGTTAACTCTCAAGTGCTAAGATACTAGGGATGGGGCGAGCAAACAAGTGGGTTGCTCCTTCCCTAAAGTACGCATCTGAGAAGTAAAATCTTTAATAATCTATACTCACCTGATTGGCCTATAACTTATAGGCTATGAAAATATTCGCCATGAATAGCGACTATCTTGAGAGGGTGTTTTTAGCAGGATTTATAGCGGCGAACAAAAATAGACATGCTACTCTTTCTGCCATGAAACTCGCTTAGTTTTATATTAAAACTAAGCGAGTAAATCTCATTTTTACATTAGAATCGGTACATTAAACTGGTCCCGAAGCTACTAACATAAGCATCATAGAAATCGATATCAGAATCGCTCTTACTATAAGATGCACTTACTAAACCACTCAGGCTATGCACACCAAATAGATTATGCCAGAAAAAGGTGGTATTTAAACCAAACTCGTTAGAGTCAGCCTCTTTACCATAAATTGGATTGGTAGCATCATAGCTTATTTTGCCACCAAACGCATTGGTTACCAATGACCACTGGCTACCAGTAACAGCATAAGACAGTTGGACAATTGTCTTATCATAGCTCATTGCCTTACCATCGAAATCACCATTGGTGAAAGTGAGCTCAGGGCGAATAACATGGTTTGGTGCTATTAACCAATCATATGATAGAGCAAATTCTTGAGTGTCACCGTTACGATCCAGTTTATCGCGCTCATTATCAGTTAATTGAGTTAGACTTGCTCCACTTCGCTCTTTATCCAAATCAAATTTTCGAACAGTATAGGCGGCATTGAAGTTAGAATTCCAAATCTGGTCCCAAGTTATACGGGCACCGCCGGATTTCATGTCTGTTTCTTTTCGGTTGCCGGATTTATACGGGTCAGACCATGTTTCCGTGGCCATCAGTGGGAAAACATAGCCTAGTGATACAATTCCCTTATCACTTATCTGTTGGCGTACGCCAAGCTGTTGAGTGAAGTCAAAACGCACGGCGTCTTGAATTAAGTTCCCCAAAAATAACTGTGTGCCGCTGTTCGCAAATGTATAACGTAGATCCACACCAAATAGTGGAATCGCTGAGGAGTGGCTATCAGGTGATTTGTTTAGACCATTGTGGCTGGAGTTATCGTCATTTGGTCCCTTGAACATATTGGACTCATACTCCATAGCCCCAACGCCAGCCATCGCGAAACCCGAGAAGCCAGACTCCTTTGGAATCTTGATAATCTCGGCTTGTGCCGAGCAGGCTCCCATGGTGGTTAAAAGAAATAACGACAACTTGTTCATCATCTTAGTATCCTCTGAAACATGGTGCTTATAACACTTGTCTAGTGTGCATTGTTAAGTTCATTGTTATCAATATTTTTATCTAAAAACGCATCGAGAAGCGCAGCTCGTCCCCGTCAGGTCCACGCCCCCCATGGACGCGGTATAGTATTGCCGGGCACGGAAGTGGACAGAGCCCGGCTTTGTGGTGCCCACAGCCTTCGAGTCTAGGGCAATATGCTGCAACTGCGCGAGTTGATGTGTTTGGCTGGCCCCTTAGTGACTGTGTCGTGATCAACTAAAAATGGCCCCGCTTTGCTGTTAACTTGTTGAACTCATTACTTAAGGTAGCGCTGTTCCAGATGCTGGCGCAGCCAGTGCGGGTTGAGCGCTTCACCGGTGGCACGGCGCACCAGCTCGTCGGTGCTGTGCAGGCTCCCCTGTGACCAGATGTGGCGACCAAGCCAGCCGAAGATCTCTGGCAGGCGGCCCGCCGCGATCACCTCACCCATGCTGCCCAGCTCTTTCTCGAGGGAAAAACGCAGCTGGGCGGCATACATGGCGCCCAAGGTATAGCTCGGGAAGTAGCCGAACGAACCGTCGGTCCAGTGAATATCCTGCATGCAGCCATTGCGGTAGTTGCCCTTGGTGGAGAGCCCCAGCCACTGCTGCATCTTGGCATCCCACAGCGCGGGGATGTCGGCCACCTCGATCTTCCCTTCCACCAGATCGCGTTCCAGCTCGTAGCGCAGGATAACGTGGGCCGGATAGGTCACCTCGTCAGCATCGACCCGGATAAAGTCCGGCTCGACCCGGCTATAGAGCTTGGCCAGATTGTCCGGCGCAAACGCCGCCTGCTCGCCAAAGTGGTGACGAATGCGTGGCGCCAGCAGTGCGAGGAAGGCCGGATGATGGCCCAGCTGCATCTCGCAAAACAGGCTCTGGCTCTCGTGAATGCCCATGGAGCGCGCTTCGGCTACCGGTTGACCGAGCAGATGGCGCGGCAGTCCCTGCTCGTAACGGGCGTGACCGGTCTCGTGCACTATGCCCATCAGGCTGGAGACAAACTCCTGCTCGTTATAGCGGGTAGTGATCCGCACGTCGGTCGGCACGCCGCCACAGAAGGGGTGACTGCTCACATCGAGGCGACCGTGGGCGAAATCAAAGCCGAGTAGCCCCATCACCTCCTGACCGAGCGCCTGCTGGGTGGGGATGGGGAAGGGGCCTTGCGGCAGCAGCAGGGCATCGCCCTTCTGTTGTTCGCTCACGGTCTGGATAAGATCCGGCAGCCAGCTGGCGAGATCGCCGAAGATCTGATCGAGCCGCGCGCTGGTCATGCCCGGCTCATAGAGGGCCAGCATGGCGTCGTAGGGGCGCACGCCAAGCGCATCGGCCCGCAGTTGCGCCACTTCACGGGAGAGTTTCACCACCTCCTTGAGATTGGGGGCAAAACCGGCCCAGTCGTTGTTCTTGCGCTGGCTGCGCCAGGCGTGCTCACACTTGCTGCCGGCCAGCGACAGTGCTTCGACCAGCTCACCGGGCAGCAGGCTGGCATCTTGCCACTGGCGCTTGATCTCGCCGAGGTTGGCGCGTTGCACTTCATCGAGCGGCTCACTCTCGGCCTTGGCAATCCAGTCGCCCAGCTCGGGAGCGGTGCGCTTCTGGTGGATCAGCAGACCGAGTTCGGCCATCGCTTCGGCGCGAGCACCGTTGCCCCCTTCCGGCATCATGGCGGCCTGATCCCAGCCGCAGATGGCGGCGAGGTGGCTAAAGCGGTGGATCTGTTGCTGATGTTGTTCAAGCTTTTGATATGACATGGGATTGTCCTTGTTATCGTCCCTGATGGTATGCCGCCCCGTACCTGGCATGATCGGGTCCGTTCGATGCTAACACCGCCGCAGCATCGTTGACCACCTTCACGCATGCGGGCCAAAGGCGTAGTGGCGAGAGGCGGGTTAGCCGAGCCGCTTCTGGTGCCGTTCGCGGTTTTCCGCTTTTTTCCGTTCGCTTTTGCGCAGCAGCACGTAGAGGGCGCCACTGCCGCCGTGGCGACGCTCGGCGCTGTGGATGGCCATGACGGCAGGCAGTTGCGGCAACCAGGTGCTGACATAGCTTTTCAGCAGGGCGCGCGGGGTGCTGCGCTCTCCCTTGCCGTGCAGGATCAGCAGGCAGCGGATATCCCGGACTTCACAATCCGCAATGAACTGCACCAGCGTCTGGCGCGCTTCGTTGAGGGTTTTCTGGTGCAAGTCCAGACTTGCCTGCAGCTCGTATTTGCCGAGCCGCAGCTTCTTGTAGACCCCCTCCTGCACCCCATCGCGCTTGAAGCCGACGATTTCGTGCGGATCGCGCATCTCGATGGCCTCCATGGTGAGGTGGTCGAGGGCGAGTTGCTGCGCGGTGGCAGCCTGACGGCGAGCGAGTTGCGCCTCGGTCGGGGCGGATTTGGCCGCATGGGGATGGATGTTGTCGCTGCGAATGGGCCGCACGTCGGCCACTTCATTCATAAATAGCGAGAGTTCGTCGTTATGAGACACGGCAGGCTCCCCATAAGAAAAAGTGGGGGCCATTATAACGGCCGCAACCGGCACAGAAAACGGGGAAAGGGGGAGGGGATAAGAGGGGGGCAATGTATGGGCACTGGTGCAGACTGGCCCGGGAATCACAGTCGCGAACCATAAAACAACACAGGCGGTCAGTGTGAACTGCCGCCTGTGGTCAGAGGATTATTTTCCCTCTTTGGGTTGTTGAGAATGGGGTTGCTGTGAATGAGGCGGTTGCGAGTGCATTACCTTGTAGATGAAGTAGGCCGCGTAAGAGCTGATGAGCAAGAAGGTGCCGATAATCACCAGCATCGACATCAATCCCACGCTGTTGCCAAACATCAGGTCCAGCCAAAAGTCCATTTTATTGCTCCTGTCACCCGGTTGATGACAGGCATGATAAATACCTCTTTGCCCCGTCCGGGATGATCCCGATCAACTCCGTTGCAGGTTATTTAATCACCAGCGCGATCTGTGATCGTTCTTACTGGAATCCTTGCGACTGAGCTTGCACCGGGCCCGGGGTAGTGAGCAGGGTAATGCGCCACCCTTGCTGCTCCAGCAACGCCAGCAACCCCTGTTCGCCGTAAAGGTGCAGGGCGCCTACCACGATAAAGCTCTCGTTGGGCAGGGTGGACCATTTCTTCAGCCAGTTGTGGTTGCGCTCGGCCAGCAGGGTCTGCTCCATCCAGC
Source organism: Aeromonas fluvialis (assembly GCF_000819885.1). GTDB lineage: Bacteria > Pseudomonadota > Gammaproteobacteria > Enterobacterales > Aeromonadaceae > Aeromonas > Aeromonas fluvialis. Next base: position 168,619 of record NZ_CDBO01000011.1, read on the forward strand.
TTTGTAGCGCAGGCGGGGCCATCTCCTCCTTGAGCAGATTGATCAGCGTCGCCTCATCTCCCTGCTGCCACGCCTTCATCACGGCGGCGAAACCACTCTCCAGCATCGGTAGCTCATCCAGGGTGCTGGCGAGCATCAGAGTCTGGTTGTCCCCCACGCTGGCCAGATAGCCCAACTGCTCCAGCAGGGTTTCAAAGCCCATCACCGGTTTGCCCTCTTTGGCGGCCCGGGTGGCAAAGTGCTGGTCTACCCCGAGTTCACTCTTGAAGTCGGAGCGTGCCATGGCGGCCTGGGTCAGGGTAATGGCGGCAAACCAGGGGTGCAGGGTGGCGAGGGTCGTCTCGTCGATGCCATAGCGGGCGCCCGCCATCAGGGTGCGTTGATAGAGCTCGGCTGGCAGATGATCCTTGAGCGGTTTGCCATCCACCAGTCGGGTGAGGGAGCCGGTTTGTTGCCACTGATCCGGCGTGATGCTGTTCATGTCCACCTCCATCACCAGTGCGCGGCTCTGCAGCCAGGCACGCTCCACCGGTTCGGGCAGAGGATAAAGGGATGGCTTGCCCGCATGGATGGAGCCCAGCAGCCAGTGTTGCTGGTTGCCCTTGCTCACCCGATAGAACGCGGGATCGGCAAAGGCGTGCAGCGGTAGCAGCAGGCAGAGCAGGAAGGCAAAGAGGGTGCGATGAAATCTCATGGGGATCCTTAATATGCGCCGGGTGACTTCTCTTGCTGACAATAACTCCTATGATAAGTCCTCATTTCAGATAACCAAGAGGTTTGCCATGCCCCATCTTCGTTTTCGCGCCGTGACGCTCGATACCCTGCAACAGGTGAGCGGCCCGCTGCTGGCCGAGCTCTGCGAGCTGACCGGCGGCAAGCCGGAGTTTGTCACCATGGAGCGGGTGGAGAGCTGCTGGATCCGCAATGGCGAGCCAGAGGCGGGTTTTCCGTTTGTCGAGCTGCACTGGTTCGAACGGCCACAGGAGATGCAGGACGCGGCCGCGCGCCTTATCACGCGCCATCTGAAACAGCTGCTGGGGGATCAGACCTATGTGGTGGTGCAAGTGATCCCCATGGTCAAGAGTGCCTACTACAGCAATGGCGAGCACTACTGAAGAGAGGGATAAGCAAGGTTGGTTGGGGCGGGTGATGCCGCTATACAGCTAACCCAACTCGGGCGGCATGATACTTGTCGCCAATCACAGGATCAGGCCGATTTGGCCAGCAGTTTATCGAGCCAGCGAGTGGGCAATACCCGTCGCAAGAAGGCAAAAAGCCGGGTCGGAGTGGTCACCGGATAGCGGGCTTTGGGATGGGCGTGGGTCAGTGCATGGAGCAGGGGCGGGATACAGGCTTCGCTGGAGAGGGTAAAGCCGCTGGTGGCCCCCTCTTTTTCCAGCCGCGTCAGGGTCTGGCGGTAGGCCGACTGATGACGGCTCTGGGCCGGATCGATGTGACGCAAGAAGGCGCTGCGGGCATTGGCACGAAAACGGGTATCGATGGGGCCCGGTTCGATCAGGCTGATATGTACCCCGCTGCCTGCCAGTTCGAGGCGCAGGGTATCGCTATAGCCTTCCAGCGCAAATTTGCTGGCGTTGTAGGCGCCACGATACTTCATGGCAACCAGCCCCAGCACCGAGCTGTTCTGCACTATCCGGCCCTCTTTGGCCGCCAGCATTGGCGGCAGCACCTGACGGATCAGATGGTGCCAGCCAAACAGGTTGGTATTGAATTGCTCCCTGAGCGCCTCGGTGGGCAGATCTTCCAGCGCCCCGGGCTGGCCATAAGCACCATTGTTGAACAGACCATAGAGGCGCCCACCCGCCAGATGGAGCGCCGCACTGGCACCCAGCTCGATGGAGGCGGGGTCCGCGAGATCCAGTTGTACTGCCAGCAATCCATGTTGCTGCAAACGGGTCACATCTTCCGCCTTGCGCGCCGAGGCGATCACGGTAAAACCGTGCTGCCCGAGTGCCTGGGCGGCGGCGAGGCCAATACCGCTGGAACAACCGGTGATCAGAACAAAACGGGGCATGTGGCGTCCTTAGTAACTGCTGACAGAAGTGTGTGGGCAGGTGAGTGGATAAAACCCTTATCCGGCTCGCATGGTAGCCCGCCAACCGGAAAAAAGAAAACCGGGCCAAATGGCCCGGTTTGCTGACATCGTATTGCCTGATTACATGATGGTAAACGGCATGATGATGTGGAACTTGACGTCATGTTCGGAAGTGAACATGTTCGGATATGCCCAGCTACCAAGCTCATCTTGCTTGTTGTTATAGTCGGTGTAATGCAGCTTGAACAAGGTGCCTTTAAGTTTACCGTCTTGTACTGTGTACATGACATCGAAGTTGACGGCCCACTCTTCACCACCAGTCAGGTTATTGGAACCGTAAGTGTATTCCGCATCCCAACCATAGGCACCTGAGACACCAACAGCCCAGCCTGGCGCGCCGACCAAATCATCCAGAGAACGCGTGACACCGGCAAACACAGCTTTTTCGTTATCAGCGTTCCAGTCAGAGCGAGAGTCCCACCAAATTTCGTTAGCACCCTGGGAATTGCCGTAACCGCGGGTCAGACGTGGCAAGTAGTTACCCAGCTCACCATCGGCTCTGGTGTAAGTGCCTTCCAGTCGATAACTGTATGGGCCATGGCCTGCGGCAAAAGTAATGGCATGATATTGCGCCAAACCGTCATAGTCATTGTTGTCGGTGTTCGAGCCATAAAATTGATAGCTGGAGTTGAGGCCACCTAGTACATCAAACTTATGGGCAATCTTGGCGTGGTAGCTATCCATGTAGCCTTCAGACTGGCCAAAAGAACCTGTGATGGCCGTGCCATTATCGAAGGTATAACGCGCACCAAAACCATGGATGTAATCAATGCTGTTACCATGTTTAAAGGCATCTTTCCCTGCATACATCGTTTGCTTGGAGAACCCAGCAGTATCCTTATACCATGGTGCTTTATACTCGTCAGCATAGGCATAAGTCAGATATACGTTACCAAAGTTACCTTCCAATTGGCCACCACGGTAGGTGCCTGGTTGATAGGACCAGTTAACGCCGAGCATACCTGGTACATAGAGTTGGGTGTAACCGCCTTTCGCGGTCACGGCACCATCAAGAAACTTCAGTTTTAATGCAGCGTTGCTTAGGCTGGCTCCACCTTCGGCCTTGCCATCCATTTTTCCGCCCCATTTTGTACCAATGAAAGTAAATTCGTTTTCCTCATTGACGGGATTAGTCTCATCAGAGCTCAAGTCATAGGCGGTGAAACCACCGATATCGATACCCACGACATCCCACAAATAGCCAGAGTTGTAGTTGAGAGCAAGTTGGGTTGTACCATGATCCAAATTAGAGTGATATTTGCCGTCGCCGTCAGGACCACCTTCAAGGCGAGTACGGTCACGCTGGAAATAGAAGAGACCACCGGTCAACTTCCCATCATTGATAAAGGTTTCATAAGCCTCACCATACTCTTGGCTCATCATATCCTGTGCTGCCAACGCCATACCGGGGGCGACCAGCGCAGCTACTACAGCGGCACTCAACGCGGCGCGCTTGAAAATCACTTTTTCCATTTTTATTGCTCCTGATTTTATGGACTTAGCATTTTTTCCGGCAGCTGGCTTCGGGCCTACCGCTCGGTATTGGCATTGCAATCAAAACCCCGAAGGGCAAAAAATCGTGTCTTTGGTTATCTGCAAACCCGGATGTCTTGGCACACCTCGTCGTTGGCAGTCCTGATCATCACATGTTGTTTTTTTATGTTCCGATACTTGGCTATCGGACAACGTCAAGAGTACGTTCGCGGTGCGAAATATCAATGAAAAGTTCCCCCAACGTTTCAAAAGTATGACCGAGTGCAAATAATCATGGGCAAGGTCGTAAACAGCCTCATGGCAGGTATCACGGCAATGAGAGCGTTTTCATGAGGCAGTGGCCTGCGCCAGTGGGGTTTTCATCCGGTATGGGTGAAGAGGGTGCAGTTAACCTGTCGGCAATATATAATTTTGTGCTACAAAAAAACTTTCCCTCTGGTTGAGGGAAAGTGATCTGATGGGGATGTGGGGGCGAATAGGGGTCAGCCTTGCTGGCCGAGGATGCGGGGGATCTGCTGCGCCTGATGGTGAATATGGGATGAGACCTGAACCGATAGCTGACTCACCTGACGGGCATGCTGATGGATACGGGTGATCAGATCGGCAAAACTGGCCAGCTTGTGTTCCTGACTTTTGGCGTTGTCGGCGCCCTGCAGGGCAATCACTGCGGTGTTGCGGGCGATCTCCCGCACCGCCTGGGTGGTCTGGCGCAGTTGCTCCGCCTGCGCCCGCTGGCGGCTTGACTCGCGGGTGATCCGGTTCAGTACAGTGCCAAGCTGTTCACCGGATTGGGTCAGACGCCCCAAAATATCGGTGATCTGGTTGAGGGATTGCTGGGTATTGGCCGAGAGGTGGCGCACTTCATCGGCAACCACGGCAAAGCCGCGCCCCTGCTCCCCTGCGCGGGCCGCTTCGATGGCGGCGTTGAGGGCCAGCAAGTTGGTCTGCTGAGCGATATGACCGATCACATCGACAATGGCCGTCACATCGGCAACCGAGCGGGTGAGGGCTTGCAGTGCCTCATCGCTCTCGTCAATCGCCAGTCCTGTCTGATGAGTGGCGTGCAGCATGCTCCCCACCAGATCTTCGCTCTGGCTCATCGCCTGTTCGTTATGGTGGGCATGCTGGGCGATGTCGGCGGCGACCTGATGGACCTCTCCGGCCAGCTGGTTCAGCTCATCCATCATCTGACCGCTCTCGTCGACCACCTGTTCGGTGGTGCGGGTGCTGTGGTGGATCTCGTCAACCTGACTGACCATCCCTTGCAGACTGAGGGATACCGCTGACAGCTGCCCCTCTTTTTGCTGTTGGTCCAGTTGCAGACGACCGATCAGCCGATTGTAGCTGGCAACAATATCGGCCAGCTCGTTGCGATCGCGCCCGGTAGGCAACGGCTCGGCCTGCCCCGTCTGATCGAGTTGCATAAAAGCTCCACGCAGTCGCAACAAGGGGGTGAGCAGCCAACGTCGTTGCACCAGCGCAAACAGCAGGGCGACTATCACCAGACAGAGCGCCAGCGTGCCGAGGATGGTGGCCAGCTCCTGATTGACGGCTTGCCGTTCGCGGGCTAGTTGTTCCCCCATCTGTCTGGTCGCTTGCAACATGGCCATGATGTCTTGCTGCACGGTCTGGCGGCCAGCCTGTTGCTGTTGTAGCGCCGTGCGGCTGTTGGCCAGCTCCTGCGGATAGCGGCCCAGCAGCGAGCGTAATTCGCTGCGCGGTTGATCTCCCAGCTCCTTGCGTACCGGCTCCCCCAGCGTGAATTCATCGGCGGGCGCCTCTTCATACAGGCCGAGCAGCGGCAAGGCTTGCAGCGCTTGCGCCTGTTTTTGCAGTGCCTCCAGCTCAAAGCGGATCCCTTCGAGCAGCTTTTCATTGCCCTGCTCCATATAGCTTTGGCGCAAATGGGCGAGGCGCGGCAGGCCAGCCAGGATCTCGGCCGCACCGCGGCGATATTGCTGTGCTGCGGCAGATTGTTCTGTGCTGGCGCCTTGCTCCCCATAGCGGATCAGCGCCATGGCTTGGCTGCCCAGCTCACTCTCCGCATTTTGCAGCAGCAGCTGGCTGTTGCCCGAGAGCTTGCCTGCGGCCTGATAGTCGTGCGCGATGCGCTGCGCCATCTGTTCGAGTTGCTGTCTGAGCGGGGCCGCCACGGCATCATCCTGAGCGGCCAGTGAGGAGAGTGCTTGCTGGCGGATCTTCTCCGCAGCGGTCAGTTGCTGTGGATCGCCGCTGTTGAGGTAGTCACGCAGGCTGTTTTGCAGGGTCACCGTCACCAGTTGTTGCAGCGTCTCGTGCTGATGCTGGGCCTGATTGGTGCGGGCAAGCTGTTGCCAGCCGTGGTAGAGGGCCAGCGCCTGTCCTCCCGCAACCAGTAACAAAACAAGGGAGGATAGGGTGGCGTAATGGGCGATTTTCACGGGGTAATTCCTGTCAGCACAGACCATGGGGGAGCGTGGCCAGAGCCTAAACAGGGATGATGGCGTTTTTATGACAGCACGGTCAGGTAGCCCTATCTTGCCGGCTTAACTGGCTCGGGATACCTGAGCGCTGTTGCGTTGGCCCAGCATACCGAGCAGGGCGCCTCCCATAATAAGTGCACCGGCCAGCAGATGGCGCGAGGTCAGCGCTTCTCCATTGAGCAACACCAGCAGCAAGGTGCTCAGCAGCGGTGTCAGGTAGGCAAGGGCACCGATCCGGCGTGGATCGCCGTCTCGCAGTGCCAGATACCAGGTCACAAAGGCCGCCCCCATGGGGCCCAGCGCCAGCCCGATGATGAGGCTCCAGTCACTGGTGGGGATCTGCGCGAGTGGCAGGGGCCCCTCCAGCAGACGGGCGAGCAGCAGCGCCAGCAAACCTGCGGGCAGGCAGGCTGCCGCAGTGACCACGGCAGGTGCCGGTGGCAGACGGCGTGACAGCACCGAATAGGCCCCCCAGACGACAGCCGCGCCCAGTGCCAGCAGGTATCCCGGCAGATAGGTCTGTTGCAGTTGCAGCTCGCCATTGACCATCACCAGCATGGAGCCCGCCAGACCAAAGGCGCCAGCCAGCAGATGACGGGCATGGAGTGGATGGCCGGGCAACAACAGCGGGGTGAACAGAATGATGCAGAGCGGCCAGAGGTAGTTGATGAGGTTGGCCTCCAGCACCGGGGCATGGCGAAAACTCATAAAGAGCAGCAGATGGTAGAGCAGCAATGCCGTAACCGTCACCAGCCAGGTAATGGGGCGAGCGCGCCATTGGCGCCAAAACGGCAAGGCCCCGACCCCGCAGAAAAACAGCACCAGCCCGACCAGCACCAGTGGTGACACGCTGGTGACCCGTGACGTCAGCGCCGCCAGTGAGGCCCACAGCACAATGGTCAGCAAGGCAAAACCGGTGGATCTATCCCAACAGGAACAAATGGGCATCCAACACTCCTTTGCAAGATGAAGCAACAGGCTTTGCCGCGGGGTTCAGCCAAAGAGAGGCAGTTTATCAGACAGGACAGATACCGCATGTCGCGTGAATACAATTGCTTGTGACCCGGTGAGGAGTTGAATGGAGCAAAAAGAGTGCTGCCGGACCTTGTACTCGTCGCCAAAGAGATGAGTGAATGCGAAAAGGTGATGATGGGTGGCGTCCCAGGCAGGATTCGAACCATTATGTACTATAGGTGATGGTTTTTACTGTGTGTGTCTTTGCTAACCACTTAAAAATCAGTGGTTTGATTTCGTGCTAAGATGCTGGGTTCTATTGCACTAAGTGCGCATGGTGGTGCGAACCGCAGAAGTATACACTTCTAATCGCTATGCCAATGAGCTGACGATAAAGCCTTACAACTAAGAGATGCGGCGGGCTGTTTGGGTTTATGCATTATTGTATGCCTACTAGCGTCAGGCCACCGTAGTGTGTGGCCTGACTTTACAGGTCATCTGGATTGGCTGCATTTTACCTTCTTTCTAGCGGCCTTAACCCAACGTCCTCATCACCTCCTCCACGGCTGCCAACCGTCCTCGTAAGGACTGAAATTTCTGACTGGTGTGCCTGAGCACACTATCAATGGTTGCCACTAGCGCGGGGAAATCTGCTCGTAGCTCATTGTATTCGGCGAACGTGGCCTGATATTCCTGAATTTCAAATCGATTAGATTTCGCCTTGGCCTCCAATTCTTCCAATCCCTTTCGCACCTCATCCTTCACTTCCACGACAGGCGTTTGCTCGACCTGAGTCACTGGAACCTGTGGGCCAAGTAGATCCTCTCGAACGCCTGCTGGAGTAGGAGTTGGCTGGCGTATTGGTGGCGGGCCTGTATGCTGGCTACCGGTTTGTCTGCACGAGTCTGCGCCTGCTTTGCTGGGCCCATGTACTGCGCAACGTGGCTGTTATCGCCCAGAGTGGGGAGCGGTTTCGTCAACGCTTACTTTCGTTGGTTGAGACGACCAAGCGCTTGGGACGTTGCCCCCAAGAGTGACTGCATACCATTGTCCGAGCCCGCATCGAGAAAACGGATTACCCCATTCACTCCGAACTGTGTGCATCAATCCCCTGACGCTGAACGGTTACATCAAGAGGCGCTTCTAAACGCAATCAACCCCCTCAAAAGCCTCTCCACGGCCTCCAGCCTGCCCCGCAAATCGCGTTTCTCTGCAACGGTATTGTTGATGGCCCTTTCAATCGCTGGATCCAATATGGAGAAGTCCACTCTTAATTGCTGGTACTCAGCGAGCATTGAATCACATTCCTGCAACCCCTTACGGTAGTGCTGTGCTCTCGCGATCAGTCCTTCCAGGACGGATTCATACGTTTCCGACTTACGCTCCTTACCCGATTCCGTTACAAGCGCACAAGGCCCAATAAATTCCTCCTTGAAATGCACTTCATCGAACTTGGGAGTCCTGATGAAATGAGAAAAGCGCCTCCCATCATCAACTGTCTTCCTTTTTAGAAGTCCCTGATTTACGAGCTTGATCAGATGCCGATAAATGAAGGTATAACGCCGCTGACGTATCTGCGATTCTGCTTTGTCACCAAAAATGGCATTTACAAATCCTGTCGCAGTGAAGTCATCCATCTGCCATCGAATGAGTGCGGTGTAGAGCGCGGTTGGTAACCACACGGTCTGGGAGCTCATAAGTAATCCTGGGCCTCGAACGAAAACATTTAGTGGAAATCTAAACTCGGTTGCGGATTATAATCCGTGGTTGTTAGCCAGACAACCAGAGATAGTGCTCGCCAGCGAGAGGCGAGACATGCAAGAGCTAGCAAAAAAATTTGGTGATGCTGTACGTGATAGACGGCTTCAATTGGGCGTATCGCAAGATGCACTCGCATATGCGGCCGAAATTGATAGAAGCTACGTAGGACGAATTGAGCGTGGTGAGGTCAATGTCACCCTGGAAAAGGCTTATCGTCTTGCCAGGGTTATGGGGTGTGACATTCGCGATTTGCTGCCATAGATATATTTGCCAAATAATTATCTCTTAACCCAGATAAAACTAAATTTCCCTATAATTATTCACAGTGACGGCATAGTGAGTGCCTTCAGGCATATGAATAAGCAGACCAGACGGCATCTGCGTGTGCGTGGCTTCATGCAGCGCAAGCTGCAAGCTCACAAGAACCATTCGAAACGAAAACGAACTCCCGCCTTGTCTATCTACTGGTTGCTATAGCACCACACAGCAGCAATAAATCCAGTTTTTCGTCAGCTCCTGTCTGAGATTTTCAGCCTGTATCCCCATCCTCATTACCAGCTCTGCTGGTCTGCTGCATGTGTTATATTCGGCTCAAACATTGAGCCGAATGATGGGCTGGGTCGGCTCATTCTTGAGACCCTAGCATGTTGGATGAGGAAATAATGGAACCATTTTGGATTTGGCAACAAGCAGATTGGCCCCATTTTCGTTGGCGGGATAGCGAGATATTGCCCAGATTACGGCAGGTTCAACGCAGACAGGGAATTCTAATCGGTAGTCATTCCAGGTTGGGGAACCCCGACCAAACGTTGGACACGTTATTGGCTAACATCATCGCCTCGTCCGCTATCGAAGGCGAACGTCTCAATGCCCAATCCGTGCGATCTTCCCTGGCTAGGCGGTTAGGGAGCTCACAAACTCAGTCCTATCCAGTATCAGAGCGCTCAGAGGGGCTCGCGGCCATGATGCTGGATGCCATCGACAACCATGAACAACCACTGACAATTGAACGACTTTACCAATGGCATCGTTGGCTGTTCCCTGTCAACGAATGGTCGGTACAGCCAATGAACGTAGGGCAGTTGCGAGGAGATGAGCCGATGCTGGTTGTCTCTGGGCGTGTTGATCGCCCTACCGTGCATTTTGAGGCACCGCCCAGAGCCGCTCTGGACGATCAACTGGCCGAGTTCATCCCCTGGTTTAACCAGACTCAGCATGACCCCACGATGGATCCACTGCTTCGTGCGGCGATCTGCCATTTCTGGTTCGTGACGCTGCATCCCGTTGATGATGGCAATGGGCGGTTAGCGCGGGCACTGACCGACCTCGCGCTGTCACAGGCTGACAGCCACAGCATCCGGCTGTATGCCATGTCAGTTGCCATTCTAGAGCTGCGGGGTGACTACTATCGAGCGCTTGAGTCAGCGCAGAGGGGCTCGCTAGATATTACCTCCTGGATCTGTTGGTTCCTCGACACACTGGATTACTCCATAGAGCTGGCATTACAGGTTATTGATCGTTCTCTCGCCAAGACATTTTTCTGGTTGCGGCACTGTAATGACGATCTGAGTCCAGAGCAAACCAAAGTGCTGAATCGTTTACTGGATGGCGGCGAACAGGGTTTTGAAAATGGCATCAATGCAAGCCAGTATCAAAAAGTGGCCGGAGTAAGCAAAGCGACCGCTACACGCCATCTTGCGCAATTGGTGGATAAGGGGTGCATTGAGAAATTACCTGGTGGCGGACGCAATACACGCTATCAGATCCACTGGGGCCATATTGGCTCCACTGTGGGAGTCTGAAAAGACTCTATCTGTTAAATTGTTTGGACTCTCCCTGCGGGAGTTGTTTTAATTTGGTGGATTAGAGCCTCTATTGACGAACTAATAAAGCGCATAAATTAAATTTTGACGCCATGATGAGTGCCGTCAGGCATATGAGTGAGCAGATAAGATGGCATTCTCTTGGGTGTGGCCCCATGCAGCGCAAGCTGCGGTAATCCCTACGGGCATCTCACCTTTAAATGTATTTTTGAGAAGCCTCATGTACAGTATCCGTATCTATTTAAGTTGATATGAAGGATCTTTAATGAGAACGGTCGAGTTTCTCCAGTACACTTTACAGCCAAGTGCAGGTAATGGATTTCATCAGATCATGCGAAGTATCAGCGTTCCTTTGCATCAGGCCGCTGGAATTGATGTAGTCACTTATGGTCAGTCGCAACATGATCCAGACAGCTATGTTTTGGTTCGAGCTTTTGATAACCCTGAGCATAGGGAAAAATCTCTTGATGCCTTTTACCAAAGCGATAGTTGGCGCAAGGGCCCAAGAGAGAAAATTATTAACAGCATTGCTGTTAGTGTTATGTCTGTTGTGTCGATGGAGTCAACGACTATTGATGCTCTGCGTCAGACCTGCTACACCTCTATGTCTGACTAGGAATAATGACACATTCTGTTAGGCTGGTTCAGAAAGCAATAGCTCGGATTGCTTTGTAAGGTGCTGTCCGTATGAAACTGTTTAATCCATGATGGATTATAAAAACAACTAAATGTTGACGCCATGATGCGTACCATCTGGCATATGGACGAATAAACTTAGCCGACAGTCATTACTCTCAACAGACCTTTTGAGCGACAACAAAATATTTAGAACATCGGGATTAATTTCAGGAACATCACCTGCACTGCGATTTGAAAGCAATTTGGTCACAGCAATATGAACTCGCAGCTCTTCGGCATGCTCCTTGGCTCTCTGGACTACCTCGGATGATTCAGACTCGATGATATCCTCTAATGTCCTCCCCATACGGTGCTCCTACTACAGATAGAATTAAAGGCCCACGCCGAGCTGGCATGGGCTCTCAGCACTAGATCAAGAACTCTTCCAATGCTCGACCATTCGCAACAGCTTCTGCGATAGCCTTAGGCATGCGCCCCTGACCAGTCCAGGTCTTCTCCTGACCATCCTCGGTATACCTGTATTTTGCAGGGCGAGGAGCGCGTTTGGCTTTGGCTGAACCGTCAGCTTTCGCTGGAGCCACAGTACCAACCAGCTCGCTCGGATCGATGCCTGCTTGTTTCAGCATCTCGGTGAACTCGGCCAGCTTTTGCAGGCGCTCGGCAGATTCTTCTCTCAATTTGGTCTCTTGCTGCTCACGCTCAGCAAAAATCTCTTCAAATTTTTCTCTGATTTCGACCAGCTGCTCAAATGACAGCTCACGCAGTGCAGCTCGCAGGCTACGAATATTCATCAGTGTTTTCAAAAAGTCATTCATTTTTTAGCCTCATGTATCACATTTTTATATCAGGAAAATTATCTCTCAATACCAGCATCAGCTCCACTGTTTTTGGCACCAAGATGATTCGAAAAATAGCATTATTCAAAAGGACGTGAGCTAAATCGCGTCTGGATCTACCTAGGGCCATGGTGCCAATCTTCTATGAAACTGTGTAGCCAAAAACTTAATCTAGGTGGTAGTGAGCGTTGAGACCACCTCACCAGATGAGCCGATGAACGATCTTGATCGGCTCACGAAATGAGCCGATTGGAGAATATCATTGGCTCACAGAATGAGTCGATGATAGGAAATAGTTCTCTCCACACAACCTCGAATATAGGGGCATACTATTCAGATTATCTCCCTATTAGAATAATCACGCCCAAATGTATTTGGGTCTGCGGCCTCATAGTCATCGTCAAACATATGATCCCCGCGATGCATCTCCCTCATTGTTGCGAGTATACCGAAAAAACACATTTCACACAGATGCACCAGATAACGCTCACCATCGTGACGGGAACCATAGCCAAAATCCGCCGATAACGAGCCGTATTGATTGGTTCCAAAATTCGTTTTTGTACTACGACCACAGACATCACAGAGAATGTCAACGACCTGCTCTGTTGGCACAATTTCTTTTACGAGCATGCTAAGCTCCTTATTTAAGGCTTTATGAAAACTATAATATCTTCTGCTTTTGATGTGGGAGTAACCTGGGCTGGCTATTTATCACTGGCATAACCAGCATTGAACTCTCATTTGTTATTTTTGGATGTCTTTGCACTCAAATTTTGGAGGTGTTTTCCAACCTGTAACGCGCCCGCTGCGTTTGTTGACCCTTCGGTATTCATTACCCAACAGGATTTCCCATTCAGAGCCGTTCTCCGATAGAACCTGAAAAGTAGTCCCAAGCTCAATACCTATGCCAGGCTCAGTACAGATCAGCTCAGTCATCGACTCTCCTCGGTGCTAGGACATATCACCATTTTTTTCCGATTGTTCAAGAACGGAAGCCATCGCGTCTAGTGACCGAGCAAGGGCACGACACTCATCTGCGGACATTAAAGCGGATGTGAATGCGGCAGCATTCTCATTGTGAACATCCATTTCACTGACTCTGATGTAGCCACCATACGGGCTGGAATAGACGCTCACCTCTACTTGATGGAGTGGTGTTCCGATTGGTTTATCCAACTTTAAAACACTTGTATAAATAGGCATAGCCCCTATTCCTAATCGAACGCTTCGAAACTATAGAATATTGCTCGGGGTTGCTCATGATGTCCATCAATAAATCAAGACACCAACCTAGTTGGTTGGAAACCAAGTGTCGGCCCTGCAACATGTGCAAACTTTGTTGAGCACTGGGCACGACAGTGTGGGGGGAGATAGGGCATGATAAAGAGCCCATGCAGACAGAGGAATGTAACATGAGACCCGATGCAGTCCATAACCCGAACCTTAGAGCGACACTTCTTGACCCCTTGGGTGTTCCTCGTGAAGCACTGAGTGCTCACCTGTGGATTGTGGCTGGGGTTCCTACGGACATCATCCATCAGTTAGCTGCGCTCGTTAGAACTAATGTTGGTGTGATATGTAAGCTGGCTGGTATTAGCCAGAGCACTGTGACTCGCAGGCTCAAAGCAGATACCCCTCTATCAATATCACAAGGTGCCAGGGTGTATGGAGTAGTGCTCGCCCTTGATGCCGCTCTGTCCCTTCAGGAAAACGATGCCGTCATGGCATTGTCGTGGTTACACCGTCCTGCATGGGGCCTTGGTGGCGTAGCACCTGCCGATCTATTGACTACACCGATGGGTGTTCAGGCTGTTATCGAGCTTGTGGGGCGGATTGAACATGGGGTTTGCCAATAAGTAATCAGTCGGGGGCTGAGAGGATAAAACCAGCTCAATTGGTTAACATTCATCCAAACAGAATGATTTTCAAAATTTTTTCGCATCCCCCCACTTGAAAAATTCGGAAAACTGTCCATTTACTAATTATGAGAGCTTGAATTAAATTTCAGCGTTTGAACATTCCGCTGCTACGCAGCGAAGAGAGCCCAGTTTTACAACCCCTCACACGATTTTATTGAAAATAACATATGAAAGTCGCTTTTATAAACCAAGATTAATTGGATTGACATAATAAATTAATGCTCTGTCACTTGGTAATGGATTTAAAATTCATAAGCTGAGAGAGAATAGAAATCAGAAATATAACATCAGTGATGATGTGTGGTTATATTCGCCCCCTAGGGTGGAAAATTAAAAAAGTGTTTTGCAAAAATGAGAGCTCTATCTATACAAGCTCCTCTCTGCTATCATTTTCCGCCCATGAACAAATCGCATACTGGCGTGACTGTAACGCCGCCCTAACCCCTCCCTCTGCGGCTCCTGCCGCCTGACTCTGGTTGTCACAACCGGAGCGCTTTCTTACACCCATTAGATCCCAATACAACAATCTGATCCTGCCCGAACTCCATCTGACCCCCAAGCCGATGGGGGCGTTGTGCTATGGATCCTAAACAAGCGAGAAAATCTCCCCATGCTAGAACGTGCAAGACAAGAATGGTTCTCCAACATCCGTGGTGACCTGTTAGCCGGAATCGTGGTCGCCCTGGCGCTGATCCCAGAAGCCATCGCCTTCTCCATTATTGCTGGAGTAGACCCCAAAGTCGGCCTCTATGCCTCCTTCTGTATCGCCGTGGTCATAGCCTTTGTTGGCGGTCGTCCAGGCATGATCTCGGCAGCCACAGGCGCAATGGCACTCCTGATGGTGACCCTGGTCAAAGAGCATGGCCTGCAATATCTGCTGGCAGCAACCCTGCTCACTGGGGTACTCCAGATCGCAGCGGGTTACCTGAAACTGGGCAGCCTGATGCGGTTTGTCTCCCGCTCGGTGGTGACCGGCTTCGTCAATGCGCTGGCGATCCTCATCTTTATGGCCCAGTTGCCTGAGCTCACCAACGTCACCTGGCAGGTCTATGCCATGACAGCAGCTGGCCTTGGCATCATCTATCTGTTCCCGCTTATTCCGGTGGTTGGCAAGCTAGTGCCTTCTCCGCTGCTCTGCATCGTCATCCTGACGGCAGTCGCCATCACAATGGGGATCGATATCCGCACTGTAGGCGATATGGGCGAACTGCCCGATACCCTGCCCATCTTCCTGTGGCCCGAAGTGCCACTCAATCTGGAGACGCTGGCGATTATTTTCCCCTACTCCGCAGGTCTGGCTGTGGTCGGTCTGCTCGAATCCATGATGACGGCGGCCATTGTCGATGACCTGACTGATACCAGCAGCGACCGCAATCGCGAGTGCAAGGGCCAGGGGATCGCCAATATTGGTGCGGGCCTGATGGGTGGCATGGCGGGCTGCGCCATGATTGGTCAGTCCATCATCAACATCAAATCCGGTGGCCGTGGCCGCCTATCTACCTTTGTGGCTGGCACCCTGCTCATCCTGATGGTGGTCTTCATGGATGAGTGGATCCGCCAAATACCCATGGCGGCCCTGGTAGCCGTGATGATCATGGTCTCTATCGGCACGTTCTCTTGGGATTCACTGCGCAACCTCAAAAAGCACCCGCTCTCTACCAATATCGTGATGGCGGCAACAGTGGCTGTGGTCGTTGCTACCCATAACCTGGCGCTTGGGGTATTTGTCGGGGTACTGCTCGCCTCCCTGTTCTTCGCCAGCAAGGTCGCCCGCTTCATGCTAGTCAAGAGCGACAGCGAGCGTAAAGGTGAGGTACGCACCTATCTGGTACGGGGCCAGGTGTTCTTCGCCAGTGCCGAGCAGTTCTTTGCCGGATTCGACTTCAAGGAGGTGGTAGAGAAAGTGGTGATCGACCTCACCCACGCCCACTTCTGGGACATCACCGCTGTCACTGCGCTGGACAAGGTGGTCATCAAGTTCCGCCGTGAGGGCACCGAGGTTGAGCTGATTGGTTTGAACGAGGCGAGTGCCACTATCGTTGACCGCTTTGGTGTACACGACAAACCGGAAGAAGTTGAAAAGCTGCTGGCTGGACACTGATGACAAGAAGGAATTCATCATGACAAACATTTTTGCCTGTATCGATGGCTCCCCAGCCATGACAGCAGTGTGTGATACGGCGGCATGGGCCTCTGCCAATACGGGGTTACCCGTCACCTTGCTGCACGTATTGGAAAAAAACGAGTTTGAAGGACACAGCGATCTCTCCGGCAATATTGGTCTTGGCAGCCGCGAGCTTCTTCTCCAGGAGCTCGCCGAGCTGGATCATCAACGCAGCCGCCTCGCCCATGAGCAGGGACGGATGCTGCTCAACAGCGGTAAGGATTATCTTGCTGGCTTGGGGATGCCAGAGGTCGATACCCTGCAACGCCACGGCCAGTTGGTAGAGACAATCCTGGAACACTCATCCAACATGCGGATGTTGATCATGGGCAAACAGGGCTCGACCTATGCCCACGATCTGATTGGCAGCAATATCGAAAACGTCATCCGTACCCTAGCTAATCCCATCATGGTGGTGCAGCCGGGCTTTCAGGCCCCAAGCCGCTTCCTGTTTGCCTATGACGGCAGCCCGACTGCCAAGAAGGTGCTGGAGCTGATCGCAAGCAGCACCCTGCTCAAGGGACTTGAATGTGACTTGGTGATGGTCGCCGAGCCGAGTGAAGAGCGCGAGCGTCAGCTGGCACAAGCCAAACAGGTCTTGAAAAGTGCGGGCATCAGGGTTGAAGCAATGCTGCTGCAAGGAGAGGTGGTGTCATTGGTTTGCCAGCATGCTACCGATGTGGGCTGTGACCTTATCGTGATGGGGGCTTACAGTCACTCTCGGATCAGGCAGTTCATTGTGGGAAGTACGACAACAGGTATTTTAGAAGCAACGCAAGCATCAGTGTTGTTGTTACGTTAATGCCGTGTTCTAAATAATCTGTTTATGTAACAGCATCTACCTCTGATGAATCTTCATTCAGGGTCAGACTTAAAACCCTCAACCACCCAGTGCTGTAAGCTGAAGCACGGGACTTCAACCCACATCGCACAGTGGTGTGAACATCGGCTTGAAAAATAACTCTGACAATCAAAAATCATCCCAATACTTAAAGTTGGTGATTTTAACATATGAAAACTAGCCACTAAGAATAACAAGGCCAAATGCAAGCTGATATTTTTCTGGTTTTAGCCCTGTTACTCAAGGCTTTGCTACCCAAGTGCTGGAATGCCTAGCTTCAGGGCTGGGATTTCGGCAAGGTGTAGTGCTATGAGGGGCAGTTTTATGGACACACCGAGTAGAGCATCTATCACGTTAAAGTCCATTCGAAATCTAGCACATAAATTATCAAATCTTACGACTAAAATCAGTCATCTGTAATACCACACTCTATTTTTTTTCATTCAGAAGAGTGTCATACTACTACAGCTTCGAACCAAATATGAGAAAGGCCGCAAGGATGCAACCTATTCATGAAACCTCTGATAATTCTTTCCTTCGCTTAGATGCGTTGCGTCGTCTTCAAGCTCTTGATTCTCCAACAGAAGAGCGTTTTATGCGTATAACAAGAATGGCTCGTAATGTGTTTGACGTGCCTATCGCCCTAATTTCCTTCGAAAAAAATGAACACGAATGGGCCAAGCCTTGTTATGGTCTAAATATTCATGAGCACCTTCCTGATATTTCCTTTTGTAAAGATGGATTTATCCAAGAAAGAATGTTGGTTGTTGAGGATACGGCTAAAGATGCTCGTTATGCTGATAATCCCATGGTCATAGGGGAACCACATATTCGATTCTATGCTGGGCACTCATTAGTAATAACCGATGGACTACATATCGGCTCTTTGTGCATTATAGACCGTAAGCCAAGAATTTTTGGAGACAAAGATAGAGCTTTACTTGCCGACTTGGCATTAACTATTGAAAGCGAGTTACGTGCAGTGCAAATGGCCACAATAGATGAATTAACAGGAATAACTAATAGGCGAGGTTTTATTCTTCTGGCGGAGAGGTATTTGCAATATGCGTTTAGAACGAAAAGAAGTCTTTCATTATTGTTTATAGATTTGAATCATTTCAAATCTATAAACAATAGATTTGGTCATGATGTTGGAGATGATGCATTGTGCCAAGCTGCTCGCTTAATTAATCTTATATTTAGAAATGCGGATATCTGTGCTCGATTTGGCGGTGATGAATATGTGGTTTTACTCCCAGAAACAAACATTAACTACATTGAATCAATCAATAATCGAATAAATCAGATCTTTGATGAGTTCAATAAACATAGCGGTAAAGTATATACCCTTTCTTGTTCTATAGGCTTTGTGGAATATGATGCAACTACGCCACCAGATCTAAACTTGTTGCTCCGTTTGGCGGATGAGGCCATGTATCGCTGTAAGCAGAACTCATGACTAAGAATGCCTTCCGATGATCTTGGTTCTATCACATATATATGTGACTGTTCACTGTCCCCAAAGAGGAGCCTTTATTATTCGAGACCTGTCACCATTCACTTTATTTATTTTTTATATAAAGGCCCCAAAGCATTACTATGCTGGGGCCTTTTAAAAATTAACGCAATTTAGCTGCAAGTGAAGTAGCAACTTTTACCCATTCATCAAATAAAGCTTTTACATGCTCGACTTCTAACTGTTGCTTATCATCAGTGAGACTTTCACCTACACCCTGACGCAATCCTTTAGCCATAACCTCACTGGTCACTGAATCTGTGAGAATACCTTCAACAGAAATAGTTACAACTTTGTCTCGATATCCTAGCGCTGTTGAGGCTCCAGCTAATACCAACGCTACAGGTACAACCTCATAAGCTTTAAGACCTTCGACACTCGTAGCAACACCAGTTACAGCTAGTTTAAAGTCCAGTGTATCTGTACCAGGAGTATTCGTTAATTCATAGCTCTTGCTAACTTCCTGCATAAGTTGCTGGGTAAGATAAGCGGATATTTTATCGAGGTTTTCCTGTTTAACCTGTGAACCTTCTTTTGGTAAAGGGTAGAATGCCACTGGATGAATAATGATTTTCTTATACTTACCCTTAACCATTTCTGGATTAATCCAACGTAACATCTCACCTTGATAATCACCAGGTGCTTTCGTCAACATTGAGTAATCACCAAGATAACCCGAGCGAGGAATGTCGCTACTTGTTGAGCTTGACGAGCCAGACCCAGCACAAGCTGTCAGCATTATGGCGGAAAGTAAAACTGCGATTTTCGTATTTTTCATTATGCATTCCTATTGCTAATAAAATTAAAAACGTAGTTCTAATAAAACAGTGGCTTACCTAAATAAAAGAATATGGTTTTGTTATCACTTTCTCCATAACCATAACCAAGATAGACTGGCCCGAGGGGAGTGTTCGCCCCTAAAAACAGACTACCAGCCAGCTCTGGATTTGAGCCGAAATCATTCCTGTTATCCCATACCCCACCATATTCCACGGTAGTCCCTAAGTACCAAGAAAGCAATGGTATTATTTTGAATTGATGATAGTAAATGCCTGATATGACCCCAGCCTGCTGACCAGAAAGAGAGTTTTCCGTATAACCAGATAAATTTAGAAAGCCCCCAAACCGATATAGATCTTGAATGGGTGCAGTTCCATCTATCGTTGTCATCGCCACACCAGATAATCCCAGTACATGACTGCCATAGACAGTAGTAAACAGGCTCGCACTTGCATTAAGTTGATCAAACGAGCTATCACTTCCCCATGAAGGATCTGCCTTGGCATACTCAACTAGACTAAGCCAACCAGAGGTCGGATAATTAAGATTATCAAGTCTGTCAACTGAGAACCTGGTATATATTTGAGCAGTCTCATAATTAAACGAATCCCAACCAGGAGTTCCTGTACTTAACTCACCATCACCAATTCGATAGCGGTAGCCGATGCGAAGATCTCCATAGCGTGGAAATTCTCGTCCCAAAGCGGCATCCAATTTCGCTTCATTTACTTGGTAAACAGCAAGATGATTACCATCATCGTCATAAATACCGACATCATAAGAACCGTAAGAAGCACCAGTCTGCCAAAAATATAGCCCCTGCATATCAAATGGTTGGAACCACTCCATGCCTATTCTTGGTTCATTTCCGAACTGAACGCCACCACGAACCTCACCTCCCAGTGAGTTTATATCGGTACGCTGGTAAGAAAGCGCCAGATTGTAGCTATCATCCTTCTGTACAGAGCTCGAAAGTTCCAAACCAAACTGCATATAGTTAGGTCCCCAACTTTTTGCCCTAGCGTCAACCTCAAGTCCTTTCTTGCCATCTTCTTCGATTACGTCATAACTTACCGATTGAAATAAGCCAAGGCCATAAACAGCGCCAATGTCTTGCTCCAATATCTCTCGGTTCAGTGGCATTCCTATTTTCTGATTTATTCGTTGTGCAATAACTTCATCATCAGCATTAGCATTACTTTTTATTCTAATGAAATCAATTGTTGGCTCATTTTTCTCAGGATGAGCTCTAGAGAGCAGCATGTTATTATATGATGATTCAGATAGGCTCAGTGCCTTAAGCTTACTATTTACCTGAACTGCACTTTCATAGCCAATTTTCACAGCATCCTTTGTTCTATCAAAGTCACCACTTCCAATATCACCAAGTGCAGGTTCAATAAGTATGTCCTGTTGATGCAAGGAGGCAATTTGACGGTCAGCGTTAGTTCGCGTCATGATGGATGTCATCTGAGCAGTAATTGCAAACATATCTGTCACTTGATCTGCTGGCATGTATGGTGAACTAATATCGACCGCAATGACTATATCAGCGCCCATGCTACGGACAACATCGACCGGAAGGTTGTTGGTCAAACCACCATCAACAAGTAAGTGGTCACCCTGCTGCACCGCAGCAAATGCACCAGGAACGGCCATACTTGCTCGCATAGCAGTAGCTAGGTCTCCGTTAGCTATAACGACTTCACTGCCATTACCAATATCAGTGGCTATAGCTCTAAATGGGATTGGTAACTTATCAAAGTCCGTGACTGTACTGACAGACAGTGTTAACTCTCTCAAGACAAGTGAAAACTTTTGCCCTTGTATAGCACCTGTTGGGAATTTAAGTTCACCTTTATCGGTAACACCTGGCCTTGCGTCAATCAGATAAAGCCGTTCTTCTTGCTTTCGACGAAGCGGAAGATCTTGTCGTGCGGGGTCATCATTAAAAATGTATTCCCAATTCATCGCACCAAGTGCCTTCTCTATTTCATCTGCTGTTTTTCCTGATGCATAAAGGCCACCAACAATAGATCCCATGCTGGTGCCAGCAATACAATCAACAGGTATTCTCATCTCCTCTAGCCGTTTTAGAATACCTATATGAGCAGCACCTCTAGCGCCACCACCACTCAACGCCAAGCAAACTTTAGGTCTTTCATCTGCATAACTAACGCTAGGGAGAATGCAGGTAAAAAATAAAGATAGCCAAATAGTTTGGTAGGCGTATTTTAAAATACAGTATCTAAAATAACTGTTCATTGTGATAACCTCCCTATTATCGACAGTGCTCATCTAGCTTTAAGCCTTCTTAAAATGACAGGTAGGTCGGCCAGCGTTTTTTTATAAAATATCTTGAGGCCAGGGCAAAGATAATTTAGCCCTGCCTCTCCATCTGGTGTTCTGACAAAACGATTCTTGGGGCATTCCCCCCAACACAATTTCAAATATGAGCAGGTCTTGCAATATTTTGGAAGAGACTTGTGCTTGGCATACCCAAACTCCTTTTGACGCTCAGAAAATGCCATCTCTCCTTGATGAACATGCAATATATTTCCTAATCGATATTCTGGATACACAAAGCGGTCACAACTATACACATCACCATTATGTTCTATCGCAATTGCTTTTCCACAAATTTGCCCACTAACACATGACTGAGCTCCTCTGCCGAGCATTTGACTGATCACGTTTTCAAATTGATCTACAAATACGGAGCCAAAGTCCTCTGAAAGCCATACATCCCAAATTTGTGTAAGAAAATGTCCCCAATCATCAGGACTGACTGACCACTCTGCGACAACCGAGTCAGGCTGACCAGGCTTGGCCCTGCTTGTCCCACTAATGGGGAGCGTAGATAGCTCCCAATAACCTGGGGCTGTGTTTTGGAAGTTAATAGGCTCGACAGCAGGGAGAAATTGAATGACGTAAGGACGCACCTGGTCTCTTAGAAATTCATAGACGGGAAGTGGGCTGTTAATATTCTTATTATTCACAACACATAGTGCATTGAACCGAATATTATACCTATGTAATAATTCGACTGCATTCATAACTCTATCAAATGTTGGCTTTCCTCCTTTGCTATATCGATATATATTGTGTAGTTCCTCCGGCCCATCAATTGAAAGACCGACAACGAAATCGTGTTGCTTCAAAAAAGCACACCATTCAGCTGTAAGTAGTGCGCCATTGGTTTGGAGATCATTTTCTACTCGTTGGCCTGCACGAGCATATCTCGCTTGTAATTCAACTATGCGATGGAAGAAATCCAACCCCATTAATGTTGGTTCCCCTCCCTGCCAAGTAAACACAGCAACGGGGCCAGTCTGAGCAGCTAAATATTGACGAATATGAGCCTCAAGAAGTGACTCACTCATGCGTGGTACTTTACCTTGTCTCAACAAGTCTTCTTTGTGTAAATAAAAACAGTATGCACAGTCTTGATTACATTGAGCACCACTAGGTTTTATCATTGTATGAAAAGCGTAATAATCACCATCAGCGAGTTGTGGCAGTGATAGCGGTGGATCTACTTCATTTGAATGCATACAGATAGCTCAATTTAGTTAAACTCACAAATGCTCTACGTAACGAACAAGGTCGTATTTACTATAAAGCTATTAAAATCAGTAAATACAACCCTGTTCACTCATATCATGCCTTTATTTACCATGATTAAGTCTTTTTGAGCCTTCAATCAATGGGTGCCATCCATAAATAAAGGAGATCATGAAGCTATCCATACTCATTTCACCTGGTGCATCATCGTTGATCGTTGACATATAGCCTACTGTCAAGCTCATATTGTCATCAAGGTTATAACCAAGTGTCAGCCCGACTGCGGTACTACTCATTTTGTCTCCATCAACACCATCAATTGATGCCTTGCCTCCATTGTACAAAGAAAGATCGAGTGAGCCCCACAGGCGTTCATTAAAATCACGAGTCAGATGTGCATCGAGCCTATACATGGGGTCTGTTTCCAGTGATTTACCCATGAAGTCATCATTTTTGCCAAAGACCCAAGCCGCAGGGAGCAATTCGAATGTAGTACGCTCGCCAGGAACCCAAGAGCCAATTTGCCAAGTCATGGGAAGGCCGATACGGCCATACCAGCGATTTTGTCCCAAGTTCAGAGGCTTATCGCTATCATACTCACCGATGGGCAATCCCAAATCGACCAAGACATCCATCGAGAACCCTGGCTCATAACGCATAGCCGCAGGAAGATCTGTCTGGGCTTTAGGCCCGATTAGATTGACATCAAATTCAATCATCGGGTCTCCAAACCCTTTGGCGGATTGGTGAACCGTATTGCCGCCAATATTGACATCGCCTGATATTCTGCCCATAGGCACAATGAAAGCAACTAAAGCAGAGCGATCCATGATTGAGAGTGTTTTGGCATAGCCAGTAAGAAACATTGATGCTTCAAAACTGGCTCCTGGCGTTACTGTATGAGCAAAGTCGAATGGGTTGGTGTTACCTGAAATGTTCTTGTAAATAACAGGTACAGCATTACCACCTGCAAGGCTTTTAAGATAAAAACGAGCGGGAACCTCCTGTGCTTGTGATACAGCTGGCACAACCGTGATGGCGGTAAACATAGCGCTCATAATCAAGTTTGATAGATTTTTTATTTTCATAATATCCTTCCACCATTGTATATTTGACATTCACAATTACTGATGAATGTTTTCATGTTTATTTATCTTGTTTCTCCACCATCTCAGGAGGGGGAACAAACTGTTTCTTATAGAGCAATGGTGGATAACCTGTCTCTACAGGTGTTCGCATCGGAAGCACATCATCCAATGTTTCGAATGGGGATCTACTTGGAATGATGACATTATTTGTCTTCACGTAATGATCCCAGAGTTTTAGCATTTCATTGAGCTTTTCTGGCTCTTTAGATGTCAGATCTAAGCGCTCAGCAGGATCATCTGCAAGATTGAACAGCTCCCATTCACCTTTGCCAAATGGCTTAAATTGCCAACGAATTTTCCAGTCTCCTTGCCGTAAGGCTCGATTGCCAAAGACTTCCCAGGCAATATAATCCTGCACTGTTCGAGGTGATTCAGCTTTTCCTGCCAAGGTTGGCAGCCATGATTTTCCAGCTAAGGGTGGCAGTTGATGGCCTTGATATGAGTCTGGATATTTGGCACCTGCAACCTCCAGCAAGGTTGGCATCACATCAGCTACGTGCATTATTCCATTATTGATGCTGCCATTCTGCCGTTTAACTACTGGCCCCTTAACGATCAATGCATTATGAATACCGCCTTCCGCGACCCATCCCTTATATTGACTAAATGGCGTCATCGATACCTGAGCCCACATTGACCCATAAGCCACATAAGAGCCAGGATCTCCCCATGAATTGGGATGTGTCTGTGACCAGTTTATTGCTGCATGCAAGAAATCCCGCGTCCCTGGAGTTCCAGCAATCTGCTCAAATAGATCTGTACCCTCGGCACCATTGTCTCCAAAGACAATGAAAATTGTATTTTCATATTCGCCGATATCCTTGAGATGCTGTATCAGCCGTCCAGTATGATGATCGAGGTTTTCAACCAGCCCTGCATAGAGCTCCATCTTTTTACCTAGCAGAGCGCGACTGGCGGGAGCTAAAACTATGGGATCTGGGACAAACCACATTCTCTCGGCAAGATTCGTTCCTGCTGGCATAATACCAAGTTCAACCTGTTTTTTAAGGCGTTGCTCTCGTACTGCATCCCACCCTTTATCGTATTCACCGACATGACGATTGCGCCAGTCCTTTGGAAGGTGATATGGGTCATGAGGGGCTTGGTGTGATACATATGCAAAGAATGGCTTGTTACTATTTTTATTTGAGTCAATAAATTCAATCAACTTATCTGTGTATGTTTTCGTTGCATAGTAATCATCTGGTAACTCTTTAAGGTACTTACCGTCCTCAGTGAAAACTGACTTGGATGAGGCCGCTGTAAAATTGGTCATATCCCAATAGCTACCAGCTCCATCAAGTAGCGAAAAATCACGCTCAAAGCCTCTTGCCGCAGGGATGAGGTCTGGGGTTTTCCCTAAGTGCCACTTACCAACCATGTAGGTATGATATCCGGCATCTTTGAGCAACTGTGGAAGCGTAACGAGTTGCTTGCTTAGATACCCTTCGTAGCCAGGCACCCCTTTCTGATTAGGAGCCGTCCACTCATCCATATTGCCCAGACCATTAAGGTGTGTGTCTATACCTGTCAGCATTGTAGAGCGAGTAGGAGAGCTGCTTGGATTTGTATAGAAATTGGTGAATCGAACACCTTCATTTGCCAGAGCATCAAAAGTGGGAGTGTTGATTTCACTCCCAAATGAACCAAGATCGGAAAAACCGAGGTCATCACCTAAAATGACTACAATATTGGGTCTTTTAACATCTGTTTCAGCTGCGACTGCATCAACACCTGCATATGCTGAAAGTAAAAAAAAAGAACCAATCAATAGACTTATTTTACTTCTCTTGATTGGTATTCCACTTACCTGTTTCGACATAGCTCAAATCCTTCTTAATGTCGATTGCTTTAAATACGCCTTTCTATAACAAAAACACAATAGACCTAAACGGTAAATCCATTACTACTTAGGAAATAGCAGGGTTAGCTGTCCTCTAATACCCCAACCCTCATATCCGTTCTCTGGTGATTCAGCCCAATATTTCCCTGCTATAGAAAATTGCATGATCTGGGATCCGATTTTAAAAATCTGCCCAGCTTGTACAATCACTGGCACTGACCACTGACTTGCATACCAATCATAAGTTGATTCCGTGTATATACCGATTGTTGTATGCGTTTCAGTTGTATAACTAAAAAAAGGCTGTAATGATAAGACATTCAAATCATCTCTATCATTATGACCAGCAACAGACCAAATTTGGCTGGCTAGAAGCCCAGCAGTCCAAGGCCCAGTCTGCTTGAGCACTACACCCGTTGGCCCCAAGCCCCATTTTTCTGTACCAAGTACGCTTTCACTCGCAGTGGGCAGCAGTTCAACTGGGCCTACGCCCCAGATCAAGCCTCCATCAGTAGGATCTTTAGGGGAGAAAAATTGGCTTGCTGTGCTATCTCCAGTACCAGATGTGTTTAAAGCGTTTTGTTGAAACCCATGTTGCTCGACACCTTGAATGATCGTCCTTGTGATCAGGTTCCAATCCTCGGTGAGTGAGAATGGGATAACGGGTTGAATATACAACCGATTGACAGCGGCACCCGCGTTGGAACCACCTAACTCGTCATAGTTGTACTGAATAGGGACACTGATCAGGGAAGCTACAGGATTCGCAAGCTTCTTGGCTAGTTCAGTCGCAGATTTGGCATCCGAGGTCGCGGGGCTGTCAACAGCCCAGGTGGAGGTTGCTATGCCAAAGAAAAAGAGATACCCATAGTTTTTCATCTTCTGTGCTCCATGCACTTCATTCAAACCTGTTTTTCAGCACAGATATGGATGCAGCTTGTTCTGGGCAGTTTAACGACAGGTCTATCCGTTTTATGGTTTAGTTTTCACATCCAGCAACTCTGTTATAAAGCAAGAGGTTGATAAAGTTAATCTTTAATGAACCATAGCACCATAGTAGCCCGTTACAGACTTGGATTGTGTGATGCTTTCACCATTTTTGGTGCTTACAACGAACAGATAAAAGGGAGAGCTCTGCGGCTAAGTCACAGGTTTTATTAGTGTCTCCAGGGAGGACTAAGAAAGCATGCAGCCCTATATTAGAAAATGATTCCTATTACTCTATCGAGAATTACTTCGAACGAGAACAGGGTAAAGAGAAGAGGTATGAAGGGTATCAATGTCGCCATAATGAGTTGCATGATCGTATCCCTACTAAATGGAAGGGGGCGGATCTCTTTGATCACGGCATATGCATTACCTAAATCAGCCAGAGACTGGATATCGGCAGACCCCAGTAGGATCTCATTATCTCGATCTTGGCTGTGTAACCATCGACCTTCAAAATCTCGGGTATATTCAGCGGCAAGGACACCGTATTCACGTAGACCTTGACGCTTGGCTTGCATGATCTGGGTGGCAAAAACAGTAAGTGGGGCAAGCACGAGCACTAGACCGAACACCACGAGCAGAGCAATCTCCGGTTTATAGGCCGTGAGCACGGCTCCATCATGTAGAATGCGATTTAAGATATAACCAGCTAGTTGTACGCCAAAGACCATAAGTAGCGGCGAATATGCGTATGCTGATGTTCCTAAAAATCCTAGACCAGCGTTTCGGTCTGGATGTGTTGGTATTAGGTCGAGGGGAATGCGTGACAGATGCCACAGTAGACGACCCCAGATGAAGATGCGGTAGAACCATCGCAGCATAAGAAACTGGGTAATAGGGATGCTAATCCAGAAAAACCAGATACCAGCAAAAGATAGATGCTCCTTACCATCACTTAGATTGATGTACCAAGTTGAGGACTCCATCACAAAGGTGCTGGTGCGAACGAAATAGCCACTAGAGAATACAAGTAACAGTAGGAACAATTCAGCGGCCACAGAGTTACGCCAAGTCATCGCATTGCTTATTGCACGGTGAAAATCAGCAAGATTTGTCTCGGGAACAAGATGACGTTCCAGAAACTGGGCGATGATGCTCCGAATACGCTGGTGTACGATCAGTTCTGCAAAAACCAAGAGCGGCACACTAATCAGAAAACGGGTCTGAGATTCAATGTCCAGCAAGAAAGGAACCGTAACCCCACCAAGCAATGTGCCTTCCCAGGAGCAGAGCAACAGAAGTGGGATCCAGCACAACCCACTAAGCACCAAAATGCGTAGTCGAAGATGGGATGAGACATCGCCAAGATGAGCGCGATTTAACAATTGATAAAGTGGGCCACCCAATACGAGAGAGAATTGCTCCAGTGTTGTCGTGGAGGGGGAACGGTCTTCTGTTGGGTTTTGTGAAGACATGAGTGTTCACCTTGTGACTGTACACGGCGGGCGAGACCGAGCTCCTCTCAGCGTAACAGCTTGGCAGTGCAGAGATGCCCACTCAGGGACTGCTTCCCCCATTGCCTATAGTTATAGCTCTCTCGGAAAACCACAATCAACGGTCTAACTGACTGAAATTTTGTTTTTTTGTGGGCGAGGTCATATAAGTGTGGTTAACATAGGCCGTTACTGTTCAAGCGGACTGATGCTCTTGAGGTCAAACAAGACCTAGCAGTGCTGTCAACTGATGGTTGAATAGAAAGTGGTTTCGTATGCATGTTGCATATGCACAATCTGTATATGAAAATCATGGGATTTTGATAAATGAACTATATTTTCGCCTTAAATCATCAATATCTTTTTTTGCTTTCCTTTCTTTTTCCTCCAGTGCTTTTATCTCATTTGATTTTTCTTTTAGCAACTGCTCAAACATTACTTTAGCCTGCTCTCTTGATTTAATATCCACGATGCTTGCCAAGTCTTTGGATTTTTCTGTTAGAGCATCTTCTCGTCCTTGTAGTGAGATTATGTTATCATTTAAATTTTTCTGTATGAGATCTAAAGAGGTTGTACGCCTACTTATTTCTAGCTCTCCAGCATCAAGTTGAGCCTCTTTGGCTTTAATTGTCCTATTTATATCATCAACCTGTGAATAAAACCCTGCCTTAAGTTCATCTAAATTGAGAAGGTCGCGTAGTAAGTCTTGCTTTTTATCGATTTCATCTTGCATATGATAAAGATGGTCTTTTAACTCCATTTCAAAGCTTCTGTATTGATCTTCCAATAGGATTATTTTTTCCTGTGCCTCTAAAATGGACGACTCTTTTTCTTTTAATACTCTCTCCCATCTTCTCAGAATTGCGTTAGCCTTGCCTTCTGCATGCCGAGACTGTTGAATGACTCGTTGCATATCACTCAGCTCAGATTGACTCGTATTTTTTATCGCATTGTATTCTGCATTAAGCCTTTTAACCTCTGCATCATGCTTTGCACTCAAAGATGAATACTGATTCTGTAAAGATAGTAACTGCTGTCTATTGTGCGTATACATCATTTCGGAGAAGTTGCCAACAGGGGCCACAGATACCCATTTTTTGGGGCATTTTTTTAGATAATCTCTTATCTCTTCTTTTGAGATTATCTCTCCTTTCACACGAAATCCACTCAGGTCAAGTTCAACACAGGTTGCATTCACCCGTTTTAATTCTTTAATTTTCCCTCGATCACAAAAGTGCGTAACTGCAACTTCGATGAGAACCTTCTCTCCATCGATGAATCCGATTACATCAGGTATAACTCGACCTTCATAAACCTCACATGCCATCTCATCAAAGGATATATTTTGATGTATTGGGTTTATAGTTCCAATAGGCAGTAACAACTGCCTGTCAGTTGCTAAAACCTCTTTAGCTAGGATATGTATTTCCGTTTCCGGCTTCCAGGTACAGGAGTCCTGTTCGATTGAGTTAGGCTCATGAGCAAAATAATGGGCTTTAATTGGCCCTTTCATTGCCCAGACTGCGCCCTGACAACCGATGCATGTGCAATTGCATCCTTTGCCACTAACAACGTCTTTGACATCAACGATATGGCCGTTGTCGTCAAGGGCGCGAGTCATCAGGATTCTTGCCATCTCTATCCTACCCACAAGTGGATCTATGTATCAAAGCGCATCAGTTTATTCAGCCCACGTAGATGCGTACACCACATCAGTTACTACAACATTTTCATGAAAAATCATACACTTCCATTTGATTGTTTTGAACTTAATCAAGATTCAATCGGATTTAGAGATATGACCACTCCCCAAGCGAGCTAATTGGGCTGTAGAGGATGGGCAGGGGCAGGCAAACAGGGAAAGATGATGCAAGGGAAACCCCACAGTATGTTGAAGACGGCTCTGAGATTGATACAAAAGGAAGGGCGCACGAAAGTAGCGTAAAAAAGACACCGGTTTGAGGCCGGTGTCTGGCGATAGAGAGGACTGTAGACTATATTTTCTTCGCTAACCATTTAAAGAATTTTGGGAACTTTGATTTGCTAATAATGGCTTCATCACTCTCCCAGTCATAAATAACGCCATCTTTTAATTCAAATTTTATATATTCAAGCTTTAAAATTAACTTATAAAGTTCATTGAATAAGTCCTCGTAGGTTTCCCCTCCTGAAACTTCTATCTTTTCTACTCTGGATTTTTGCATCGAATATTTTTCTGAATATTCAAGTGCTAAACGTTTTTCAAGTAGAGCATCAGCCTCATTAAGCTTCCTTGTTAGCTCTTTTATTATGAGTTCCTTCTCCTCAACTTGTTTTTGTAAGCTACGTTGGACAAGATTAAACTCAATTGCAAGGTCTTTTTTGTGGGCAACCGTTTCAGGGCTGACTTTCATAAGATATTTAATTAATAAATCGTCATATTTTTTATTTCTACGTATAGTTGAGCTAGCAACAGGTTGCCCTTCCTCTTCGCTAAGTTTTTTAGCAACATATTCACTTAGTTTTGTCCTGTTAGGGAACTTTACTTTAAGAGGGATCAGCTCCATTAATATTTTTGAGATTCTTTCTGCCCGAGCATCAGTGGTCTCGGAATAATATGCTTGTAGTGATTTAGCCTTGTCTTTATTCGATATTTTCATTTGAACTCACCAATTTTGATGCTTGAGGTAATCAAAGCTGGATTTGTTAGCTTTTTAGCCAGTTGAGTTTCATTTATTCTATTCGTATCACATATAATTTTAATTAACCGAAGGGCTACTTCTGCTTCGCTATTTGAGTTATCTTCCAGTATTTCAATAGCTTCAATGTTCTTATTCATAAGAGCAGTAAGTTGGCGATTAAGCTTGCTCGCTTCTCGCTCAAGCTTGGGGGAGGTGATTGTACTAACACCATCTGACTCTATGAGTCTATCAATGATGTTTTGCCCCGAAAAAGAACCTGATATATGTTTCACCAATTTATCATTTTTTGAGCCAGTATAGAAATTACGAGAGTTAATATGGGTGGACAAAAACTGATGCCGCGCATACCATCCACTTACTGATTTTATAATTAATTGCCTGTCCCTTTTTAGGCTCTCTTTTTCTGCATTCAAGAGATTTGATCCATTTTTTATTTGCTTGGTTAAATCTACTGCAATATCTCCGAGCCTTTTCAATTCAACGCCAATAGCAACCGCATGGTCACAGCAGATGATAGCGTAAGGACAGATTGCACAACACTTTTCACCAGCTAGGGCTGCTATGACATCTTTAGGGCATTCATTATTAAATGGACATATGTGTGTTCTGTTGAATGATATTTCGTTTGCTGATGCTTGAGATAGTGTCTCAATAGGTGAGCGCATACCGCTAACTGCGATTGAAGACATACTGTGGCAACCGAAGTCGTTGATGGCTGTACCTTGTTCATGCCTTTTTAGGTATTCATTTTCATCAACTCGAATTTCATTGATAGACGCAATTCTGGCAGTTTCATTGCGATTCTGATCTAGAATTGATGGGGGGAATTGCTTTTTAAGACCACTTGCATCATGAATTGATCTGATTAAAGCTGATTCCTCATGTGTGTTTATTGTGTAATATCCTACAACTTTTTCTGATTGTCCGGTACAAATCTCACCTACCGCTTTTGGACTCGCCAGCACGGAACAAACGCTGTCAAAAGTGACCCTGAGAGAATGTGGAGTCCATACTACTGCACGCTTAAGTGGAGTGAATGCATGTCCTACTCCGGTGGACTTGTTTCTCAATGTTGCTGTGTAGTCTTGTTCCGCATGAACAAAGTTCTTCGTGTTTCTAAATGTTGTTTGGTTTGCATACAATGGAAGCCAATATAGAGAAGATTCAAAATCTATTTGTTCTCGATTTTCCAGCATCATTTTTTTGTTATGTGCTAGTAGGCACTTTTCAAACTCAAGCAGTAAATGCAACAAAAAACTGCTCTCGCGGCCTCTTTGGGTGTTATGATAATGTGAGGTATTTAGCGGAGTTCTTTGTAACAATGGGAGGATCGTAGGCCACTTTGAAGAGCTCTCTCCATTGTAATGGATTGGTTCGTTAAAACCGACTCTATTAACTTTCATTCTTAGCCGTGCTGCTCGATCTAAGAGGCGCATAACATGACCTGGAATTTGACTTGTATATGGCTCTGTTTTTGCCTTGTCGGTGTTGACGTATAAGTCTACAAAATCGTCATCTGTATATTCATTCTTGCAGCATTTAGAATAGTTTCTGACATCCAACCATAGGATATTTGAGTCTCTCAAACCGCTCCATGCCATTACAGTCATGTTTACCAGTCCATGATACTGAGTAAACTTAACAGGATCCCTCCAGTCTTCAATATTGAAATCTTGCAACCACGAAGCATTAAATTCTTCTATATGAACCTTGTGTTCTAACCACTCGATAGTTTTATTTACCTTGAAGTTATGTTTGTTTTTTCCTTTGTTGAAAATGACATTCTCTGCATTATCGAGAACTACTTTCGTTACTTCACAGAGATACATGCGAAGCAATATCCAATAGTCTAAACTAATCTTTTCTTTTACTGTATGCTTATATGAATAACCCTTATGTGAATCTTTATCGAAATCCGAAATCGGGTTTGATTCTAATTTACATGCAGGAACCCCTGAAAACTTAGAAATTATATAGTCAAAATATCTCTGAATACCAGCTATTGTATCTCGTCCGGCATTGGTTTTTAAATAACCTTTAGATGCGCTCTTTTCTTCTGTGATTGCGTAGATGTAATCCAATAGTCCAACTGGATAGATTGTGCCTTCATGCTCACCAAAATGTGCATGCTCCATTGTCTGTGATTGTGATACGAAAACAAAGCTTAGAAATTCTGCCGGCGAGGAAGGGTATTTAATCGGTGTGTTTGGATGACTCCTAAAAAATGTAGGAAGGTAGTCAAAGAGATAAGAATTTAGGTATGCCAATCTAGATTCGTGTGTTTTTTTTGTTCCTGATTCGGTTGCTGATGCCACGAAATCTAGTTGAGTCTTCTTCCAATAATTATCCTGTGATAATTCAGATGGCCGAAAGCTAGACAAACTAGCTCTAATCGAAAATGTATATTCACCAAATGAAATTACGGAAATTTCTCGAAGGGCTGTTTCAATTTCATATTCTTGTGCATTAATATTATTGTTAGTTAGCTTTTTTACATCACTGGCGGTTGATGTAACTTTTATAAGATTTTTTTCCCTATTTTTATCCAAAGGTGATTCTATGACAAATGAGTTCCTAGCTATTGCTTTTTCATATTCTGTGCTCAATGTGGAACCGTTTGCTGAATCTAACATCTCCAAAATGATTAAGTACGTGACAGTGCTTATTTTGTTTTGAAGATCATTGGTTGATATGTAGTACCTAGCAGCCTCTTCATTAGCATTATAATATTCGATTAGAATATCTACGGAAACGCTATCCAATGAACTGGTTTTAGAGTATGTTAACGCCTCTATCATATTCATTGCCGCACGCTGCCTAGTTGAGCGCTTATCATTGCTTAAATCATCTATGAAAGGTCTATATTTTTCAGGTAAAAACTCTCTTAGCTCTGCATATCTAGGAGGCGTGGATGCCATGTAAACATGAGCCACACTGCTAACAATTAAACCTCGCACATAGAACCATCTAAATACATTTGGTGTCGCAGGGAGGTGTATTTGATGCCCGAAGCGTAGAGAAATATGCCCTTCAAATGAAAGATGGATAAACAGAAAGCTAATGATCAGGTAGATCATCGAGTCTGCTTTTTGACCATGAGTATGGTTCACTCCAATGAACCTGACCATATTTATTTTGTTTTCTATTGAGCTATCATTCTTTTTGAAATACAGTGATACGTCTTCAATGTGTTTAAGCCAGTTATATCTTCTAAGGCTTGCCAATACTAACTTTGTAAGGTATTCACTACGACAGTTATTCCAGTCATATTCATAATCTTCATCAAACGCTTGCTGCAACCATTTTTCAGCACAAGCGGTTGCATCATTAATATTTGTTATGATTTTTGTATCAACTCTCATGACTTAGTTCCCGCAATCAGATCTGAAATGATTTTTTGTTTATGCTCCAAAAGCATATTTTTGTCACTGTTAATTGATTTGTTTTGCAAAACAAGATTGGCTAATCTCATTTTTTCTTGAGCTACTATTTTGTCTGTAACCGCATATTTTTTTGTTGATTCAATATTTGCATGCCCCATCATATTTTGGACTTCGAGAAGACTAAAAGAGTGTCCATCTGCTGTTCTATGAAAATTTAATAGCCAGTATCCGTAGAAGTGGCGGAGTGAATGTAATGTATATCTTTTATCTATGTTGTTTTTTAATGGACATTCTATAGTCTCTTGAGTCTTTTTAAACGAACTACCTCTATTAGATCTAGACGTTGCGAAAAGCGGTCTGCCACGGCTGCGGTTTGAATTAGTAACAAATAGATAGTTATGTTCGAGACCTTTTGGTCTTTCAAGTCGAAGGTATTTTGTGATGGACTCAAAAAATATTTTATTGAATGGATAAATAAAGTAAGCTTCTTCTGTCTCTCTTCCCTTAAAGGATAATCTATTTATATCTTCATCCTTTATGCCTTCGAAGCACTCGATTCGATTGCGATAAGAGAAAACGTTGAGAGTTTCATTCACAATATCGACATCTGTAACAAGAAGCTGTGTCGCCTCACTGACCCGCAGACCAGTTCCAAACATCAGTGCCCATAGAGCTCTATCTCGGTAGGTCGGGGCTGCATCAAGGAGCGGCTCTATATGTGATACAGGGAAGTATTTGTATTCAGCCGTATGTCCGCCTTTTGGCAAGGCTTTAATGCTAAATAAACGAGTTTTTGTGTACTTTGCTCCACCGCGCATTACCTGGCAAAGAACGGATTGCTGTTGTAATCGCTTTCGTTCTGAAAGGCTTAATTTTCTTCGTGTAAGCAATTCTGCATGGATGTTCTCTGAGGGAACATCTATGTCAATGAGACCTAGCATTTTGGCCTCTTTGAGTTTTTGGTGAGCGTTAGCAGATGCGTCAATAAAGCCGTTCACAGAGCTCAGATTGCGATTGGCACTCTGTGGCTTGATTGGGGTATGGCCTGTAGCTGTAGCCGTGTCTCGCGCGATTGGTGCTGACGAATTGCTGCCGAGTGTCAGGTAAACAGGGTAGGACAGTATGATCTCTGCAAGTAGTGTGCTGTCGGTCTTCGCTCTTTGCTCAAAGAACAACTCCTGAGCGTTGATTACGTATTCAAGGAAAACCTTAAGGTCAGCAGCAATTGCATCAATTGTGTTCTGGGAACGCTTCTGATTGGCTACTTGCTCAGAAATTATTGTATGCAAATAGTCTGCATAGAAAGGGATGCTCTCTCCAGTCTCTGTGTCTAGAAGGTCATACCCCTTCATTCCAAGAGAGCCAATGCCAATTGCGACCTTTGCAAGTTTGCGCACCAAATCACCTTTGCACGTATCATTATGGAGTGCAATAGTAGTTTGCTTGTGCTCTTAGTGCAATAGATGAGCTGATAGATAAAAAAAAGGTGATACGCGTTTAAGCGAATCACCTTTACTTTTTCCATACAACGCATTGTTTTATGGAGGAAAATTCCGAGACGGTGGGGCACGATCCCACAACCTTCCCCTTAGGAGGGGGATGCTCTATCCAATTGAGCTACGCCTCGATAACAACCTACTCTATCATGTTTTCTATTGCACTAAAACCTATAGTACATAAGAACCTGCGACCTCGCCCTTAGGAGGGGCGCGCGCTATCCAGCTGTGCCACTGGGACGTGCGCGCATTATATAAAAAAACCAATAAAAATAAACAACTGCATAGATTTGTTTATCCAGTTGCTTACATTCTGGCCGATTTATGCATTTGTTGAGATCAAGCAGTGATCCGGCAATGAGCCGATGCAATAGATGTAATAAAAGATGGGGCCTGTGGGCCCCATTCTTGTTTGGTGGAGTTCAGGTTTGGCCGTGGAACATCTGGCCCGGACAGGACAGCGCCTCGAGAGGGCTGGGTGATGATGTGTGCGTTGTAGTTTTATTACGTTTTCCGTGAAAGGCTTTCAGCAATTACTTGCCGTAGCTGAAGTAATATTCACGGGTGGATGGGGCATAGGCATCTTTCTCTACAATGCCGTTCTTGGTGGTTGCACCCTTAAGGTGGAACAGGACTGCCAGATTCTCAAACATGGTTTACCTCATCGCTCTGTCATTTATGGTTATGGTGTGTGACCTGGGTCACGGTTTGATCCTATGGTCATCTGTGAGCCAGATCAACTTTTTGTGTTGTAAATTTACAAAAGTCATGGAAAGGGTTTTCAAATGCAATGCCCTTTATGGAAAGGCTTTCCCGGGGTGACGGGTGAGAAGTTGATTACCAGTCAGCAAAAGAGGTCTTCGAGCGGGTGCGTTGCATGGGGAAAGCGGCTTGCTGCGCGACCGCTCCTTTATAGGGGCCTGAGCCGATTTGTGACATAAAACAGAGAGATAGCACGAGCTTTGCTGGTAAAAACAGCGAACTGCTGCAATTTTGACTAAACGAATCAATCGCGGTTATTTTAGGGTTGACAGCAAAGCGGGTGATGCCTATCATGCGCCTCCGTTGCCGGAGATAACTTCGTCAGCGCCGAGGTGAGTTGGGGTTATAGCTCAGCTGGGAGAGCGCTTGCATGGCATGCAAGAGGTCCGCGGTTCGATCCCGCGTAGCTCCACCAAATTCTCCTCGAACAATCTGGAATCAAAGGGGTTATAGCTCAGCTGGGAGAGCGCTTGCATGGCATGCAAGAGGTCCGCGGTTCGATCCCGCGTAGCTCCACCAGATTCCTGATTGTATTGAATACCCAGGGCAGTGCGGTGTGTATCACCCAGGCCAACCTTTGTGGGGTTATAGCTCAGCTGGGAGAGCGCTTGCATGGCATGCAAGAGGTCCGCGGTTCGATCCCGCGTAGCTCCACCACTATTTAGGATGAATGGCCGCCAGAACCATTTGTTCAGTGCCGATTATGGGGCTATAGCTCAGCTGGGAGAGCGCCTGCTTTGCACGCAGGAGGTCTGCGGTTCGATCCCGCATAGCTCCACCAAATTCAGAATGGCTGCCGGTCATTCACACAAATCGGGGTTATAGCTCAGCTGGGAGAGCGCTTGCATGGCATGCAAGAGGTCCGCGGTTCGATCCCGCGTAGCTCCACCAATTTCTTGTGACAAGAAGCTAAAAGGCCACCGCATCGCGGTGGCCTTTTTGTTTTCTCCATTATTTAATTCCTCCCTGTTTTTGCTGCTTTCATTTGTAAATCCAATGACCTGAATGAAAAAAAACCGCGAGACTCGCTGGCTTTACAAAGAATGTTGAGATCTCCGCCGATCTCGGGCGCGCTGGTGAAGTAGTTGAGCACGTTAAAGCTACCGACTCACAGGTCGCTGCTGGGAGTCCGAGCCGGTGCGCGCTGGCGGAGCCTGTGCCCTGAATGGTCGCTCTGGTGGAAAATGCGTCTGCCTTTCCTGGCGGGCAGTCTCTATACTAGAGTCGATTAATAATTCAGATGGATATCAGCGTATGGCGAGTATATTGGATTCCGTTGATCAACGAACTCAGCTGGTGGGGGAAAACCGCCTCGAGTTGTTGATGTTTCGTCTCGGCACCCGCCAGATGTTCGCCATCAATGTTTTCAAGGTGCGGGAAGTGGTGAAGTTACCCCATCTCAGCAAGATACCCGGCTCCCATCACAATATCAGTGGGGTGGCCAATATCCGCGGTACCTCTATCCCGGTGATCAACTTGCGCAGCGCCATCGGCATGCGCCCCATGCCCATCGACAGCGAGTCCAACCTCATCATCACCGAATACAACCGTACCATTCAGGGCTTTCTGGTGGGACAGGTTGCCAACATAGTGAACATGACCTGGAAGGATATCCTGCCACCGCCGCGCTCTGCCGGGCGTGCCAACTACCTCACCGCCATCACCCGCATCCCGGAAGATGGCGTTGATCAGATCGTCGAGATCATCGACGTGGAGAAGGTGCTGGCAGAGATCATCACCTATGACATCCGCATCTCGGAAGAGGTGCTGGATCGGGAGATCCTGCCCGAGATGCATGGTCGCAAGGTGCTGATCGTCGATGACTCCAGCACCGCCCGCAATCAGGTGCGTGAGACCCTGTGTCAGCTGGGGCTCGAGGTTATCGAGTGTCAGGATGGCTTGCAGGCGCTGACCCTGCTCAAGGGATGGTGCGATGCAGGCAAGAAGGTGACCAACGAGATCCTGCTGATGATCACCGATGCCGAGATGCCTGAGATGGACGGCTACCGGCTGACCCACGAGGTACGCAGCGATCCGCGTATGTCGGATCTCTTTATCACCCTCAACACCTCCCTGAGCGGCAACTTCAACGAAGCCATGGTCAAGAAGGTGGGCTGTGACCGCTTTATCTCCAAGTTCCAGCCCGACCTGCTGGTGGGTGTTGCGCAGGAGCGGCTGCGTCAGATGCTGGAAAGCTGACCGACACCAGCCCGGTGGTCAGCCATGCCAACGAGGAGGGCGGGAGAGGCCGGAATCGCTGGTAACTCCTTGGCTTCTATTCCAACACTGCCAAATCCCCATTCTGGATGTTAAACGGCGAATATTTGTTCTGGCTGCTGATGATGGCGCCATCGTCGAAGACCTGCACGACTTCGAACAAGCCGTCGGCCGGGTTGCGCATCATCCGTGACTTGCCGTAGGGGTCGATAAAGTCGGCGTTGTGCTGGATGCGGAACTGGTCGCCGAGCTTGACCCCGTTGCGCCGGCCCAGATTGATGTGGGGGCCGCGCTCGTTCTGGCCGACCACCCGGGCGGTGACAGGCGCACAGGTGAGTTGGGCCACCAGATCCTGAGCCGCCTGCTGCAGCTGGTAGTTGACCTCCTGGCCGTAGCTTGACTGCCAGAACTGGCCGCTGCTACTGCCCACCCGGTCCCGCTTGCCGAAGGTCCAGGTGGCGCGCCCTTCATAGACCTTGCGGTTGATCAGACTGCCGTTGATGCCGTCGAACAGGTAGATCTGCATGCGAAAGTTGCGCACGGGATCCTCATACCAGCGGGTCAGCTGATTGCCCTGCGGCTCGATGGAGAGATCGTCGATGCTGCCGAGTACCAGATACTGGCTGTCGGTGCGCAGGCTGAGCGCCTTGATCTCCTCGAGGGCGCTGCGATCCCCCTGTTGCAGGTGGAGCGGGTCGATGCGCAGGTTTTCATCCAGCCATTGACGCACCGCGACCCCTTGCGGCGCGTTGGCGAGGGTTTCGAACAGCCGGCGCGAGAGGTTCTCCGGCA
This sequence comes from Aeromonas fluvialis, assembly GCF_000819885.1. Taxonomy (GTDB): domain Bacteria; phylum Pseudomonadota; class Gammaproteobacteria; order Enterobacterales; family Aeromonadaceae; genus Aeromonas; species Aeromonas fluvialis. The sequence continues at coordinate 208,236 of NZ_CDBO01000011.1, forward strand.
TGTCGTCCATGGCGCCGTAGCTGGCCTGATCCGGATAGCGCATCCGCAGCCTTACCAGTGTCAAATCCTTGGCGAAGTGCTGGGTCTGGCAGAGCTGGCGCTCGGCCTGAATGTCGGCCACTAGCGTGATGTACATGCGGCCGTTGCGTACCTCTTCCCGCTTGAGCCGGTATTGGCGAATATCGCCACCGGAGCGGATCTGGATCTGCTCGGATCGCAGAGTGCCATTTTCCAGACGCTGGACGCTGGAGACGGCGGCACCGCTTGCCAGCAGCGCCTGACGCAGGGCGTCGCGGGTCGCCAGCTCGCGGGCATAGACTTCATCGCCCCCCAGAATGGCGGCGCTGCCCTGCGCTTCGATAAGCTCGGCGCGGGCGCTCAGGCTGGCCAGCAGCAGGGTCAACAGCAGCGGTAATTTCATGGCAAATACCTTGAGTTGGCGGGCCGCCGAGCCATTTTGAGGAAATGGCATCTGCTGGCCGACATGGATCACAACACTTTCCAAGTGGCAGCGCACGTTGGCGCTGACGATGACCATTAAAAAGCAAGAATCATGCCTCACTCCTGGCTCAAGCTTTGTCTGACGGTTCCGATAACAAGTCAGGTACAGATACAGGAACTGGTATCCATGAACAAACTCATTACGGCGTTAGCGCTCGTCCTGGCATTGACCGGGTGCGGCTCCGACCCTATTAATCGGGATCAGGGGGAGCCCCGCCAGGCAGTGCAGGGGATGGAACTCAACTGGCTGGTGGCGCGCATGACTGATCAGCTGATGGAGCGCAAATCGCTGACCACCCTGACCGAACCCATCGCGGTGGCCTCTTTCGTCGATCTCGACACCCTGCAGGATACCAACTGGATGGGGCAGCAGATTGAGGAGAGCTTTATCTACGAGCTCAATCGTCGCGGCGAGGTGGTGGTGGACTTCAAGCTGACCGGCAGCATCAAGGTGACCCCCCAGGGGGATTTCGTACTGAGTCGCAACTACAAGGAGCTCTCTTCCCGTTTGCCCATCTCCCGTATTCTGGTCGGCACCTTCAGCCGCAACAAGCAGGGGATCCTGGTCAACGCCCGTATCATTGACATGCGTACCAAGATGGTAGAAACCACGGCCCAGAGCCTGGTGCCACAACAATATCTGGTCGGTGCCAACAACTCGTTTGGCCGGGCATCGATCAATCGCGGTTATCTGATGCGTGACAGTCAGGCTCGGCCGGGCGGTCATCTGGTCAATCTGACCCCGTGAGGATCGAATCATGAAGATCATGTTTGGTTGCCTGTTGGCACTCTTGCTCACCGGTTGCAGTGGTAACCGGGTGGTGGATTACACCCAGGGTGGCAAGCCCGATGATTTTCCGGTACTCAAGGCAGTGGGGTATGCGGTGATCGACATCCAGCCTGGCCCCTCTCAGTCGGAGAAGATGCTGCAAGCTATTCGTGCATCCAAGATGGATGCCTACCGCGAGCTGGCCGAACAACTCAATGGCCAGCAGGTGCGCGGCCAGAGCAGCTACCGCGATCTGACCCAGACCTCCAACTCGCTGGATGTGTCGGTGGCAGGCGTGGTACGCGGTGCCCGGGTGGTTGCCTCCTATCCGCGGGGCAATACCTATGCCACCGAGATGGAGCTCGATACCCGCGCCCTCTACAACATCAATCAGTTGATGGCGGGCCAATTCTGACCTTCTCTCGGGAAACATGTGCCGAAGAAGAGGCAAGACAAAAGGCGAACATGATGTTCGCCTTTTTGTTGCTTCGCGGGTTTGTCAGTTCAATCAGCTGCCCAGCAGAACAGGGGGCACCGTAGTCGGTTTCACGTCTTCGCTCGGGTAGCAGCCCAGCACCTTGATATAGCGGGTGATCTTGGTCAGCTCCACCAGTGCGGCCTGCATCGCCGGGGTCTGCAGGTTGGCGGAGACATCCAGATAGAACATCTCTTCCCACGGGTTGCCCTGCACCGGACGGGACTCCAGCTTGGTCATGTTGATCTCGTGGCTGCGTAGCACCAGCAACGCCTCGACCAGCGAACCCGGCTTCTGGGAGGTGGACATGATAAGGGTGGTTTTGGCCGGGATCTGCGGTGCCACGTCGATGGGCTTGCGCGCCACCACGATGAAGCGGCTGTAGTTCTCTTTCTGGTTGGCAAGCTGCTCGGCCAGCACATCCAGACCATACAGTTCGCCACCTGCGGCGCTGCCGATGGCGGCGGCCTCCGGGCTGGCCAGCTCTTTGACTTTCATCATTGCGCTGGAGGAGGAGTCGCAGATCTCGTGGCGCGCCCCTTCCAGCTTGCTGAGGTAGTGGGAGCACTGCTGGAACACCTGCGGGTGAGCGTAGAAGGTCTTGATGCGGCCAAGCTCGGTCGGCACGGCGGTGAGGATGCAGTGCTCTATGGGGTAGGTGAGCTCACCGACGATGGAGAGGCTGGTATGCTGCATCACGTCATAGACTTCGTTGATGGAGCCCGAGCTGGTGTTCTCGATGGGCAGCACGCCAAAGGCGGCGCGGCCAGACTCCACCGCATCCAGCACTTCGCGGAAGTTCTGGCAGTTCACCTCGATCACCTGATCCTTGTAGCGCGCCAGATATTTGCGGGCGGCCAGGCTGGAGTAGGAACCGCGCGGCCCCAGATAGGCGACGCTGGTCATCGGCTCCTGCTGCTCCGGGTTGAGCAGGCTCTGCAGATAGGCCTGCTGGGAGAGCACTGAGTCTTCGATGATAGTGTGGTAGATGCGGGTGATGTATTGGGCATCCAGCCCCAGAAGGCGCCCTTTCTGGATCAGGGCGACCAGCAGATCTTGCTCTCGCTGGTGGTCACGGATGGGGCGGGGGTTGGCCTGTTTGGCACGGGCCACCTCGATGCTGAGGGTCTTGCGTTTCGCCAGCAGGGCAAGCAGCTCCTGATCCAACCGGGTGATGTCTTGTCTGATCTCGTCGAGCGTTGCCATTATTGTTCCCTATCCAAGTAATTTATTGATATCAATGCAAAAAAAAGCCTCCGCTAGGGGAGGCTCGATTCGTCTTTGCTTTCTGCTCACACGACGAAAGGCCTTCCCTCAAGCGGGCCGGATAAACGAGAAAGCAAAGAAGAATGTCGCTTGCATGATCTTGATCCTCACATTAACGCCCTAACCATTAAGGGATTTGCCGGTCTGATGCAAGCAAAACTTGCCCGCGGGCGGGGATGGGGGCAGGGTATCCGGTGAAGAAAGTGGGGCATAAATGATGTTCTATTGACGCTGTTTTGGCGGCGAAAGCGCAGTGGAGGAGGTAATGACGATGGCGATTATTTTCGATTTGGGACGGGTGGTGGTGAGCTGGGATCCGGTCGGTATCGTGCGCTCGGTGCGGGGGCCCCACGGGGCTGAGCAGCTGGCGGATCAACTGTTCAACCATGGGGACTGGCTGGAGGTGGACAGAGGCACCATGTCGCTCCACACCATGGCCCGGGCAGCACAAGCGCGCACCGGCCTCTTGGCGATGGAGAATCTGGCCATTTTACAGGCGGTTCCCGCCTCCCTGCTGCCGGATCCCGCTATGCTAACCCTGATGGCCGAGCTGCACGCAGCAGGCCATTCGTTCTACGCCCTCTCCAATATGGGCCATGCCAGTATCGATTGGTTGGAGCAACATCAGGATTTCTGGCGCTTTTTCAGCGGCAAGGTGGTGTCGGCCCGGGTACGGATGATGAAACCCGAGCCGGATATCTACCGCTATCTGCTGGTGTCGTTCGACCTGAAACCGGCAGAGTGCATTTTCATCGATGACAGCCCCGCCAACATTGCGGCCGCCGAGGCCCTCGGCATCAGGGGGATCGTCTTCACCGACGCGGCGAGTTGCCGCCAGCAACTGGGTGAGCTGGGCTGTTTGCCCGCCACCGGCAAGGGGTGATGCCCCTGTGGGAGCACTATGGAGCATGGCCGGTTTCGCAACTGGTTGAGTCACTACCCCGAGGCGACACTGATCATCGCCTGCAAGGATGGCAGCGGTTATCAGCTTTGCATCGAGGCAGAAGGGGAGTGCCTCTGCCTGACCGACAGTGAGGGGGGGCGCTTGACGTTCAGCTCGCTGGATCAGGCGCAGGGTTTCTTGCTAGCTCATCGGGTGCATCAGGCAAGATTGCGAATTTATGACGCCCAAAGTGAGCAGATGGCAGCCGAATCGCAGGACATCATCATCAAGTTTTAATTTTAACCAGACTATTTAAGGGTCTATTCAGCTTATTTCCCGCACAATAAGCCACCTGTTTATCATCCGGAGCCGTTTAATGGGGGCCAATGTTGTTGCCCTGAATCAGGGATATGATCACTCTTTTCAAGCCAGGGAACAGCTGCTGATTGAGCGACTGGCAAATTTTGACGAGTTGGTTGTCTCTTTTTCCGGGCGGTTGGAATCCTGTTACAGCATCGATTTGTGCCGTGCCAGCGGGGTCAAGATCCGCGCCATCACCCTCGATAACCCGACCCGCAGCCGCAGTGAAGTGGCCCGGACTCAGCGTTATTGCCAGCGTTACGGCATCGAGCACTGGATCATCAAGAGCGACGAGATCATCTTCTGTGATCGCCTGCCGAATATGGAGGGGTTGATCGACCCGGTGCGCCGCATTGGTGTGTATGTGCAGGCTCGTCTGGAATGGGCTCATCTGCCGTTGTTGATCCCGGCGGCGGTCGAAGAGCGGGATGACTATCTTGCCCAGTTCGGGTCCCTGCCTGCTAACACCATCTGGTTTTTTGCCGACAACGAAGTGATGAGCCGCGACTTTCGCTATGGTTTCAACAAGCGCCAGCTTAGTCGCTGGGGCAAGGGGGGCAACGGTTGCCTGAGCAATCGCTTCACCAATCCACGGCAGTTGAAGCTGCGTTATCTGCGAATGGTGGATCAGGCTGAACAGATGCTGGCCGACATGGGGCTGGATGAGGCGCAGGTCTTTTTCCATACCCTGTGCGACGGCGCTACCACCCTGGCCCGGGTGCGCCTGCCCGAGCATCAGCGTGCCCAAGCCTTTGATAGGCAATCGGATATTCTCTCTGTTCTCAAGGGCGTCGAGTTCGATCTGGTTACCCTGGATATGGCGCATCAAGTGCGGCACGATCTTGCCATCTAGCCTGTGGGCGGCGATGCGGGAGCCAGAACGTGAGTGCTGTCATAGGCAAGGGGCGGCTGGACTGTTTATACTGTCGCCCTTTCACCCGTTATCGAGCTTCGCCTTATGAAACCCTTCTCCCGTCTGCTGATTGCCCTGTGTCTCTCCCCCGTGCTGGCGCAGGCAGCCTCCCTTTCTCAGGTGACGCTGCCCGATGGTCGGCAGATTCAACTCAACGATGACTTCACCTGGGAGTATCTGGTGGTCAAACCGGCCGAACCCGAGCAGGGCGTGGTCGCTGATGGGAAGGCGGGAGCCGTGGTGGCGGTTGCAGCTCCGGTACTGACCGAGCAGGCCAAGACCAACCCCGAATTGCTGTCACAAGCGGCGCGCGATGGTGTGGTGGTCAAGCTGGACAAGGTCGGGGGATCTGACCCGTTGGCACTGACCTTTATGGTGAGCAATACCGGCAACCGCAATGTAGTCGGGGTGCGTGGCATGGTGACCCTGTTCAGTGCTGACGGAGTGCAGCTGAGTCGTCAGGAGGCCCGTTTCTGGGTCGCCGAGAATCGCCTGCCGGAGACCTATCTGCGCAAGGGGCAAGCCCGTCTGTCGCTGGCCCTCGAGATCCCCCGTCCTGCCGGATTGGTCGATCAACCGTTGGTCAGGGTCGAAATTGATGAGGTGGTCTTCCGCTGATTGTTCGCCGCACCGGCCCATTTACACCGTTTGGGCTGGCAACGTGTTGCCGCTGACACCCAGGGCAATAGCTGCTTACATCTGTCATGGCGTTGCAACTCCAGCATGGGTGTTAAGTACAGCCTCTGCCCCTCTTTCCAGTAGTCTCTAGTGTCTTGATTGTAGCCATGGCGTTTGCCATGGTTTTTTTTCGTTTTTCGGTGATCCCTTTTTTCTCCTTGTGTCGTATCAGTCGCAAATAGTTATACAGCTTTTGTTTTTTTGTATAACTGCTATAACTGAATCAATGCTTATACAAGGAGCGCCATCATGAACAAGATTAAAGTCGGAATCAGTGCTTGCCTGCTGGGACAAGAGGTGCGTTTTGACGGGGGCCACAAGCGCTCCAGCTTCTGCGAACGGGATCTTGGCGCTCACTTTGACTATCACCCCGTCTGCCCCGAGATGGCTATCGGTCTGGGGGCTCCCCGTGCCGCCATCCGGCTGGTCAAGCGCAACGGCGAGATCCGTGCCGAGGCGAGCAATGGTAGCTTCGATGTCACCGAACAGCTGATTGCCTTCAGTGAGCAGAAGGCACGCCAGCTCGACTTCATCTCCGGTTATATCCTCTGTGCCAAATCCCCCAGCTGCGGCATGGAGCGGGTCAAGCTCTATGGCGCCAACAACGAGGGGAGCGCCAAGGAGGGGATCGGTCTCTTTGCCAGGGCATTGATGGAGGCCAACCCCCTGCTGCCGGTCGAAGAGGATGGTCGGCTGTGTGATCCCATCCTGCGGGAGAACTTTGTGCTGCGGGTCTTCGCCTACCACGACTGGCAGCAACTCTGTGCTCGCGGCATCACCGCCTCAGCGCTGATCCGCTTCCACTCCCGCTACAAGTATCTGGTGCTCTCACATGCCACCACCCACTACCGCATGCTTGGCAAGCTGCTTGGCAATCTTGCCAAGGCCAACCTGCAGGAGGTGGCCGACAACTACATCAAGGGATTAATGACAGCGCTGACCCTGCGGGCCAACCGCCGTAGCCACACCAATGTGCTGATGCACCTGCAGGGCTACTTCAAGCGGGTGCTGACCCCGGCCCAGAAGCAGGAGCTGGCCGATACCATCGACAAGTACCGTACCGGCATCTTCCCCTTGCTGGTGCCGCTGACCCTGATCCGCCACTACCTGCGCGAGTACCCCAATCCCTATCTCGCCGAGCAGGTTTATCTGAATCCGCACCCCGATACGCTCAAGCTGCGTTACGGGCTCTGAATCCGTTCTGTTGCCCCGGTGCATGGTTTGCGCCGGGGCGCTTTACACCTCTGCTGGATGGACGTTGTCATGTCTGATTTACCGCAAGAAGTTGCTCCTCTCGCTGATGAGGGGATCTACCCCATTCGCGAGGTCTCCCGTCTCACCGGCGTCAACGCCGTGACCCTGCGTGCCTGGCAGCGCCGCTACGGTCTGGTGCAACCGGCCCGCACCGAAAAGGGCCACCGCCTCTACAGCGAGCAGGATATTCGCCAGATAGGCGAGATCCTGAGCTGGCTGGAGCGGGGGGTGAGTATCGGGCAGGTGAAGGGGCTCTTGAGCGAACCCCATTCCGAGCCGGTGAGCGATCACTGGCAGCAGACCCTGGAGCTGTTCAGTCAGGCGCTGCTTGCCTTCAACCAGCGCAAGGCGGAGGCCGAGCTCAACGATTTGCTGGCGAGCTACCCGTTCGAGCTGGTGCGCTGTCGGGTATTGCAACCGCTGGTGGAGCGGTTGCTGGGGCTGTGGCGCGAGCGGCCCGATGGCGAACTGCTGCAACAGGTGTGGCTGGGCTGGCTGCATACCCGCTTCGCCCGCCACCTGATCGAGCAGGAGAAGGGGGTCCCCGTGACCCTGGCGAGCTGGGGACAGGTCGGCCCCCTCGATCTGGTCTGGGCCGCTTACGAGCTGCTCGGTCATGGCTATGAGGTGCAACTGCTGGGGGCGGTGGAGCCGCGCCATGCCAGCCTGCTGGAAGGACGTGCGGCCACTCCCTGGCTGGTGCTGCTGGGGGCCGGGCTTGGCAAACAGGAGCTGGCCGCCGGGTGGCCCGCAGGTACGCGCCTGTTTGGCGAACTGGGTCGCCTCTACGACGATGAGTGGCTTAACGCCCACGGGTGGCAGGCGAGCCTTGCCGCGCTGATGGCGGGCGCCCCTGCTGCGGCTGGCGCCAGCGGACGCGGTAGGAAAACATCATGAAGCTGGTCTGGTTTCGCAATGATATGCGACTGGCCGACAATCCGGCGTTGCGCGCTTGTTGTGGAAAGAGTGCCTGCGCCGGTGATGAGCCGGTCGCCGCGCTCTTTATCGTCTCCCCCACCCAATGGCGGCTGCACAAGATGGCCCCGATTCGTCAGCGCTTTATATTGGCGCAGGTGGATGAATTGGGCCGTGAGCTGGCGGCGCTTGGCATTCCGCTCCATCTGCTGCGAGTGGAGACCTTTGCCGAGGTGCCTGCCGCGCTGGCAGACCTCTGCCGCGAGCAGGGGGTGACCCAGCTCTACGCCAATCAGGCTATCGAGATCGATGAGCTGCGTCGCGACCACACCGTCACTGCCGCGCTGGCAGAGCAGGCGGTGAGCTGTCACTGGTTCAACGGCTGCTGCGTGTTGCCTCCGGGGCGGGTGCTGACCGGGTCGGGGGAGATGTTCAAGGTCTTCACTCCTTTCAGCCGCGCCTGGCTCAAGGCCCTCGACGAGGATGGTTTTGTCATTCACCGCGCCCCTGCGCACCGTGGCGAGCCGCTGCCGTGGCAGCCGCTGGCCGAGCGGGCGTGGGTTGATGAGGCGCTCGGCGAGCTGACGGCAGATCTGCGCTGGCCGGTGGGGGAGGCGGAAGCCCGGCGCCGTTTGAACGACTTTCTGGAGCAGGCGGTGCTCGACTATGGCGAGACCCGGGATTTTCCTGCCATCGCGGGCACGTCCGTGCTCTCCCCCTATCTGGCGGCGGGCATCATCAGTCCCCGTCAGTGCGTGGCGGCGCTCCAGCAGCGGCTCGGCTATCGGCCCCAGTCCAAGGCCCAGCCCGGCTTTGTCTGGCTTAATGAGCTCATCTGGCGCGAGTTCTATCGCCACCTGCTGGTGCTGATCCCGACCCTCTCCATGAATCGCCCTTTCAAGGCGGAGACGGCGGCCTTGCCGTGGAGCTGGGATCCGGATGCCTTCGCCGCCTGGTGCGAGGGGCGCACTGGCTATCCTATTGTCGATGCGGCGATGCGCTGCCTCAACGCCACCGGCTGGATGCATAACCGGCTGCGGATGATAGTGGCGAGTTTTCTCACCAAGGATCTCCATATCCACTGGCGGCTCGGGGAGGATTACTTCATGAGTCGGCTGATCGATGGCGATCTGGCGGCCAACAACGGTGGCTGGCAGTGGGCGGCGGGTACCGGCGCAGATGCGGCACCCTATTTCCGGGTCTTCAACCCCACCACTCAGGGGCAACGATTTGATCCACAAGGGGAGTTTATCCGTACTTGGGTAACTGAACTGGCCGATATTCCCCCCTCTTATGTGCATCAGCCCCACGACTGGCTGCGCCTCAAGGGGCGACAGGATTATCCGGCTCCCATGGTGGATCACGCCGTTGCCCGGGTAAGAGCCATCGAGATGTTTCGCTCTCTGGAGAAATAGGATGAACGAGCCGCTGGCCCGCTTTATTGGCCTCTATCAGCAACTGGACAAACAGCAGTTGCACCGCTTGCCCGAGGTCTATGCCGAACAGGTGGTCTTTACCGACCCGGCTCACCGCATCGAGGGGCTGGCGGCCCTTGGCGACTATTTTGCCGCCCTCTATCAGCGCCTCGCCTACTGTCGCTTCGTCATCACCAGTCAGCAGCAGCAAGGGCTGCAGGCCTGGCTCGGCTGGACCATGACCTTCTCGCACCCCAGATTGCGTGGTGGTGAGCCGGTGACGGTGGAGGGGGCCACCCGCCTCGAATTCGACGAGGCGGGCAAGGTGTGCCAGCACCGGGACTATTTTGACCTGGGCGCCATGCTCTACGAGCAGTTGCCGCTGCTCGGGCCCGTAGTGCGCACTATCAAGATGAGGCTCGGCGCATGAGCGGCCGCGTGCTTATCACTGGGGCGACCTCCGGCATCGGTCGTCAACTGGCGCTGGATTACCGGCGGGCAGGCTGGCAGGTATGGGGCTGTGGTCGCGATGGCGAACGGCTGCAGGCGCTGGGGCTGGATGGCGTCACGCCGCTGCAGTTCGATGCCCGTGATCTGGCCGCAATGAGCGCGATAGCCGCTACCCTGCCATCCCTTGACCTGCTGATCCTCAACGCAGGCAACTGCGAGTACATGGATGTCGGCGATGGGTTTGACAGCGAGCTGTTTGCCCGTGTCATCGACACCAATCTGATCGCCACCGGCCATGCGCTGGCCGCCTTCTTGCCGCTGCTAGGGGCGGGATCACGGCTGGCCATCGTCAGCTCGTCGGTGAGCTGGCTGCCGCTGCCACGTGCCGAGGCCTATGGCGCCTCCAAGGCGGCCCTCGACTATCTGGCGGATACCTTGCGTCTGGATTTGGCCAGCAAAGGGATCGGAGTGACCCTGATCCGCCCCGGCTTTGTCCAGACGCCGCTTACCGCCAAAAATGATTTTCCCATGCCCTGTCTGGTGACGGTGGAGCAGGCCTCCCGCGCCATCATGGCGGGGCTGACTGC